>NZ_CP113519.1:2411081-3013852 GCF_026723825.1 Pseudomonas sp. GOM7 | reverse complement strand
CGAACAAGCCACCGCCTCGCCCCATGAACTCGTGTCGGCGTGCGCGGGTCGAAACGAAAACAGCATTCAGGAGTGGTCATGAGCAAGTCCCGTATCGCATTGCTGGCCGTGTTGATCTGCGCCTCGGGCGTTCAGGCGGCCGAGCGCAAATGGCAGCTAGAGCGTGAGGAGGAGGGCATCAAGGTCTATCTGGCCGATGTGCCGGGCTCCAAGTACAAGGCTTATCGTGGCGTAGTGACCATCGATGCCGATCTGCCCAAGGTGCTTGCCCTGCAGGAAGATGTCCCAGGTGCCTGTGCCTGGGTCTATAGCTGCCAGGAACAACGCTTGTTGCAACGTGAGGGCGACAAGAGCTGGCTGTACACCCGTTTCAAGATGCCCTGGCCGGTAGAGGCGCGTGACTCGGTGATCGAGGTGACGACGCGCAAGGAGGCGGACGGCAGTGTGACGCGCATGCTCGAAGGCGACCCAGGGCGTTTGCCCAAGGAGAAGGGCTACGTGCGTGTACCCAGCCTGGAGGGGGAGTGGCTGCTCAAACCGGAAGGCGAGCATCGGGTGGAAGTGACCTACGAAGCCCATACCGAGCCGGGTGGCAGCGTGCCGTCCTGGCTGGCCAACAGCTTCGTGGTCGATGCGCCCTTGCAGACGCTCAAGGCGCTACGGGCCAAGGCGGAGGCAAAGTAGTTTTCCAGGGTACAAATGAAAAGGGCTGCCATTGGCAGCCCTTTTTCTTTCAGCGGCGATCAGCCCCGGTCGTCGGGCAGGTCGCGCTTGGCATGGCCAGTGTAGAGCTGGCGCGGGCGGCCGATCTTGTACGGGCCAGAGAGCATTTCCTTCCAGTGCGAGATCCAGCCGACGGTGCGCGCCAGGGCGAAGATCACGGTGAACATCGAGGTGGGAATGCCGATGGCCTTGAGGATGATGCCCGAGTAGAAGTCCACGTTCGGGTAGAGGTTGCGCTCCTTGAAGTAAGGATCGTTGCGCGCGATCTCTTCCAGCTTCATCGCCAGTTCCAGTTGCGGGTCGTTGATGCCCAGCTCGGCCAGGACTTCGTCGCAGGTCTGCTTCATGACCTTGGCGCGCGGGTCGAAGTTCTTGTACACACGGTGGCCGAAGCCCATCAGCTTGAACGGGTCGTCCTTGTCCTTGGCCTTGGCCACGAACTTGTCGATGTTCTCCACGCTGCCGATTTCGTCGAGCATGGTCAGCACCGCTTCGTTGGCGCCGCCGTGTGCCGGGCCCCAGAGGGCGGCGATGCCGGCTGCGATACAGGCGAAGGGGTTGGCGCCCGAGGAGCCAGCCAGGCGCACGGTGGAGGTGGAGGCGTTCTGCTCGTGGTCGGCGTGGAGGATGAAGATCTTGTCCATCGCCTTGGCCAGTACCGGGCTGATCGGTTTGATCTCGGCCGGGGTGTTGAACATCATGTGCAGGAAGTTTTCCGCGTAATTGAGGTCATTGCGCGGGTACATCATGGGCTGGCCCATGGAGTACTTGTAGGCCATGGCGGCGATGGTCGGCATCTTGGCGACCAGGCGCATGGCGGAAACTTCGCGATGCTGCGGGTTCTTGATGTCCAGCGAGTCGTGATAGAAGGCGGACAGGGCGCCGACCACGCCGCACATGATGGCCATGGGGTGAGCGTCGCGGCGGAAGCCATTGAAGAAGGTCTTGAGTTGCTCGTGCACCATGGTGTGGTTCTTGATGGTGCTGACGAACTGGGCTTTCTGCGCCTGGGTCGGCAGTTCGCCGTTGAGCAGCAGGTAGCAGGTTTCCAGGTAGTCGGATTTCTCGGCAAGCTGTTCGATCGGGTAGCCGCGGTGCAACAAAATGCCTTTTTCACCGTCGATGTAGGTGATCTTCGACTCGCAGGAAGCGGTGGACATGAAGCCGGGGTCGAAGGTGAAGCGGCCCGTGGAGGTCAGTCCTCGCACGTCGATTACGTCGGGACCAACGGTGCCGGTCAGAACAGGCAGGTCTACGGGGGCATCGCCCTCGATGATCAACTGCGCTTTTTTGTCAGCCATGTGTGGCCTCCTAGTTATGCTTGAAATCATCAGACAGCCCCCCACGCAGGGCCCGCACCACTATAGTGGGATAAATCCGAATGTCAATTTGCGAAAACCCCGTCGCAGAAGGCTTCTGGCGCGGTTTTCAACGAAAAAAGCGGGCTATTTACGCCATTTGTACGAAGGCTGCAATGCGCTTTTTGGGGGAGGGCATTGCATTGTCATTAGTCTGCTAACTGTCTATACTCTGCGCCCGACCGTCAGGGGCTTCAGGGCCATATAATGGCGGTCGTCACTCCTTGGGTGATGGGTACCTGACCAGTGCACTTCCCAACAACTTTGCCCTGATAGTTAGGGGCTCTCAGTGTGATAAAAAGCCGTGAATAGCCAACGACCTGTAAACCTAGACCTTAGGACTATCAAGCTCCCGATCACCGCTTACACGTCCATTCTTCACCGTATCTCCGGTGTCATCCTCTTCGTCGGTATCGCCATTCTGCTGTTCGGCCTCGACAAGTCGCTGACTTCCGAAGAGGGCTTCGCCCAGGTGAAGGAATGCCTGACCAGCCCGCTGGCCAAGTTCGTGATCTGGGGTCTGTTGTCCGCTCTGCTGTACCACCTGGTGGCCGGTGTGCGCCATCTGATCATGGACATGGGCATCGGTGAGACGCTGGAAGGCGGCAAGCTGGGCTCGAAAATCGTCATCGCCGTTGCGGCGATCGTGATCGTGCTGCTGGGGGTGTGGATATGGTAACTAATGTCACGAATTTCTCGCGTTCGGGCCTCTATGACTGGATGGCGCAGCGCGTTTCTGCGGTCGTTCTCGCGGCTTATACGCTGTTTCTGCTGGGCTATGTGATCTGCAATCCGGGCATGGGCTACGCCGAATGGCACGGCCTGTTCTCGCATACCGCAATGCGCATCTTCAGCCTGCTGGCACTGGTTGCACTGAGCGTGCACGCCTGGGTCGGCATGTGGACCATCTCCACTGACTACCTGACGCCGATGGCGCTGGGCAAGTCGGCGACCATTGTGCGTTTCCTGTTCCAGGCCGCGTGTGGCATCGCCATGTTCGCGTTTTTCGTCTGGGGCGTGCAGATTCTGTGGGGTTTCTGATTCATGGCTAGCATCCGTACTCTTTCCTATGACGCCATCATCGTAGGTGGCGGCGGCGCCGGCATGCGTGCCGCGCTGCAACTGGCTCAGGGCGGTCACAAGACTGCCGTGGTCACCAAGGTGTTCCCGACTCGTTCGCACACCGTTTCCGCTCAGGGTGGCATCACCTGCGCCATCGCCTCGGCCGACCCGAACGACGATTGGCGCTGGCACATGTACGACACCGTCAAGGGCTCCGACTACATCGGTGACCAGGATGCCATCGAATACATGTGCTCCGTCGGCCCGGAAGCGGTGTTCGAGCTCGAGCACATGGGCCTGCCGTTCTCCCGTACCGAGCAGGGCCGCATCTATCAGCGTCCGTTCGGTGGCCAGTCCAAGGGGCCGGACAATCCGACCCAGGCTGCCCGTACCTGCGCCGCTGCCGACCGTACCGGTCACGCGCTGCTGCACACCCTGTACCAGGCCAACCTGAAGGCTGGCACCTCGTTCCTCAACGAGTGGTACGCCGTTGACCTGGTGAAGAACCAGGATGGCGCCATCGTCGGCATCATCGCCATCTGCATCGAGACCGGCGAAACCGTCTACATCCGCTCCAAGGCCGTGGTTCTGGCCACTGGCGGTGCCGGTCGTATCTACGCCTCCACCACCAACGCCCTGATCAATACCGGCGATGGCGTGGGCATGGCCCTGCGTGCCGGCGTGCCGGTGCAGGACATCGAGATGTGGCAGTTCCACCCGACTGGCATCGCCGGTGCCGGTGTACTGGTCACCGAAGGTTGCCGTGGTGAGGGTGGTTACCTGATCAACGCCCATGGCGAGCGCTTCATGGAGCGTTACGCGCCGAACGCCAAGGACCTGGCCGGTCGCGACGTGGTTGCCCGTTCCATGGTCAAGGAAGTCATCGCCGGCAACGGTGTTGGCCCGAACAAGGATCACGTGCTGCTCAAGCTCGATCACCTCGGTGAAGAAGTGCTGCACAGTCGCCTGCCGGGTATCTGCGAACTGTCCAAGACCTTCGCGCACGTCGACCCGGTGGTCGCGCCGATTCCGGTCATCCCGACCTGCCACTACATGATGGGCGGCGTTGCCACCAACATCCATGGCCAGGCCATCACCCAGGATGCCAACGGCAAGGACACCATCATCGAAGGCCTGTTCGCCGTGGGCGAAGTGGCTTGCGTGTCGGTACACGGTGCCAACCGTCTGGGCGGCAACTCGCTGCTGGATCTGGTGGTGTTCGGTCGCGCCGCTGGCCTGCACCTGGAAAAAGCGCTGAAAGAAGGCGTGGAAGTCCGTGGCGCCAGCGAAACCGACATCGAGCAGTCGCTCGCTCGCCTGGCTGGCGTCAACGAGCGCAGCACGGGCGAAGAAGTCGCTCCGCTCAAGCGCGAGCTGCAACAGTGCATGCAAAACTACTTCGGCGTGTTCCGCACTGGCGAGTACATGCAGAAGGGTATCCAACAACTGGCCGACCTGCGCGAGCGTATCGCCAAGGTGAAGATCTCCGACAAGAGCCAGGCGTTCAACACTGCGCGTATCGAGGCGCTGGAACTGCAAAACCTGCTCGAAGTCGCCGAAGCGACCGCTGTGGCTGCCGAGGCTCGCAAAGAGTCGCGCGGTGCGCACGCTCGCGAAGACTTCGAGGAGCGCGACGATCAGAACTGGCTGTGCCATTCGCTCTACTTCCCGGGCGAGAAGCGCGTAGCCAAGCGTGACGTGAACTTCGCGCCGAAGACCGTTCCGGCATTTGAACCCAAGGTTCGGACTTATTAAGGGTGACCGATATGTTGCAAGTCAGTGTTTATCGCTACAACCCGGAGAAGGACGCTGCGCCCTTCATGCAGGACTTCCAGGTTGATACCGGCGGCAAGGACGTCATGGTTCTCGACGTGCTGGCGCTGATCAAGGAGCAGGACGAAGGTTTCTCCTATCGTCGCTCCTGCCGTGAAGGCGTTTGCGGCTCCGACGGCATGAACATCAACGGCAAGAACGGCCTGGCCTGCATCACCCCGCTGTCCGCAGCGGGGCTGAAAGGCGGCAAGCTGGTGATCCGTCCGTTGCCGGGTCTGCCGGTGATTCGTGACCTGGTCGTCGATATGAGCATCTTCTACAAGCAGTACGAGAAGGTGCAGCCGTTCCTGCAGAACGATACCCCGGCTCCGGCCATCGAGCGTCTGCAGAGCCCGGAAGATCGCGAGAAGCTCGACGGGCTGTACGAGTGCATCCTGTGCGCGTGCTGCTCCACCAGTTGCCCGTCCTTCTGGTGGAATCCGGACAAGTTCCTCGGTCCCGCTGCGCTGCTGCAGGCCTATCGTTTCCTGGCCGACAGCCGTGACACCAAGACCGCCGAGCGTCTGGCGTCGCTGGATGATCCGTTCAGCGTGTTCCGTTGCCGCGGCATCATGAACTGCGTGAACGTTTGCCCCAAGGGTCTGAACCCGACCAAGGCCATCGGTCACGTGCGTAACATGCTGCTGCAGAGCGGCACCTGATTCGCAAATCGCTGTACCTGTAGCACCTGCAGTACCGGCTTCGGCCGGTATTGCAGCAAAAGCCGGAATCACAGCCCAAAAAGCCGTGATTCACATTTTGAAAAACATGACGACCAGCAGGGGCATCCGGGCTGGTACCCGGACTATCTGCGGGAACCCGAGTGGCTTTATTCGAGTCGCAGTCAACGTGACTTTGATTGGAGCCATGCGGTATTCACGCCGGTGGTGTCCCCTTACCGAGGGTGACCAAGCATGCAAGAAAGCGTGATGCAGCGCATGTGGGAAAGCGCCCACCTATCCGGTGGTAACGCTGCCTACGTGGAAGAGCTCTATGAGCTCTACCTGCACGATCCCAACGCTGTGCCAGAAGAGTGGCGCACTTACTTCCAGAAACTGCCGACCGATGGCAGCGGTACCACGGACGTATCGCACTCGACCATCCGTGATCATTTCGTTCTGCTCGCCAAGAATTCGCGCCGTGCTCAGCCGGTTTCCGCCGGGGCTGTGAGCAGCGAGCACGAAAAGAAGCAGGTGGAAGTGCTGCGCCTGATCCAGGCCTATCGCATGCGTGGTCATCAGGCAGCTCAGCTCGACCCGCTGGGGCTGTGGGAGCGCACTGCGCCGTCCGACCTGTCGATCAATCACTATGGTCTGACCGACGCCGATCTGGACACCACCTTCCGTACCGGCGAGCTGTATATCGGCAAGGAAGAAGCAACGCTACGCGAAATCCGCGATGCGCTGCAGCAGACATATTGTCGCACCATCGGTGCCGAGTTCACCCACATCGTCGATTCCGGCCAGCGCAACTGGTTCGCCCAGCGTCTGGAGAGCGTGCGCGGTCGTCCGCAGTTCTCGCCTGAGCTGCGTGGCCACATCCTCGAGCGCGTGACCGCGGCCGAGGGGCTGGAGAAGTACCTGGGCACCAAGTACCCTGGCACCAAGCGTTTCGGCCTCGAAGGCGGTGAAAGCCTGATCCCGATGATGGATGAGATCATCCAGCGTTCGGGCTCCTACGGCACCAAGGAAATCGTCATCGGCATGGCCCACCGTGGCCGCCTCAACGTGCTGGTCAACACCCTGGGCAAGAACCCGCGTGATCTGTTCGACGAGTTCGAGGGCAAGAAGGCCGAAGGCCTGTCCTCCGGTGACGTGAAGTACCACCAGGGTTTCTCCTCCAACGTCATGACCCAGGGCGGCGAAGTGCACCTGGCGCTGGCGTTCAACCCCTCGCACCTGGAGATCGTTTCCCCGGTGGTCGAGGGTTCCGTGCGTGCCCGTCAGGATCGTCGCAACGACGCCACCGGCGACAAGGTACTGCCGATCTCCATTCACGGTGATGCCGCTTTCGCAGGGCAGGGCGTGGTCATGGAGACCTTCCAGATGTCGCAGACCCGTGGTTACAAGACGGGCGGCACCATCCACATCGTGATCAACAACCAGGTCGGTTTCACCACCAGCAACCCGTTGGACTCGCGCTCCACCGAGTACGCCACCGACGTGGCCAAGATGATCCAGGCGCCGATCTTCCATGTGAATGGCGACGACCCGGAAGCGGTGGTGTTCGTCACTCAGCTAGCCGTCGACTACCGCATGCAATACAAGCGTGACGTGGTCATCGATCTGGTCTGCTACCGCCGCCGTGGCCACAACGAGGCCGACGAGCCGAGCGGCACCCAGCCGCTGATGTATCAGCAGATCGCCAAGCAGCGCACCACTCGTGAGCTGTATGCCGATGCTCTGGTGGCTGCCGGCGTGCAGACCAGTGATGACGTGCAGGCCAAGGTCGATGAGTACCGTACCGCGCTGGACAATGGCCAGCACGTGGTCAAGAGCCTGGTCAAGGAGCCGAACAAGGAGCTGTTCGTCGACTGGCGCCCGTATCTGGGCCACGCCTGGACCGCGCGTCACGACACCCGTTTCGATCTGAAGACCTTGCAGGATCTGTCCGCCAAGCTGCTAGAGATACCGGAAGGCTTCGTGGTGCAGCGTCAGGTCTCGAAGATTCTCGAAGATCGCCAGAAGATGGGGGCCGGTGGCCTGCCGATCAACTGGGGTTTCGCCGAGACCATGGCCTACGCCACGCTGCTGTTCGAGGGCCATCCGATCCGCATGACCGGTCAGGACATCGGCCGTGGCACCTTCTCGCACCGCCATGCGGTGCTGCACAACCAGAAGGACGCATCGGCCTACGTTCCGCTGAAGAACCTCTACGAGGGTCAGCCCAGGTTCGAGCTGTATGACTCCTACCTCTCCGAGGAAGCGGTGCTGGCCTTCGAGTACGGCTATGCCACCACCACGCCGAACGCGCTGGTGATCTGGGAAGCCCAGTTCGGCGACTTCGCCAACGGCGCCCAGGTGGTATTCGACCAGTTCATCTCCAGCGGCGAGACCAAGTGGGGCCGCCTGTGCGGCCTGACCATGCTGCTGCCGCATGGCTACGAAGGCCAGGGCCCCGAGCACAGCTCGGCGCGTCTGGAGCGTTACCTGCAACTGTGCGCCGAGCACAACATGCAGGTGTGCGTGCCGACCACCCCGGCGCAGGTCTACCACATGCTGCGTCGCCAGGTGATCCGCCCGCTGCGCAAGCCGCTGGTGGTGCTGACGCCGAAGTCGCTGCTGCGCCACAAGCTGGCCGTGTCGACCCTGGAAGAACTGGCCGAAGGCTCCTTCCAGACCGTGATCGGCGAGATCGATTCGCTGGATCCGAAGAAGGTCGAGCGCATGATCCTGTGCAGCGGCAAGGTCTACTACGACCTGCTGGAGAAGCGTCGAGCCGAAGGTCGCGAAGACATCGCCATCGTGCGTATCGAGCAGCTCTATCCGTTCCCGGAAGAAGATCTGACCGAGGCCCTGGCGCCGTACAAGAACCTCAAGCACGTGGTCTGGTGCCAGGAAGAGCCCATGAACCAGGGCGCCTGGTACTGCAGCCAGCACCACATGCGTCGCGTGACCTCCGCACACAAGAGAACCCTGTTCCTCGAGTATGCCGGCCGTGACGCTTCGGCAGCCCCTGCTTGCGGTTACGCGTCGATGCACGCCGAGCAGCAGGAAAAACTGCTGCAGGACGCCTTTACTGTTTAACGCCTTCATCCGGGAGGTGGCAGGTGCCACCTCCCGGTTAAACCGAATTTAAGGAAACGCACACAATGGCTATCGAGATCAAAGCCCCAACCTTCCCGGAATCGGTTGCCGACGGCACCGTCGCTACCTGGCACAAGAAGCCGGGTGAAGCGGTCAAACGTGATGAGCTGATCGTCGACATCGAAACCGACAAGGTGGTGATCGAAGTCCTGGCCGAGGCCGACGGCGTTCTGGCCGAGATCATCAAGAACGAAGGTGACACCGTTCTCTCCAACGAGCTGCTGGGCAAGCTGACCGAAGGTGGCGCTGCCGCCGCTGCTCCGGCTGCCGCTCCGGCCGCTGCCGCTGCTCCGGCCCAGGCTGCTGCTCCGGCTGCCGCTGCTGGCGACGACGCCATTCTCTCGCCGGCCGCGCGCAAGCTGGCCGAAGAGAACGGCATCGACCCGAACAGCATCGCCGGCACCGGCAAGGGTGGCCGCGTGACCAAGGAAGACGTGGTCGCCGCCGTAGAAGCCAAGAAGAGTGCCCCGGCCGCTCCGGCTGCCAAGCCTGCCGCTGCTCCGGCTGCTGCCGCTGCTCCGGTAGTCGCCACTGGCGACCGCACCGAGAAGCGCGTGCCGATGACCCGCCTGCGCGCCAAGATCGCCGAGCGTCTGGTCGAGGCGCAGTCCTCCATGGCCATGCTGACCACCTTCAACGAAGTGGACATGACCGAAGTCATGGCCCTGCGCTCGAAGTACAAGGATCTGTTCGAGAAGTCCCACAACGGCGTGCGCCTGGGCTTCATGTCCTTCTTCGTCAAGGCCGCCACCGAGGCGCTGAAGCGCTTCCCGGCGGTCAACGCCTCGATCGACGGCAACGACATCGTCTACCACGGCTATGCCGACATCGGCGTGGCCGTGTCCAGCGATCGTGGCCTGGTGGTTCCGGTACTGCGCAATGCCGAGCTGATGAGCCTGGCGGAAATCGAGAACGGCATCGCCACCTTCGGCAAGAAGGCCCGTGACGGCAAACTGTCGATCGAGGAAATGACCGGCGGCACCTTCACCATTACCAATGGTGGTACCTTCGGTTCGATGATGTCGACGCCGATCGTCAACCCGCCGCAGGCTGCCATCCTGGGTATGCACAACATCATTCAGCGCCCGATGGCGATCAACGGTCAGGTGGTGATCCGCCCGATGATGTACCTGGCGCTGTCTTACGACCATCGCCTGATCGATGGTAAGGAAGCCGTGACCTTCCTGGTGACCATCAAGAACTTGCTCGAAGATCCGGCCCGCCTGCTGCTGGACATCTAATACACCAGCCTCGAGCTGCAAGCGCCAAGCTTCAAGTAGAAGCCTTCGCCTTGCAGCTTGAAACTGAAGCTTGAAGCTGAAAAGGAATCTTTTATGACCCAGAAATTCGACGTGGTAGTCATTGGTGCCGGCCCAGGTGGCTACGTCGCCGCCATCAAGGCAGCGCAACTCGGTCTGAAAACCGCCTGCATCGAGAAGTATCAGGGTAAGGACGGCAAGATCGCCCTCGGCGGCACTTGCCTGAACGTCGGCTGCATTCCCTCCAAGGCGCTGCTGGACAGCTCCTGGAAGTATCACGAAGCGAAGGAAGGCTTCGCCGTTCACGGTATCGAGGCCAAGGGCGTGACCATCGATGTGCCGGCGATGATCGGGCGCAAGGCCAACATCGTGAAGAACCTGACTGGCGGTATCGGCGCGCTGTTCAAGGCCAACGGCGTGACCCTGCTCGAAGGCCACGGCAAGCTGCTGGCTGGCAAGCAGGTGGAAGTCACCGGCAGCGACGGCAAGACCCAGGTGGTCGAAGGCGCCCACGTGATCATCGCTTCCGGCTCCAAGCCGGTGGAGATCCCGCCGGCCCCGGTCGATCAGGACGTGATCGTCGACTCCACCGGCGCCTTGGAATTCCAGGCCGTACCGAAGAAGCTGGGCGTGATCGGTGCTGGCGTGATCGGCCTGGAGCTGGGCTCGGTATGGGCCCGCCTGGGTTCGGAAGTCACCGTGCTGGAGGCCATGGACAAGTTCCTCGTCGCCGCCGACGAGCAGATCGCCAAGGAAGCCCAGAAGACCCTGACCAAGCAGGGCCTGGACATCCGCCTGGGCGCTCGCGTCACGGCTACCGAAGTCAAGAAGAAGCAGGTGACCGTCACCTTCACCGACGCCAATGGCGAGCAGAAGATGGTATTCGACAAGCTGATCGTGGCTGTGGGGCGTCGCCCGGTGACCACCGATCTGCTGGCCGCCGACAGCGGTGTGGATCTGGACGAGCGTGGCTACATCTACGTCAACGACCAGTGCGAAACCAGCGTTCCGGGCGTCTACGCCATCGGTGACGTGGTGCGTGGCATGATGCTGGCGCACAAGGCCTCGGAAGAGGGCGTGATGGTGGCCGAGCGCATCGCCGGGCACAAGGCGCAGATCAACTACGACCTGATCCCGTCGGTGATCTACACCCACCCGGAAATCGCCTGGGTCGGCAAGACCGAGCAGCAACTGAAGGCCGAAGGCGTTGCCGTCAATATCGGTACCTTCCCCTTCGCGGCCAGCGGCCGTGCCATGGCTGCCAACGATACCGGTGGTCTGGTCAAGGTCATCGCCGATGCCAACACCGACCGCGTGCTGGGCGTTCACGTGATTGGCCCGAGCGCTGCCGAGCTGGTACAGCAAGGCGCGATCGGCATGGAATTCGGCACCAGCGCCGAAGACCTCGGCATGATGGTCTTCTCCCACCCGACCCTGTCCGAGGCGCTGCACGAAGCTGCCCTGGCGGTCAACGGTGGCGCGATTCATATCGCCAACCGCAAGAAGCGCTAAGCGTGACAGTGGCCGACTGGTTCGGCCACTTCGAGTTTCGTGCAGGGTCATCGACAGATGGGGCTTCTCGCCCCTTCATCCTGTCGGCCCTGCAATGCAGAACCACGTCGGAAGGCCCGCAGCCGGTTGCTCAACCGGTTGCGGAATGCCCGGCGGACTGCTCCGGCAGTCACAGGTGGCGCGGTATCACAAGTACAGCGCCGAATGCGCAATACCTAAACGAAGACGGTAGACAAGCATGAATCTTCACGAGTATCAGGGTAAGCAGCTGTTCGCTGAATACGGCCTGCCTGTATCCAAGGGCTTCGCGGTGGACACCCCGGAAGAAGCCGCAGAGGCCTGCGAAAAAATCGGCGGCAGCGAGTGGGTCGTCAAGGCTCAGGTCCACGCTGGTGGCCGCGGCAAGGCCGGTGGCGTAAAGCTGGTCAAGAGCAAGGACGACGCCAAGGCGTTCGCCGCCAACTGGCTGGGCAAGCGTCTGGTGACCTACCAGACTGACGCCAATGGTCAGCCGGTCAGCAAGATCCTGGTCGAATCCTGCACCGACATCGCCAAGGAACTGTACCTGGGCGCGGTCGTCGATCGTTCCAGCCGTCGTATCGTGTTCATGGCCTCCACCGAAGGTGGCGTGGACATCGAGAAAGTGGCTCACGAAACCCCTGAGAAGATCCTCAAGGCCACCATCGATCCGCTGGTTGGCGCACAGCCGTACCAGGGTCGCGAGCTGGCGTTCCAGCTAGGCCTGGAAGGTGATCAGATCAAGCAGTTCACCCACATCTTCGTCAACCTGGCCAAGCTGTTCCAGGACTACGACCTGGCCCTGCTGGAAGTGAACCCGCTGGTGATCAAGGCCGACGGCAACCTGCACTGCCTGGATGCCAAGATCAACATCGACTCCAACGCCATGTACCGTCAGCCCAAGCTGCGCGCCATGCACGACCCGTCCCAGGACGACGCTCGTGAAGCCCATGCGCAGAAGTGGGAGCTGAACTACGTCGCGCTGGAAGGCAACATCGGCTGCATGGTCAACGGTGCTGGCCTGGCCATGGGCACCATGGACATCGTCAACCTGCACGGCGGCAAGCCGGCCAACTTCCTCGACGTTGGCGGCGGTGCTACCAAAGAGCGTGTGACCGAAGCGTTCAAGATCATCCTGTCCGACAGCAACGTGGCTGCCGTTCTGGTGAACATCTTCGGCGGCATCGTTCGTTGCGACATGATTGCCGAAGGCATCATCGGCGCCGTGAAAGAAGTCGGCGTGAAAGTCCCGGTCGTCGTCCGTCTGGAAGGCAACAACGCTGAGCTGGGCGCCAAGGTCCTGGCCGAAAGCGGTCTGAACATCATCGCGGCAACCAGCCTGACCGACGCTGCCCAGCAGGTCGTCAAGGCCGCGGAGGGTAAGTAATGAGCATCCTGATCAACAAAGACACCAAGGTCATCTGCCAGGGCTTCACTGGCTCGCAGGGCACCTTCCACAGCGAACAAGCCATCGCCTACGGCACCAAGATGGTTGGCGGCGTGACCCCCGGCAAGGGCGGTTCCACCCACCTCGGCCTGCCGGTGTTCAACACCGTCAAGGAAGCCGTGGAAGCCACTGGCGCCGAAGCGTCGGTGATCTACGTTCCGGCTCCGTTCTGCAAGGACTCGATCCTGGAAGCGGCCAACGGCGGCATCAAGCTGATCGTCTGCATCACCGAAGGCATCCCGACCATCGACATGCTGGAAGCCAAGGTCAAGTGCGACGAGCTGGGCGTACGCCTGATCGGCCCGAACTGCCCAGGCGTGATCACTCCCGGCGAGTGCAAGATCGGCATCATGCCGGGTCACATCCACTTGCCAGGCAAGGTCGGCATCGTGTCCCGTTCGGGCACCCTGACCTATGAAGCCGTGAAGCAGACCACCGACGCCGGCTTCGGCCAGTCCACCTGCGTGGGCATCGGCGGTGACCCCATCCCGGGCTCCAACTTCATCGACATCCTCAAGCTGTTCCAGGAAGACCCGAAGACCGAAGCGATCGTCATGATCGGTGAGATCGGCGGTTCGGCCGAGGAAGAAGCGGCTGCCTTCATCAAGGCCAACGTCACCAAGCCGGTGGTTTCCTACATCGCTGGCGTGACCGCTCCGCCCGGCAAGCGCATGGGCCACGCTGGCGCCATCATCTCCGGCGGCAAGGGCACTGCAGACGAGAAGTTCGCTGCCCTGCAGGACGCTGGTGTGAAAACCGTGCGTTCCCTGGCTGACATCGGCAAGGCCCTGGCCGAGCTGACCGGCTGGGAAGTCAAGAACGCCTAAGCGTTCTTGGCGGATCGAGAGAGGCCACCTTCGGGTGGCCTTTTTTGTTTTGCGGGAGCTGCCAAACCATGAGGGTGGGAAGGTATACGGGGCAGGGTGGTCGTCATGTGGAGTCCTGCAACTATCACGCATGCGACAGCGAATTGCGGCATTTCGACAGCTTTGCCCCATCCTGAGCTGCTGTAGGGCCGTTTTCGTTACCATGGCCCGCTAACCCTGTCCGTGGCGCCACAAGCGCCGGGCGACGCCCCCAGTGGTTCGAGCCAAACGCTCGGGCGACGTTTCCCTTGATCCCTGAAGGAAACCTGCGCGACTTTCTGAATTCCTGCCTGTGGTATTTCCCGCTATGACTCGTTTGAAAGGCCTGGATGTCCTGGCCCTTGGTTTCATGACTTTTGCGCTGTTTCTCGGCGCCGGCAACATCATCTTCCCGCCCAGTGCCGGGTTGGCCGCCGGGGCCAATCTACTGCCTGCCGCCCTGGGCTTTCTGCTGACGGGCGTGGGTCTGCCGTTGCTCACCGTCGTGGCGCTGGCCCGTGTCGGCGGTGGCATGGACAGCCTGACCGCGCCGCTGGGCAAGGTCGCCGGCACGCTGCTGGCGGTCGCCGTCTATCTGGCCATCGGCCCTCTGTTCGCCACGCCGCGCACCGCCGTGGTGTCTTTCGAGATGGGCGTCGCGCCTTTCACGGGCGACGAGGCGCTGTCCCTGCTGCTCTACACCCTGGCGTACTTTGCCGTGGTGCTGTTCCTCTCGCTCAATCCGGGGCGCCTGGTGGATCGCATCGGTAAATTCATCACCCCGGTGCTGCTCAGTGCCTTGCTGGTGCTCGGTGGTGCGGCGCTGTTCGCGCCGGCCGGCGAGATCGGTGTGGTCAGCGACAGCTACCGTGACGCACCGTTGGTGCAGGGCTTCCTGCAGGGCTACCTGACCATGGATACCCTGGGTGCGCTGGTGTTCGGCATCGTCATCGCCAGTGCCATTCGTGATCGCGGTGTCAGCGACAGCGCTCTGGTAACACGCTACTCGATGATCGCCGGGATGATCGCGGCCATTGGCCTGTCGCTGGTGTATCTGGCGCTGTTCTATCTTGGCGCCACCAGCCAGGGCATCGCCGGTGATGCGGAAAATGGTGTGCAGGTGCTGACCACCTACGTCAACCATACCTTCGGTATCACCGGCAGCCTGCTGCTGGCCGTGGTCATTACCCTGGCCTGCATGACCACCGCGGTGGGGCTGTTGACGGCCTGTGGCGAGTTCTTCAGCAAGCTGCTGCCGGTTTCCTATCGTCTGGTGGTGATCCTGTTCGGGCTGTTCAGCCTGGTGGTCGCCAACCAGGGGTTGACCCAGTTGATCAGCTTCTCCGTTCCGGTGCTGGTGGGGCTGTATCCGCTGGCCATCGTTCTGGTCGCCCTGAGCCTGGCCAACCGCCTGTGGTGCTCGCAAGCGCTGGTGTTCGTGCCGGTGATGGCCGTGACCCTGGTCTTCGGTGTGGCCGACGGTCTGGCCGCATCGGCCTATGCTGAGCATGTACCAGCCTGGTTCGGCCAATTGCCGCTGGCTGGGCAGAGCCTGGGCTGGCTGGTGCCGGTACTCGTCACCCTGGCACTGGTCGCCTTGCTCGACCGCATCCTTGGCAGCCGGCAGACCAGCGCCGCCTGAATCGACGAAACGCCGCGAAATCGCGGCGTTTCTCTTTGCCTTTTGTCGAACCAGCAAGCCTGCGCTCCGGCTATAATTCGCGGCAGTCATACAAGGAGTTGGCATGCCCACCAGCAACACACTTTTGCCCCATTTTCTCGCCGCGCTCTGGTTCGTTCTGTGCTGGGGCGGCTATACCCGCTATGCTTCCTGGAAGGGCCGTACCACACCGTGCCTGGCCAGTGTCCTGCACCTCTATCGCGAGGACTGGATGCGGCGCATGCTGCTACGCGAGAACCGCATCGCCGATGCCAACGTGATCGGCAACCTGGAACGTAACGCCTCGTTCTTCGCCTCCAGCACACTGATCATCCTCGCCGGTATTCTCACCGTGCTGGGCGCCTCCGACCGCGCCCTGTCGTTGCTGGCGGACATTCCCTTCGTGCAGCCGGTCAGCCGTGGCCTGTCCGAGATCAAGCTGCTGTGCCTGGGGATCATCTTCGTCTACGCCTTCTTCACCTTCAGTTGGTGCATGCGCCAGTACAACTTCGCTGCGGTGCTGGTGGGCTCGGCGCCCATGGTGGGTGAGCGGCACGTCACCGAGCCGGAACGCAGGGCTTTCGCCGAACGAGCTGCACGGGTGATTTCGATGGCCGCCAACCAGTTCAACTTCGGCTTGCGTGCCTACTATTTCGGCATGGCCACCCTGGCCTGGTTCATCAACCCCTGGTTCTTCATGCTGGTCACCACCGGTGTGGTGCTGGTGCTGTATCACCGCGAATTCCACTCGGACGTGCTGGAAGTGATGGTCTACACCCCAACACCGGCCGCCGAGGCGGCCAAGGAGAAAAGCGAATGACGATACCGTTCTGGTGCATCTTCATCAGTGCCTTGCTGATCTTCATCGCCAAGGCGCCGGTGGCCAAGGCCATGGCCGAGGAGGGGAGTGGACGCTACGACAACCATCATCCGCGCGCTCAGCAGGCACGCCTGACCGGCTTCGGCGCGCGTGCCCTGGCAGCGCATCTGAACAGCTTCGAGGCCTTTCCGCTGTTCGTCGCCGGAGTGCTGATGGCTCACGTCAGCCAGACCAATGGGCTACTTGTGGACGTTCTGGCGATTACCTTCGTGGTCAGCCGCGTGCTCTATCTGCTGCTGTACTGGTGGGATCTGCACTGGCAGCGCAGCCTGGTATGGATCGTCGGTCTGGCCAGCAGCCTGCTGCTGATGCTCAGCCCGGCGCTATGAAACGAACGAGGCCCGCAGAGCGGGCCTCGTTGCGTGCTCGAGAGGGCGATCAGTTGCCGTCGACGGCATCCTTGGCTTCATCGCCGGCATCCTCGACGGCGTCTGCTGCATCATCGGCAGCGTTCTGAATCTTTTCGCCAGTGGTGGGTTCGTTACCCAGGGCTTCGTTGGTTTTCTGTTCGATGGCCTCGCCGCTCTCCTTGGCGGCATCGCCCAGGTTGTCCATGGCTTCGGAGACTGACTCCTTGGCCGACTCCATCTTGTCTTCCGGGCTCTTCTCGCAGGCGGCCAGACCCAGAGCGGTGGCAAGCAGCAGGACGTAAGTCAGATGTTTTTTCACGATAGCACTCCATGTCTGAGAGTTATGGTGCGGGGCAGGGCCCATACGCATTGCTTGGAGCCAACCGAGCACCACGAAGTTCCCGGCGCTGGCCCTATCCAAGGTTGAGGGGCGCACCGGATGAGAGGGTGCACAGATTTGCTGAAAATCATCGACTCCTTGGTGGATTACTCGGGGAGCGGCCATTATCGTGGTGCACGGTCGCACGACGGCTTGCGGCGATGATGCGCTTTGCCTGCGCACGCTATAGAAGACAAGGAACTGCTGGATGGATGCGTTACTGATTATCGGGGGCTTGCTGTTGATCCTGGCAGGCCTGGTTTGGCTGGTCATGCGCGCTTTCTCCACCAGCTTGCTGTGGGGCTGGGGCAGCCTGATCCCCCTCCTGACGCTGCTGTATATCCTGCGGCACTGGGCCAAGGCGCGCAGCGCCCTGATGCTGGTGGGGCTGGGCATCATCCCGCTGGTGGTGGGCATGACGCTGTTGGCCAGCAAGGATGCTGACCGGCTCGCGGCCATCTTGCGTCTGGACTGGTTGCAGCCCGAGGTACAGGCACCGCGCGAATTGGCCATCGATCTGCGTGGCAAACTCAACGGCCTGCCGTTCCAGCCGCAACAGGGCGAGTTGATCGAGGGTGTGCTGCGGCTGCGTGAGGGCATGGATTTCTTCGCCTTGCGCGAGCTGACCATTCGCCTGCCGCAGCCTGTGAGCGGCCCGGTGCGCGTCGATGTGCTACCGCAAGACACCGGCAACTTGCCGGAGGTGGAACTGAGCTGGTTGCTGCCGGAGCAGGATCTGCCCGAGGCTCGCCGCCTCGCTCGTGGTTATACCCTGCACCTGGATCTGCGCCCAGAGGCGCCGAACCGCCTGATCGGTGACTTTCATCTGGTGCTGCCGCCGCGTTTCAAGACCAGCCTGAGTGGCCGCGTGGAACTGTACACAGATCGCCTGCGCTACCGTGACGGCCGGGTGGATCGCAGCTTCGACTCGCGTGACACCATTGCCTACGTGCTCCGTGATTACGTGCAGCGACGCTTCGCCACCGAGGCGGTGGAGCTGTCCAGGCTGCCGACCTTCAGTTTCAAGGGTGAACGCCTGGAGCTGGAGGTCGAGGCACGGATCGGTACGCGGCTCGAGCGTTTGCCGGTCACGCTGAACAAGGGCGCGCAGGGCTGGGTGGTCGAGGCCGATCACTTCCCACCCTTGCCGGCGGCGGATGCCCAGCCGGTGGCCGAGAACCCCCAGGTCGTCGAGGAACCCCGAGTCAGCCGGCCGCTGGATCGTCGTGAACGCTTCAGTCTGACGCGCCTGCAGCGAAGCCCGGAGCTGTACCGTAACCTGCGTATGCGCCTGGTTCGGGCCAATGGCGGTACGGTGGAGGGGCGCTTCGTCGGCATCGACAGCGACGGCAGCATTCGTCTAAGCCAGCAGATGGGCAGCGGCGGCGGGCAGGCCAGTTTCAGCTTCGCGCCGGAGGAAATCGGCCGCCTGGAACTGTTGGAGCCCTAGCTGCACGCTAGGGTCTGTTGCCGTTTCGACGCGAGCCGCGTTGCTGCGCCAAATGGCAACAGACCCTAAGCCCTTGAAATCCATCGTACTGGCCCCATCTGTAGGTCATCCGCCGCCCGGCGGCTCAGACCAGCATGTGGAGTTAGACGACCATGAGTGTGGAAACTCAAAAAGAAACCCTGGGCTTCCAGACCGAGGTGAAGCAACTGCTTCACCTGATGATCCATTCCCTGTACTCGAACAAGGAAATCTTCCTGCGCGAGTTGATTTCCAACGCCTCCGATGCCGCCGACAAGTTGCGTTTCGAGGCATTGGCCAAGCCCGAGCTGCTCGAGGGCGGCGCCGAGCTGAAGATCCGCCTGTCCTTCGACAAGGAGGCCAAGACCGTTACCCTCGAGGACAACGGCATCGGCATGAGCCGCGATGAGGTCATCGCGCACCTGGGCACCATCGCCAAGTCCGGCACCGCCGACTTCCTCAAGAACCTCTCCGGTGATCAGAAGAAGGATTCGCACCTGATCGGCCAGTTCGGTGTGGGCTTCTACTCGGCCTTCATCGTCGCCGACAAGGTGGAGGTGTTCACCCGTCGCGCCGGTCTTTCGGCTGCCGAGGGCGTGCATTGGTCATCGCAGGGCGAGGGTGAATTCGAGGTGGCCACTATCGAGAAAGCCGAGCGTGGCACCCGTATCGTCCTGCATCTGAAGGCGGGCGAGGAAGAGTTCGCCGATGGTTGGCGTCTGCGCAACATCGTCAAGAAATACTCCGACCACATCGCCCTGCCCATCGAGCTGCCGAAAGAGCACTATGGCGATGAGAAGGACAAGCCCGCCGAGCCCGAGTGGGAAACCGTCAACCGCGCCAGCGCCCTGTGGACCCGCCCACGCAGCGAAGTGAAGGACGAGGAGTACCAGGAGTTCTACAAGCACGTCGGCCACGACTTCGAGAACCCGCTGACTTGGAGCCACAACAAGGTCGAGGGCAAGCTGGAGTACACCTCGCTGCTCTACGTGCCGGGCCGTGCGCCGTTCGACCTGTACCACCGCGAAGCGCCCAAGGGCCTCAAACTCTACGTGCAGCGCGTGTTCATCATGGATCAGGCCGATGAGTTCCTGCCGCTGTACCTGCGTTTCATCAAGGGCGTGGTGGACTCCAACGACCTGTCGCTGAACGTTTCTCGCGAGATCCTGCAGAAAGATCCGGTGATCGACTCGATGAAGTCGGCACTGACCAAGCGTGTGCTGGACATGCTGGAGAAGCTGGCCAAGGACAAACCGGACGACTACAAGACCTTCTGGAAAGCCTTCGGTCAGGTACTCAAGGAAGGCCCGGCGGAAGACTTCGCCAACAAGGAGAAGATCGCCGGTCTCTTGCGCTTTGCCTCCACCGCTGGCGAGGGCGACGAGCAAAGCGTGTCGCTGGCCGACTACCTGAGCCGCGTCAAGGACGGCCAGGACAAGATCTACTACCTCACCGGCGAATCCTACGCGCAGATCAAGAACAGCCCGCACCTGGAAGTCTTCCGCAAGAAGGGCATCGAAGTGCTGCTGCTCACCGATCGCATCGACGAGTGGCTGATGAGCTACCTGACCGAGTTCGACGGCAAGCAGTTCGTCGATGTGGCTCGTGGCGACCTGGATCTGGGCAAGCTGGACTCGGAAGAGGACAAGAAGGCCCAGGAGGAAGTGGCCAAGGCCAAGGAGGGGCTGATCGAGCGCCTCAAGGGTGCGCTGGGCGAGCAGGTGGCCGAGGTGCGCGTGTCCCACCGCCTCACTGATTCGCCGGCGATCCTGGCCATTGGCGAACAGGATCTCGGCCTGCAGATGCGCCAGATCCTCGAGGCCAGCGGGCAGAAGGTGCCGGACTCCAAGCCCATCTTCGAGTTCAACCCGGAGCATCCGCTGATCGAGCGTCTGGATGCCGAGCCCGACGAAGACCGCTTCGCCGACCTCTCGCATATCCTCTTCGATCAGGCGGCTTTGGCGGCCGGCGACAGCCTGAAGGATCCGGCTGCCTACGTGCAGCGCCTGAACAAGCTGCTGGTCGAGCTTTCCGCCTGACTCCGAATGCTGGGAGCCTGCTCCCAGCCCGTTTCAAGAAACGCCGCGCTCCGTATTGGAACGCGGCGTTTTTATTGTCTAGGTTTATCCGCAAGACCGCTTCGTCAGCCGCACTTGCCCATTACCCAGGGCAGCTCCAGCGCCGTGTGCGCGAGGCTTTGCTATCAGCCCCATAGATTGACAGGGAGAGGGTTGTCGGCTGTGATGGTGGCGCTTTGCCTTCAATTGCGTGCTTCGGGGTTCTATGGCGCTCTTCGATCTACTCTTCATCATGGGCGCGGATCCTGCCGTTCTGGTTCTCAGCAACTACGACCCCGGTCTGGTGCTGCTGTCGTTGACCATCGCCGTGTTCACTGCCGGCATGGCCCTGCAACTGGCTGGCGAGGCGCGTAACAGTACCCAGCCCATGGCCCGCCACGTCACCATCCTCACCGGCTCACTGGCGCTCGGTGGTGGCATCTGGGCCATGCATTTTCTCGGCATGCTGGCCTTCGAGCTTTGCGCCACCGTGCATTTCGACCTGGGCATCACCCTGCTGTCCCTGTTGCCCAGTCTGGGGGCTTCCTGGGTGGCGTTGAGTCTGCTGGCACGGCGTGATCTGAGCCTGCTGCAACTCTGCGTAGGGGGCGTGCTGGTCGGTGCGGGCATCGGCGCCATGCACTACAGCGGCATGGCCGCGATGGAGATGGCGCCGCTGTTGCGTTACGACCCCTGGATGTTCGCACTGTCGATCATCGTGGCCGTTGCTCTGGCCATACTCGCCTTGTGGATACGCTTCGGCCTGGAGGGGCGGCTACCCGCATTCTGGACCCTGGCCATCAGCGCGCTGGTCATGGGTCTGGCCATCAGCGGCATGCACTATACCGGCATGGCGGCTGCGCGTTTTGTCGGCACGCCCGAGTTCGCCGAACCCACGGGGGTGATGGACAGTGGCTATATCGCCGTAGCCATCACCCTGCTGACCGTCACCCTGACCGTCTGCGTGGTGGCCGTGAATACCATGCTGCGTTATCGCCGCATGAGTCAGCAGCTCAAGGCCAGCGAGCAGCATCTGCGCTCGATCTTCGATACGGCTTTGGATGCCATCGTCACCGTCGATCATCGGGGCATCGTGCGTTCGGCCAATCGCTCGGTCACGCGTCTATTCGGCTGGGCGCCGCAGAGCTTGGTGGGCATGCACATGAGTACTCTGGTGCCCCAGCGCCTGGTGGGAGAGATCGAGCAACTGCTCGCCGATTATCTGCGCTGCGGGCAGCTCTCCATGGCCAACGGCGAACGGGAACTGATTTGCCTGAGCCATGACGGCGAGGAAAAACCGGTGCGGATCAGCGTCGGCATCACCCATGCCGGTCATCGCCCCCTGTTCGTGGTCTTCGTCAGCGATATCAGCGAGCGGCAACACATGGAGAAGGCGCTGCGCGAGAGCGAACTGCAATACCGCTCGCTGATCGGCAACATTCCCGGGGTGTCGTTCCGCTGCCTGCTCGATCGCGACTGGAGCATGCTGTTCATCAGCGATGCGGTGCAGACGCTGACGGGCTGGAGTGCCGAGGATTTCATCTCCCGGCGTTGCTCCATCGCCGATCTGTATCACCCGGATGACTACCAGCGTGTGGCCGATGAGGTGAACCGAGCCATCGAGCAGCAACGCAACTACACGGTGGAGTACCGCCTGTTCGACCGCGATGGCCGTGAGCACTGGATCTGGGAAAGCGGCAGTGCGGTGTGCGACGCGGAGGGTGTGACGCGCTGGATCGATGGCGTATTGCTCGATCAGACCGAAACCAAGCAGCGCAACGCCGAGTACGAGGGCAAGGTCACGGCCATCAGCAAGGCCATGGCCATGGTGGAGTTCGACCTCGATGGCCGGGTGCTGGAGATCAACGACAATGCTCTGGCGCTGTTCGGTTACGCGCGCGAAGAAGTGATTGGCCAGCCCCATGCCATGTTCTGCGACCCTGAGCTGGTGGCCAGCGAGTCCTACCGGCAGGGCTGGGAGGAACTGCGTGCCGGGCATTTCCGTATGGGCGAGTACCGGCGGCTTGGCAAGGGCGGGCGCGAATGCTGGATCCAGGCCAGCTACAACCCGATTCTCGATAGCGATGGCAAACCCTTCAAGGTGGTCAAGCTGGCCACCGACCTGACCCCAAGGCGCTTGATGGAGCAGGAACTGCGTGCTGCCCGTGACCGCGCCGAGGCCGCTGCCGCCGCACGCAGCAGCTTCCTGGCCAACATGAGCCACGAAATCCGCACCCCGATGAACGCCATCATCGGGTTTACCGAGCTGCTGCTGAACACCTCGCTGTCCAGCGAGCAGCGGCGTCACCTGAAAACCGTGCATGACGCGTCGCGCTCATTGCTGGGGCTGCTCAACGACATTCTCGATACGGCCAAGCTCGACCGCGGCGCCGTCGAGCTGGAGGCCCTAGATTTCTCCCTGCGCGAGTTATGCGAGCAGGTCTGCGCCACCCAGCGCCTGGCGGCCGAGAGCAAGGGCTTGCGATTGCATCTGGATTACCCGGAAACGGTGCCTGAATTCTTCTGCGGCGACTCGCTGCGCATCCAGCAGGTGCTGACCAACCTGCTGGGCAATGCGGTCAAGTTCACCCTCGAGGGCGAAGTGTGCCTGACGGTTTCCGGTGAGCCAGAAGCGATGCGTTTGGCGGTGAAAGACACCGGCATCGGCATCGCCGCTGATCGCCTGGAAAGGATCTTCGAGCCCTTCGCCCAGGCCGATGCCTCGATGAGCCGTCGCTTCGGTGGCAATGGCCTCGGTACCACCATCTCGCGACAGTTGGTCGAGCTGATGGGCGGTCGATTGCGCGTGGAGAGCATCGAGGGGCAGGGCAGTTGCTTCAGTGTCGAGCTGCCACTGCGTGCCGGCAAGCAGAGGATATCGCCGCAGCACGTGGCATTGCCGGAGCTGGGGCGCCTGTCCATCCTTGCTGCCGATGACGTGCCGCAGAACCTTGAGCTGCTGCAAATCAACCTGCAACGCCTGGGGCACCGCGTGCACTGTGTTGGCGATGGCGAACAGGTGCTCGCCGCATTCGCCGAAGGCAGCTTCGACCTGATTCTGATGGACGTGCAGATGCCCGGCATGGATGGGCTGGAAGCCTCGCGGCGCATTCGTGCGCTGGAACTCGAGCAGGCACGCCCGGCAGTACCGATCATCGCCCTGACTGCCAGTGTGCTCGACCATGACCGCCAGGCGGCGTTGGATGCCGGCATGAATGCCTTCGCCGCCAAGCCCTTGGACATGCAGGCACTGCTCTGGGAAATTGCCCGGGTGCGCGGCCTGACCCAGGTACCGGCCAGCGTCAGCCATCTGCACAACGGCGATGGCCTGTTCGACTGGGCACGGGGCAGCCTGCGTTGGGGCGGTGCGCTGCGCATGGCTGAGGCCATTCATGCCTTCGTCGCCGAACAGAAAGACCTGCCTGCACGGCTCGAAGAGGTGCTCGGCGCTCAAGACTGGCAGGCCGGTCGGGCTTTGGCGCATCGTCTGCGCGGTGTGGCCGGCAACCTGGCATTGACCGGCCTGGCGGAGCTGGCACTGCGCCTCGAACAGGGTTTCGAGTCCGAGGACGAGGCAACGCTGCGGGAGCTGGCCGGGCGTGTCGAGCAGACCTTGCAGGCCATCGCCGCTGCCGTACCCTTGCCGCCGGGAGGTCTGGCACCGGTCACCCCTGTGCAGCCACTCGACAGCGCCACCTTGCACCTGGCTGGCCTGCAATTGCGTCAAGCCATGCTGCGAGGCGGTCTGAACGATGCCGCCATGCAGATACTGGAGAGCGGCTGCAGCGATGTGGCGAGCGTGGCGCGCATCCGCCAGGCCCTGGACGATTTCGACTTCGATCTGGCACTTGCCGAGCTGAATGAACTGTTGCTGCAACTGCAGGACGAGGAAATACCCGAATCATGACCCAGACCAACGATACCCGTCCGCTGCTGCTACTGGTCGATGACGAGCCGACCAACCTGCAGGTACTGCGCCATATCCTGCAGGACGATTACCGCCTGCTGTTCGCCAAGGAAGGGGCGCGTGCACTGGAAATGGCGGCGCGGGAAGTGCCTGACCTGATCCTGCTCGATGTGATGATGCCCGGCATGACCGGCTATGAAGTGTGCGAAACCCTGAAGGCCGACCCCTTGTTGCAGTCGATCCCGGTGATCTTCGTCACCGCCCTGGCCGATATCGACGACGAGGCCCATGGCTTTGCGGTGGGTGCGGTGGACTACATCACCAAACCGGTCAGCCCCTCGATCGTTCGCGCCCGGGTGCGCACGCACCTGTCCCTGGTGCGCCTCGACGAGCTCAAGCGCACGCGCCTGCAGATCGTCCAGCGCCTGGGCATGGCGGCCGAATACAAGGACAACGAGACCGGGCTGCATGTGATCCGCATGAGTCATTTCTCCAAGGTTCTGGCCCTGGCCGCCGGCTTCAGCGAGAGCGCGGCCGAGGAGTTGCTCAACGCCGCGCCCATGCACGATGTCGGCAAGATCGGCATACCCGATGCGGTGCTGCGCAAGCCGGGCAAGCTCGATGAACAGGAATGGCAGATCATGCGTCAGCACGTCGAGATCGGCGCGCGCATCATCGGCGAACACAGCTCCGGCTTGCTGCGCACCGCCCAGCGCATCGCCCTGTCGCACCACGAGAAATGGGACGGCACTGGCTACCCCAACGGCCTCAGCGGCGAGGACATCCCGCTGGAGGGGCGTATCGTCGCCATTGCCGATGTCTTCGATGCCCTGACCAGCGTGCGTCCCTACAAACAGGCCTGGCCGGTGGAAGAGGCTGTTGCCTTCCTGCGCGAGCAGAGCGGCCGCCACTTCGACCCGCGCCTGGTGGAGCTGTTCATCGGCTGTCTGCCGGAAATCCTGCAGATCAAGGAACGTTGGGCCGAACAGGGTGCCTGATCATTTTGTACAAGGTTACTCGGCCAAGGCGTGGCCGACGGGCCATGTGGCTCATCCATTCACCACTGAGGATGCTTACCCATGCAGAAGAAAACCCTGGCTCCGCTCCTGTGCGCCACGCTCGGTGGCCTGGCAGAGGCGGCGGTCGTGGCCAAGCCCATACCCTACGAAATCGACGGTGAAGCCTTCGAGGGCGTGCTGGTCTATGACGATTCGGTCAGCACCCCACGCCCCGGTTTGTTGGCTGTGCCCAACTGGATGGGGGTGAACGAGGACACGGTGAAGAAGGCGGCGCGCGCCGCCGGGGACAAGTACGTGGTGTTTCTTGCCGACATGTACGGCAAGTCCATTCGCCCGAGCAATGCCGACGAAGCCAAGGCGGCCGCCACGGCGGTGCGCAGCGACCGCGCGCTGATGCGCAAGCGCGCCCAGGCGGCGGTCGAGGTGCTCAAGGCGCAGAGCAGCGAGGTGGCGCTGGATGTCAGCAAGCTGGGTGCCATCGGTTTCTGCTTCGGTGGCGGCACCGTGCTGGAGCTGGCGCGTTCGGGCGCGCCGCTGAAGGGCTTCGTCTCCTTTCATGGCAATCTGGATACCCCCAATCCTGCCGATGCCAAGAACATCAAGGCGCCGGTGCTGGTACTGCACGGCGCGGACGACCCGGCCGTGCCACAGGAGCAGGTCGACGGCTTCATCGCCGAGATGAAGGCGGCCAAGGCCGACTGGCAACTGGTCAGCTATGGCGGTGCGGTGCACTCGTTCACCAACCCTAAGGCCAACGTGCCGGGCTCTAATCAGTACCATCCGGTGGTGGCCGCGCGGGCCTTCAGGGCCATGAACGATCTGTTCGATGAGGTGTTTGCCGAGCAGTGATACGGGCTTTCCTCAAAGGCTGCATCCCTTGGCTGCAGCCTTTTTTGTGCTTGCGACGCGCGTCTCAGGGTTGCCGCAGTCCGTACGCGCTGCAGAAAATAGCCTTCGCCTTGCTGTTGTACCTGAGCGTGCTGCCTGGGCTCAGGTTTGAAACTGGGTAGATCGGCCAGGGCCAACGCGGGCAACAACGGAAGGCCTGAGAGGGTGCGATACGAGGGCAAGATGGCAGTCCTTTGCTATGAAAGGCACCGCCTGGTACCGGTGTTTAGGGATGGATTTCAGCCGGGCAACTCGATCCGCTCGGTTTCTCCCGGCACCTGCGGCCAGTCGCCAGCGGCCCAGCGTCGGCGCGCCTGGTCGATCAATTGCGGGGTGCTGGCTACGAAATTCCAGTTCATCCGCCGTGGGCCGATGGGCTCACCGCCGATCAGCGCCAGGTGGCATTCGCCGCAGGCGCGAAGCAGCGGTGTCTCGCCGGCCGGAATGACGGCCATGGTATGGGTGGGCAGGGCTTCACTGTCCAGTTCGGCCTCGCCATCGATCAGATAGAGCGCACGCTCGCTGTACTCGGTCGGGATCAGCAGGCTGGCGCCGGCGGTCAGACGCAGCTCGGCGTAGAGGGTGGGGGAGCGTACCGGCACGGGTGATTCGAGGCAGAAACCTCTGCCGGCGATCAGGGTAATGCCTACGCCCATGGCCTCGCTGCGTGGCAGAGAGACGGCGGGATGATGCTTGTAGCTGGGGGCGCAGTCTTCCTCCGACTGTGGCAGGGCCAGCCAGACCTGCAAGCCATGTAGACGCTTGTGCTGCCCGCGTTGCCCGGGCGGTGTGCGTTCGACATGGGCGACGCCGCGCCCAGCGGTCATCCAACTGACGTCACCGGGTTCGACCAACTGATCCGAGCCAAGGCTGTCCTTGTGCTGCAACTGGCCCTCGAACAGGTAGGTGAGGGTGGACAGGCCGATATGCGGATGCTGGGCGATGTTCATGCCGCTGCCGGCTGGGTAGTCCTGTTCCAGCATATGGTCGAAGAAGACGAAGGGGCCGATGCTGCGGGCACGCGCCGAGGGCAGCGGACGCAGGATCGGCTGGCCGGAAATGTCTTCGGCGCGCGGCTGGATCAGTTGCAGGCCGCTCATGCCGAGGCCCCGGTCAGGCGGGTTTCGATCTGGATATCGGTGCTGGTCATCAGCTTGTGGATCGGACACTTGTCGGCGATGCGCAGCAGTTGCTGGCGCTGGGCCTCGTCCAGAGGGCCCTTGAGCGACAGCTCGACGATCAGGTGGTAGTTGCCCTCGCGTTCTTCGCTGTCGTCGCGCTCGACACTGACGTCGATACCCTCCAGCGGCAGGCCGCGCTGGCGCGCATAGAGCAGCAGGGTCATGGCCTTGCAGGTGCCGAGCGAGGCGTCGAACAGATCGTGAGGATCAGGCCCGGCGCCGTCGCCGCCCAGTTCGGGAGCTACGTCGCCGAGCAGTTGGTGGGCGTCGATGCTGATCTGTTGCTGCAGACCCTTGCTGCTATGAATGCGGATCATGGCGCTTCCCGGAAGGCGTGACGGCAATGGTCGCAAGCCTAGCCCAGGCAGGGCCCTTCACACCAGTGCCGACAGGCGCACGTCGGCACCCAGAACGCGCAGTAGACGCCCCTGGCCATCGAGGATGGGCACCGATACGGTGAAACAGAAATCATCGGTGGCCGAAGAACGGTAGACCTGGGTGATATGGCTGGCCTTCTGTTCAGCCACGGCGCGGAACCAGGGGCGCTGGCTCCAGTCGCAGCCTCGGCAACTGCTCTGCTGCTCGTGAGCCAGGTCGGCGGCGAAGATGTTCTCGGAAATCTGCACGCCGCGCTGGTCGACCAGGTAGAACAGCTCGAAGCGATTGTCGCGTGCCAGAGTGCTCTCGAGCAGGCGTTCGGCGGCGGCCACCTCGCCGCCCAGTTCGGGGCGCTGCGCCAGTTGCTCGACACTGGCACGTACGGCGTTGTGGATCTCCAGGCGGAAGTCGCCGAGCCCGGCGAGCAGATGGTCACCGTCTTCGCGCACGGCCTGGCTATGGTGCAGCACCTGGCCAGCCTTGCCGAGCAGATCGCCGGCCACACGGGCGATGTCTTGCACGTCGCCATTGATGGAGCGCACGGCCTGGCCGATCTGTTCGGTGCCGGCGGCGATCTGCCCGACCTGAGCGTCCAGGCGATCCATGACCTGGCGCGTGCTGTCCAGCCCTGAACTGACGGCGAGAATGCCGCAACGGCCATCGGCCACGGCCTGGTGCATCTGCTGGCTGGCATCGCTGAGTTGTTGCATGCCCGTGCGGAAGCCTTCGATGATATCGCTGACCTGGCCAGTGGCTTCGGTGGTACGGCCCGCCAGACGTCGTACCTCTTCGGCGACCACGGCGAAGCCACGGCCATGCTCGCCGGCCCGTGCGGCCTCGATGGCGGCATTGAGGGCCAGCAGATTGGTCTGTTGGGAAATGCTGGCGATCACGCCGATGACCTTGCTCACCTCGTCGAGCTGTGCGGTCAGTTGCCCGATCACCTGGATCAGTTGTGCCTCGCTGGCATCGATCACCTCGACCTGGTCTAGCACGGCCTTGCCGCTTTCCTGGCAGCGATGCAGGGTGGCGGAAACTTCGCTGGACAGCCGGGCGACCTCGCCGGCACCGGGTACCAGCTCGGCATCGAGGGTGGTGGTGACCTGTTCACTGGCGCTGGCGATCAACTCCGAAGACTGCGCCAGGGTTTGCCCGCTCTGCTGATTGGCGGCGGCGATACTCGCCAGTTGCGGCGCATGGGCAGCGATGCCGACGGCGGCTGTCAGGCTGCTGCGGATGCGCTGCTGCAGGCCGGCGCTGAACAGATTCAGGCGGGTCATCCATTGCTGCTGTTCTGGCAGGCGAATGGTGAGATCGTGTGCCTGGAACAGGGCCTCCAGAGCGGCCTCATTCTGGGCTTTGCGGGTTGGTTTGCGCAGCAACTGCATCATGGCTGTTCCCCCTTTGTTTTGCCTGGAGTGTTGCAAGCCAAGTGCCATTACCGCTCCGGCGTAGCCATTGCACTGGCAGGGCATCGAGCGAGCGTCTGCCGTGCAGTGTTGGTGCAGTCATGCTCTTCACGCTCCAGCGCAGGGCGAAGGCGGCGAACTTGCCGCCTGCCGCGGCGGTCTATGCTGCCATACCGTCAGGAGGACTCGCCTTGCTCACTCTTCGTTCGATGCCATTGCTGTTGGCCCTCGGCGCGATGCTCGCCCACGGCGCCGCCCAGGCCCGTGAATACCGCTACAGCGATGCCCATTTGCACTACGTGGATTTCTTCCAGGAAAGCGCCGGCATGGATGAGCTGCTGGAGAAGATGGCGCAGAACAACGTCGATCACGTGATGTTCTCCGGCATTCCGGTGGTCAAGAAATGGGACGAGGACGAACCCAAGCGCCCACGTTACTATGCCGGCGACGACGCCAATGCCTACTGGTACAGCGCCACCGACGTGTTCGTTGCCGAGGCCTACAAGCGGCTGCCAGCCGAGCAGCGCCGTCGTTTTCACCCCTTCCTGTCCGGCTTCAACCCCAATGACAAGAATGCCGACGCGCACATCCGGCGCATGCTCGAACTCGATCCGGGTTTATGGCAGGGCATCGGCGAAATCTTCACTCGCCACGACGATCTCACCGCACTGATCCACGGCCGTGCGCCGAGGGCTGACAACGAGGCGCTGGCGCGGGTGTTCCACCTGGCCGCCGAATACGACCTGCCGGTGATGCTGCATTCCAACATCACTTCCAAGCGCGAGCGCAATCCGCTCTATCTGCAGGAGATCGAAAAACCGCTGCGCAATCATCCGCATGTGCGCTTCATCTGGGCACATGCCGGCACCAGCGCGGAAATTCATCGCCACCAGGAAAAACTGGACTTCCTCCTGCCGACCCTGGAACGCATGCTGGGCGACTACCCCAACCTGTATATCGACCTGTCCTGGACTGTACTGCGCCCCTATCTGCTGGACGAAAACGGTAAACCGGACCCGGATTGGGTGCACCTGGTCAGCAGCTATCCCGAGCGTTTCATGATCGGCTCGGACGTGGTCGGCCGTTTTGGCAGCCTGGGCGAGTACATGCATGGTTTCGACCCCTTCCTCGACGCCTTGCCCGAGGACGTGGCGCACAAGGTGGCGCGGGACAACTTCCTCTCGGTGCTGCCGCGCAAGGTAAGGGCGGAGCTACCGCAGTAGAGCTGTCATCAGTTTGTCACCGCAGGGTCATAGGCTCGCGCTCATCTCAACGAGGAGCGCGTCATGCAGCATATTTCCAAGGTTTTGCTTGCCGGTCTGTTCGCTTTCACCGGCCTGGTTCAGGCGGACGTACGGGTTGAAGGGCCGGTGGAGTACGGCATCTTCACCACGGATTATCAGGACTTCCAGCCCGGCGAACGCGTACTGACGCGCAGCAGTCAGGATATCCAGGTCACCGACCGGATTCCCGCCAAGCTCGGCACCAAGTTCGGCATGCGCTACAGCCTGGCTGGCAAGCGCGAGGGGGATACGCCGCTGACGTTGCTCTATCTCACCCCAGGCGTGGTCACCCCGGACGGCCAGCGCCACGACAAGTTCGAGGTGGTGCAGAAGCTGGTGCCCGGCGCGCCGCAGGACGTGATGGCCTTCGAGTTCACCGAGCACCATGAGGTGGTGCCCGGCGAGTGGCACTTCATCGTCTATCAGGGCGATCGCAAGCTGGCCGAACAGCGCTTCGAGGTGCGCTGATCAGAGCAGGATGATCGCCCAGGTCAGGGCGATCATCAGCAACGCGACCATCTGGGCCGCGCTGCCCATGTCCTTGGCCTGCTTGGACAGCGGATGCAGGCTCAGGGAGATGCGATCGACCACCGCCTCGATGGCGGAATTGAGCAGCTCCACTACCAGCGCCAGCATGGGTACCAGGATCAGCAGCGCCCGTTCGGTGCGGCTCACGTCCACCAGGCAGGCCAGCGGCAGCAATAGCAGGTTCAACCAGACCAGTTGGCGGAACGCGGCTTCACCCGTGTAAGCCGCGCGCAGGCCAGCCAGCGAATAGCCGCTGGCATCGAGAATGCGGCGCAGGCCTCGGCGCCCCTTGAGGTCAAGGGCATCCAGTCGCGGGCTGGGATTCACGGCTGCAGCACTCCCCAGGGGTTGTGCAGGGCATGCTGGTAAGCCTGCTGCAGGTAGACGATGGCGCTTTCCGGGATGGCGCCGCGATGCCGCTGCAATTGCCCGAGGTCGCGCTGTGCCTGACGCAGCAACCAGCGCCGTCGGCTCTTTTCCAGATCGAGCAGGGCCACATCCACGTCACCGTCGCTGCGCACCTTGACGAACAGGTGCTTGGGGTAGCAACAGCCATGCTGCCAGCCGCCGAGGTGCAGGCGCGCCAGGGTCACGGCCACCTGTTGCAGCACGGCATGCTCGAGCGCCTGCGCATGAGGCTGGGCATACCAGTCTTCGAGGCTGACGAAGCCGCTCAGCGCTTCGGTGACCAGCAGGGCCTGCCATTGGCCGGCCTGCTTGCGTGCCGCGCAGTAGATGATATTGGGTGTGCGGATGCCGAGCCGGGCGAAGGCGCGGTAGGCCTGCAGCTCGCGCAGGATGGTCGGCCGCCCGAGCGGATGGCGTGGCGAGCGGTGCAGGTGGCCAGTCTGGCGCTTGCAGTATAGCGGCGGGCGGCTGCTGTCCCAGGCTTGCAGCAGGCGCACGCCGCTTTCGCCACCACGACGCTGGTTGGCTTCTTCGACCCATTCACCTGGGCTGTGCCACCAGCGCTCGAATTCGCTGGAGGGCAGGGCGACGAAGGCTTTTTCGCTGAGGATGCCCATGTTCAGACCTCCTTGCGCAGCACGTAGGTGCGCCACATGGCATAGCCGGGCAGGAAGTCCAGGTGACCGACGATATCGAAACCGGCCTGATGGAACTCCCCCTCGATCACCGCGCGCGGCACCACGAAGCGATTCTGGTTCTGCGTGGCGCGGCCAGCGGCGGCACGACGCGCTTCCAGGCGGCGGCGCTTCCAGGCCTTGTAATTGCCGTCGACCCACAGCGAGACGATCACGCTGTCGCGGCTGACCCGATGGAATTCACGCAGGATGGCCAGGCGATGCTCACTCGACTCGATATGGTGCAGCAGGCGGATGCAGAAGATGCAGTCCACCGCGTTGGCACCCAGGTCGATGGCGAAGGCCGAGGTACGAAAGCTGTTGACCCGTGCCACGACTTCGCGTGCTTGGGCGGCGCGGGCGGTGGCGAGCATGTCGGCGGAATTGTCGGCAGCGAGGATCACCCGGTTCTGCTGTTCGCAGAGCATGGGCCAGAAGCGCCCGGCGCCGCAGGGCAGGTCGAGTACCAGGTTGGGCTGCTCGGCCAGCTTCAGGGCGCGTCGTGCCACCTGGATGTCGCGCCAATGCGACAGGCGCCTGGCCAGGCCGTCCTGATGCTTGTGCAGGTACTGCTGGGCGTGGTCGAGGTCGTACTTGCGGGAGAATTCCAGTTCGATGGGGCTTGGCTTGTGCATGGCGAACGTCCGGCAATGGGTTACGTTCGCTACCCTAGTGGTCAGGGCATCAAGTTCACGTCAAAGGGCTGTGAAAATTTCGTCAAGACGCGGCCGCCAGTTCCACCCGGAAACGGGTGCCCCCCCCAGGTTCACTCTGCAGGCTGACCTTCCAGCCCTGCTTGGTGCAGATTCGCTTGACCAGCGACAGGCCCAGACCGAGGCCTTCACCACGGGCCTGAGGGCCGCGGACGAAGGGCTGGAAGATCTGCTCGTGCTGTTCGACAGGAATCCCCGCACCGCTGTCTTCGATGCGGAAGGCGCCGCGTTCGAGGATCAGGCGCACGCTGCCGCGCTCGGTGTAGTGCAGGGCATTGCGCAGCAGGTTGGCCATCACCGTGGCGAGAAAGGTGGCGTTGTACTGGCCCTCGTCCTGGCCTTCGATGCGCATCTGGAAGTCCAGACCCTTCTCCTGCATCAGTGCTCCCCAACGCGTGGCCTGTTCCTCGGCGACACTGGCCAGCGAGCGATCGCCGACGAACGCCGCCGCGTTGCTCTTGTCGCGTGCCAGTTGCAGGAAGGTCTGCACCAGTTCGCGCATCTCCTCGCAGGCACGGGCGATGCGTGCCACCTGTTCCTTTTCGCGCGGGGCCAGCGGCGCCTCGGCGAGCAGTTCGCAGGAGGAGGCAATGACCATCAGTGGGGTGCGCAGCTCATGGCTGACATCGCTGGTGAACAGGCGCTCGCGCTCCAGTGACTGGCGTACCTGACCAAGGGTGCTGTCGAAGGCTGCCGCCAGTTGGCCGATCTCGTCATCCGGGTAATCCGGTGCCAGTGGCGGCGCCAGCGGGTGCAACTGGTCGCGGTGGCGCACCTGTTGTGCCAGGCGGGTGATCGGTGCCATGACCTTGCGGGCGGTGATCAGGCCCAGGCCCCAGGCTGCCAGCACGGTGAGCAGAAAACCGGCCAGCACCACGTTGAACAGGGCATTCTCGCGGGCCTCGAACTCCTCTTGATCCTCCACCAGCATGTAGGTCTGGCCGTTGATCTGCTGCACGTAGACGTAATACGCCTCATCACCGCTGAACAACTCGTTGAAGCCTTCTCGTAGACCTTCATACGCCTGGGGAATGGCGTACTCGGGGTGAGCCGAAGAGAAGAAGCGGGTGCTGCTGTCCAGGCGTGGCGCGTGGCCCTGGCTGATGTCCTCCCTCAGGGTTTCGCTCAGCTCACGACTCAGCTCCTGGGAGACCAGGTGTTCTTCGATGAAGTGCACCACCGCGACGATGCTCAGGGAAAACAGGCCGCTGACCACCACGGTCATCAGCACGAAGGCGATGAGAATGCGCCGCTCGAAGGGTTGCTTAGCCAGCATGGGCAGTCTCCGCCAGGCGATAGCCGACACCGTGGATGGTATGCAGCAGAGGGGCGGGGAAGGGTTTGTCGAGCACCTGGCGCAACTGGTGGACGTGGCTGCGCAGGCTGTCGCTGTCCGGGCAATCGTCGCCCCACAGCGCCTCCTCCAGCGCCTCGCGGCGCACCACGGCCGGGCTGCGTTGCATGAGGATGGCCAGCAGCTTGAGGCCCAGCGGATTGAGCTTGAGCGGCTGGCCGGCGCGGCTGACGTGCAGGGTGTCGAGGTCGTAGATCAGGTCGGCGATCTGCAACTGGCGTTTGCGGCTGCCCTGGCTGCGGCGCAGGATGGCTTCGATACGCGCCACCAGCTCGGACAGGGCGAAGGGTTTGATCAGGTAGTCATCGGCGCCGGCATTGAGGCCCTGCAGGCGGTCATCGAGGGCATCGCGGGCCGTGAGCATGAGGATTGGCACCTCGTTGCGGCCATCCTCGCGCAGGCGCTTGCACACCTGATAGCCGTCGATGCCTGGCAGCATGATGTCCAGCACGATCAGGTCGTAATGACCGGTGCTGGCCAGGTGCAGGCCACTCAAACCGTCCTGGGCGCAATCCACGGTAAAGCCTTTGAGCTGCAGGTAGTCGAGCACGTTGGCGAGGATGTCCCGATTGTCTTCGATGACCAGAATGCGCATTGGTGGTGTCCCGGGTTTGACGATTTTTTCACATGGCTTTGACGAGCGGCTCACGCAGCCCTGAGCAGACTGAGGCACGTTTCATCCTGAAAGGATCATACGATGCCTCGGCTTCATTACGCGCAACTTCGTTATCTGTCGATCATTCTGCTGGTCTGGCTGGCAGTGTTCTTCCTCACCCGTAGCGTGCTGCTGGTCAGCCACCTGGGCGATGCCGGCGTCACGCCGGCCAATCTGCTGGGGCTGTACGGGGTCGGCCTGGTCTATGACCTGAGTTTTCTGCTCTACGCCGCCACGCCCATGACCCTGTACCTGCTGCTGTGCCCGTCCTGGCTGTGGCAGCGGCGCTGGCATCAGCGGCTGCTGCTGGGCGTGGCCGCCGTCAGCATCTTCGTGATGTTCTTCACCGCCGTGGCGGAGTGGCTGTTCTGGGACGAATTCGGGGTTCGCTTCAATTTCATCGCCGTGGATTACCTGGTGTACTCCAAGGAGGTGGTGGACAACATCCTCGAGTCCTACCCGATCTACCCGCTGCTGGCGTTGCTGGCTGCCCTGGCGATTGGCCTGACTTTCGTCCTGCGGCGTGCCCTGCATGATGCGCTGCAGGCGCCGCGTCTGCCATTCAAGCGCGCGGTGCCTGGCGTGATGCTGCTGGCCTTGCTGGTGGGCCTGTGTCTTGCCCTGGTCGGCCAGGATGCGCCACGCGGGCTGGGGGGCAACACCTATCAGCGCGAACTGGCGAGCAACGGGCCGTACCAGTTCTTCGCCGCCTTCCGTAACAACGAGCTGGATTATCGGCAGTTCTACGCCACCTTGCCGGATCAGGCCGTGGCCAGCTTGCTGCGTGAGGAAGTGAGCGAACCCAATGCGCGCTTCATCGGCAGCGATCCGGAGGACATCCGCCGGGTGATCGACAACCCGGGCCAGCCCAAGCCGCTCAATGTGGTGCTGGTGACCATCGAAAGCCTCAGTGCCAAGTACCTGGGCAGTTTCGGCGATAGCCGTGGACTGACCCCGAACCTCGACGAGCTGCGCAAGCACAGCCTGGTGTTCACCCATTTCTACGCTACCGGTACCCGTACCGACCGTGGCCTGGAGGCGATCACCCTGTCCATGCCGCCGACGCCGGGGCGCTCCATCGTCAAACGCATCGGTCGCGAGGCCGGCTATGCCAGCCTGGGTCAGCAATTGACTGCCAAGGGCTATGACAGCGTGTTCATCTACGGCGGTCGTGGCTATTTCGACAACATGAATGCGTTCTTCGGCGGCAATGGCTATCGCATCGTCGACCAGAGCAGCGTCGCCGACGCCGACATGAGCTTCCAGAACGCCTGGGGCATGGCCGACGAGGATCTCTACCGCCAGGCGCTGAAGGTGGCCGATGCCGACCATGCCAGCGGCAAGCGCTTCTTCCTGCAACTGATGACCACCTCCAACCACCGTCCCTACACCTATCCCGATGGTCGTATCGACATCAAGTCGGGCGAGGGGCGTGAGGGGGCGGTGAAGTACACCGACTATGCCATCGGCCAGTTCCTCACCGAGGCGCGCAGCAAGCCCTGGTTCGACGACACCCTGTTCGTCTTCGTCGCCGACCACACCGCCGGCAGCGCCGGGCGCGAAGACCTGCCGGTGGCCAACTACCACATCCCGCTGTTCGTCTACTCGCCGAAACACATCAACCCGGCCGAATACGCCGACGTGGCCAGCCAGATCGACGTGGCGCCGACGTTGCTGGGGCTGATGAACATGGACTACGTGTCCACCTTCTTCGGCCGCAACCTGCTGCGCGAGGATCACGCCCAAGGCCGTGCGCTGCTGGGTAACTACCAGCATCTGGGGCTGTTCGACGGCCACGACCTGGCCATTCTCAGTCCGCGCCAGGGCATGCGCCGCCACGTGGATGCCCTGGGGCTCAGCCGTGAGACACGCGTCGACAGCGATGATCCGCTGATGCGTCGTGACATCGCCTACTACCAGGGTGCCAGCCACGCCTTTCAGAAGCGCCTGATCGCCTGGCATCCCGGCGGGCAGTCCGATTCTCAACTGAGCCAGCGCTGAGGAGCCGAGCATGAGGTCACGTTACTTCAACTTCCCGCTGGCTCTGGGCGTCCCGCTGCTGATGATGGCCTTGCTGCTGGCGATTGACCCCAGCCCCCTGGACTTTGCCATCGAGCATCTGTTCTACCAGCCTGGCGAGGGCTTTATCGGTCGCCACAGTTTCTGGCTGGAAGACATCCTGCATGACCGCGCCAAGCAGGCGGTCATCGTCGTCGGTGTGCTGGCCATCGCCGGCTTCCTGCTCAGCCTGTTGCCGACGCGGTTGCGGCCTTGGCGCCGTGCGCTGGGCTATCTGGTGCTGGCGTTGGGGCTTTCCACTTCGGTAGTCACGCCGCTGAAGACCCTGACCGGCATGCATTGCCCCTGGAGTCTCAGCGAGTTCGGCGGCCATGAGCAGTTCACAGCGCTGCTCGCCGAGCGCGCGCCCACTGCCAATCCGGGGCGCTGCTGGCCGGGCGGCCACGCCTCGGCCGGGTTCTCGCTGATCGCGCTGTTCTTCGTTTTGCGCGACCGCAGGCCGCGTGCCGCCCGTGTCGCGCTGATGGTGGCGCTCGGTCTCGGCTCGCTGTTCTCGCTGGGGCGCATGCTGCAGGGCGCGCATTTTCTTTCACACAACCTGTGGACGCTATTGATCGATTGGGTCATCTGCCTGGTGACCTACCGTCTGGTGCTGTATCGGGCACCTGCCGTACAGGCGCAGCAAGAACAACTGGCATGGGGAGGGCAGGGGTAATGAAAGGTTTGTTGCAGATGTTACGCGTGGTTATCGCCGCTGCTGTATTCCTGGGTGCTCTGTTGGCGTTGCCCCTGAGCATGGCCTGGGGCGCCAGCAATCCCGCTGCGCCGGCCATGCCGGTGCGGCCGGCCGGCTGGGCGCAGCCGCTGGACAAGCACATCAACCTCTATCGCATGGCGTCCGATCTGTATCGCAGCGCCTTGCCCAAGGCGCAGGACTGGCCGCAACTGCAGCACCTCGGCGTTACCACGGTGATCAACTTCTATCAGCAGGGTGACGGGCAATGGCTGCGCGACCCGCGTGTGCGCCAGGTTCATTTACCGTTGCACACCGACCGTATCGACGACAGCGACGTGATCGAGGTGATGCGCAGCATCCGCCAGGCCCAGGCGCAAGGCCCGGTGCTGATCCATTGCAAGCACGGACAGAACCGTACGGGGCTGATCGCCGCGATGTATCGAATCATCTATCAGGACTGGAGCAAGGAGCAGGCGCTGGCCGAGATGGCCGGCGGCGGCTTCGGTGGTGAGGATCGCATGGGCGATGCCGAACGCTACATTCGCGGTGCCGACATCGGCGCGTTGCGCACCGCTCTGGAGAGCGGTGCCTGCAGCACCAGCCCCTGGGCGCTGTGCCAGCTCAAGGCGGCGTTGTCTGGTTGGATGGCCGGTGCCTGACATGAACCTGTACCGACGGATGCTGCTGGGGGGGGTGCTGGTCACGCTCGTGGCCTGCCAGAGCCTGCGTGAGAGCATGCTGGCCGCCGACTACCCGCCAGCCTTCGTCGATGGTTTCGAGGCGGGCTGCCAGAGTGGACGGGCAGCCGCCGGCCCGCTGGGCGGTTACACCAAGGCGCTCAGCCGCTATCAGTCCGAGCCTCTGTACACGCAAGGGTGGGACGATGGCTTTCGCCAGTGCGAGCAGAGCCAGCAACGTGACGACTGGCATGTGAGCAGCGAGCAGGACTGGCGCGATCGCGAATGGCGTCACCACGTCGATCAGGCGATGGCCAAGGCGCTGAATCGCTAGGGTCTTTCCGCAGCGTGCCGATCACTTTTTCGTACCTTCGTCCAAACTCCGGATATCTGAACTAGGCTCCTGAAGGGGTCAGTCGTCATGCTGTAGAAGCTGTGCATGTGACCGTTCGAGAACTCAGGCACAAACGCGCCGAGCGCCTCGGGCATTCACAGAATCGCCAGGGGCGGCGCACAACCGAAACAGGTGAATCGAATGTCGCTGCGCAATATGTCCATTGCTCCCCGTGCAGGTCTGGGGTTCGGTCTGGTGGCGTTGCTGGTCTTGCTGATGGGCATATGGATGCTCGTCACGCTGCAAAACATCAATCAACAGTCACAGGAGGTGGAAGACAACTGGGTACCCAGCATTCTGGCACTCAACGATCTGTCGCAGACGGTGCTGCGGGTACGCGCGCTGACCCTGCGCGTACTGGTCGACCGCGACGTGGCCAAGTCCGAACTGACCCTCAAGCGGGCGGACGAGTTGCTGAACTATGTCCAGAATGTCTATGAGGCTTATGAGTCGCGTATTTCTTCCACGAAGGAGCGGCAGCTATTCGAGCAGTTCCGCACGGCCGAGAAAAGCTACCTGGCAGAGCGCGCCGAGGTGCTACGTCTGGCGCAGACGGGCGATTTCGATGCGGCCATGGCCCGCTTCGAGACGGATGTGCTCAATCGCCATGCCGATGCGCTGGCCACGTCCTTGACCGCGCTGGCGAAGTTGAACGACGAGGGGGTCAAGGCGGCAACCGAGTCCATCGCGCGTGCCAATAGCGAGGCCCGCTACGGTGTTTTCGTCGCCATTGCCCTGGCGCTCGGCATTACCATCTTGCTCGCCGTGGTGCTGACCCGCAGCATCGTCGCGCCGCTTGGTGAGGCGGTACAGGCCGCCGAATTCGTTGCGTCTGGCGATCTCACGCAGGCCATTCATGCTGCAGGCAAGGACGAGCCGGCGCGTCTGCTGAACGCCCTGAAGGCAATGCAGGGTAGCCTGCGCAGCACCATTCAGAGCATCGCCGACTCGTCCAATCAATTGGCTTCGGCATCCGAAGAGCTGCATGCCGTCACCGAAGACGCCACCCGTGGCCTGCATCAGCAGAACACCGAGATCGAACAGGCGGCTACGGCGGTCAATGAAATGACCGCCGCAGTGGAGGAGGTGGCGCGCAATGCCGTGAGCACCTCGGAAGCCTCGCGCGCTTCCACCCAGACTGCCCACCAGGGTCGCGAACAGGTGCGTCAGACGGTGGAGTCCATCAGTCAGTTGGCGACTGATGTGGCCAGTACCGTCGGCGAGGTGGAGCAACTGGCGCAACGGGTGCAGGAGATTGGCAAGGTGCTCGACGTGATCCACTCCATCGCCGAGCAGACCAACCTGCTGGCGCTCAATGCCGCCATCGAGGCCGCTCGTGCCGGCGAACAGGGCCGTGGTTTCGCCGTGGTGGCCGATGAGGTACGCCTGCTGGCGCAGCGCACACAGCAATCGACCCAGGAAATCGAGCAGATGATCGGCGGCATCCAGAGTGGTACTCAGCGCGCTGTCAGCGCCATGCAAAGCAGCAATGGGCGCACGCGCTCGACACTGGAGGTGGCGCAGGCCGCCGGCGGGGCGCTGGAGCAGATTACCGAGGCCATTGCCTCGATCAACGAGCGCAATCTGGTGATCGCCAGTGCTTCTGAAGAGCAGGCGCAGGTGGCGCGAGAGGTGGATCGCAACCTGGTCAATATCCGCGATCTGTCGATGCAGACTTCGGCTGGGGCCAACCAGACCACTGCTGCGAGTCAGGAGCTGTCTCGTCTGGCGGTGGATCTCAACAGCCTGGTGGCGCGCTTCAAGGTCTGACAGCTCGGATGCGACAAACGAAAACGGCGCCCGTAGGCGCCGTTTTCTATACAGCAGCGCGTAGGGCGTACTCGCTAAGTACGCCGTTGGATCAGGGGGTTACTGCAGGTTCAGGCGCGTGCAGAGCCCGCCCAGGAGGGCGAACGGAATCGTCGTGGAATAGGTTGAGCGGCATGGATGCCGCGAGAGCCACGATGGGCCAGGGATGGCCCACCGCGGCGGGCCTCTGGAGCGACGGTGGAGTGAGCGAACCCTGGCGCAGTCAGGGCCGGATGATCGGGCGGAGGGTTTTGGTTACTTTTGCCCTACAAAAGTGACTCGCCCGGGAGGGCGAAACCAAAAAACATCAGCAGAACGCCGATAAGCAGCTTGAACACCGAAAACGACCGAAACCAATACACAAACTTGCCAGTCCAGTGTCAACCAGCATTCCCCCTAAAATGCAATAACCCTTAAATGAAAACGGCGCCCGCAGGCGCCGTTTCTCTTCACAGCTATAGCCGTTACTTGCCAGCCCAGCGCTTGAGCACCAGGGTGGCGTTGGTGCCGCCGAAACCGAAGCTGTTGCTCATCACGGTGTCGATCTTGGCGTTTTCTTCGGTCTTGCGCACGATCGGCATATCGGCCACTTCCGGGTCGAGTTCGTCGATGTTGACCGAGCCGGCGATGAAGTTGTTTTCCATCATCAGCATGCAGTAAATGGCTTCCTGCACGCCGGCAGCGCCCAGGCTGTGGCCGGAGAGGCTCTTGGTGGAGCTGATCTTCGGCGCCTTGTCCGCGAACACTTCGCGCACGCCGCGGATTTCCGCCACGTCGCCCACCGGCGTCGAGGTGCCGTGGGTGTTGAGGTAGTCGATCGGGGTGTCGACGGTGGCCAGCGCCTGCTGCATGCAGCGCACCGCGCCTTCACCGCTCGGGGCGACCATGTCGTAGCCGTCGCTGGTGGCGCCGTAGCCGACGATCTCGGCGTAGATCTTGGCGCCACGGGCCAGGGCGTGTTCCAGTTCCTCGACCACCACCATGCCGCCACCGCCAGCGATGACGAAACCGTCACGCTTGGCGTCGTAGGCACGCGAGGCCTTTTCCGGTGTCTCGTTGTACTGGGTGGAGAGGGCGCCCATGGCGTCGAACAGGCAGCTCTGGCTCCAGTGTTCCTCTTCTCCGCCGCCGGCGAAGACCACGTCCTGCTTGCCCAGTTGGATCTGTTCCATGGCCTGGCCGATGCAATGCGCGCTGGTGGCACAGGCCGAAGAAATGGAGAAATTCACGCCCTTGATCTGGAAGGGCGTGGCCAGGCAGGCGGAAACGGTGCTGCCCATGGTACGGGTGACGCGGTATGGGCCGATGCGCTTGACGCCTTTCTCGCGCAGGATGTCCAGGGCTTCCATCTGGTTGAAGGTGGAAGCGCCGCCGGAGCCTGCGATCAGACCGGTACGCGGGTTGGAAACCTGCTCCGGAGTCAGGCCGGCGTCCTTGATCGCCTGCTCCATGGACAGGTAGGCGAAGGCGGCCGCGTCGCCCATGAAACGCATGATCTTGCGGTCGATCAGCTCTTCCAGGTTCAGGTTAACGGAGCCGGAAACATGGCTGCGCAGGCCCATTTCCGCGTAGGACGGGTTGAAGCGGATACCCGATTTGCCTTCGCGCAGGCTGCTGGCAACGGTTTCTTTGTCAGTACCCAGGCAGGAAACGATGCCCAGACCGGTAATCACGACACGACGCATATGCAAGTCCTTCAGAAACTGTCGGTGGAGGTGAAGAGGCCGACACGCAGGCCTTCAGCGCTGTAGATTTCACGGCCGTCGACGCTGACGTTGCCATCGGCGATGCCGAGAATCAGCGAGCGGTTGATGGTGCGCTTGATATGAATGTTGTAGGTGACTTTCTTGGCGGTCGGTAGTACCTGACCGAAGAATTTGACTTCGCCGCTGCCCAGCGCGCGGCCACGGCCGGGGTTGCCCTGCCAGCCGAGATAGAAGCCGACCAGTTGCCACATGGCGTCGAGGCCCAGGCAGCCTGGCATCACCGGGTCGCCCTCGAAGTGGCAGGCGAAGAACCACAGGTCCGGGTTGATGTCGAGCTCCGCGACGATTTCGCCCTTGCCATACTTGCCGCCGGTTTCACTGATATGAACGATGCGATCGATCATCAGCATGTTCGGGGCGGGCAGTTGCGCGTTCCCCGGGCCGAACAGTTCGCCGCGGCCGCAGGCGAGCAGATCTTCCCGAGAGTAGGCGTTTGGTTTTGTCATGCGAGCTCCTCAATTGTCCCCATGCATCTAAGGCTGGGCGAATCGTCCTGGCCGGCACCAACGCTGGGTGTATGCCGGCAGCCTAGTCATAGACTGTTGCGTTGTGGTGAAAGTCACAGTGCGATGAGTACAGTTGTACTCCGCTCGCCTGCGCTTGTCACAGGGCTGCCATCACGGCATGTAACGGCGTACGTTGTGTCTTGCCCGTTCCTGCCCTCTCAAGGGTGCAGCCAACGTTGCAGAATGCGCTGCAGATCCGCCCGTTTGAAGGGTTTGGCCAGGTAATCGTTCATGCCCGCGGCCAGGCAGGTTTCGCGGTCGCCCTGCAACGCGTTGGCGGTCAGGGCAATGATCGGCACCGCATGCCCTTGTGCCTGCTGGCGAATCTGCCGGGTGGCTTCGTAGCCGTCCATCAGCGGCAGGCGGCAATCCATGAGAATCGCCGCGTAAGGCTGCTCTGCAAAGCGTTGCACGGCCTGCTGACCATCGGCTGCCAGGCTGACTCGGTAGCCTAGACTACGCAGCATGGCTTCGATCACGGTCTGGTTGACCGGGTTGTCTTCCACCAGCAGAACCTGCTGGCCATCACCTGTACCCAGAGGTTGACCCTCGATGTCAGCCGGATGTTCCTGTGCTGGACGGAAGGGCAGGGGAATCTCCAGGGTGAACACCGAGCCGCTGCCTACCTGACTCTCCACGTTCAGGGTGCCGCCCATGCGTTCGGCCAGCGTGCGCGCGATGGGCAGGCCCAGGCCCGTGCCACCATAGCGGCGGGAAATCGAGTTGTCCGCCTGGGCGAAGGCATCGAACATGCGCCCGAGGTGCTCGCTGTCGATGCCGATGCCGGAGTCGCGTACCGAGCAGGTGAACCAGAGCACCTGCTCGTCCAGTATCTGCCACTGGGCGTGCAGGGCGATGCTGCCTTCTTCGGTGAACTTCAGCGCGTTGCCGATCAGATTGACCAGGATCTGCCGGATGCGCGTGGGGTCGCCGCTGATTTCCAGGTGTTCCAGGCCCGGCTGGATTTCCAGGGAAAGCTCCAGGCCGCGTTGTTGGGCACTGTGTTGGAACACCTGTACTGACCCTTCGAGCAGTTCCGGCAGATTGAAGGGAATGCTCTCCAGCTCCAGGGCGCCGCGTTCGATGCGCGAGAAATCGAGTATGTCGTTGATCACCTTGAGCAGGTGTTCGGTGGATTCGGCAGCCAGGGCGGCGTATTCGGCCTGTTCGTCGTTGAGCTCGGTGGTCTCCAGCAGTTGCAGCATGCCCAGCACGCCATTCATCGGGGTGCGCAGCTCATGGCTCATCATGGCCAGGAAATCGGATTTGGCGCGGTTGGCCTGCTCCGACTCCTCGCGCGCCTGCACCAGCGCTTCGATGGCCAGGCGTTGCTCACGGCCGCTGCGATCCAGAGTGCTGGCCAGGTTGTTGATATGCCGCGCGAGGTCGGTCAGCTCGTCGTTGCCCACCTCGCGCAGGGGCTGGCTATAGTCGCCGCCCTGGATACGCTCCAGCGCCTGGCCCATGGCGCTGATCGGCTGCGCCAGACGCCTGGCGAGGCGGCGGGCAAGGAGAAAGGTAAGAAGCAGGGCGAGCAGCGACAGCACGGCGGCCTTGAGCAGGATCTCCTGCTGCCGGGCGTTGAAGGTGTCGTTGGACATGGCCACCACCACGCGGCCCAGATAGCCATTGTGGCTGGTTGGCGTGCCGAGCACGTTGGCGGCCGGGCGCTGCAGGCGAATGGCGGCCTGGAACACCTCCACGTGCGCCGTGCCCTGGCCATGCGGCTTGGGCCGCTCGACGTAGACCAGGATATTGTCGTCGCGATCGCGTACCTCGGCGAAGCGTACGTCCGGGGTATCCAGCGTGGCCCTCAGCAGGCGGTCGAGGGCGTCGAGATTGCCGCTGAGAAACACCTGCTCGGTGGCAGGGGCGAGCTGATTGGCGATCAACTGGCCGGTGTGGTTGAGTTCCTGACGCAGATCCTGCAGCCGGGTGAAAGTGAGAAAACCCGTCAATAGCAACGTCAGCAACAGGGCCGGACCGACGCTGATCAATTGGGTCCGGGTATGGATGTTCCAACCACGGCGTTGGCTCATGGCTGAAGACTCTGGGTGGGGAGCAGGGCAGTACCGGCAGGCACGATTCCGTCCTTGGCGATGAACGTCAAACGTGCATGGTAACCGACCTGCAGGTCTTTGCCAGTGGTGCCCTGCATTTGCCGAATGCGTCTGAGAACCGGTTCAAGCTCCGGCCTCGACAGTCTTGCGCCTCGTCGGCTGGCCGGCCTGGGCATTTTTGCCCCTGGCCGATGGCTCTCGGCTCCGTATAATGCCTGTAAAACGCCAGCCTAGATGGCTTCAATCGGATGATTTATGACTGAGTCCCTTCCCATTGCCGTGCTCGGTGGCGGCAGCTTCGGTACTGCTCTGGCCAACCTGTTGGCGGAAAACGGTCAGCGTGTCCTGCAGTGGATGCGCGACCCCGAGCAGGCTGAGCAGATGCGCCGCAATGGCGAGAATCCACGCTACCTCAAGGGGGTCAAGCTGCATCCCGGCATCGAGCCGACCAGCGACATGCAGATGGCCCTGGAGCAGGCCGAACTGGTGCTGGTGGCCTTGCCTTCCAGCGCGCTGCGCGAGGCCCTGCAGCCAGTGGCCGGGCTCCTGGCTGGCAAGATGCTGATCAGTACCACCAAGGGCATCGAGGCCAAGAGCTTCAAGCTGATGAGCCAGATTCTCGAGGAAATCGCCCCGGCGGCGCGCATCGGTGTGCTGTCCGGGCCGAACCTGGCCAAGGAAGTGGCCGATCACGCCTTGACCGCGACGGTCATCGCCAGCGAGGACGAGGCGCTTTGCCTGCGTGTGCAGGAGGCCCTGCACGGTCGAACCTTCCGCGTTTACGCCAGTGCCGACCGTTTCGGCGTCGAACTCGGCGGCGCGCTGAAGAACGTCTACGCCATCATGTCCGGCATGGCTGCCGCCCTGGGCATGGGCGAGAACACCAAGAGCATGCTGATCACCCGTGCCCTGGCGGAGATGACCCGTTTCGCGGTCAAGCTCGGCGCCAACCCCATGACCTTCCTTGGTCTGGCCGGGGTGGGCGACCTGATCGTTACCTGTTCGTCACCGAAAAGCCGCAACTATCAGGTCGGCTTCGCCCTGGGCGAGGGGCTGAGCCTGGAGGAGGCGGTGGAGCGCCTGGGCGAGGTGGCCGAAGGGGTCAACACCCTGCGCGTACTCAAGGCTCGGGCCGAGGAGCTGGACGTCTATATGCCCCTGGTCGCCGGGCTGCATGCCGTACTGTTCGAGGGGCGCACCCTGGCCCAGGTGATCGAGCTGCTGATGACCGGCGAACCGAAAACCGATGTCGATTTCATCCCCACCGCAGGTTTCTGAAGGAGAGCAGAGCATGAGCGACGAACAACGGGAACTGGCGCGCGAATCGATACTGCTGCGCATCCTCTGGATGGTGATTTTCGTCATCGTCTGGCAACTGGCGGAGCTGCTGCTGGGGGCCGTGGTGCTGCTGCAACTGGGTTATCGCCTGTTCTACGGCGCACCGAACGCCAGCCTGCTCGGGTTTGGCGACAGCCTCAGCCAGTACCTGGCGCAGATCGGCCGCTTCGGCACCTTCAATACCGATGAAAAACCCTGGCCTTTCGCCGACTGGCCGACGCCGCGCGCTCCGGAAGGCGAGGTGGCGCACAGCATCCCGCCAGCGCCGCACCCGGTGCGTGACGAGGAGCCCAAGCTGTGAGGCTGTGGCTGCTGCGCCATGGTGAGGCCGAGCCGCAGGCGGCCAGCGACGCCGCCCGCGAGCTCACCGCCCACGGTCGCAAGGAAGTGCGGCAGGCTGCCGCGCAACTGGCCGGTCGGCCGCTGAGCGCCATCATCGCCAGCCCCTACGTGCGTGCGCAGCAGACGGCGGAGCTGGTGCGCAGCGAGCTGGCCTTCGCCGGCCAGATAGATACCGTGCCCTGGCTGACACCGGACAATGACCCGCGGGATGTCCTGAAACACCTCGATGGACGAGAGGGTGTCGAGGTGTTGCTGGTCAGTCACCAGCCGCTGATCGGTGCTCTGGGTGGGTTGCTGGTGCACGGCCACTGTCAGGAGCCGCTGCCCATGCGTACGGCCAGCCTGGCGGAACTGGAAGGTGATATCCCGGCAGCCGGGCTGATGGAGCTGTTGGCGCTGATTCATCCGTATTGAGCAGCTTCAAGCTGCAAGCCACAAGCTGCAAGCAAAAGCCTTTAGGGGCACTGGGTCTCGCACAGGCTGATCCGCCTGCCGCCTGAAGCAGAAACATTTCTTAACTTGCGCCTCCTCGATGTGCGTGGAATAGTCAACCAAGCAAGTGCTTGGTTGACCCCTACAAAAACAACAAGGAGGACGCCCTGTGGCTGATGCGATCCGTTTGCCGCTCGAGCTGTTCTATGAGCGTGAAGCAAGGCACCCGAACAAACGCTACATGGTTCAACCGCTGCCCGGCGGTCAACTGCTCGAGCTGAGCTGGGCGGATGTAGGGGAGCAGGCGCGACGCGCGGCCAACTGGCTGCGTAGCCGCGAACTGCCCCCTGGTAGCCGTATCGCCATCGTTTCCAAGAACTGCGCGCACTGGATCATCGCTGACCTGGCGATCTGGATGGCCGGGCATGTTTCGGTGCCGCTGTATCCCAACCTCACCGCGGATTCGCTGCGTCAGGTGCTGGTGCACTCGGAGGCGGCCCTGGCCTTCATCGGCAAGCTCGATGATTGGCCGAGCATGGCGCCGGGCCTGCCCGAAGGTGTGCCGACCATCAGCCTGCCGCTGCATCCGCTGGGCAGCTTCGATTACCGCTGGGACGACCTGCAGTGCAGTGCGCCGATCCAGGACGACCCCAAGCCGGCCCCCGGCCAACTGGCCACCATCATCTACACCTCCGGCACCACCGGTATGCCCAAGGGGGTGATGCACAGCTTCTCCAATCTGGGCTTCGCCGCCAGCAATGCCACCGGCCTGTTCGGCGTGAACGAAGACGACCGGGTGATTTCCTACCTGCCGCTGTGCCATGTGGCCGAGCGCATGTTCGTCGAACTGGCCTCGCTCTATGGCGGGCAGACGGTGTTCTTCGCCGAGAGCCTGGACAGCTTCCTCGATGACCTCAAGCGGGCGCGCCCCACCGTGATGTTCGGCGTGCCGCGGATCTGGACCAAGTTCCAGATGGGCGTGTACACCAAGATGCCGGCGCACAAGCTCGAGCGTCTGCTCAGGTTGCCGATCATCGGCCGCATCGTCGGGCGCAAGGTGCTGGCCGGCCTGGGTCTCGATGCCGTGCGCTACGCGCTGTCCGGCGCCGCGCCGGTGCCTGAGGCGCTGCTCAACTGGTATCGCCGCCTGGGTATGGAAATCCAGGAGGTCTACGGCATGACCGAAAACTGTGGTTACTCCCATGTATGCCGGCCCGGTCGTTTCAAGCAGGGCTGGATTGGTCAGAACAACCCGGGCGTGGAGGTGCGCATCGCCGAGGACGGCGAGGTGCAGGTGCGCAGTGGGGCCAATATGCAGGGTTATTACAAGGAGCCGCTGAAGACCGCTGAAGCCATCACCGACGATGGTTTCCTGCGTACCGGCGACAAGGGCGAGCAGGACGCCGAGGGCAATCTGCGTCTGACCGGGCGGATCAAGGAGATCTTCAAGACCAGCAAGGGCAAGTACGTGGCGCCAGCGCCCATCGAGAACCGTCTGGGCGAGCACCCGCGGATCGAACAGGTGTGCGTGGTGGGCGATGGCCTGCCGCAGCCCATCGCGCTCTGCGTGCTGTCGGATATCGGTCGCCAGGAGTCGGCCAACGAGGCACGCGCAGGCCTCGAAAGCAGTCTGCGTGCGCTGGTCGAGGAGATCAACGGGCGTCTCGACCAACACGAGCGCCTGCAGGGGCTGGTGCTGGTCAAGGAGGTCTGGGGCGTGGATAACGGCTTCCTCACGCCGACGCTGAAGATCAAGCGTGCGGTGATCGAAGGCATCTACGGCGAGCGCTTCGGCGAATGGCAGCAGCGTGGCGAAGTGGTGCTCTGGCACGATTGAAGCCTGTGGTGGGCTGGCGCATGCTGGCCCGGTATTTCCAGCGCAAGGATATTTCCATGAGCCTTTGGCAGCGTACGCCTGATCTCGACGCACTCAATGCAAGCCTGAGCAATACCATCGGCGAAGTACTCGACATCCGTTTCGAGGCCTTCGACGACGACTCGATCAGCGCCAGCATGGTGGTCGATGCTCGTACCCATCAGCCTTATGGCCTGCTGCACGGCGGCGCCTCGGTGGTGCTTGCCGAAACTCTGGGCTCGATGGCCAGCTACCTGTGCATCGATCCCGAGCGTTTCTATTGCGTGGGTCTGGAGGTGAACGCCAATCACCTGCGTGGCTTGCGCAGCGGGCGTGTTCATGCGGTCGCGCGCGCCGTGCACCTGGGGCGCAGCACCCATGTCTGGGACATTCGCCTGCATGGCGATGATGGCAAACCCAGTTGCATCTCACGCCTGACCGTGGCCATCGTGCCGCTGGGTGAGCAGCCGCCAGGGCGCTGAGTAAGGCTGCAATTTCATCCAAGCTTTAGCCGAGCCATGGCGCTAGAGTGGGCGCCATGGAACAGATCACTCACATCCAGAGCAGTTTGCCCGGCGTCCGCCTGATCGACGCCGAGTACCATCGCTTCGCCTTTCCCCGGCATTTCCACCTCGAATATCACGTCGGCCTGCTGGTGCAGGGGCAGCACCGCTATGTCTATGGCGGCGAGCGGCGTCAGGCCGGGGCAGGGGATGTGCTGCTGATGGCGCCGGAGGGCATCCACGACGGTGCCTGCCTGGATGGTGCGGGCTATCGCATTCGGGTCATGGCGTTCGATCCGCATTGGCTCGACGAGGCCAGCCGCAGCCTGAGCGAAGGGCGCCAGGGCGCGCCGAGGCTGACCACCACGAGTCTGCGTCATCCCTTGCTGGCGCAGCGCCTGCAGCACTTTCATGCCGCCATGCTCGGGGGCTCGCCACTGGCTCAGGAAAGCGCGCTCTGGCAGGCCCTGGCGCAGTTGCTGGAAATGGGTTCGAGCTTGCGCATCAGTGAGCCGAATCGGGCATTCGACAGGCAAACCTGGCAGCGTCTGCGCGATTGGCTGGAGAGCCGCCTGGACGATCCTCCATCACTGGAAGAACTCGCCGCCTTCTGCGCCATGAGTCCCTGGCAGGCATTGCGGCGTTTCCGTCAGCACACCGGTCTGCCACCGCACCAGTGGCTCACCCAGCTGCGCCTGCAACGTGCGTTGCCGCTGGTATTGGCAGGCCAGCCACTGAGCGAGATCGCCCTGCGCCTGGGCTTCTACGATCAGGCGCATTTCTCGCGGTTGTTCCGTCGTACCTATGGGCTGCCGCCGGCGCGCCTGCGCCAGGGCTGATACCGGCAAACGCTGCGCTACCTTCCTCTCATCTGGAGAACACAATGCAGGAGACATCCGTCTTGCTGTCGCTCGCTGCCGTCTTCGCGGTGGCCCTTGTCAGTCCCGGGCCGGACGTGGCCTTGGTGGTGCGTACCGCCTTGCACCAGGGTCGCCGGGCCGGTCTGCTCAGTGCCCTGGGGCTGGCCTGCGGCATTCTCCTGCATGGCACCCTGGTGCTCAGCGGCGTGGCCTTGCTGCTCAGCCGCACCCATTGGTTGTTCGAGCTGGTGCAGGTCGCTGGCGCGCTCTACCTGGGCTGGTTGGGTATCGGTGCGGTACAGGCCTGGTGGCGCGGCGACACGGGCAGCCGGCGCCTGGACGGCGAGCTGGCCCCTTCGGCATTCGGCCCCTGGTTGCGCGGAGTGCTGACCAACCTGGGCAATCCCAAGGCGCTGGTATTCTTCCTGGCGCTGCTCAGCAGCCTGGTGCCGGCGGACATGTCGCTGCCAGGCAAGATGGCCTGTGCCGCGCTCCTGTTCGGCCTCAGTCTGTTCTGGTTCAGCTTGCTGGGCCTGACCCTGAGTCGCCCGGCGATGCGTCAGCGGCTGCTGCAGGTGGCGCCGACCGTCGATTTCGTTTGTGGCCTGGTGTTTCTACTGGTGGCCGCGAGCATCGTCGGACACCTGGCGTCATAGGCCTGGCCATTGCGCCGTCATCCATGGCGGTTACGCTCATTGCCGGCCTGGCGAGGCTGCTGGAGAATTGCCGCATGTTCTCTTGCAGGAATCGCGCATGTCGCAGCCGATCTTCTTCGCCCATGCCAATGGCTTTCCATCTGCCACCTACGGCAAGCTGTTCGCCGCGCTGGCACCGGACTACCGGGTGCTGCATCTCCAGCAGCATGGTCACGACCCGGCGTTTCCGGTGGATGACAACTGGAGCAATCTGGTGGAGGAGCTGATCCACCATCTGCGCAAGGGCGGCGAGCGGGTCTGGGGCGTCGGCCACTCGCTCGGTGGCGTGCTGCATTACCATGCCGCGCTGCGTTGCCCGGAGCTGTACCGCGGCGTGGTGATGCTCGACTCGCCCATCCTGACCCTGGCCGATCGCGTGGTGATCCGCGCGGCCAAGCGCTTCGGCTTCATCGATCGCATCACCCCGGCAGGGCGAACCCTGGGCCGGCGCGAGGCGTTCGCCGACCTGGCCGAGGCCCGCGCCTATTTCGCTGGCAAGACCTTGTTCAGACGTTTCGACCCCGAGTGCCTCGATGCCTATGTCGAGCATGGCCTGCAGCCGGTGGAGCAGGGCCTGCGCCTGCGTTTCGACGCTGCGACGGAAATCAGCATCTACCGCAGTGTGCCGCACGTTGCACCGGGCAAACCGCGTCATCTCGCCGTGCCGCTGGCCATGGTGCGAGGCCGGCATAGCCGTGTGGTGTTGCCGCACCATACCCGCGCGGTACGGCGCATGCCGCGCGCCGAATACCACCAGCTTCCGGGTGGGCACATGTTTCCCCTGGAGCGCCCGCAGGACACCGCAGCGCTGCTGCGCCAGTTGTTCGCGCGCTGGAGCGCCGCCGAGGAGGTGTGCGCATGAGCCTGGCATTCGAGGAAGTGCGTCTGAGCCTGCCGCATATCGAGCTGGCCGCCCATCTGTATGGCCCGGAGGATGGCAGGCCGGTGATCGCCCTGCACGGTTGGCTGGACAACGCCGCCACCTTCGCGCACCTGGCGCCGCGCCTGCACGGGGTGCGCATCGTCGCTCTGGACTTCGCCGGGCACGGCCATTCCGACCATCGTCCAGCAGGGACGGATTACGCGCTCTGGGCTTACGCCCATGACGTGTTGATGGTGGCCGAACAGTTCGGCTGGCAGCGTTTCTCCATGCTCGGTCATTCCATGGGCGCCATCACCGCCGTACTGCTGGCCGCTGCCGTGCCCGAGCGCATCGAGCGCCTGGCGCTGATCGACGGCTTGCTGCCCTATACCAGCGAGGCGGATGAAGCGCCGGCCAAACTGGGTGACGCCTTGCGTGCCAAGCTGGCTCTGGAAGGCAAGCGCAAACCGGTTTATGCCGACCTGGAGCGTGCAGTGAAGGCGCGCATGACCGGCATCGGAGCGGTCAGCTACGAGGCCGCCGAACTGCTCGCCCGCCGCGGTCTGATGCCGGTGCCGGGTGGCTATACCTGGCGCAGCGATGCGCGGCTGACCCTGCCTTCGCCGCTGCGCCTGAGTCGTGCCCATGCCGAGGCCTTCGTGCGTGCGCTGCAGTGTCCGGTGAGCCTGGTGCTGGCCGAGCAGGGCATGGTGCTGGCCCAGCCGCAACTGGAAACTTTGCTGGCAAGTCTGCCATTCGACATCCATCGTCTGCCTGGCGGCCATCACCTGCATCTGAACGATGAAACCGGGGCCCAGCGTGTAGCGGATTGTTTCAATCCATTCCTGGGCTCGCCTTGACTTGATGGAGGCCCTTGAGGAAAGGTGTGGCGGTCTGCCATGGAGAATTGCATGATCGTCAGCCCCTTCATCTGCCACACGCAGCGCCTGGCTGTAGCATCCGGCGCGCGGGCCTCCACGAAACCTTTAGCTTGGCTGGCCGCGGCGATCGCCATGTTCTGCAGTAGCTGGATCTGGGCGGCGGACGTGCCGGGCAGCCAGGATCTCGAGGTGTTGCCACGCTTCCCGGCGAGCCAGATCGTTGCCTATCGGAGTACCCCGGACGTAGAGCGTATCTATCCGCAAGGCGCCGTTCGCCGTATCAGCGGTCGTTTGCGCTACGAGCGTGAAGTGCTGGCGGAAGGGCAGCTACAGGCCGTGACCTACCAACTGCCGAGTACCCACAGTGCTGACCAGGTGTTTGACCAGGCGCGCAAGGCTCTGCTGGCAGGCGGTGCCGAGCTGCTGTACTGGTGTCAGGGCCGTGAATGCGGGTCGAGCAGCCTGTGGGCCAATGCAGTGTTCGGCGATGCCACGCTGTACGGCTCGGACAACCAGCAGGCCTATGCCCTGTTGCGCCTGGCCGAACCTCGGCATGAAAGCCTGGTGGCGCTGTACAGCATCACCCGCGGCAATCGCCGCGCCTACCTGCATGCCGAGCAGCTCGACGCCAAAAGCGCTCTGGGCAGGCTGTTGTCGACGCCCGCCACCTTGCTGCGTCAGCTACGCAGCGAGGGCGTGTTGAGTCTGTCGCAAGACGCCACACCCGATGCCGAGTGGAGCCGCCTGCTGGCGCGTACCCTCAATCTCGACAGCACCCTGCGCGTCAGTCTCAGCGGCGCCCGGGCTGAGGACTGGCGTGAGGCGCTGATTGCTCAGCGCGTACGTGAGGCCCGCCTGGAACTGGGCGAGGGGCAGGAAGGTACATTGCAGGTCAGGCTATTGCGCTAGCAGGCCGTTGAAAGACTACTTCGGCTTTGGCTTCCTGCGTCCATGCAGTCGTCGCCTACTTTTTTCAACGGCCTGCTAATATCGCCAGGTTCGTTTCCCAGGTTCCCCCCAGAGCGCCCGAGTCGGGCGCTCTGTCGTTGATATGATCAATCGAGGAGTTCGTCGCCATGGCCACCAATGATCGGCTGCTGGTGCAGATACTGCTGCTTGGCCTGCTGGCCGCCAGTCTCTGGGTGCTCGCACCCTTCTGGTCGGCGTTGTTCTGGGCCGCGCTGCTGGCGTTTGCCAGTTGGCCGCTGATGCGTAGGCTGAGCCTGCTGCTGGGTGGGCGTCTGTCCCTGGCAGCCGGTATTCTCACCGGCTGCTGGGTGTTGCTGGTGGCGGTGCCGTTGGTGTTGCTGGGGTTCAATCTGGCCGACCACATCAAGGATGCCAATGCCCTGATCAAGGATCTGCAGGTCGACGGCCTGCCACCGCCGCCTAGCTGGCTGGACAGCCTGCCGCTGGTGGGCCAGAGCCTGGCGGAGCTATGGCGCACCATCGATCAGCAGGGGGTGGCCTTCCTCGATACCCTGCGCCCTTATCTGGGGCAGGTCGGTAACTGGCTGCTGGCGCGCAGCGCACGAATCGGCGGAGGCATGCTCGAGCTGGCCCTGAGCCTGGTGCTGGTGTTCTTCTTCTACCGTGACGGCCCGCGTCTGGCGGTGTTCGTGCGCAGCCTGCTGGAGCGGTTGATCGCCGAACGCGCCGATCATTATCTGGAGCTGGTAGCCGGTACGGTGCAGCGCGTGGTCAACGGCGTGATCGGCACCGCCGCAGCGCAGGCGCTGCTGGCCTATGTCGGGTTTCTCATCGCAGGCGTACCGGGCGCACTGCTGTTGGGGCTGCTGACCTTCGGTTGCAGCCTGATCATGGTGCCGCCGCTGATCTGGGGGCCAGCCGTGGCCTGGCTGGTGTGGCAGGGCGAGATCGGCATGGCGATCTTCCTCGGCATCTGGGGCTTCTTCGTGATCAGCGGCGTGGACAACATCCTCAAGCCCTATCTGATCAGCCGTGGCGGCAACCTGCCCTTGGTGGTGGTGCTGCTCGGCGTGTTCGGCGGCATTCTGGCCTTCGGCTTCATGGGCCTGTTCCTCGGCCCGACCCTGCTGGCAGTGGCCTACAGCCTGCTCAGCGACTGGGTGGCGGACAAGGCGCCAACCAGCGAGGCCATGACAGAAAAGGCGTTGCCCAGCGAGGAGTCGCGTGGCTGATCAGCCCTGCTCGCGTTCGTATTTGTCCAGCGTGTCCCGGGCGATCTGGCGGCCGAGCATGATCAGCTCCGGTGCCTTGTAGAACTCGAAGAAGCGGCAGACGCGCTTGGGCACGTTGACCAGGATGTCCGGCGGGTAACCGGCGATCTTGTATTGCGCCAGCGAGGTCTGCATCACCTCGACGCTCTGGTTGATCAGCTCGAGCAACGACGCCGGGCCGCTGAACTCGGCGATGCGCGAGCCGCTGGCAGACTTGGGCGCGGGGCTGTCCTCGGTCTGGCTGGGGGCTGCCGGCACGCTGGTGGCGTTGGCCTGACGCTGTTCGTCGGCCAGCAGCAGGCTGTCATCGTCCTTGCGCTTGAAACTGGGCAGGCGGGCACCGAGCGAGGCCATCAACAGGTCGATACGCCCCTTGAGTGCAGGCGGGCGCTCGATCACCGGCAGGCTGTAGCGCAACTGGTTGGTGGCGTTGAGGTTGACCGCCACGATCAGGTCGCAATGGCTGGACACCACCGGCACGATCGGCAGCGGGTTGAGCAGGCCACCATCGACCAGCACGCGCTTGCCCTGGATCACCGGCGTGAACAGGCTGGGGATGGCGGCCGAGGCGCGCATGGCCTGGTGCAGGCAGCCTTCCTGGAACCAGATTTCCTGCTGGTTGGTGAGGTCGGTGGCCACGGCCGTGAAGGGAATCGATAGCTGTTCGATATCGATGTCGCCGACGATCTCGTGGATGCGTCCGAACACCCGTTCACCGCGAATCGCGCCGAGACGGAAGCTGACATCGAGCAGGCGCAGCACGTCGAGATAATCCAGGCTTTCGATCCATTGGCGATACTGGTCGAGCTTGCCAGCGGCGAAAATGCCGCCGACCACCGCCCCCATGGAACAACCCGCGATGCAGCCGATTTCGTAGCCGCGTGCTTGCAGTTCGTCGATCACGCCGATGTGTGCGTAGCCACGCGCACCACCGGAGCCCAGTACCAGTGCGACTCTCTTGCTCATCACTGTTTCCCCCGAATTCAGCCCCGACCTTACCCTTCGCCGTGTGCGGCGCCAAGGCACCTTTTGCTAGAATTCGCCGCCAAGTCGTCCCTGCCGGAGCATGCAATGAGCGAGCCGATCCGTTTGACCCAATACAGCCATGGTGCCGGATGCGGCTGCAAGATTTCCCCCAAGGTGCTGGAAGTGATACTGGCCGGCAGCGGCGCACAGCATCTCGACCCGCGTCTGTGGGTCGGCAATGCCTCGCGTGACGACGCGGCGGTCTACGCCATCGACGAGGAACGCGGGGTGGTCTCGACCACCGATTTCTTCATGCCCATCGTCGACGATCCCTTCGATTTCGGCCGTATCGCCGCCACCAACGCCATCAGTGACATCTACGCCATGGGTGGTGACCCGCTGATGGCCATTGCCATCCTTGGCTGGCCGGTCAACGTGTTGGCCCCGGAAGTGGCGCGCGAGGTGATTCGGGGTGGCCGCGCCATCTGCGACGAAGCCGGCATCCCCTTGGCCGGCGGCCATTCGATCGATGCCCCGGAGCCGATCTTCGGCCTGGCCGTGACCGGCCTGGTGGAAAAACGCCACCTCAAACGCAACGATACCGCCAGCGTCGGCTGCAAGTTGTACCTGACCAAGCCGCTGGGCATCGGCATTCTCACCACCGCCGAGAAGAAGGCCAGGCTGCGTGCCGAAGATGTCGGCCTGGCCCGTGACTGGATGTGCACCCTGAACAAGCCCGGCAGCCGTTTCGGCAAGCTCGAAGGGGTTTGCGCCATGACCGATGTGACCGGTTTCGGCCTGCTCGGCCATCTGGTGGAAATGGCCGATGGCAGCGGCCTCAGCGCCCGCGTCGAGTTCGCTCGCGTACCGCGTCTGGCCGGCGTGGAACATTACCTGGAGCAGGGCTGCATCCCTGGTGGCACGTTGCGCAACTTCGACAGCTATGGTGAACGCATCGCACCGCTGCCCGAGCTGGTCAAGTTGCTGCTGTGTGATCCGCAGACCAGTGGCGGCCTGCTGATCGCGGTGATGCCGGAAGGCGAGGCCGAGTTTCTCGCCACGGCTGCCGAGCTGGGGCTGGAGCTGTCGCCCATCGGCGAGCTGGTGGAGCGACAGCGTCACGCGGTCGAGGTGTACTGATGCGCGACGATTGCACCGACTACCGCGAACTTTTCCTGCATGACCGGCCGCTGATGGATACGCGTGCTCCCGTGGAGTTCGCCAAAGGCGCCTTTCCGGGGGTGATCAACTTGCCGCTGATGACCGATATCGAGCGGCAGAAGGTGGGCACCTGCTACAAGCAGCAGGGCCAGCAGGCGGCCATCGAACTGGGCCACCGACTGGTCAGCGGGCGCACCAAGGCCGAGCGTATCGAGGCCTGGGTAACGTTTGCCAAGGCCAATCCCGAGGGTTATCTGTACTGCTTCCGCGGTGGTCTGCGTTCGCAGATCGTCCAGCAGTGGCTCAAGAGCGAGGCCGGCATCGACTACCCGCGCGTGGTCGGCGGCTACAAGGCGCTGCGCAGCTTCCTCCTGCATACCACCGAACAGGCGCTGCAGGAGTGCACTTTCGTGCTGGTCGGCGGCATGACCGGCACCGGCAAGACCGAGGTGATCGCGCAACTGGCCAATGCCGTGGATCTGGAAGGCCACGCCAACCACCGTGGCTCCAGCTTCGGCAAGCGGGCCAGCGCCCAGCCGGCGCAGATCGACTTCGAGAATGCCTTGGCCATCGACCTGCTCAAGCGTCGTGCTCGCGGCCAGCAGCAGTTCGTGCTGGAGGACGAGGCGCGCCTGATCGGCCGTTGCTCCTTGCCGTTGCCGCTGCACCAGGGTATGCAGCATTACCCGCTGGTATGGCTGGAAGACAGTCTGCAGAATCGCATCGAGCGTATCCTCCAGGCCTACGTGGTGGAGTTGTGCGCGGAGTTCGTCGCGCAACAGGGCGAGGAGGCGGGCTTTGCCGCCTATGCCGCGCGCTTGCGCGAAAGCCTGGCCAACATCACCCGGCGCCTGGGCGGCGAGCGTTACCAGCGCCTCGCCGCGATCATGGATCAGGCCTTGGTCGAGCAGGAAGCCGACGGCCAGGTAGACACTCACCGTGGCTGGATCGAAGCTCTGCTGGTGGAGTATTACGATCCCATGTACGTGTTCCAGCGCGAGAGCAAGGCGGGGCGTATCGAATTCGCCGGTGAGCAGCAAGCCGTGGTGCAATACTTGCGTGAACGAAACGGCGAGTGAGCCGGGCACTTTCGTTGTGTTGCAGCGTCATAGGCTGGGCCAAGTCCGTAGTCATATCCGTTCGAGGAGTGTGGTCGATGAAACACTGGATCTGTTTGCCGCTGCTGGCGGTCGCGCTGAGTGGCTGCGCCGGCAAGACCGTTTACCGGGATACCTGTGCCAACCAACTGGATGCCGCCTGGAAGGAACTGAGCATCGCCGAGGCCGAGGGCTTCGCCGGTACGGTGAGCTACTCCAAGGCGCTGTCGTTGCTGACTGCGGCCAAGACTCAGCAGCAGTTCGAGGCCTATGAGGGCTGCGTCAGCAAGGCCGAGCGGGCGCGCTTCTATATTCGCGAATCGCGAGCAGGGCGCTGATGCAGCTCGATTTCGCTTCGCTCAGCCCGCTGGAGGCCTATCGCTGGCTGGCCTCCAGCATCACGCCCAGACCCATCGCCTGGGTCTCCACCCGCTCGCCCGAGGGCGTGGCCAACCTGGCACCGTTCAGCTTCTTCCAGATCATCAGCGACAATCCCGCCACCGTGCTGGTCAACGTCAATACCCGTGACGATGGCAGCCTCAAGGACAGCCTGCGCAATGCCCAGGCCAGCGGTGAACTGGCGATTCAACTGGTCAGCTTCGCGCAGGCCGAAGCGATGAATGCCAGCGCAGCGGTTCTGCCGCCCGAGGTCAGCGAGTTCGCGCACGGCGCCATTGCCAGCTTGCCTTGCGAACGTATCGACGTGCCGCGCGTCGCGGGAGCAGCGGTGACCTTCGAGTGCCGTGTGGCGCAGATCCAGCCGTATCCGCCTGAACGGCCCAACTGCCACCTGATCTTCGCCGAAGTGCTGTTGGCACATATCGACGACGCCGTGCTCAATGAGCAGGGGCGCATCGACCCACTGCGGCTCGACCTGGTGGGGCGCCTGGGCGGCAGTGCTTACTGCCGTACGACCGAGCTGTTCCATCTGCAGCGCCCCTGATAGCACAAAAGCGACATCTTCTTAGCTGTTCAGGCCAATCGCCTGCCGGCTGGCTTGTCGCTTGCAGGTCTACACTCCTACTGTCAACGTTTGGACGTTCGTTCTGGGGAGTGGTCGATGGCAAGGTCGTTGAGTGGTCGTTTGGCCAGTCTTAGCACGGTCACCAAACTGATGCTGGGATTTTCTCTGGTGCTGGCACTCACCGTACTGGTGGCGCTGACCGGCCTGCTGGCCCTGCGGGAGGTCAATGCTGGGGCCGAGCGCCTGGAACGCATGGCTGTGCTGGGCGATCAGGTGTTGCGCATGCGCACCACGGAGCAGGGATTCGCCCTGAACGGCGACAAGGCGCAGGCCGAGCGCCTGCAGCAGCAGGTCGAGAGCATCCTGCAGAGCAGCCAGGCGCTGCGCAGCGAACTGGGGGGCGACAGCGCCGAGGCTTTGACGCAACTCGAGCCGCTGCTCGACCAGTACCGCACCGCCTTTCAGCATTACGTGGAGCAGACCGATGGCATGCAGCTCGCGCTGGATGCCGCCGACTGGCTGGTGGTCAGCGCCGCCAACAGCCTGGATCTGCTGCAGGAGGGCATGACCGAGGACGGCGTCGATCTGCTCAAGTCGAGCCAGGGGCAGCAAGGCGGTCTTTCGGTGCAGCAGGCCGTGCAGGTGGGCAAGATCCATCAATTGCTGCTGCAGGCGATGGGGGAGGCGCGCAAACGCCTGGAGGCCAGTCGTCGTGATGGCGAGGCCGCCGACGAGCAGATTGCCGAGGCCGTCGAGGCACAGCAACTCGCGGCCAGCCTGCGCGACGCCCTGGAGGATCCCGGCTATGCAGCGGTGTTGGCCGATGTGGTGGTCAACGTCGATTCCTTCACCGAACGCCTCAAGGAATATTCCACGCTGCTGCTGCAGCAGAAAAAGGTCTATCAGCAGTTGGTGAGCACCGCCGAGGCCATGCTTACCCAGCTCGATCGCGTACAGAGCCTACAGCGCGAGGTGATGCACGGCGAGCAACGCACCAGCAGTGGTTTGATCATCCTGGTGGCGGCCTTGGCCCTGCTGCTGGGGCTGTGTGCCGCGTTGCTGATCAGCAAGCTGATCGTGCGTCCGCTGCGCCAGGTGATCACCCAGGCCGAGCGCATTGCCGCCGGTGATCTGAGCGTACAACTGGATGTGTCGCGTGACGATGAGGTGGGTCAACTGCTCGCCGCGATGCAGAGCATGGCCAGCAATCTGCGCAACATGGTGGGGCGCCTGCAGGGCGGGGTGGAGCGGATCTCCGCGGCGGCCCAGGCGCTTTCCGGTGTCACCGAGCAGACGCGTCTGGGCGTCAATGGGCAGAAAGCGGAAACCGACCAGGTGGCGACTGCCATGAGTCAGATGGCGGCCACGGTGCATGAGGTGGCGCGCAACGCCGAGGTGGCGGCCGCCGCCACGCGCAACGCCGAGGAGCGAGTTGGCGCGGGCAACCAGGTGGTCGGGCAGACGCTGCAGCGTGTCGACCAGTTGGCCAAGGCGATGAATACCACGACGGCCAGCATCGAGCGCCTGAGCCAGGATGCGCAGCGCATCGATGCGGTGCTCGACGTGATCAAGAGCGTGGCCGAGCAGACCAACCTGCTGGCGCTCAATGCGGCCATCGAGGCAGCGCGAGCGGGCGAACAGGGTCGTGGTTTCGCCGTGGTCGCCGATGAGGTGCGTGCCCTGGCCCGGCGTACCCAGCAATCCACCGCCGAGATCGAGACGCTGATTGCCACGCTGCGTGAGGGTACCCAGCGTACCGTGCAGGACATGCAGCAGAGCGCCAGCCTGGTAACCCACGCGGTGACCGATGCCAACCAGACCGAAAGCGCGCTGTCGGCCATTTCCGAAGCGGTGGCGCAGATCTTCGACATGAATCAGCAGATCGCCGCTGCCGCCGAGGAGCAGACCGCCGTGGCCGAGGAGATCAACCGCAGCGTCACCTCCATCCGCGACATCGCCGACCAGTCGGCCGTGGCGATGGACGAGACGGCGGCGGCCAGCACCCAACTGGCCGAGCTGGGCCGCGAGCTGCAGGGCATGGCCGGGCAGTTCAGGCTCTGAATGGTGGTGACGGGCGGCAAAGGACTGGGCCGTCACAGTTTCGTGAGCAAAGGTTACATGGCGCTTTGCCCGGCTCGGGCAGCCCAGTAGCATCGGCAGCCTGGACGCGAGGAGCCGATGATGCGAAGTAAACTGGATGCCTGTCTCGATGCGGTCAATCAGGTGCTGCTGGGCAAGGAAGGGCAGGTGCGCCTGGCACTGGCCTGCCTCCTGGCCCGTGGCCACCTGCTGATCGAGGATCTGCCCGGGATGGGCAAGACGACCCTCAGCCACGCCCTGGCGCGCGTGCTGGGGTTGAGCTTTCAGCGGATCCAGTTCACCTCCGACCTGTTGCCCGGCGACATTCTCGGCACCTCGGTGTTCGACAAGGAAAGCGGCCAGTTCGTCTTCCACCCCGGGCCGATCTTCGCCGAGCTGGTGCTGGCCGATGAGATCAACCGCGCCACGCCCAAGAGCCAGAGCGCGCTGCTTGAAGCCATGGAGGAGGGCCAGGTCACCATCGAAGGTGCCACCCGGCCCTTGCCCGAGCCGTTCTTCGTCATCGCCACGCAGAACCCGGTGAGCAGCGGCGGCACCTTCGCCCTGCCGGAATCGCAGCTCGACCGCTTCCTCATGCGTTTGTCGCTGGGTTATCCGGCGCAGGCTGCCGAACGGGCGCTGTTGCTGGGGGATGCACGGCGGGATCTGCTGCCGCGCCTTGAACCTATCCTCGATCATGCCGAACTGGCCCGCCTGCAGGCCGAGGTGCCCAAGGTGCGTGCCAGTGACGCCCTGGTGGATTACGTGTTGCGCCTGGTCGAGGCAACGCGCAGTCAGCCGCAGTTCGCCTGGGGCCTGTCGCCGCGCGCCAGCCTGGCCTTGCTCGCGGCGGCACGGGCCTGGGCGTTGCTGGCCGAGCGCGACTACGTGATCCCCGAAGATGTGCAGGCGGTATTGCCGGCCGTGGCGGGGCACCGCCTGCGCGAGCGCGCCGACCCAACTGGGCATGGCGGCGGCAGCCTGGTGCAATGGCTGCTGCGTGAAGTGCCTGCGCTCTGATGCGCCGCCTGCTCAAACCGTATTGGTCACGCTGGTTGGCCCGGCGCATTCCGCCGGCAGCCAGCGTGCGTCTCGATCAGCGGCGTATCTTCATTCTGCCCAGCGCGGTGGGCGGCATTTTCGCCCTGGTGCTGCTGCTGATGTTGCTGGTGGCGATCAACTACCAGAACAGCCTGGCCTATGGCCTGACCTTTCTGCTGGCGGCGGTATTCGTCGTCGCCATCTTGCATACCTATCGCAATCTGGCCGGCCTGGAGCTCAGAGCCGGTGGCGCGGCGGCGGCATTCGTCGGTGAGCAGGCCGCATTTCGCCTGCGCCTGCACAGCCAGGGCCGTGAGCACCAGGCCGTGGCCCTGGGCTGGCCACCGGCCGCCTTGCAACTGGCCGACGTGCCGGCGCAGGGGCAGGTGGAGCTGGAACTGAGCCTCGCCACCGAACGGCGCGGCTGGTTACGACCGCCGCGCTTGCGTGTCGAGAGTCGCTTTCCGCTGGGGCTGCTGGTGGCCTGGAGCTGGGTCGACCTGGATCAGCCGGTGCTGGTCTACCCGCGCCCGCTGGAAGGTGAGCTGCCGCTGGCCGCAGGGCTGGCCGAAGAGGAAGAGGACGGGCAGCAGGTGCGCGGCCAGGGTGCCGACGACTTCCAAGGGCTGCGCAGCTATCAGCCGGGTGACTCCAAGCGCCGCCTGGCGTGGAAGGCCTATTCCCGTGGCCATGGCTTGCAGGTCAAGGAGTTCGCCACGCTCAGCGGGCGCGAGCCATGGCTGGACTTCGACAGCCTGGGCGGCGACCTGGAAAGGCGCCTGTCGCTGCTCTGCCACTGGGTGCTGCAGCTCAGTGCTCGGCAGCAGCCGTTCGGCCTGCACCTGCCCGGGCAGGTGATCGAAGTTGGGCAGGGTGACGCGCACCGCGAACGTTGTCTGCGTGCCCTGGCGCTGTTTGGGAGCAAGTGATGAGCCAGCCACTGATCCCGCGTATCGCCCTGACCTGGCTGCTGGTGGCACAGGTGCTGGTGATCGCCCCGCACTTGCTGCATCTGCCGCTGTGGGTGGCGGGGCTGTGGCTGGTCGCGGCATTCTGGCGGGTGCAGATCTTTCGCATGCGCCTGCGCCATCCCGACAATCTGGCCAAGGGCCTGTTGCTGGCTGCGGTGATCGGCGGCATCTTCGCCTCACGGGGGACGCTGGTGGGCATGGAAGCGGCCACCGTGCTGCTGATCTGCACCTTCATCCTCAAGCTGGTGGAGATGCGCAGCCGGCGCGATGCCCTGGTGCTGATCTTCCTCGGTTTCTTCTGCGTGGTGACCTCCTACCTGTTCGAGGACGGTATTGTTGCCGCCCTGTACAGCCTGCTGCCGGTTCTGGCATTGCTGGCGGCGCTGCTTGGCCTGCAGCAGAGCGCCTTTGCCCGGCGCCCCTGGGCCACCTTGCGCCTGGCGGCCAGCCTGATGCTGCAGGCCGTGCCTCTGATGCTGCTGTTGTTCCTGTTCTTCCCGCGCCTGGGGCCGTTATGGTCACTGCCAATGCCCAGCGACAAGGGCATCACCGGGCTGGCCGAGAGCATGACACCAGGGGATATCGCCGAGCTCAGCCGCTCCCCGGCGCTGGCCTTTCGCGCCAGCTTCGACGGCCCCATGCCGCCACGCAGCGAACTCTACTGGCGCGCCCTGACCCTGGAGCATTTCGACGGTCGGCGCTGGTCGCAGTCCGGCCAGGCGGCCATCCCTCGTGCCCCGCAGTGGCAGGCCCGTGGTGAGACGGTCGAGTACAGTATCGTCATGCAGCCGAGCAACAGGCCCTGGCTGTTCACTCTGGACGTGGCCCAGATCAATCCGGAAGACAGCCGCATGATGAGCGATTTTCGCTGGCAGCGGCGCAGCCCGGTGGATCGTCCCTTGCTCTACCAGGCGCGCTCCTGGCCACAGGCGCTGCGCGAGGCACAGGCCGATCCGCAACTGTTGCGGCGCGACCTGCAACTGCCGTCAGAGGGGGAGCCGCGCACCCGTGAATGGGCCGAGCAGCTCAGGCGCCAGTATCCGCAGGACGATGCGCTGGTCGCGGCGCTGTTGCAGCATTTCAAGCGCCAGCCCTATCACTACACCCTGCGCCCGCAACCCCTGGGCCAGAATGCCATCGACGCTTTTCTCTTCGACACTCGTGCCGGCTTCTGCGCGCACTATGCCGGGGCCATGACCTTCGTGCTGCGCGCCGCCGGTATTCCCGCAAGGGTGGTGGCCGGATATCAGGGTGGCGAGCTGAACCCCGGCGGCAATTACCTGCTGGTGCGTCAGCTCGATGCCCACGCCTGGGTCGAGTACTGGCAGCCAGGGCAGGGCTGGCGCAGCGTCGACCCGACCTTCCAGGTGGCGCCGGAGCGGGTCGAGCAAGGGCTCGCAGAGGCTTTGGGAGAAGACGAAGCCTTTCTCGAGGATCAGCCCTTCTCGCCATTGCGCTATCGCAACCTGACCTGGCTCAATCAGTTGCGCCTGCAATGGGATAGCCTCAACTATGGTTGGCAGCGCTGGGTGCTGGGCTACCAGGGCGAGCAGCAGGTGCAGGTGTTGCAGCGCTGGTTCGGCAGCCTGGATTGGCAGCGCCTGGCACTGGCGCTGGTCGGTAGCGGAGCCTTGCTCGTCGGGCTTCTGGCACTCTGGCTGCTGAAGCCCTGGCAGCGCCGGGAGGATCCGCAGCGCCAGCTCTGGCGTCGCTTCCAGCGTATGCTGGCGCGCCACGGGGTGATGCCAACTGCGGGCGAGGGCATGCGCAGCTATGCTGCGCGTGCCGAGCGCGCTCTACCCGAACAGGCGGTGTTGATTCGCACCTTCGCCGAGCAATACGAGCGCCAGCGTTATGCCGGGCAGGCCATACCGGCTGCGGTGTTGCGACGGATCTTGCGTGAGCTGAGGCGGGCCTTGCCATGGCGTCGCCGTGTTGTAGCCAAAGAGAGGGAGTGAGGTGATGAGCGCTTTCGTCGATAGCACTGTCGAGCAGCTTCTGGCGCTGCAGGTGCGTTTGTATGCCTGTCGTGCGCGCCTGGTAGAGGCCACCGACGATGAGGCCCTGCACGATCTGCGGGTTACCTTGCGGCGGATGCGCAGCCTGCTCAGGCCCTTGCGTGGCCTGCCCACGGTGGACACCCTGGAACAGGCCGCTGCCGCCTTGGGGCGCCTGACCGGGCCATTGCGTGACCGCGAGGTGCTGCAGGCGCAGTTGCGCCAGCTCGGCGCGGGCGCCCCGGCCGATGCCATGGTCCGCGAGCTGGCGCCACGGCGGGCCGAGGTGGCCCTTACCCGGGAACTGGAGGATCTGCTGGCATTGCTCGATGCCTGGCCACAGCGTTGGCGCCAGGCCGCTGCCAATGCCGAGCTGGATCACCTGCCGCGTCGCATCCAGCGCCGCTTGCAGCGCCAGCAGCAGCGTCTGGCGTTGGCCCTGCGCGACCCGGCGCACGACCGCCATCGGCTGCGCCTGTTGATCAAGCGGGTACGCTACGCCGCCGAGGCCTACCCGCGGGAGTCTGGGCTGAGCCGCCGTGCACTGGCGCATTTGAAGCACGCGCAGGGCGCGCTGGGTGACTGGCACGACAACCTGCAATGGCTGGCCCTGGCGGAAACGGAATCTGCGCTCGCGCCTTACCGGGCAGTCTGGCAAGCGGCGATGCAGGCCGCCGAGCAGCAAGCCGACGACAGCCTCCTGGTATTGCGGGTGGACTTTGTTCTGGCCGACTGAGCGCCGAACCTAGGCTGGGTTCGCACTGGGCGCGACGGTGATATTTTCCCCGTCTGTTTGGCCGATGTGGCCTGCTGGCCAGGGCATCACATGCCCTAAGATCAGAGCCTTTCCCGTATTCGAGGTATTCATGACCTTTTCCGAGTTGCTGCAAGCTGTGCGCAACCAACCCGACGCATTGCTGATCCCCGCTACCTGGGCCCAGGGCCGTGCCGGTTTCGGCGGCCTGGTCGCCGCGCTGGCCTACGAGGTGATGTGCGCCAAGGTGCCGGTAGGGCGCCCTGTGCGTTCCTTGGCCATCACCTTCGTTGGACCGGTGGTGCCTGAGGTGCCGGTATGCTTCGAGGCCGAGGTGCTGCGTGAGGGCAAGGCGGTCAGCCAGATGGCCCTGCGCGCGACCCAGGAGGGGCAGGTGGTGACCCTGGTGCAGGGCAGCTTCGGTGCGGCGAGAGAGTCTGCAATCGAAGTGGCGCCGCTATCGGCACCGAGCATGAAGGCGGTGGAGCAGTGCCAGGAGCTGCCCTACATCCGCAATGTCACCCCCGAATTCACCCGTTACCTGGCCATGCGCTGGGGGATCGGCGGCATGCCCTTCAGCAACAACCCCTCACGGCAGATGGGCGGTTGGGTGCGTCTGAAGGGCGAAACCGAAGCGCAAGCGCTTACCGAGGCGCACCTGCTGGCCCTGGTCGACGCCTGGCCACCTGCCGTGCTGCAGCATCTGAAGAGCCCGGCTCCGGGTAGTTCATTGACCTGGACCATCGAGTTCGTCCAGCCGCTGCATGACCTGAGCACCGAGCAATGGTGCCTGTACCACGCTGAGATCGAGCACGCGCGCGATGGTTACGGCCATGTCGCTGCCGGGCTGTGGAGCCCGAGCGGCGAGTTGATCGCACTGAGCCGGCAGACGGTCACGGTGTTCGGCTGATCACAGCTTGAGCTGACCGATGGCGCGGCTGAGCTGGCCCGCCAGTTCGGCCAGTTGCTGGCTGGTGGCGGCGGACTCCAGGGTCTGCCCCACGGTCTGCTCGGTGACGTCGCGGATGCCCACCACCGAGCGGCTCATTTCCTCGGCCACCTGGCTCTGCTGGTTGGCCGCCACAGCGATTTGCGTGTTGCTTTCGCGCATCAGCGCAACGGCCGCGGTGATCGCAGCCAGCGACTCGCCCGCTTCCTGAGCAAGCTGCACGCAATGGGTGGCGTTCTCTGAACTCTCGCGCATGAACTCCACGGCATCGCGGGTGCCGCCTTGCAAGTTGCCGATCATCTGGGTGATCTCATCGGTTGAGCTCTGCACACGTTTGGCCAGATTACGCACCTCATCGGCCACCACGGCGAAGCCGCGACCCATTTCGCCAGCCCGCGCCGCCTCGATGGCAGCATTGAGTGCCAGTAGATTGGTCTGCTCGGCGATGCCATGGATCACCGCCACCACCTGGCTGATGCGCTGGCTGTCCTCGGCCAGGCGCTCGATGCTGCCGGCGCTCTGGCGTACCCCTTGCGACAGGGCGTCGATGGATTGCTCGACGCGCTCGACCACCTGCTGGCCAGCACGGGCGAGCTGATCGGCGCTGAGCGACTGGTCACGGGTGGTGCTGGCGTGTTCGGCGATGTGCTGCACCGTGGCGGACATCTCGTTGATCGCGGTGGCGGCCTGGTCGGTTTCGCTCTGCTGGGCGAGCATGCCCTGGCGCACACTACCCATGTGTCGCGCCAGGCTGCTGGTGCCGCTGTCCAGTTCACCAGCCACCTGGCCCACGGTGCCGACCACGCGCTGGTAACCGGCCTGCATGGCGTTGAAGGCGGCGGCCATCTGGCCTACTTCGTCGCGGCTGGAGAGCGGTACACGCAGGGACAGGTCGCCACTGCGCTCGGCCTGCAGCATGACGTCCTTGAGCGTGTTGAGGTGGCTGAGCAGAAAGCGGATCAGCAGTTGCGAGGCCGCCAGCAGCAGGAGCATCAGCAGGGCGACGGCCAGTGCATAGCTGGCGGCATGCTCGCCGAACAGTTGCAGCAGACTTGGCGCCTTGACCTGCAGCGCAGCCTGGCGGCCGTCGGCCAACTTGAACCGCTGCGTACCAATGCTCGGTGAGTCGCTGAACCAGGCATCATGCTGCAGCGCTTGCCAGCCACTGGTATCGGCTTGGCCAGTGGCCTGGTCGAGGACTTTCAGTTCGGCCAGTTGCGGCAGGGGGCTTTGCGCTGGCCATTGCTGCAGCAGGCGTGCCTGCTGGCTGGCGGCCTGACGGGCGTCGTCGATGCGGGCCGATCGTTCGATATGCAAGGCGAACAGTACCAGCATCAGGGTGATGGCGAAGGCGACGGCGTTCACCGCCCAGAACTTGTATTTGAGGGAAAGATTGCTGATCCAGGCGCCCATGCTCATAGAGTCCATTTTCTTGCGATGATTATTAGGGTCTGTTGCCGTTTCGACGCGAGCCGCGTTGCTGCGCCAAATTGCGCCATGGCCGGGCGGCGTTCCGCGAGGCGTGGGATGCAGGTAATGGTCGTTCCCTTGCCAAATCCCACAACGACGCATGGCGCAATTTACCGCGCAACCCGCAGGGACGGGCCAGTTTTTGCGTGGTGCGTCGTTACTCGACGGCTCATTTGGGCGACCAAACTTCGCGTCTCGCGCCTAGCCCCACGCAAAAACTGGCTCCGTCGCGGCCGTGCGCGAAACGGCAACAGACCCTAGCTATTTGCCATCATTATGCCTCAGGCATCTGTCGGCGGCTTGACGTCAATCAAAGGTCGGCTGCGGCAACCTCAAGTATGGTCGGTAATGCGAAGAAGTCGCGAGCGGTTGCGCTGGTTTGTTTGGCCAGTGCTTCCTGGCTTTGCTGGCGGTGCAGGGCGACCTCGCGCAGCACCTCGGTGAGGAAGGCCGGTTCGTTGCGCCCGCTCTTGGGTTTGGGCCGCAGCGTGCGGGGCAGCAGGAAGGGCGAATCGGTTTCCAGCATCAGGCGCGCGCCGGGTATGTCCTTGAGCAGTGGGTGCAGGTGCGTGCCGCGCCGTTCGTCGCAGACCCAGCCAGTGATGCCGATGTGCAGGTCGAGGTCGAGATAGGCATACAGCGCCTTGCGCTCTCCGGTGAAGCAATGCACCACGGCAGCCGGCAGATGGTCGCGGTAGTCGCGCAGTATCTCCAGCAGACGCTGGCTAGCAGCACGCTCGTGGAGAAACACCGGCTTGCGCAACTGTGCCGCCAGCGCCAGTTGCGCCTCCAGGGCCTTTTCCTGCAAGGGGCGGGGTGAGAAGTCACGGTCGAAATCCAGGCCGCATTCGCCAACGGCGCGCACCTGGGGTTCGGCGAGCAGATCCTGCAGGGCATTGGCGGTCGCGGCGTTCCAGCTACTGGCATCGTGCGGGTGCACCCCGGCGGTGCTGAACAGGCGCTGGCCGCCAGCGTCCAACTGTCGGCAAAGCGCCAGGCTGGCCTCGCTTTCGGCGACACTGGTGCCGGTCAGCACCCACTGGCAGACACCGGCTGCCTGCGCGCGTTCCAACAAGGCCTCGGCCTGCGGAGCCAGGCTGGGGTGGGTGAGATTGACGCCGATATCGATGAGCTGCATGGTGCCACCTGAGCATTACCTGGGCGGAGCATAACAGATCTCCTCCGCCGCTCAGAAAAGCCATCATTTACAGGAACTTGTGTCGTGTTTTTAAGGTTGGAGAGAGCTTCGAGGTGGCGCAGTTCACCCAAGCTGTGCGACCCTCCGCCACCTTTTCGCTGGCCGGCGAAGCCTTCGTCGGCACCCATGGAGACCGCTATTGCGCCTGCTGCTGATCCTCTGCCTTCTGGCGCTCTTGCCGCTGCCCGCCAGCGCGCGCCTGGCCGGGCCGCCAGAGGTCAGTCGTCAGCCTAGCCAGAGTCGCGATCTGCCGGCGATTCGCAGCAGCGGCGAGTTGCGTGTGCTGGTCAACCAGAGCCGCAACAGCTCGGGTTCGGTCAAGGGACAGAGCATTGGCGTCGAGTACCATCGACTGCGGGCCTTCGAGCAGTACCTCAACCGTAATGCGCGCGATGGACGCAGCCTGACCCTGAAGGTGATACCCAAGGCCAAGGATCAGCTCCTGGCCGCCTTGCAGCGAGGCGAAGGCGATCTGGTCGCGCCCGGCGAGTTGCTCAGCGTGCGTACCGGGCATGATGTCAGTGCCAGTAAGGCGATTCGTCGCGAGGTACCGCTGGTGCTGGTATCCAAACAGGGCAACCGGCATTACCGCAGCTTCGAGCAGTTGGCCGGACGCAGCCTGTCGCTGCCTGCCGGTAGCGCCGTGGGCGAGTCGCTGCGCGAGATCAATCAGCGCCTGGTCGAGCGCAAGTTGCCGCCTATCGTGGTGGAGTGGGTCGACCCCAGCCTGGCGGTGGAGGACGTGCTGGAGATGGTGCAGGCGGGCATCTTCGAGCGTACCGCCGTGGAGCTGCCGATCGCAGAACGTTGGGCCAAGGTGATGCCCAAGCTGCGCGTCGACCGCCATCTGGTGTTTGCCAGTGAGGGGGAGATGAAGTGGTTCGTGCGCCCGGATGCGCCCATGCTGCGCGCGAGCATCGACCGTTTCCTCGCTGGCTATCAGGCGCCGGCCGATCAGGACGCCACCTTCCAGCGTGTCTATCGTCGTCTGTACAAGGTGCATTCGCCGTTCGGTCGCACCGAGCGGCAGCGCCTGGAGAAAGTGCGACCGGTGTTGCAGCATCATGCTCAGCAGAACGATCTCGACTGGCTGATGCTGGCAGCGCTGGCCTTCAAGGAGTCGACCCTGAACCCGGCGGCCCGTGGTGCCAGCGGCGCCACGGGGCTGATGCAGATAACTCCGGCGGCGGCGCGCAGTGTCGGTGTCAGCAATATTCAGAGCCTGGCCGGCAACGTCCAGGCCAGCAGCAAGTACCTGGCGAAGATCCGGCGCAACTTCTTCAACAGTGCTCAGCTCAATGAGCGCGAACGCATGGCCTTCGTCCTGGCCGCCTACAACCTCGGTCCGCAGCGGGTGCAGGGACTGCGCGCTGAGGCGCGGCGGCGCGGCCTCAACCCCAACCAGTGGTTCTTCCAGGTGGAGCGGGTGGCCATGGAGCAGATGGGCATGGGCGTGGTGAGCTACGTCAATGCGGTCAACAAGTACTACTTGGCCTATGACCGGGAGCGTTATTCGTTGGAGCCGCAGGGGCGGCGAGTCACGGCCAAGTAAGAATCTAATTTATCGATATTTTTTAGCGGTATTTTCCGTTTTTATTATCGATAGAGTTGGATGATTCTAGGCTCCGTCAACCCCATCCACCAAGGAACTCCCGCAATGAACGCACTGCTCAAGAACATCACCGCGACCCAGGCCGGCTTTGGCATCACCTTGCTGCGTATCGTCACCGGCCTCATCTTCGCCGCTCACGGCTCGCAGAAACTTTTCGGCTGGTTCGGCGGCTACGGCCTGGCGGGCGTGGCGCAGTGGATGGAAAGCATCGGCCTGGCCCCGGGCTACCTGATGGCGCTGATGGCCGGTAGTGCCGAGTTTTTCGGTGGCCTGGCACTGATCATCGGCCTGCTGGTACGCCCGGCGGCGGCGGTGCTGGGGGTGACCATGTTGGTGGCGATCTTCAGCGTGCACCTGGCCAATGGCTTCTTCATGAGCAACAACGGCTACGAATTCGCCCTGGCGCTGCTGGCCATCAGCGTTGCGCTGGTGTTCGAGGGCGCTGGCAAGCTGTCGCTGGATGGCAAGCTGGCCCGCTGATTTCCCTAGGCTCTGTACGAAGAGTCGTCGAGCGAAGGTCAGGCAAGGCGAAATCACTCGAAGAAGCGCAGTTTACGCGTTGTAAATGAGCATTCTGAGAGCGATTTCAACGCAGCATCACCGAGCGCAGGCACTTTTCGTACAAAGCCTAATGCTGCGAAGAGGCCCGCCCTGTGCGGGCCTCTTGCGTTCAGGAGGGGATGGTGAGGGCGTAGATGTGCGGTGCGCATAGCGCACCCTACGCCTGTTCGGCCTTTTTCTCCTGGGCGGTGACGTGCTGGGCCAGCTCGATCATCTGCTCGCGCATCCAGCGGTTGGCCGGATCCTGGTCGGTGCTTTCATGCCAGTAGAGGTGAGTTTCCAGAGAGGGCACATCATTCACCGGCAGCTCGACGTGGTGCAGGTTGTGACGGCGGGCGAAGCGCGATGGCACGGTCATGACCATGTCGGTCTGCTGCATCACGCTACTAGCCATCAGGTAGTGCTGTGAGCGCAGGGCTATACGGCGCTGAATGCCCATCTTGCCCAGGGCCAGATCCACGTAACCCAGGCCGCTGCGCCGGCTGGAGATGTGGATGTGGGTCAGCGACAGGTACTCGTCGAGGCTGATCCTTTCCTTGGCCAGCGGGTGACCGAGGCGCATGGCGCAGACGTAGCGATCTTCCAGCAGCTTGACATGCCGCACCTGCGGGTCGGTGTTGAGGGGCACGTCGACGGCGAAATCCAGCCGCCCGGCGGCCAGCTCCTTGGTGGTTTCGCGGCGCTTGGCGAGAAAGCTCTCGATGCACACGTTCGGCGCCAGGCGGCGAAGGCGCTGGAACAGCGGCGGCAGGAGAATCTGCTCGGAGAGGTCGGTCATGCTGATGCGGTAGGTCTTGCCGGCCTGCTGCGGGTTGAAGGTTCGGCTTTCCTGCACCGACACGCGTAGGAGCTGCAGCGCGTTGCGCACCGGGCCGATGATGTTCTGCGCCATGGGGGTGGGCACCATACCCTGGGCGGTACGCACGAACAGCGGATCGTTGAAGGTTTCGCGCAGGCGGGCGAGGGCGTTGGAGACGGCCGGCTGAGTGATGCCGACGATCTGTCCGGCTCGGGTCAGATTGGCTTCGGTGTAGATGGCGTCGAATACGATGAAAAGGTTGAGATCCACCTTGGTCAGGTTCATGCCGAAAGCGCTCCAGAGGGTCTTGTTATGGGGCGATCATATATCGGTTATGAATGTTCATACACGCTGAAAATAGGTTCGATAAATTTTCTATGCTGCTCTAGCATGATTTTCACGACTTCACCTACAGCTCTCTCGGAAGGTATCGCCATGAATTTCGCTTACTCCCCCAAGGTTCAAGAACTGCGTGAGCGCGTCACGGCGTTCATGGAGGCGCATGTCTATCCGGCCGAGGCGCTGTTCGAGCAGCAGGTGGCCGAAGGGGATCGCTGGCAGCCCACGGCGATCATGGAAGAGCTCAAGGCCAAGGCCAAGGCCGAGGGGCTGTGGAACCTGTTCCTGCCCGAGTCGGATTATGGCGCCGGCCTGAGCAATACCGAGTATGCGCCGCTGGCCGAGATCATGGGGCGATCGCTGATCGGTCCGGAGCCGTTCAACTGCGCCGCGCCGGATACCGGCAACATGGAGGTGCTGGTGCGCTACGGCAACGAGGCGCAGAAGCAGCAGTGGCTGGAGCCGTTGCTCGACGGCACCATCCGTTCGGCCTTCGCCATGACCGAGCCGGGTGTGGCTTCCTCTGACGCCACCAACATGCAGGCCAACGCCCGTCGCGAGGGTGACGAATGGGTGATCAACGGCCGCAAGTGGTGGACGTCGGGCGCCTGCGACCCCCGCTGCAAGGTGATGATCTTCATGGGCCTGACCAACCCGGACGCCCCCCGTCACCAGCAGCATTCGATGATCCTGGTGCCGATGGATGCCCCTGGCGTCACCGTGCTGCGCCCGCTGCCGGTGTTCGGTTACGACGACGCCCCGCATGGCCATGCCGAGGTGCTGTTCGAGAACGTGCGCGTGCCTTACGACAACGTGCTGCTGGGCGAGGGGCGCGGCTTCGAGATTGCCCAGGGCCGCCTCGGCCCAGGCCGTATCCACCACTGCATGCGTTCGATCGGCATGGCCGAACGTGCCCTGGAGCTGATGTGCAAGCGCGCCGTGAGCCGTACCGCCTTCGGCAAGCCGCTGGCACGCCTGGGCGGCAATATCGACCATATCGCCGACTCGCGCATGGAAATCAACCAGGCGCGTCTGCTGACGCTCAATGCAGCGTTCATGATGGATACCGTGGGCAACAAGATCGCCGCCAGCGAGATTGCCCAGATCAAGGTGGTGGCGCCCAACGTCGCGCTCAAGGTGATCGACCGGGCGATCCAGATGCACGGCGGGGCCGGCGTCTCCAACGACTTCCCGCTGGCCTACTGGTACGCCATGCAGCGCACCCTGCGCCTGGCCGACGGCCCGGACGAAGTGCACCGCGCGGCCATCGGCAAGTACGAGATCGGCAAGTACGTGCCCCGCGAGATGATGAAAGCCAGCCGTTGAACAGGACGAGGCCCGCGATTGCGGGCCTCGCCATTTTCGCTAGGGTCAGTGCTGGGGCGATTGCCCTTGGTCGCGTGTCTTGAGCAGGGACAGCAGCACGCCACCGCCCAGCAGGCCCAGGGTCACGGCGAGGGAGAGCAGGGCAGGCACCTTGAACAGATCGTGGAGGAAGATCTTGCCGCCGATGTAGATGAGCACCAGGGCCAGTGCGTACTTGAGGTAGACGAAGCGGTGCATCAGCGCCGCCAGGGCGAAGTACAGTGCGCGCAGGCCGAGGATGGCGAAGATGTTCGAGGTGTAGACGATGAACGGATCCTGCGAGATGGACAGTACCGCCGGCACACTGTCCACGGCGAACACCAAGTCGGCCAGCTCGATCAGCACCAGGGCCAACAGCAGCGGTGTGGCATAGAGCAACGCCTTGCCGCTGGCCTGATCCTGCAGACGCACCAGGAAGCGGCCACCATGCAGCTCGTCGCTGACGCGGACGTGCTTGCGCACGAAGCGCATCACTGGGTTCTGCGCCAGGTTCGGATGGCTCTCCTCGTCGCCACTGCGCAGCATCTTGATGCCGCTGAACAGCAGGAAGGCGCCGAACAGGTAGAGGATCCAGTCGAACTGCTGCACCAGAGCCGTGCCTAGGCCGATCATGATGGCGCGCAGCACGATCACCCCGAGAACGCCCCAGAACAGCACACGGTGCTGATAGCGGCGAGGGATGTTGAAGTAACCGAGGATCATCGCCATGACGAATACGTTGTCCATCGACAGCGATTGTTCCACCAGAAAACCGGTGTAGTACTCCATGGCCTTGATGGCGCCTAGCTGCCACCAGATCCAGCCACCGAAGGCGACGCCGACGCTGAAATAGCCTGAGTACAGCAGCAGGCTTTCGCGCATCTCGATCTCATGCTGATCGCGATGCAGCACGCCGAGATCGAGCACCAACAGGAAGATGATCAGCAGCAGAAAGGCCAGCCAGAACCAGCCAGGTGTGCCGAAGATGGGGGATGTGAAAAAGGCAAGTGGAGCGTCCATGAGCTCTCCCAATGTCTGCCTGAGTCGAAAGAATTCACTCAGTGACTCCGACATCACGGTGAGAGGCTCACCGCCAGAGGGGCCCGGCGTCACGCGTGGCGAAGACTAGCGTCGAGTCGAGATTCTGCCAATCCCCCCCGTGAGGGATTATTTTGGGTTGATTGCAGCTTAGGGGGAATGCTTTGGTTGATACCGGACTGGCAAGTTTGTGTGTTGGCTTGTGTTGGTGTTCTGGACGCCGCTTCGGTGTGTTCGGAAACTCCTTGTTTCGCCCCCTCGGGCGACTCACTTTTCTTTGAAGTGCGCAAAGAAAAGTAAGTAAAAGAAACGCTGGTTACTTGCCCGTCAAAAGTGACTCGCCCGTGAGGGGAAACCAAAAACATCAGCAAAAACGCGGCAATTCGGAACAAGCCCCCCAAAAAAACGACAACCGTATTGCCAGTCCGGTACCAACCAAGCACTCCCCCCAAAGAATGGGAAGAACCGCAAAAAATCCCTGAACTTTAGGCCTCGGCGCCGCCTCGGAATTTCAGGCCCCGGGTTTTCCGGGGCGCTCGTTTCCACCGCGCGAACACGCCGTTTGCCAGGCGCAGAGGAGCCAGGATTCATGCTGCCCCCGCACTCCATCGACGACACCCTCGCCAAGGCGCTGACCCAACCACGCCTGGCCATCGAGGCCGTGCAACCTGTGCTCGAACATGGCCGCTTCGCCGCCAAGTGCCTGTGCGGTCGGGCGCTGCCGGTGAGTGCGGTGATCTTCGCCGACGGCCATGATCAGCTCGCCGCCGATCTCCTCTGGCGCAGCGCCGGGCAGGCTTCCTGGCAGCGCGTGCCCATGCAGGCGCTGGGCAACGACCACTGGCGCGCCACGCTGCGCATCGACCAGCCGGGCCGCGCCGAATTCGCCATCGAAGCCTGGCTGGACGTCTACGCCAGCTTCCGCCAGGAGCTGGTGAAGAAGCTCGGTGCTGGCGTACCGGTGGAGCTGGAACTGCAGGAAGGCGCGCACCTGGTAAGGCGCATCTGCGCCCAGGCCCCGGAACACCTGCGTGGCGAGGTGGCGGCGCTGGTCGAGCGCATGGAGGCCGCGCAATCGCAGGCCGAGCGCGAGGCGGTGCTGATCGACCCGGCGGTCAACGAGCTGATGCGCCGCGCCGAATACCGCCCCCACCTGCTGCGCACGGCCAATTACCCGCTGGACGTGGAGCGCACCCTGGCCGAATTCGCTAGCTGGTACGAGCTGTTTCCCCGTTCGCTGGGCGAGGAGGGGCGCCACGGCACCTTCGCCGATGTGCAGGCGCGCATCCCCGAGATCGCCGCCATGGGCTTCGACGTGCTGTATTTTCCGCCCATCCACCCCATCGGCCGCAGCCATCGCAAGGGGCCGAACAACAGCCTGAGCGCCGGGCCGGACGACCCCGGCAGCCCCTACGCCATCGGCAGCGAGGAGGGCGGCCACGACGCCGTGCATCCCGAGCTGGGCAGCCTGGAAGACTTCCGCACGCTGGTGCGCGTGGCCCGCGAGCATGGCCTGGAGGTGGCGCTGGATTTCGCCGTGCAGTGCTCGCCGGATCACCCCTGGCTCAGGGAGCACCCCGGCTGGTTCAGTTGGCGCCCGGACGGGAGCATCCGTCATGCCGAGAACCCGCCGAAGAAGTACGAGGACATCGTCAACGTCGACTTCTACGCCGAGGCGACCATCCCCGACCTCTGGCTGGCATTGCGCGACGTGGTGCTGGGCTGGGTGGAGCAGGGCGTGACGCTGTTTCGCGTCGACAACCCGCACACCAAGCCGATGCCGTTCTGGGAATGGCTGATCGCCGATGTGCGCGCACGCCACCCGGAGGTGATCTTCCTCGCCGAGGCCTTCACCCGCCCGGCGATGATGGCGCGCCTGGGCAAGCTCGGTTTCAGCCAGAGCTACACCTACTTCACCTGGCGCAATACCAAGGCCGAGCTGCAGGCCTATTTCGAGCAGCTCAACCAGCCGCCATGGCGCGACTGCTACCGGCCGAACTTCTTCGTCAACACGCCGGACATCAACCCCTATTTCCTGCAGCGTAGCGGGCGCCCGGGTTTTCTCATCCGCGCCGCCCTGGCCACCATGGGCTCGGGGCTGTGGGGCATGTATTCGGGCTTCGAGCTGTGCGAGGCGGCGCCGGTGCCGGGCAAGGAGGAATACCTCGACTCGGAGAAGTACCAACTGCGCCCGCGCGATTACCAGGCCCCCGGCAACATCAACGCCGAGATCACCCGGCTCAACCAGATCCGCCGCGACAACCCGGCCTTGCACAGCCACCTGGGCTTCGCCGCCTACAGCGCCTGGAACGACAACATCCTGTACTTCGGCAAGCGCACCGAGGATCTGCGCAACTTCATCCTGGTGGCCGTCAGCCTCGACCCCTACGACGCGCAGGAGGCGCACTTCGAGCTGCCGCTGTGGGAACTGGGCCTGCCCGACGATGCCGCGCTCGACGGCGAGGACCTGATGAACGGCCACCGCTGGACCTGGCACGGCAAGGTGCAGTGGATGCGCATCGAACCCTGGCACCTGCCATTCGGCATCTGGCGCATCCGCGCCCTTCACTGAACAAGGAGCGGCCGACATGGCCAGACGCAAAGCCGCCAAGACCTTCCTCAACGACCCGCAGTGGTACAAGGACGCGGTGATCTACCAGGTGCACCTGAAGTCCTTTTTCGACGCCAACAACGACGGCATCGGCGACTTCAAGGGGCTGATCGACAAGCTCGACTACATCGCCGAACTGGGCGTCAACACCCTCTGGCTGCTGCCGTTCTATCCCTCGCCACGGCGCGACGACGGCTACGACATCGCCATGTACCGTGGCGTGCACCCGGACTACGGCAGCCTCGCCGACGCCCGTCGCTTCATCGCCGAGGCCCATCGGCGCGGCCTGCGCGTGATCACCGAACTGGTGATCAACCACACCTCCGACCAGCACCCCTGGTTCCAGCGCGCCCGCCGTGCCAAGAAGGGCTCCAAGGCGCGCGACTACTACGTGTGGTCCGACAGCGACGACAAGTACGCCGGCACGCGGATCATCTTCATCGACAGCGAGAAGTCCAACTGGACCTGGGATCCTGTGGCCGGGCAGTACTTCTGGCACCGTTTCTACTCGCACCAGCCGGACCTCAACTTCGACAACCCCAGGGTGGTTGAAGCGGTGCTCGGGGTGATGCGCTTCTGGCTCGACATGGGCGTCGACGGGCTGCGCCTGGATGCCATCCCCTACCTGATCGAGCGCGACGGCACCAGCAGCGAGAACCTGCCGGAGACTCACGCGGTGCTCAAGCGCATCCGCGCCGAACTGGACGCGCGCTACCCCGACCGCCTGCTGCTGGCCGAGGCCAACCAGTGGCCGGAGGACACTCGCCCGTACTTCGGCGAAGACGACGAATGCCACATGGCCTTCCACTTCCCGCTGATGCCGCGCATGTACATGGCCATCGCCCAGGAGGATCGCTTTCCCATCACCGACATCCTGCGCCAGACCCCGGAGATCCCGCCCAACTGCCAGTGGGCGATCTTCCTGCGCAACCACGATGAGCTGACCCTGGAGATGGTCACCGACGACGAGCGCGACTACCTGTGGAACTACTACGCCGCCGACAGTCGCGCGCGCCTCAACCTAGGCATCCGCCGGCGCCTGGCGCCGCTGGTGGGGCGCGATAGGCGGCGCATCGAGCTGCTCAACAGCCTGCTGCTGTCGATGCCCGGCACGCCGACGCTGTACTACGGCGACGAGATCGGCATGGGCGACAACATCTACCTCGGCGACCGCGACGGCGTGCGCACGCCGATGCAGTGGTCGGTGGACCGCAACGGCGGTTTTTCCCGCGCCGACCCGGCCAGCCTGGTGCTGCCGCCGATCATGGACCCGCTGTACGGCTACCAGACCATCAACGTCGAGGCCCAGTCACGCGACCCGCATTCGCTGCTCAACTGGACGCGGCGCATGCTCGCCATCCGCAACCAGCACAAGGCCTTCGGCCGTGGCAGCCTGGAGATGCTGACCCCGAGCAACCGGCGCATCCTCGCCTACCTGCGCCTGTACACCACCGACGATGGCCTCGAGCAGCGCATCCTCTGCGTGGCCAACCTGTCCAGCGCGGCGCAGGCGGTGGAACTGGAGCTGGCCGACTACCACGGCCGGGTGCCGGTGGAAATGGTCGGCGGCGCCTCCTTTCCGCCCATCGGCCAGTTGCCTTACCTGCTGACGCTGCCGCCCTACGGCTTTTACTGGTTCTACCTGGCCGATGCCTCGCAGATGCCCAGTTGGCACCTCAAACCGGTAGAGCGCATGCCCGAGCTGCAGACCCTGGTGCTGAGCCGCAACCTGAGCGAGGTGCTCGAAGGCCGGCCGCGGCAGATCCTCGAACGCGAATCGCTGCCGCTGTACCTGCCCAAGCGGCGCTGGTACGCCGCCGGGCGCCTGGCGGCCGGCGCGGTGCGGCTGCTGTACGTCGTGCCCCTGGGCGCCCAGGCCGACGCGCCGATGCTGGCCGAGCTGGAAGTGCAGGGGGAGGCCGGCGTGGAGCACTATCGCCTGCCGCTGGCCGCGGTACCGGAACGCGCCGCCGGCAACGACCTGCCGCAGCAGATGGCCCTGGCGCGCCTGCGCCGTGGCCGTCGGGTGGAACTCTTGACCGACGCCTTCAGCCTGCCGCAGTTCAGCCAGGCGATCCTCGCCCTGCTGCGCGAGCAACGGGTGCTGCACAGCGCCGCCGGGGAGATCCAGTTCCGCGCCGAACCGGCGCTGCTGGCCCTGGAGGTGCTGGATGAAAGCGCGTTCAAGCTGCTCTCGGCCGAGCAGTCCAACAGCTCGGCGCTGCTGGGCGAGCAGGTGCTGCTCAAGCTGCTGCGGCGCGGCTTCGCCGGCATCCACCCGGAAGTGGAGATGAGCCGCTTCCTCGGCGAGCAGGGCTTCGCCCATGTCGCGCCGCTGCTGGGCGAAGTGCTGCGGGTCGACGAGCAGGGCCAGCCGCACACCCTGCTGGTGCTGCAAGGCTACCTGGACAACCAGGGCGATGCCTGGCAGTGGACGCTCAACACCCTGGAGCGGGCGCTGCGCGACGAGCTGAACGCCGGCATGAGCGAGCCCGAGGTGGATGCCCTGGGCGAACTGGCCACCTTCTGCGCGGTGCTTGGCAAGCGCGTCGGCGAGATGCATGCGCTGCTGGCCCGGCCGGTGGACAACCCGGCCTTTGGCAGCCAGCTCAGCGACACGCCGGACTGCGCCGCCTGGCAGGCCTCCATCGGCGCGCAACTGCAGCAGGCCCTGCAGGCCCTCGAACGCCAGCGCGAGGCCCTGCCGGCCGCCAGCCGCGAGTTGGCCGACTGGCTGCTGGCCCGCGCCGAGGCCCTGCAGCAGGCCGTCGCGCGCCTGAGCCGGGGCGTGGCCGGGGGCCTGCGCATCCGCGTGCACGGCGACCTGCACCTGGGTCAGGTGCTGGTGGTGCAGGGCGATGCCTACATCATCGACTTCGAGGGCGAGCCCAACCGCACTCTGGAGGAGCGCCGCCAGCGCCACAGCCCGTTCAAGGACGTCGCCGGCATGCTGCGCTCCTTCGACTACGCCGCCGCCGTGGCGCAGCGCAACGCCGGGGGCCTGGACGGCAACGCCGAATCGCAGCAGACGGCGCAGCTACTGGCCCGTTACCGCCAGCAGGCCTGCGAAGCCTTCCTCGACGCCTACCGCCTGGCCGCTGCCGGGCTGCCCCACGAATGGCACGCGCGCGACGGTGAGTCCGCCGCCCTGGCACTGTTCTGCCTGGAAAAGGCCGCCTATGAAATCGTCTATGAGAGTGGGCACCGCCCCGACTGGATCGACGTTCCCCTCAACGGGCTGGCAAGACTGGCCCGCCAACTGATCGAGGCAACCCCGTGAACGAAGCATCAATCGAACGTCTCAGACGGGCCGAGGAGGGCGACCCCTTCGCCGTGCTCGGCCCCCATGCGCAGGCCGACGGCACCCTGGTGCGCGTCTGGCTGCCCGGCGCCGAGGCTGTCGAACTGCTCGATGCGGCCGGGCAACTGCTGGGCCCCATGACCCGCCGCGACGACGACGGCCTGTTCGAGCGGCTGCTGGCCGAGCCGCAGGCCTACCGTCTGCGCATCCACTGGCCCGGCGCCGTGCAGGAAGTGGAAGACCCCTATGCCTTCGGGCCGCTTCTGGGCGAGCTGGATCTGTACCTGTTCGCCGAGGGCAACCACCGCGAGCTGTGGCGTTGCCTGGGGGCGCGCCCCTGCGAGCACGAGGGGGTGCCCGGCGTGAGCTTCGCCGTATGGGCGCCGAATGCCCGGCGGGTGTCGGTGGTCGGCGACTTCAACAGCTGGGACGGCCGTCGCCACCCCATGCGCCTGCGCTACCCGGCGGGGGTATGGGAACTGTTCATCCCGCGCCTGGCGGCGGGCGAGCGCTACAAGTACGAGATTCTCGGCCCCCACGGCCTGCTGCCACAGAAGGCCGACCCCCTGGCCCAGGCCAGCGAGGCGCCGCCGGCCACCGCCTCGCGTGTGCCGCGCGGCGAGCCCTTCGCCTGGCAGGACGCGCAGTGGATGGAGGAGCGCGCGCAGCGCCACCGGCCCGATGCGCCGCTGGCCATCTACGAGCTGCACGCCAGTTCCTGGCAATGGCAGGACGAGCGCACGCCGAACTGGGACGAGCTGGCCGAGCGCCTGATCCCCTACGTGCAGCACCTGGGCTTCACCCATATCGAGCTCATGCCGATCATGGAGCACCCCTTCGGCGGTTCTTGGGGCTATCAGCCGCTGTCGATGTTCGCGCCCACCGCGCGCCTGGGCGATCCGGAGCGCTTCGCCGCCTTCGTCGACCGCTGCCACCGCGCCGGCCTCGGGGTGATCCTCGACTGGGTGCCGGGGCACTTTCCCAACGACCCCCACGGCCTGGCCGAATTCGACGGCACCGCGCTGTACGAATACGCGCACCCCTTCGAGGGCTACCACCCGGACTGGAACACCTGCATCTACAACCTCGGCCGCAGCGAAGTGCACGGCTTCATGCTGGCCAGCGCGCTGTACTGGCTGCGCGAGTACCACATCGACGGCCTGCGCGTGGACGCCGTGGCCTCGATGCTCTACCGCGACTATTCCCGTGAGGAAGGGCAGTGGATCCCCAACCGCCATGGCGGGCGCGAGAACCTGGAGGCCATCGAATTCCTCCAGCACCTCAACGAGGTGGTGCGCAGCGAAGTCTCGGGGGCGCTGGTGATCGCCGAGGAATCCACCGCCTGGCCGGGCGTCAGCCGGCCGGTGAGCGAAGGCGGCCTGGGCTTCAGCCACAAATGGAACATGGGCTGGATGAACGACACCCTGCGTTACTTCCAGAACGACCCGCTGTACCGCCGCCATCACCACCAGCAGATCACCTTCGGTCTGCACTATGCCTTTTCCGAGCGCTACATCCTGCCGATCTCCCACGACGAGGTGGTGCACGGCAAGCGCTCGCTGATCGGCCGCATGCCCGGTGATCGCTGGCAGCAGTTCGCCAACCTGCGCCTGTTCCTCGCCCTGATGTGGACGCACCCGGGCAAGAAGCTGCTGTTCATGGGCTGCGAATTCGCCCAGTGGCGTGAGTGGAACCACGACCAGCAACTGGACTGGTATCTGCTGCAATACCCCGAGCACACGGCCGTGCAGGCGCTGGTTGCCGAACTCAATCGCCTGTATCGCCAGGAGCCGGCGCTGCACCAGTGGGACGAACGGCCGGAGGGTTTCCAGTGGCTGATCGGCGACGACGCGCACAACAGCGTGTTCGCCTGGCTGCGCCGGGGCGAAGACGGCCGGCCGCTGCTGGTGGTGCATAACGGCACGCCGCAGGTACTCAGTGACTACCGCATCGGCGTGCCGCAGGCGGGGCGCTGGCAGGTGCTGCTCAACAGCGACGAAGGTCGCTGGTGTGGGTCGGGGGCGGGCAGCCAGGGCGAACTGCACAGCGAGCAGGTGGCCGCCCACGGCCAGGCGGATTCGTTGAACCTGCAATTGCCGCCGTTGGGGAGTTTGGTGCTGGGGCTGGGATGAACTGTGTTTAAGCTGCTTATCGGTGTTTAGCTGATGTCTCCTGTTTCGCCCCCCGGCGACCTTCTTTTGTCAAACGCCACAAAAGAAGGCAAAAAGGCTTGACCCCGCCATCCGGCCCCGGCTTCGCCGGGGTTCGTTCGCTCCATCGCTGCTCCGAGGGTCGGCTTACAAGGGCCGTCCCTGGCCCTTTAAGCGGGGCCGCCATCGGTATCTCGCGGCATCCATGCCGCTCGCCCCTCTGCGCAACGATTCCACTCACCCTCCTGAAGGGGCCATTCGCGCGCCTGAAACTATCGGTTTAACTCGACGGGTCTGTCGTTCGCTGTCGCTCTTGCCAGAGCACTCCTAGCTACACCTGAGTTACCGGAAGTTCAGGCGCGTGCAGAGCCCGCCCAGGAGGGCGAACGGAATCGTCGTGGAAGAGGTCGAGCGACATGAATGTCGCGACGACTGCATGGATGCAGGAGGTAGAGCGACGCAGGATGCCAAAGCCGAGAGCCGCGATGGGCCAGGGATGGCCCACCGCGGCGGGCCTCTGGAACGGCGATGGAGTGAGCGAACCCTCGCGCAGCGAGGGCCGGATGACCGGGCGGAGGGTTTTGGTTACTTTTCCCGGGCCGGCCATCCGGGGCAAAAGTGACTCGCCCGGGAGGGCGAAACCAAAAACATCAGCAAAACCGCGGCAACTCGGAACAGGCACCGAACAACAGCAAGCCGAAACACAAACTTGCCAGCCCGGTGCCAAAACCGATTACCCCGAGATCTGTGGAAGGGGCATGGGCCTACCTCAATGCGCGCTCGACACCCCACGCAACAAGGTGTCATTGGCCTGGCGACTATGCCCGGAGGCAATATTCCCCAGCGACACCACCCCCACCAGACGCTTCTCACGGTTGAGCACCGGCAAGCGCCGTACCTGGATGTCGGCCATATTGGCCGCCACATGCTCGACATCCTCGTCGTCGAAACAGTAACGCACCTGGCCACTCATCACCTGGCGTACCGGCGTGTCGCCGTCCAGCCCGGCGGCCACGGCGCGGATGGCGATGTCGCGGTCGGTGATCATGCCGACCAGACGATCACCTTCGTTGACCAGCAGCGCGCCGCTGTCGATGTCCGCCATCAGCGTGGCAGCCTCGCGGATGCTGCGCTCGGGTTCCAGGGTTTGTACGTTACGGGTCATTAGTTTGCTGATTTTCATGGTTGCGCTCCTATAGGGCACATCTAAAAACTACCTGCGTTGCCATCGCTGCGTTAAAAACAGGCTCGTGCGCGAGTCCGATCAAAATGCTCATTTACACTGCGTAAACTGCGCTTTTTCGCCTGTTTTTGCCTTGCGCTGGCTGCCGCCTCGTCTACGTTTTTATAAGTGCCCTCTCGTGAGTGAAGGGCGAATGCCCGATGACCTGCCGCCGGCACTGAGCCGGCTCAGGAATAACGCACCTGATGGTGCGGATAGTTGCCGACGCGCGCGCCAATCACCATTTCGCTGACCCAGTTGATCAGCAGCCGTGTATAGGCCTGCTGGTCGTGATCCTGGCTCAGGGCGTGGTCGGCGCCGTCGAGAATGCGGTGGGTGAGCGAGTGCGCGCGCTCGAAGGCGGCGCGGTAGCTCATCAGGGTGGCGTGCGGCACGTAATCGTCGTGTTCGGATTCCACCAGCAGCACATCACCAGTGAACTGCGCGCAGGCGCCCAGCGCGCGATTGTCCCTTGGGCTCAAGGCACGCTGGCGGTACTGGGCCAGCCGCGCCACGTCGAGCTGGCGCTTGGGCAGGTGCCATTGCTCGTCCCAGTACAGCGCCGGCACGCGCAGGGCCAGCCAGCGCACGGCGCGGCAGGCACTGAGCAGGGTGGCCAGGTAGCCGCCGTAACTGCTGCCGATCACCGCGATGCTGGCAGTGTCCACCGCCGGATGGGTGAGCAGCCGGTCGTAGGCGGCGATGAGGTCGGCCAGGTTGTGTTCGCGGGTCACGCTTTCGCGCGCGGCGATGGTCTTTTCATGGCCGCGCAGGTCGAAGGTCAGGCAGATGCAACCCAATGCGGCGATGCCCTTGGCCCGCGCCAAATCGCGTTGCTGGCTGCCGCCCCAGCCGTGCACGAAGAGCACGCCGGGTACCTTGGCTGCCGGCTCCAGCAGGGTGCCGGCGATGGCCTGGCCATCCACCCTGATCTCGATGCTTTCGCTGACGGCGCTCATGCCTGGCTCACCTTCACGTATTTGCTGATCGGCCCCAGTTCGCTGCCTTCTCCTTCGTACAGGCAGATGGCGCCTGCCGGCGGCAGCCCCGCGCCGTAGAACTCATGGGTGGAGGCCTGCAGTTGTTGCAGTTCGGGCTGCTCGATGAAGGCTGCCAGGGCAAAGATCTCCGCAGGGCTGGCCCCGCCGATGCGCCAGGACTGTTCCAGCACGCCGCTGCGCGGTCGCCCCATAGCGTTCAGGCCCTGGGCCACGTCGTAGTTGCGCCGCGACGCGCGAATGCTCGGGTAGGCGTCCATGGCGGCCAGCTCGAAGATGCGCGCCTGTTGCACCGCCAGACGTACATCGCGTGGCAGGTCGAGGCTCATCAGCCTCAGGTAGTCGCCGCGCACCAGGGTCAGGCTGGAGCCGCCATAGACCGGCTGCCCGGCATTATCGCGGGTCAGTTGTTGGGTGCCGTAGTAGCTCAGAGTGGTACCCGCCACCTGGATCTGCCCGACGCTGTAGGTGGTCGGTTGCTGCAGGTTTTCCTCCAGCACCAGGCCGCCTGCCTCCAGGGCTTGCTCGTCGAGGCTGGCCAGCGCCGCTTCCAGCTCACCGAGCGTGCGCACCACCTGTTGCCCACGGCCAGCCGTGGCATTCACCGGCTTGAGCCGCAGCGGGCCGTCGCGCAGCAGGCGCAGCCCGGCTTGCCGAGCATCCTCGGTGTGGAAGACGCTGAAGCCGGGCAGGGTGACGCTGGCGATCTGTTCGCCCAAGGCCTGCGACCAGCCCTTGGGCATGCACCGGGCCCCCTCGGGCAAGGGATGGCTGATGGCCTTTGTGGCCATGAACGCCTGGCCCACCTGGCCGCCGAAGAAGTCTTCGGGCCCGGCGATGCCCAGCGCGGACTGATCGCCCACCAAGGTGTCTTCGGGGAGGAAATAGCACTGGCTCGCGGCATGCTCGTCGGCCTGGTAGAGGCCGAGAAAGGGGCAACCAAGCAGCACTGCCAGCTTCTCGCCGAGCAGGCGCTGCACGGCGCGTTCGTGGGCCATGTGGCGCCCCGTGCCTGGCAGCAGGGCCAGACCCTGATAGAGGCTCATGGCTCCTCCCGCCAGGTGCCGCCGCTGCTTTGGCAATCGATGCGCACCTGCTTCAGATCGTCGCCGCGGTAGTAGTGAGTGATCACCCGGGCGTCGTTGGGCACCGCCGGGCGCGGCTTGCCCTGATTCTCGTCGAAGGAGCGGTAGTTGCTCAGCGTTTCCTGGGTCAGCGCCGCCTCGCAGCGGCCGACGCTGCCTGTGGCGCACTTGGCCACGCGCTCTTGGCGCTGGTCGATCATCGTGCCGCCCTGATCGCCGCAGGCCCAGTCGATGGTGCCTTCGTCGACGCCGCTGAACTCGTAGCACAGCTCCTCGGCCACGGCCGGCACCGCCGTGCTCGAGGGCTCGGCGATGACATGGCAGGCCTCGGCCAGCGCCTCGCTGGCGGCCAGGCAAGCCAGCACGAAAATGGGAATGGCAGCTTGCATGATGCTCTCCTCGACATTGGCTTTCATGACTAGGGAGGCCAGGGTGTCGGGGGAAGTTCAGGGTTTTGGATGACTGGGATGGAGGCTGGGCTCTGTGCTTGCTTTGATGTTCCGGGCGCAGCTTTGGGTGATTTCAGATATTTCGGGTTTCGCCCCCTCGGGCGACTCACTTTCGGGTTTTTGCGGGACAGTAGCCGACACCTCCGTTGCTTGTTCCGGATTGCCGCGTTTTTGCTGGTGTTTTTGGTTTCGCCCTCCCGGGCGAGTCACTTTTGCCCCGGATGGCCGGCCCGACAAAAGTAACCAAAACCCTCCACCCGATCATCCGGCCCTCGCTGCGCGAGGGTTCGCTCACTCCATCGCCGCTCCAGAGGCCCGCCGCGGTGGGCCATCCCTGGCCCATCGCGGCTTTCGCGACATCCATGTCGCTCAACCTCTTCCACGACGATTCCGTTCGCCCTCCTGGGCGGGCTCTGCACGCGCCTGAAACTACGGTTATTCCCAGTGACTCTGCGTGCTTGATGGGTGCAGCCGTAGGGCGGACTCAGGAGCCTAAGCGAACAGTCCGCCGGGTCATGCCCAGTTCGGTACCACGACTCACGCCCAATACTCCCGCCAGTCCATGCCACAGCTCGGTACCACAGCCCTCCAGAAAAACCCTGAACTCGCACCGCCTCCCGGAGCCACAAGAGTAGGGCCCGGCCTCGCCGTGCCGGCCAGAAGGATGAGAAGAGGGAGGGCGAGATGAGCGAATCACAAGTACGAGACGAAGGCGTGGTTGCCGGCTTCAAGGCGGCGATCCTGGCCAAACTGCGTTATGCCGTGGGCAAGGATCCGGCCAATGCCTTCGACCACGACTGGTTCGAGGCCCTGGCCCTGGCCACCCGCGACCACCTGATCGATCACTGGGAAGAATCCAGTGCTCAGGTCACGCGCCAGGACAGCAAGCGGGTCTATTACCTGTCGCTGGAATTTCTCATCGGCCGCCTGCTGATCGACAACCTGAGCAACCTCGGCCTGCTCGACGTGGCACGCCAGGCCATGGCCGAGCTGGGGGTGACGCTGGAGCGCATCCGAGAGGTGGAGCCGGACGCGGCGCTGGGCAACGGCGGCCTCGGCCGCCTGGCCGCCTGTTTCATGGAGAGCATGGCCACCCTGGGGCTGCCGGCTCATGGCTACGGCATCCGCTACGAACATGGCCTGTTCCGCCAGGCCATAGTCGACGGCTGGCAGGCCGAGCAGACCGAAACCTGGCTGGATTTCGGCAACCCCTGGGAGTTCGAGCGCCCGGAGGTGGCCTACCGCATCGGCTTCGGCGGCGGCGTGGTGACCCTGGAAGACGAAGGCGGCTCACGGCAGTTCTGGCAACCCCAGGAAAGCGTGCGTGCCATCGCCTACGACACCCCCGTGCTGGGCTGGCGCGCCGCCTCGGTCAATACCCTGCGCCTATGGCGCGCGCGCGCCGAGGAAGACCTGCAGCTCGACCGTTTCAATGCCGGCGATCACTTCGGCGCGGTGGCCGGCGAGGTGAGGGCCGAAAGCATCTCCCGCGTGCTCTATCCGGCCGACGACACCGAGGCCGGGCAGGAACTGCGTCTGCGCCAGGAATATTTCCTGGTGTCGGCCTCGCTGCAGGATCTGCTGCAGCGCCACCTGCGCCTGCACGGCGACCTGCAAGCACTGCCGCAGCGGGTGGCGATCCAGCTCAATGACACCCATCCGGCCATCGCCGTGGTGGAGCTGATGCGTCTGCTGGTGGACGAGCACCGCATGCCCTGGGCGCAGGCCTGGTCATTGACGGTGGCCTGCACGGCCTACACCAACCACACGCTCTTGCCCGAGGCCCTGGAGTCCTGGCCAGTGGCGTTGATGGAGCGCTTGCTGCCCCGGCACCTGCAGATCATCTACCTGCTCAATGCCGAGCATATCGATGCGCTGCGCGCCAAGGACATCCATGACTTCCAACTGCTGCGCGCGGTGTCGCTGATCGACGAGGACAATGGCCGCCGGGTGCGCATGGGCAACCTGGCATTCATCGGCGCGCACAGCATCAATGGCGTGTCGGCGCTGCACACGCGGCTGATGCGCGAGACGGTGTTCCGCGACCTGCATCGGCTATACCCGGGGCGGGTCAACAACAAGACCAATGGCGTGTCCTTCCGCCGTTGGCTGTTCCAGGTCAACCCGGCGCTTACCCACCTGTTGGTGGACGTGCTGGGCGAGCCGTTGCTACAGCGCCCCGAGGCATCGCTCGAGGCACTGCAGCCCTATGCCGAGCAACAGCCGTTCCGCGACGAATACGCCCTGTGTCGGCAGCGCAGCAAGGAAGCACTGGCCGAACGGGTGCAGCAGCAACTGGGCATCACCCTGGATACCACGGCGATCTTCGACGTGCAGGTCAAACGCATCCACGAGTACAAGCGCCAGTTGCTCAACCTGCTGCATACCGTGGCGCTGTACCAGGCCATCCGCAACGACCCGACCACCGACTGGGTGCCTCGGGTCAAGCTCTTTGCCGGCAAGGCCGCGGCCAGCTACCGCCAGGCCAAGCTGATCATCAAACTGGCCAACGACATCAGCCGCACCATCAATGACGACCCCACCGTGCGTGGCCTGCTCAAGGTGGTATTCATGCCCAACTACAACGTCAGTCTGGCCGAGGCGATCATCCCGGCGGCCGATCTGTCCGAGCAGATTTCCACTGCCGGCCTGGAGGCGTCCGGCACCAGCAACATGAAATTCGCGCTCAATGGTGCGTTGACCATCGGCACCCTCGATGGCGCCAATGTGGAGATGAGCGAGCGGGTCGGCGAGGACAACATGTTCATCTTCGGCATGACCGCGCAGCAGGTGCAGCGGCGCCTGCGCCAGGGGCAGAACATGGGCGAGGAGATCGCCGCCTCGGAGCGCCTGCGCGCCGCGCTCGAAGCGATTCGTGCCGGGGTGTTCTCACCGGAGGATCCCACACGCTACACAGATCTGATCGACGCGCTGTACTACCACGACCGCTTCATGGTGTGCGCCGATTTCGACGCCTATTGGCACGCGCAGCGCGAGGTCGACCATCTCTGGCGGCAACCGCAACGCTGGTGGCGTGCCGCGGTACTGAACACGGCGCGCATGGGCTGGTTCTCTTCCGATCGCACCATCAGCGAATACGCGCGCGATATCTGGCAGGTGCCATTGCTCGCGCGCGATTAATTAGGTTCTTCGTGGAGTCGTGGGGAAGTCAGTCTTGACACTGGACTGGCAAGTTTGTGTGTTGGTTGTTCTGATGCCTGTTCCGGATTGCCGCGTTTTTGCTGGTGTTTTTGGTTTCGCCCTCCCGGGCGAGTCACTTTTGACGGGCAAAAGTAACCAAAACCCTCCGCCCGGTCATCCGGCCCTGGCTGCGCCAGGGTTCGCTCACTCCATCGCCGTTCCAGAGGCCCGCCGCGGTGGGCCATCCCTGGCCCATCGCGGCTTTCGCGACATCCATGTCGCTCTACCTCTTCCACGACGATTCCGTTCGCCCTCCTGGGCGGGCTCTGCACGCGCCTGAGCCCGAGGTAACCCAGAATTAGCGCGGAGTGCTTGAACACGAGGTCAGCCGTAGGGCTGACCGAGATGCCGGCCACAGGCCGGCACGCTGAAACTACGCGAATGAAACTATCGGTTTAATTCGGCGGCTACATCGTGACTTCACAGCCGCCAGAGCACGCAGGACTAACCTGGCATATCTGTCCTCTCAGGCGCGCGAATGCCCCCTTCAGGAGGCCGAACGTAGGCATTGCGCAGGGGGCGAGCGGCATGGATGCCGCGAGAGGCTTAAAGGGCCAGGGATGGCCCTTGTAAGCCGACCCCGGAGCGGTGCCGGAGTGAGGGAAGTCGAGCGCAGCGAGACCCGGATGGCGGGGGTGCGTTTCTTTTGCTTACTTTTCTTTGCGCAGTTCAAAGAAAAGTGAGTCGCCCGAGGGGGCGAAACAAGGAGTCCCCCGCAAACACCGCAGCGGCGTCCAGAACACCCAACAAGCCACCAAACCAACACACAAACTTGCCAGTCCGGTGTCAACCAAGCATTCCCCCAAAAAATGCGAAGAAAACCATTAATTAGGGGGCGGCGGCTCAGCGCTGCACGCGATGCGCCGGCGTGGTGCCGCGCTTCTTCGGGTGCTGGATGCGCGTGACCTGGATGTCGGTGAATTCGTTCGGCCACTCGAAGGTGTGCAGCGCGCTCAGGTAGACGCGTGCCTGCTCGGGCGTGATCTGCTCGCGATTCGACTCCACCTCCACGCTGTGAGGTTGGTTGTGCAGGATGTAGCTGATCAGGTGCAGGGGCTTGGCCATCTCGTGTCTCCAGGTTTCAAGGGTGACGTGGGATAGACCCATGCCAGGCGCTTGCGAGTTCCGACCATCCGCCGGGCGGTAGCGCACCCGCGGCGCTCAGGCCCGGCGGCTAACCCGGCAGGCCCTCCCTGGCTCCGCTCTGCTGCCCCTGTTGGCGCAACGTGCGGGCGCGCTTTTCCAGCACCAGGTAGCTGATGCTGGCCAGCGCCAGTGGCAGCAGGTAATAGAGCACACGGTAGACGAGCAGGGCGGCGATCAGGCTGGCGTGGCTGTACTGGTGCTGCAGCAGGGCGAGGAACACCGCCTCGAGTACGCCCAGGCCGGCGGGGATGTGAGCCACCACCGCCGCCATGCAACTGATCAGCAGCACCCCCAGTACCGAGGCGTAGGTGGCGCCCTCCGGCAGCAGCCAGTGGATCAGCGCCGCCATCAGCGACCAGTTGGCCGCCCCCAGGCACAGTTGCAGCAGCGCCATGCCCGCCGACGGCAGGGTGATGGAGCGTTCGCCGAAGTGCCAGACGCGCTGGTGGGCGAAGGCGCAGATGCCGATATAGGCGCTGACCAGCACCAGCATGGCGAAGCCCAACAGTTGCAGGCCGCTCATGCCCAGCGCCCAGCTCTCCGGCAACTGCACCAGACGCAGGGCGAAGAGGCTGCCGGCCAGCGCCATGTAGCCGATCCAGTTGGTCAGCAGGCCCAGGCTGAGGATACGGGTCACGGTGGAGGCGCTCAGGCCCAGGCGCATGTACAGGCGATAACGCATGGCCATGCCGCCGATCCAGGTGGTGAAGTTGAGGTTGAAGGCGTAGCACACCATGGCCACGCCGAGCACCTGCTGCGTGGGCAGGCGATGGCGGCTGTAACGCCGCGCCAGCAGGTCGTAGCAGGCGAACAGCAGATAGCTGGCGGCCGCCAGCAGCACACCCACGAGCAGGGTCTGCCCGCTGTAGGCGGTCAGCGCCTGGCGCACTTCGCCCCAGTCCTGGTTGCGCAGCAGCATGTACAACAGCACCGCCAGCAGGATCAGGAAAAACAGGGTCAGCAGGCGCTTGCCCCAGCGTAGCCAGGGGCCTTGGACGGGAAACTTCATCGTGGCTGTTCCTTTTCGTAGATATCCATCTCATCGTCGGGCTGCAGGGGCTCGAGGTTCTTGCTGTGGCCCGGCAACCAACCAGCGATGGCCGGAAAGCGCCGGATGAAGTGGAAGCAGAGGAAGATCAGCGGCGCTCGCCACCAGTAGCCGCGCACCGCGCGTTCCTGGGTCACCGCCCGGCAATGTTGGGTCGATAGCTGTTGCAGGTGCTCGTGCAGTTGCTGATTGAAATCAGGGTCGCGAATGATCAGGTTGGCCTCCAGGTTCAAGGCCAGGCTCAGCGGATCGAGGTTGCTGGAGCCCACAGTGACCCAGTCGTCGTCCACCAGCGCTACCTTGCCGTGCAGCGGGCGCTGGCAGTATTCGCGGATCGCCACGCCTTCGCGCAGCAAGTAGTTGTAGAGCAGGCGCGAGAAGGCCTGGGCCCAACGCATGTCCGGCTGGCCCTGGAGGATCAGTGTCACCGCCACGCCACGTCGTGCGGCATTGCGCAGAGCGCGAAGCACGCGATAGCCGGGAAAGAAATAGGCATTGGCCACCACCACGCGCTGGCGTGCGGCATCGAAGGCCGCCAGGTGTTCGTCCTCGATATCGGTGGTATGTCGTTCGTTGTCGCGTTCCACCAGCTTGACCCGCGCCTTACCGGCTGGTGCCAAGACGGGGCGCGCCGGGCTGGGTTCGGCGATGGCCGGGCTGAAGAAATCCAGCATGGCGGCATGCAGGTCGGCCACCACAGGGCCGCGTACCTCCACGGCATAGTCCTGCTTGGCCATCTTGCCGAAATCGCCGAGATGGTCGGCCGAGTAGTTGATGCCGCCGACGAAGGCGCGTTCGCCATCGATCACCAGCAGCTTGCGGTGCAGGCGGCGGAACAGATTGGTACGTACCCCCAGGCGCTTGGGGCTGGGGTCGTAGACTTGCACCTGGATGCCTTCACGGGTCAGCGCGGCCACGTAGTCGCGGCCGAGATCGGCGGTGCCGTAACCATCGACCGCCAGCACCACGCGCACGCCGCGCCGGGCGGCGTCCACCAGCACCCGCTGCAGCTCCAGGCCGACCTTGTCCTCGAAGATGATGAAGGTCTCCAGCAACACTTCCACCTGAGCCTGGCTGATGCACTCGAACGCGCGCGTGTAGAAGCCTTCGCCGTTGATCAACAGGCGCAGTTGGTTGCCCTCTCGCCAGGCACCATTCATAGGTGGATCTCCGCGCTCAGGGGCGCATGGTCGGACAGATGCGACCAGGGCCGGGTGGACAGTACCTGCGGCTTCTGCGCCGTGGCATTGCGCGTGTAGATGCGATCCAGGCGCAGCAACGGGTAGCGTGCGGGGAAGCTGCGCGCCGGCTTGCCGAGGTGTTGGCCGAACGCCTCCACCAACCCATGCGGGGCGAGCAGGGCATCGGCCCGTTGCCGCCAGTCGTTGAAATCCCCGGCTACGATCACCGGCGCCTGCTCGTCGAAGGTGGCCAGCAGGTCGAGCAGCAGGCCGAGCTGCTGCCGCCGGTGCGCTTCGCGCAAGCCCAGGTGCACGCACACGGCATGCACCTCGCGGTTGCCGGGAATCTCCAGCTTGCAATGCAGCAGGCCGCGCTGCTCGGTGCCGCTGACGCTCACGTCGAGGTTGCGTTGCTCGACGATGGGGAAGCGCGACAGCAGCGCATTGCCATGGTCACCGGCCGGGTAGGCGGCATTGCGCCCGTAGGCGAACTGCGGCCACATGCTGTCGGCGAGGAACTCGTACTGCGGCATGCTCGGCCAGTCACTGAAGCGCTTGGCATGCAGCGCGTGGCTGCCCAGTACCTCCTGCAGGAACACCAGATCGGCGCCAGTGGCCTGCACCGCCTGGCGCATCTCGGGCAGGATGAAACGCCGGTTGAGCAGCGTGAAGCCCTTGTGGGTGTTGATGGTGAGCATGCGCAGGGACTTGATCGGCGTTACCCGGTCGATGATCACCTCGGGGTTGGGGATGGTCGTGTTCACGCTTGGCTCGCCCTCCATTGCCTCGACATCACAGGTCGCCCGGTCGTTTGGAGCGGGCTTCCTTGAGTGGATCGGCCTCGGCGATCACGCGATCCAGCGCCTCGCCACCACGCACCCGCTCCTCGCTGCCACCGTCACCGGGCTGGCGAGCCGGTTGCAGTTCTACCTTGATCCAGCCGCTGTCGCGCCGGTCGAAGGCCTTGAACGCCTCAATGGCGTCGCTCATGGGTTTGACCTGGGTAAGGATCTTCGCCGGGTCGATGCGCCCGGCCTGCACCATCTCGATCAGTTTCGGGATATAGCGGCGGTGGTTGCAGTTGCCCATGTTGATGGTGAGGTTCTTGTTCATCGCCTGGCCGATGGGAAACTCGCGCGCCTGTTGCGGGTAGACGCCGATGATCGACAGCGTGCCGGCCTTGGCCAGGGCATCGACGGCCCATTGCAGGGCCTGCTCGGGGCCATCGCCGGGTTGCCATTGCCGGGCCGAGTGCGCATGGCCGTGGGCCGGGCATTGGGCGTCGACGCCGACTGCGTCGATGGCGCGATCCACGCCGATGCCATTGGTCAGGCGGCGCAGGGTGTCGACCGGATCTTCGCGGTCGAAGTTGATCACCTCGGCGCCCTGACGGCGGGCCATGTCCAGGCGATCATCCAGATGATCGATGGCGAACACCCGCGCGGCGCCGAGCAGCTTGGCACTGGCGATGGCGAACTGGCCCACCGGGCCGCAGCCGAACACGGCCACGCTGTCGCCGGGGCCCACCTCGGCCAGCTCGGCGCCGAAGTAGCCGGTGGGAAAGATGTCCGAAAGCAGGATGGCCTGGTCGTCGCTGATCTCGCTGGGCAGCTTGACCAGGCCGATATTGGCGAAGGGAATGCGCGCCATTTCGGCCTGCAGGCCATGGAAGGCACCGGTGATTTCCGGGCCGCCATAGAAGGAGGTGCCGGCCTCCTTGCCATTGGGGTTGGCCTCGTCGCACTGGGCGTAGTAGCCGGCGCGACAGTAGGCGCAGTTGCCGCAGGCGATGGTGGAGGGCACCACCACGCGATCACCGATGTTCAGGTTGCGCACGTCGCTGCCCAGCGCCTCGACGATGCCCACGGCCTCGTGGCCGAGGATGGTGCCCTTGCGCATGCCACCCACGGTGCCGCGCACGAAGTGCAGGTCGGTGCCGCAGATGGCCGAAGCGGTGATGCGGATGACCGCATCGGTGCTGGCTTCGACCTCGGGTTCGGGTACATCGTCGAGGCGGATGTCGCCGATATCGTGGAAAACCACTGCTTTCATGTTTGCCTCCCGGTGGCCGGCCAGCGGGCCGGCGCGCATGGGTTATCGCTGGGGACGCTACATGGCCGCAGGCCAGCCCCCAGGCCTTTACTGTTCGAGTGGGTGGGGGAAAACAGGGTTCAGGGTATTTTTTGGGGGGCTTCGGAGGGGGCAGGCTGGGGGCTCTATATTGGGTTTCTGGACGCCGCTATGTTGAGGTCGTTATTCCTTTTGGCGACTCGCCGCCCGAATGAAGGCCGTTGGAGATTGGCCGAGTACCTTGCGAAACATGCTGGAGAAAGCAGCTGGGCTGTCATAGCCGAGTTCCAGCGCGGTTTGGGTAACGGGACTGCCCGAGAGTAGCCTGGGAATAGCCGCCATCAGGCAGGCCTGTTGGCGCCATACACCAAAGGAGAGTCCGGTCTGCTGACGGAACAGGCGATTGAAGGTGCGCTGGCTGCAATGCAACTGCTGCGCCCACTCCTCCGGAAGAGTGTGAATGCTCGGCTGGCCGAGAAACTCTCTGCACAGGCTGGCAAGTGCAAGGTCATGGGGCAGTGGCGCAAATAGTGGCAGGGCCTGAGCCTGTTCCAGTTCGTATAGAAGTAGTTGAGCCAGGGCACCGTCGCGGCCGTTTTCTTCATAGAGCGCGGGGATGTGGGCGGAAGCCAGCAGCAAGTGATGCAGGAGAGGCGTCACGACCAGCACCTCACAGTTGCGCGAAGTACGTGGCGCAACGTGGGGCTCGATATACAGGCTGCGGGTGCTCACCCCGTTCATGCGTACCTGATGGCGCTTGCCCGAAGGTAGCCAGACGCCGCTATAGGGGGGCACCATCCAGGTACCGTCATCCGTGTCGACTTCCATAAGACCTGTCATCCCATAAAGAAACTGGGCACGGCGATGGGTATGAAAGTCGAGGAGGGTGCCGGGGCGGTAGTCAGTGCCGATGGCCACCACGGGACGTGCAACGTGATCCACCTCTGACAGGAGCGTATTGAGCATTAGCGTGAACCTGGCTGAAACGCGTTGATGGTTGTCCGAATGACGAATGTCGGCCAAACCTCGCCAGCATATAGTCCCTGCTGTTTGGTTTCATCAGGAGCGTGCCGGTGTATAGCGTATTGCTGCTTTGTGGCGTGGGGGCGGGAGTGACCACCGTATTGTTCGGTTTCGGTGGCGGGTTCGTGGTAGTTCCCTTGCTGTATACCCTGCTGATTGCCGTCCATGGGCCGGATAGTGGTATCGGTCAGGCAGCCATGCATATTGCAGTGGCCACCTCGACGGCGTTGATGGTGTTTGCTGCTTCCCTGTCCACATGGCGCCACCACCAACGGCAGACCGTGCAGTGGCATTTGGTGCGTCCGCTGGTGGGCTATATCGCCGTGGGCGCTGTGCTGGGCGCGGCGGCTGCTGTGTCGTTGAGTGGCGAGTGGGTGCGCTGGGCGTTTATCGGCTATCTGGGCATCACGATTGCGGATGGTGTTCTGCGGCCCGGTTTTCTGCGCCAGGCGGGGAGTGAGGTGTGCCCTATGGGGCGTGGGGTAACGGCGATGACGGGGACATTGATTGGTGCAGTGGCCGCTTTGCTGGGCGTAGGCGGCAGCGTGATGACCGTACCGCTCATGCGCCGTAGAGGCGCGAGCATGACGGCGGCCACTGCCATGGCCAATCCGTTGTCGTTGCCCATGGCGGTGAGTGGCACCGCGACGTATGTGTTGCTGTCGGCAAATCATCCAGCGTTAGGGGGCTGGTATGCCGGTTATGTGGACCTGCGTGCCTTGCTGGCACTTGCCGTGGGCTCATGGCTCGGTATCCGCTTGGCGTCGACCTGGATTGGGCGCATTCCTGACCGTCTTCATGCCAGGGTGTACCTGCTATTGCTGAGCATGGTGCTGCTAGTGATGGTTTTTGTGCGTTGAGCATTGCTTGCTTGGCAGATGCCTGTTTTGTGGTGCGGTTCTTTGGCTCTTGCAGTCGAGGACACAGGGGCGAAAACACACCCAAACGAGAAAAACACCCCATTCTGCCAATCACCTCTGCAACTCCAACAACTGCAACGACCTTCCTGCCAACTCCACCGCCTCGAACTGCACCGGCGAGGGCCGGGTCTGCCCGCTGTGGGTATCGACCAAACACAACCAATGGCGCCCGCCATTGACCTCAGGGAGCTGAAACTCGCATGGCTCGTGCCCTGCGTTGAGCAACAGCAGCAGGGTGGCGTCGGCGCCGCTGCGCTTGAGCCCAGACGGCTGTGCGCGGCCGTCCATGAGCATGCCCATGCAGCGGGCTTCCTCGTCGTGCCAGTGCTGCTCGGTCATCTCCTCGCCGTCGGGGGCCAGCCAGGTGACGTCCTTGACGTCCAGCTCCTCGTTGTAATGGCCGACCAGAAAACGCTGACGACGCAGGATCGGGTAGTTGTGGCGCAGGGCGATCAGGTGCTGAGCGAAGGCCAGCAGAGCACGGCCTTCATCGTCGAGGCTCCAGTCCACCCAGCTCAGTTCGTTGTCCTGACAATAGGCGTTGTTGTTGCCATGCTGGGTGCGACCGAACTCGTCGCCGGCCAGCAGCATCGGCGTGCCCTGGGCGAACATCAGGGTGGCCAGCAGGTTGCGCATCTGCTGCACGCGCAGGCTACGTATGGCGGGGTCGTCGGTGGCGCCTTCGCAGCCATGGTTCCACGACAGGTTCCTGTCGGTGCCGTCCTGGTTGTTCTCGTCGTTGGCCTCGTTGTGCTTGTGGTCGTAGGACACCACGTCGCGCAGGGTGAAACCGTCGTGCGCGGTGATGAAGTTGACCGAGGCGAAGGGCCGCCGGCCGCGCTGGTTGTACAGGTCGCCCGAGGCGGTGAGGCGGCTGGCCAGTTCGGCCAGCTCGCCGCGATCCCCCTTCCAGTAGGCGCGCAGATTGTCGCGGAACTTGTCGTTCCACTCCGCCCAGCCCGGTGGGAAGCCGCCCACCTGATAACCACCGGGGCCGCAGTCCCAGGGCTCGGCGATCAGCTTGACCTTGCTCAGCACCGGATCCTGGCGGCAGGCGACGAGAAAGGCGTGGCGTTCGTCGAAGCCGTGCGGATGGCGACCAAGGATCGACGCCAGGTCGAAGCGAAAGCCATCCACGCGCATCTCCGTGGCCCAGTAGCGCAGCGAGTCGGTGACCATGCGCAGCACGCAGGGGTGGCTCAGATCCAGGGTGTTGCCGGTGCCGGAGTCGTTGATGTAGTAACGCCGTTCGTCCGGCATCAGGCGGTAGTAGCTGGCGTTGTCGATGCCGCGCATGCTCAGGGTCGGGCCGCGTTCGTTGCCCTCGGCGGTGTGGTTGTAGACCACGTCGAGGATCAGCTCCAGGCCGGCATCATGCAGGTGCGCCACCATCTCCTTGAACTCGCTGATGCGCCCGCTGGCCAGGTAGGCCGGGTGCGGCGCGAAGAAGCCGATGCTGTTGTAGCCCCAGTAGTTGCTCATGCCCTTTTCCAGCAGGTGCTGGTCGTTGACGAAGGCATGCACCGGCAGCAGCTCGACGCTGGACACGCCCAGCTCGCGGATGTGCCGCAGCAGCTCGGGGTGGGTCAGCCCGGCGCAGGTGCCGCGATGGCGCTCCGGCACGGCCGGATGGCGCATGCTGATGCCGCGCAGATGGGTTTCGTAGAGCACCGTGCGTTCCCAGGGGATGCGGATGCGTGGCTGCTCGCCCCAGGTGAAGGCCGGGTCGATCACCTTGCTCTTGGGCACGAAGGGGGCGCTGTCGCGCTCGTCGAAACTCAGGTCGCCGTCCGGGTCGCCGATGGTGTAGCCGAACAGGGCTTCGGACCATTGCAACTTGCCCACCAGTTGCTTGGCATAGGGGTCGATCAGCAGCTTGTTGGGGTTGAAGCGGTGCCCGGCCTCCGGCTCGTAAGGGCCGTACACGCGGTAGCCGTAGACCTGGCCTGGGCGGGCATCGGGCAGGTAGCCATGCCAGATCTCGTCGGTGTATTCGGGCAGCTCGATGCGTTCGATTTCCTTCTCGCCCTGTTCGTCGAACAGGCACAGTTCCACTCGCGTGGCGTGGGCGGAGAACAGGGCGAAATTGACCCCCAGGCCATCCCAACTGGCACCGAGCGGAAAAGGGCTGCCTTCGCTGATGCGTGAGCGCTGAGTCTTGCGCATGTGGGCCACCTCAGGCTTTCGGCGTTTTCGGGGTGCGCGGCGCGCGCGGTTTCTTCAGCAGGGCCGGCTTTTCGGGCTCCTCGAGCGGCACCGTCTTGGGCTTGCTGATGCGCCGTGGCTTGGGCTTGGCCGGCGCAGCAGGGACGGCGGCCGTCTCCGCCTCGGCCAGCTTGCAGGCCATGCGCCAGTGCCGTTCGTGCTGCCCCTCTGGCCGGCCTTCGGATTCCCAGATCTGGAAGGCGAATTCGCGGATGCGCTGTTCATCGATGTTCATGAGGTGACTCCTATGACCGTGGGGTAAGACGAAGCAGATTGACGGGGCACTCGGCCAGCGCGGCGCTCAGGGCGATGCAGCGCCCATCGCCCGCAGCGCATGGGGCCAGCAGGCCTTCGACCTGGCAGACCTGCAGATCGCCAGGCAGCACCACCCGGGTGTCGCCCCAGCGCTGCGCGGGGACGTGCGGCAAGGGGTGCTCGCCCAGCAGCCCGGCAGCTAGGCGCGGCACGATCACCAGCAGGTGTTGGTTGCCCAGGCTGCGCAGGAAGGCCAGCGCGTGGCCCGCCTGTTCTCCCTTGATGCCCAGTGGCCGGTAGTGACCCTCGGCGAACAGTTGCGGCTGCGCGGCGCGCAGGCCGAGCACGCGCTGGATCAGCCATTGCTTGATGCGCCCGTCCTGCCAGCTCTGCAACTTGCTGGCCGGGCCATCCTCGGCCTGCAGGGCGGCCGAGAGCGCGGCGAAATCCACCGGCCGGCGGTTGTCCGGGTCGACCAGGCTGAAGTCCCAGAATTCGCAGCCCTGATACAGGTCGGGCACGCCCGGCGTGGTCATGCGCAGCAGGCATTGCACCAGGCTGTTCAGCGCACCGGCCGGCGCCACGGCGGCAACGGCGCTGACCAACTCCCGGCGCATGGCCAGCCCCGTGGGTTCGCACAGCAGGCGCCGCAGGAAGTCCGCGCAGGCGGCCTCGTGCTCATCGTTCGGCGCGCTCCAGGTGCTGTTGAGCTTGGCTTCGCGCAGGGCCTTGCGTTGCCAGCCGAGCAGGCGCTGCAGGTAGGCGTCGAGGCCGGCTGCGTCGTCCGCCTCGAGCGACAGCGGCCAACTGCCGAGCAACGCCTGGTAGAGGATGGCCTCTTCGCCGCCGTCCGGTACCGGCCGTATCTGGCTCAGGTGCAGTGGCTGGGCGAGTTGCTGCCAGTGGCGCACGCGTTCGGCGTACCAGGAGGCGCGTTCGCTGAGCACTGCCAGGCGGGCGCGGCAATCCTCGCCGCGCTTGTGATCATGGGTGGCAGTGGCCAGCAGATTGAGCGGATGACGAGCCGCGCGCTCCGCGCAGGCCTGGTGGAACTGCTCGACACTGGCGCTGAAATGCTCGGCATCGAAGCCCACGTCATAGCGCGACAGCAGCACCCCGGCGCGGTACAGGGCGGTGTCCTCGACCGCCTTGGCCGCCACTGGCGAGGTCAGTTGCTGGAAGCGCGTCAGCGCCTGGGCGCGCAGGCGCCGCGCTCGACCAGGGGGCAACTGGCGCAGGCGAGCACCACCGAGCCAGTCGTCGAGGTGCGCGAGCAAGGGCCAGTCGGCTTCGGCCAGGGTTTGTCGCGCGCCGTCCAGGGCCTGCTGGAAGAATTGCTGATCCTGTAGCGAGCGGCCGCAGGCCTGGGCATAGGTGCGGTACACCGGAAAATGCACGATCAGCTCACGCAAGGCCCGGCGGATCGCCCCCAAGGTCAGGTCGCGGGTGGCGATGTCGTGGCGCGCCACCTGCAGCAGGCGCTGGGCCACTTCCTCCAGATCACCGGCCAGCGAGCCGTCCAGCACCAGGCGGCGTGCCTGCAACACTTCTTCGGCGAACGCCGCAGGGCGTCCGCTGAGCTGTTGCCACAGGGTCGCCAGTGGCAGCTCACCATGCGGGTCGTGCTGCAGCAGCGACACCTGATTCATGAATTCGTAGCCCGTGCTGCCATCCACTGGCCATTGCTCCGGCAGTTGCTCGCCGGTGCCGAGAATCTTCTCCACGAAGATGGGGAAGTGCGCATCGCCGCGCAACCGCGTGACGCGCCGGCGCAGGCGGCTGCAATAGGCCCGTGGGTTGGCCAGGCCGTCGATGTGATCCAGGCGCAACCCGTCGATCAGGCCGCGCTCGATCAGCTCGAAGACCTTGGCATGGGTCTGCTCGAACACCTCCAGGCGCTCGACGCGCAGGGCGCCCAGTTCGTTGATGTCGAAGAAGCGTCGCCAGTTGATGTCGTCGGCGGCGGTGCGCCAACTGGCGACGCGGTAATGCTGGCGTTCGAGCAACTGGTGCAGGCGCTGCTGGCTGGCCTCGTCGCGGCCCTGGAAGCGCGCGAGCAACGCTGGCACCTGCTGCGCCTGGCTGGCCAGTTCGGCGCACAGGCGCCGGGCCTCGGCGCGGCCGGCGGCATCGCTGCGCAGGCGCGCGAAGCGCTGACCCAGCTCGCGCAGGACCGGGTCCTCGCTGGCACGCAGGATCCAGCCGTAGCTGGGTGGCGTCAGCGGCAGGCGATGCTCGAAATGGCGCGCATGGATGCGCCCGCTGTCGGCCTCGAAGACCAGTTCCAGGGTGCCGTCGCGCAGGGCCTCGCCGTAATCGCTGCGCAGGAAGGGCACCAGCAACTGGCCGCTGAGCAGCGGGTCGTGGGATTGCCACTGGATGTCGAAGAAGGCCGCGTAGGGGCTGGCCTGGCCCCATTCCAGCACGTCCAGCCACCAGGGGTTGCCATCGCCGCCGACGGCCATGTGATTGGGCACGATATCCAGGATCAGCCCCATGCCGTGCTCACGCAGACAGGCCACTAGCTGCTCCAGTGCCGCTTCGCCACCCAGCTCGGGGTTGACCCGGTTCGGGTCGATGACGTCATAGCCGTGCTGCGAGCCCGGCCGTGCGGTGAGAATCGGCGAGGCGTACAGGTGGCTGATGCCCAGCCGCGCCAGATAAGGCACCTGGGTGGCCGCATCGTGCAGGGTGAAGCCCTTGTGCAGTTGCAGGCGCTGAGTGGCGCGTAGTTCAGTCATCGCTGGCCTCCCGGCGTGCCTTGTCCAGAGTCGCCAGGCGCTGGCGGGCGGCCGGCTGCTCCAGCAGTTCGTTCACCGCCAGTGGGTAGCGCCGTCGCCAGTTCGGGTGCAGGTCGCCGGGGCCGGGCAGGTTGGGCTGCTGCTCCAGGCCGCAGACGTCCTCCAGCGGCAACAGGGCCAGTGGCGCCGGGGTACGGCCGATGTGCTCGATGCAGGCCAGCAGGCTGGCGTCGTCGTCCAGACCGACAGCCATGCCCTGGTGCTCCAGCAACTGGCGCAGGGCCACGCGCTCGCCGGCCCGTTCGGCATGATCGGCCTCCAACAAACTGGCGTCGCGATGCCCGGCGCGCACCCGCCATTCCAGGTCGCGACCGGCGAGCCAGCCCTTGATGGTCGGCAGGTCGTGGGTGGTGGTGGTGGCCAGGGCGTTGTCCGGCCAGCGCGGCGCGGGCACGAAACCCAGGTCGTCCTGCTCGAACAGCAACACCCGGGTGCCGAGAATATTGCGCGCGGCAAGCTTGTCGCGCAGGCCTTCGGGCACCGTGCCGAGGTCTTCGCCGATGACCAGCGCACGGTGGCGGTGTGACTCCAGAGCCAAAAGGCGCAGCAGGTCGTCCAGCGGGTAGCGCAGGTAGGCGCCCTGCAGCGGCTCGGCGCCCTCGGGGATCACCCACAGGCGTTGCAGGCCCATGACATGGTCGATGCGAATGCCACCGGCATGGGCCAGGTTGGCCTGGAGCATCTCGATGTAGGCGCGAAAACCATGCTGACGCAGCCCCTGCGGCGAGAAGGCGGCCACGCCCCAGTTCTGCCCCTGGCGGCTGAGGATATCCGGCGGCGCGCCGACGGTGACCGAGGGCAATAGCTCGGCCTGGCGCGACCAGGCCTGGCTGCCGGCGCAATCGGCGCCTACCGCCAGGTCGGCGATCAGGCCGATGCCCATGCCGGCGCCACTGGCGGTGGCCTGAGCGCATTCCAGGCCATGGGCGATCAACCACTGACAGAAGGCCTGGAAGCGCAGTTCGTCGGCATGCTCCATGGTGAAGCGGATCACCGCGCCCTGGGTGGGGCTGCGCAGGGCCTCGGGCCAGGTGCGCCAGTCGCCGCTGGCCCCCTCGCGCAGGCGCTGGGCATGGATGGCCTCGAAGCAGCAATGCTGTTGCAAGGGCTCGCCGGCCTGCTGACAGAAGGCCTCGAACCGCCCCAGCAGTTCGCCAGGCGCCTCGCGGAAATCCGCATAGAGCTGGCGTAGCAGGCGTTGCCGGGCCGTGGCCACGGCGGGCCAGTCGATCAGTTCCAGGGCTTGCAGGCGTGCCATTTCCGCCGCCAGGCCGGCACGCTGGATGGCGCGGTCGACGCGCTCCTGGCCCAGCAGCATGGCTGGTGCGGCATACAGGCTGTTGAAGAACAGACGGCTGGAAGGGGAGTAGGGGCCGAAGCGCTGCACCTCGGCGCCGAACGGCGCGTGCACCGGGCTCAGGGCCAGGGCATCGGCACCCTGGTCGGCGGCATGCCGGGCCAGATCGGCCACGGCCTGGGTGTCGCCCAGACCACCATCGCCCTCGCGGCGCAGGCCGTAGAGCTGGACGGCGAGCCCCCAGATGCGCGGCTTGCCGCACAGCTCCTGCACCGACAGGCAGGTAGCCGGGGCCACGGCCAGGCGGTGCTGGGTGTCGCGGATCTCCAGTTGGTAGTAGCCGGGCTGGTGGTGCGCAGGCAGATGGCCATTGGCGTCCAGCCGGCCTTCGCTGGTATTGCCCTGCTCGTCGGTCAGCCGATAGGGGCTGTCGGCCGGGTACAGGGTCAGGGTCAGCGGCTGGCCCTGATCCTGGAACAGCAGCGCGGCGTCTTCCGGCACATGGCGCTGTTGCACCAGAGCGGCCAGGCTGGCCCGCAATTGTTCGGGGCTCTGCGCTGGATAACCGAGCGCCTCCAGCAGGGTGCGTTGCGCTTCGGGGGTGACGCGTTGCGCCTGGCCATGGGCATCGACCCAGTCGATGCTCAGGTCGGCGGCCTGGGCCAGTTCGGCCAGTAATTGATCGCTCATTGGGCGGGCTCCAGGGTGACCAGGGCGCTGTGTGCGGGTAGCTGCTCCTGGCGCAGATCGGCGTCGTCGATACGCCAGGTGTAGAGGCGTTCGGCGCGGGAATCGGAAGCGGGCAGGTGCACGGCGCTGCTGCCCAGGTTGAGGGCGATGGTCAACGCCGGGCCGTGCCCCAGGCGCCAGCGGGCCAGCACCGCGCCGTCCCCCAGTACCTGGGCACCGAGGCTACGCGCCTCCTGCAAGCCCGGCTGCAGGCGCGTGCGGCGCACCTGCAGCAGGCCTCGGTAGAACGCCAGCCAGTCGCGCTGTTCAGGTTCCAGCGCCGGCGCCAGATCCGGCTGCGAACGCTGGAAGCTGGCCAGGGCATTGGGGTCGGCGATGGCCTCGCGGGCATGCCCGGCGCTGAACTGGGAAAACTCGGCGAATTCATTGCGCCGCCCCTCACGCACGGCATTGGCCAGCTCGTCGTGATAATCGGTGAAGAACAGGAAAGGGCGCGTGCAGCCCCATTCCTCACCCATGAACAGCAGCGGCACCATGGGGCACAGCAACAGCAGCACGGTGGCGGCCTTCAGCGCATCGGCATCGGCCAGCAGCGTCAAGCGCTCGCCGAAGGCGCGGTTGCCCACCTGGTCGTGGTTCTGCAGGAACAGCACGAAGGCATGCGGCGGCAGGTCGGCGCTGGGCTCGCCACGCGCGCGGCCCTGGCGGTTGGCCTGGCCCTGGTAGACGAAACCCTGCTCCAGCAGGGTGGCCAGCTTTTGCGTCGGCGCCTGGGCGTAGTCGGCGTAGTAGCTTTCGTTCTCGCCGGTGAGCAGCACGTGCAGGGTGTTATGGCCGTCGTCGTTCCATTGCCCATCGAAGCCGTCGCGCAACAGGTGCGCGGCGTTGTGCTCGTTCTCCAGCACCAGATGCACCTGGCGCTGCGCGGGCAGTGCCGCGTGCACGCGGGCGGCCAGCTCGCGGAGAAAACCGCTGTTGTCGATGGCATGCACGGCATCGAAGCGCAGGCCGTCGACGCGATAGTCCAGCAGCCACATCAGGGCGTTCTCGCAGAAGAAGTCACGCACCTGGGGGCGGTCGAAATCGATGGCCGCACCCCAGGGGGTGATGCGCTCTTCATGGAAGAACTGCCGCGCATACAGGCCCAGGTAGTTGCCGTCCGGGCCGAAGTGGTTGTAGACCACGTCGACGAACACCATCAGGCCCAGGGCGTGGGCGGCGTCGATCAATTGCTTGAGCTGCTCGGGCGTGCCATAGGCATTGGCCGGGGCGAAGGGCAGCACGCCGTCGTAGCCCCAGTTGCGCGTGCCGGAAAAGGCGTTCAACGGCATTAGCTGCACTGCGCTCACGCCCAGATCCGCCAGGTGCGGCAGGTGTTCGATCACACCCTGGTAACCGCCGAACAGACCGACATGCAGCTCGTAGAGCACGGTCTCGTGCCAGGGCCGGCCCTGCCACTCGGGATGTGCCCAGTCGTGGGTGGCATGGTCGACCACCAGGCTGAAGCCATGCACATCGGTGAGCTGTTGGCGCGAGGCCGGATCCGGCACCGACCACTGGCCGTCGATGCGGTAGCGGTAGGCCGTGCCCACCGGGCAGTCGAACAGCAGCACGTACCAGCCTTCGCTCTGCGCCACCATCGGCCAGAGCTCGCCACCTTGCAGCTCCAGATCCACCTGCTGCGCGCTCGGTGCCCAGAGGGCGAAGCGCACCCGACCATCGGCCACGGGCCGGGCTCCGTGACTGAACATCAGCACGCTTCCCGGCGCGCATGGGTGTGGCTCAGCAGGCGTTGGTAGAGGCGGTCATAGGGCTGCACCGCCTGCTGCCAGTACAGGGGGGCTTGCATGGCCCGGCAACGCATCGCCTCCAGCAGTTCGGGGTGGGCATGCACCTGCAGGGCGCGGTCGATGGCCGCGCGGTAATCCTCCACCTCGGCTTCGTCGAAGAGAAAGCCGCTGACACCATCGTCGATGGTGTCGGCCAGACCGCCGGTGCGCCGGGCGATGGGCAGCGAGGCGTAACGCTGGGCATACATCTGGCTGAGGCCGCAAGGCTCGAAGCGCGAGGGCATGAGCAAGAAGTCGCTGCCGGCATAGATGCGCCGCGCCGCGCCCTCGGTGAAGCCGATGTGCACGCCGATGCGTCCGGGATGACGTCGGCCCAGGTCAGCCATGGCGGCTTCCAGGGCCGGCTCGCCCAGGCCGATGGCGGCGATGCGGCCACCATGAGCGACGATATGCTCGGCCACCGCCAGGGTCAGGTCGATGCCTTTCTGCTGCACCATGCGCGAGACCACCGCGAACAGCGGCCCATTGCCTTCGAGCCCCAGCCACTGCGCCACATGCTCGGCATTGGCCTGTTTGCCGGCCCAGTCGCGCGGGGCGAAGCCTTGCACCAGGTGCGGGTCGCCCTGTGGCTGCCAGCTTTCGTCGATGCCGTTGACGATACCGCTCAACTGGCCGCTCGCCATCTTGCGGCGCAGCATGCCGTGGAGCCCGCAGCCGAGCCGCTCGGTGGTGATCTCCAAGGCGTAGCGCCGGCTGACCGTGGTGACATGGCTGCAATAGGCGATACCGGCCTTGAGAAACGACAGCCGGCCATGGAATTCCATGCCGTCCATGCCGCAGGCCTCCATGGGAACCGCCAGCTCGCTGCTGCAGGCCATGTCGCACAGGCCCTGATAGGCCAGATTATGCACGGTGAGCAGTGTCGGAACCTTGACCTGCTGCCAGGCCATGTAGGCCGGTGCCATGGCCGCGGGCCAATCATTGGCATGCACCAGTTCCGGTCGCCACTGGATATCGGCATTGCCGGCGGCCATCTCGGCCGCCGCCAGGCCCAGGCGGGCGAAGCGGATGTGGTTGTCGGCCCAGTCATGGCCCTGTGGGTCGACGTAGGGGGTGCCTTCGCGGTCGTACAGCTCGGCGTTGAGCAGCACGTAGACGATCAAGCCATCCGCCAGATCCATGCGCCCGATGCGGCACGGCGGCAGGGCCGCCAGGCCCGGCATCTGGCCGACGATACGAATGGGCCGACCGCTCTCGAGCACCTGGCGGTAGCCCGGGATGAGGATGCGGATGTCGTGCTGGGGCGACAGTGCCCGTGGCAGTGCAGCGGAGACATCGCCGAGGCCGCCGCATTTGACCAGGTCAGCGAACTCGGAGGTGACGAACAGTACGCGCTTGCGCTGTGGATGCTGGCTCTGCATGCGCAGTGGCGATTTGGCGGCTGCCGGAAGGTGGGGCTCGGGTTGTAGTCGGGCGGGGGCTGCAGCGCTTGCCATGTCTTTCTCCATCGTTCGGGTGTGTAGACGATCCTTGACCTGCCGATGGCAGGTGCGTGGGATCTCGGAAAGCCCGGAAGAGGGCGCATCCCACACTCTTTTGCTGACGGGGCACGGCGGATAAAGGTTCGACCTTTTTTTGCGTGGGGCGCTGGGGATTGAGGGTGAATGGGCTTGGTGGTGGGCTAGCGAGTTTGGGGGCTTCGTTGGGGTTTCTGGACGCCATTGCGGTGTGTCAGATATTCCGGGGTTCGCCTCCTCAGGCGAGTCGCTTTCGGGCTTTGCCGGAAAAGTAGCCGACACCTTCGTTGCTTGTTCCGAATTGCCGCGTTTTTGCTGATGTTTTTGGTTTCGCCCGTGAGGGCCAAACCCGGAGTTTCAGAAAACACCGCAGCGGCGTCCCGAACACCAAAAATACCCAAGAAGTCCCCCGCCAGCGTCAATCACACACCCCGAAAGGTTGAACTTTGCCACCGGCACCGGCTTCCACTAGGCAAGCCAGCACAACCGAGGAGAACGCCTGATGGACAGTGTCGAGCAGGTGGTGAATTTTCTGCGCAAGTACAAGCTGCGCCTGAGCACGGCGGAATCCTGCACCGCCGGGCTGATCGCCGCCATGGTGGCGGATGTGCCCGGCAGCGGCGCGGTGCTCGACTGCGGCTTCGTGGTCTATTCGCCCGAGGCCAAGCAGCGCTGCCTCGGCATATCGGCGCAGACCATCGAGCGCTACGGGCTGACCAGTGAAGAAGTGGCGCGGGAAATGGCCCTGGGCATGCTGCAACGCAGCAACGCCGACATCGCCCTGGCCAATACCGGGCTGGCCGAAGCCGAGGACGAGCGCGATGGCTTGCAATGCATCGCTTGCGCCATCCGCCTGCACCAGCACGAAGGCATCGTCAGCGAAACGCTGCAGTTCAGCGGCGAGCGCAACGAGGTGCGTGCGGCAACGGCGCGCTACGCCCTGCTGCAACTGCCGTATTACTACGAGCGCCTGCGTGCTACCTGAGCCAGGACGTTGAAAAACTGCCTGCATGGGCAAAGGGCAGGATGGTCACGAAAAGGCTCGCCAGACCTGCCGCCAGTAGCACCGCGTGCCGGCCAGGACAGGAAGGCGAGCCAGTCACCGTTCAGGATCAGTTCTCGGGCAGTTCACCGTTGATGCGCTGAGCCCGCTCCAGGTGCTTCTCGAGCTTGGGCAGGGTTTCCCGGGCGAAGGCGGCGATGTCCTGATCCTCCACGTTCACGCCACGCTTGAACAGCTCGATGGTCTCCTGGTGGGCGGCGACCTGGTTGTTCATGTAGGCCTTGTCGAAGCTGTCCTCGTCACGCATCTTCAACACCATGGCCTTGGCCTTGTTCATCAGCTCGGCATCGTCGGACACGTCCAGGTTCTTGCGCTGGGCCAGTTCCTTGAGCTGCTGATTGGCCCGACCGTGGTCGTCGATCATCATCTGGGCGAAGCCCTTGACGTCTTCGCTACGGGCTTTTTCCAACGCCAGCTTGGCCGCCTCGATCTCGGCGATGCCTTTGGCCGAGGCTTCCTCGACGAAGTCCTCGGTGTCGATCGCCTCGACCTGATCGGCAGCCTGCAGGCTACCAACGGCAAACAGGGCCAGAGCGAGGAGGGCCAGCAAGCTCAGTGGTTTGAATGGACGCATGGTCGTTTCTCCTGTGTTTATGCATTCATGGGGGTAGAAGGCCAACTCATGGTCTTGGTTCAGGGAGAATTTGCCTCAAGGGTGCGGAGGTCTCACGACGGCGCGCGCTCGTCCTCGATCAGCGAGCCTGGATCCTCGTTGCCTGGATCGTTGATCAGCACCTCGTCGGCGCAGGCCTGGCAGCTCTGCGCGCATGCCTGGCAATGCGCGGCGTCATGGCTGAGACATTCTTCCGCGCAGGCCAGGCAGGCGACCCGGCAAAGTTGTGCACAGACATCCGCGTAGTCACTGTTTCGTAACATGAAAGTTGCCGTCTGCCGACAAAGATCGGCGCAGTCACGGCACAGTTCGATACAGCGAAAATAGGCGGCGTTCTTTTCGCTGAGGCACAGGGCAATACAATGTTCGCAAGCATCGGCGCAACTGTTGTATGTCATTATTTCATTCACATGATTATACGCATCTTTCATCTCTCCATTCTCCTGTACAGGTGGTGTAAAGGTTTTCGGAAGTGCAATATTCAATTGCCACTATAGTTCGACTAATATCTCGCTCCATGAGCAGCAACAGATAACTTGAGAATATCAGGTGATAAGTATTTGTTTATCACTTGCTATGTTCCGGTGATTGTGGGCCGTCATCATGTCCACGCGGCCCGGCAATACCCCAGACAACCAGGCCAATGACCGGTACGAGTCCGATGAACAATGCCCAGCGAGTCTTGCTGGGCAATGGCTTGTCACTGCGAAAGACGTTGACGATGGCCCACAGGTGAATGAGCGCGATGATCACGGCGAGCGCGATCCAGAAATAGACGAGTGCGTCCGGCATGATCCGGTGATCCTTTGGGGTGGGTAAGAAAAGGGGGCGGGCAAGCCTGGCCAAAGGGCGGCCAGGCCAGAGCCTTCAGAAGCTTCTGCTGACGGGCGCCGCCTGGATGATCCGGTTCTGTACATGGCTGTGTGCCGGATACATTCCCGGTACGACGCTGTCGCTGCGGCAGGTGAGAAGCGAGCGGCTGAAGCGTGGGTCATCGATATCCGCAGGCTCTGCGAGCTCCGCGCTGCTGACCGTGCTACGCCCCTGATCCTGCAGGCAATCGGCGGTTATCTCCTGCAGCGAGCGGTGGCCCGCAAGGCTTGCATCGGGCCGCGTAGCGATTGCCGAGGACGAGCCGAAGGGATGCAGGATCAGCAGCGCCACCAGGCAGGTCGAACAGGCCATGTATGGCCATTCATCAGGGAGGTGCAGGCTACAGGCCGCATGCCGGCTGGCGCAGCGAGACAGAGCCTGGATACGTGGATGGGACAGTGAGTCTAGGGGTGTCGGCATAACGTCGGCTCCTCATGGATTGGTAATCTTTCTGAGGGCCCATAACCGGGCGTGACGCGTCCGGAAGATGGGCTCGCGCGAGTACGTCGGCAGTTGAGTGCAATTGCAGTATTTGACCGCTTCGTTGATCGCCTCGTCAGTCTCGTCCAAGGTCATGTCGAACTTGATGAGACGCACGGTCTGTTCAGGGTCACTGTTCGGTTCGATGACCCGAACGATCTTTTTTTCTCCGTGTTTTACCGTCAACACCACACTGCCATCGGGGCGATGAGTTTCATCGATTGCATAGCAAGAGAGTGCTGACTTGATTCTATCTATATCCGCTTTCATTGTTGCCTCCTTGTTGGGAACAACAATGAAACATAGCGATATCTTTCTGCCCGTCCAGTCGGCAGGACGAATGGTCGGAATTTCTATCAATTTGATATCAAATGACTTTGAAGTTGTGTTGCATATAATTGACGGTGTCGACAAATAAAAAATTCAAGCACACCTGGGAGAAAGGTTTTATTGATTTTTTTCCGTCACTTGAGTAGGGCGAGTAATACGATTGGGAAAGTGACAATAAAACAACTCCAAAGTTGATTGCATTTAGCCATACTTCATTCTCGGACTGGCTCGAAGTTCAGCCCGTCTGCGGCTGGCGACGCCAGATACGGCTCAGCCAGCGCCAGGTGATCCAGGCGGCGGCAGCCAGGTAGACCAGGCTGCCCGGCACCCACATCAACAGCCCTGCCAATTGCTGATCGGCAATGGCTCGCTCGGCGCCATAGAAGGAGCGATTGCCGAAGGTGAGCAGCGCCCCCAGCAGGCCGGTGTGCATCAGAGTCAGCAGTATCGCCATCAGCGCCTCTGGTACGCGCCTGGGGCTGGCATGCAGGCACGACCACCAGAACAGCCAGGCGCTGAACAGGAAGCAGGCATGCTCGACGGCGTGCCAGGCGGGATCTCGCAGCGCCAGCAGGTACAGGCTGGGGCTGTGCCAGATCCAGATCATCGCGCCATGCAGTATGGCCAGCGCCACCGGGTAACGGCCGCTGCGCAGCACCGCGTCGAACACCGGGCGCGGCCAGTGGCCGAGCATCGCCCGCCATTGCGGCAAGGGCCGCGCCAGTGCCCACAGCGGCGCAATGACGATCATGAACAGCATGTGCTGCACCATGTGCAGGCTGGTGCTGGTTTCGGCCCACTCGTCCAGGGGGCCGAACACCGCCAGCAGGGTGATCAGCATGGCCAGGTGCATCCACCAGGCCTCGCGCCCGTGCGGGCGTACCCGGCGCGAGCCGAGGCCATAGAGCAGCCAGGCCGTGCCGAGCAGCAGCGCGGCGAGCAGCAGGGGCAGGCGCTCGTCCAGGCTCAACTCGGGGGTCAGTACGCCATGGGCGTATACCTGGCCAGGCAGCAGGGCAAGCAGGGCGAGGATCAGATGCATGGCGGCAGCAGCAGGGTGGTCAGGCCGATGAACAGCGTGGCGATCGCCCCTACCAGATGCACGCTGGCGGCCAGCCGCGCGACGAAGCCCTGCGCCGAGCCCGCGGCGCTGCGCCTGGCCGCTAGCTGAAAACGCCGCGCCAGCCACAGCAGCACCAGCAGGGTAAGCAGGCTCATCACCCCAAGCAGAGCATTGAGCCAGTTCCACGGGCCTTGCGCCGAAGGTGGCGGAGCGGCTGCGCAGCCCAGCGAAAGCCCGCTGTACAGCGCCACGAACCACAGGCTCCAGAGCACCAGGCCGAGCACCATGTGCAGCGGGTTGTAGGGGGAGCGCAAGGATTGCATCAAAGGCCTCCGAAGGTGGGCGGGAATAGCACCAGGGCGCAGTAGCTGATCCACAGCACCGCCAGGTTGTAGTGCCAGAGCTGGGCGACCACCAGTGGCTCGTAAGGTGCCTGACGGCCCACGTAGCCGTGGTGCACGCGCAGCGCCTGCAGGGCACTGAGCACCGAGGCCAGCAGGCCATGCACCAGGCTGTAGCCCAGCAGCACCAGCGTCACGGCATCGTGTGCGTTCGCGCGCGGTGCCAGTTGCCCACCGAGCATGGCCCAGAGCAGCAACGCCGATTGCAGCAGGCCGAGCAGGGCGATGCCGCTGAAGCACCTGAGCAACGCCGTCGGCTCGCCCTGGCCCTTGCGCAGGCGCTGTAGCAGCGGGCGTTGCCAGAGCACGGCAAGGCTGAGCAGCACGCCGCTGGCCAGCACCAGACGCTGGTCGAAGACCGGTTGCGGCGGCGCCTGCCAGTGTGGCGCCACCGTCCACAGGTAGAACCAGCCGAACAGCAACGACAGGTACAGCGCGCCGTTGGCCAGCAGCGTCACCCCCATGCCCCACAGGCCCGGCCCATCGCAGGTGCGCGAGTGCAGCGGCGGCTCGCCGGGTTGGGTGCGGGCATCCGGCGCGGCGCGCGGATGTGCGCCGTTCTCCCAGCTCCAGCGCAGCAGCAGCGCCAGCGCCACCAGGCAGGCGAGCAGGGCGCCCCAGTACAGTTTGAACAGCAGCCCCAGGCACAGCACGGCGATAGCCAGGGCAGCGAGAAAGGGCAGCGCACTGTTGCCGGGCAGGTGGATGATCTCGCGCACCTTGCCGGTCAGCGGCTCGACGCCCCAGGTTTCCCGGCGGCCGTGGTCGATCACCGTCAGCGCGTGTTCACCACGGGCGATGCTGTGCGGCAGTTGCGGCGCATCCCACAGCGGATGGCGGCTGTCGATGCGCGGCAAGCTGACGAAGTTGTAGGGGCTCGGTGGCAGGTGCGTCGCCCACTCCAGGGTATCGGCCTGCCAGGGGTTGTCGGCGGCCGGCAGGCCGAAGCGAAAGTGCAGGACGATATCCAGCAGCACGGTGGCGATGCCGATGGCCATGATGAAACTGCCGATCGATGACAGCAGGTTCGGCAAGTCCCAGCCCAGCTCGCCCTGGTAGGTGTAGATGCGCCTGGGCATGCCCATCAGGCCGGTCCAGTGCATGATCAGGAAGGTCAGGTTGAAGCCGCTGAACACCAGCCAGAAGCCCCATCTGCCCAGACGCAGCGACGGCATGCGCCCGGAAAAGTGCGGCAGCCAGTAATACACGCCGGCCAGCAGCGGGAAGAACATGCCACCCACCAGCACGTAGTGCATGTGCGCCACCACGAAGTGGGTGTCGTGCACCTGCCAGTCGAACGGCACCAGGGCCAGCATCACCCCGGTCAGGCCGCCACAGACGAAGATCACCAGAAAGCCCAGCAGCCACAGCATGGGTACGTGATAGCGCGGGCGCCCCAGCCACAGGGTGGCGATCCAGGCGAACACCTGAATCGCCGTCGGCACCGCCACCAGCATGCTCGCCGCCGAGAAGAAGGCCTGCGCCAGTTGCGGGATGCCCACGGTGAACATGTGATGCACCCACAGGCCGAAGCTGATGAAGCCAGTGCTGAGGATTGCCAGCACCACCCAGCGGTAGCCCACCAGCGGGCGCTGGCAGAACACCGGCAGCAGGGTGGAGACGATGCCGGCGGCTGGCAGGAAGATGATGTACACCTCGGGGTGGCCGAACAGCCAGAACAGATGCTGCCAGAGCAGCGGGTCGCCGCCACGGGCCACCTCGAAGAAGGGCAGGCCGGCGGCGCGTTCCAGCTCCAGCAGAATGCTGCCGAGAATCAGCGGCGGGAAGCCGACCACGATCATCATGGCCATCACCAGAATGTACCAGGCGTAGATCGGCATCCTGTTCAGGGCCATGCCCTCGGCCCGCGTGCGCAGGATCGACACCACCAGCTCGACGCCGGCCGACACCGCGGAAATCTCCACGAAGGTGATGCCGATCAGCCAGAAATCCGAGTTCGGCCCCGGCGTGTGGGCCGCGCTGGACAGCGGCGTGTACATGAACCAGCCGGCCTTGGGGGCAATGCCCAGCAGCAGGCTGGCACAGAGGATCAGCCCGCCGAACAGATAGCACCAGTAGCCCAGCGCCGACAGCCGGGGGAACATCAGGTCGCGCGCGCCGAGCATCTTGGGGATCAGGTAGACCGCCAGGCCTTCCATCATCGGCACGGCGAACAGGAACATCATCACCGTGCCGTGCATGGTGAAGACCTGGTTGTACAGATCCGGCGTGAGGAAATCCCGCCCAGGCAGCGCCAGTTGCGTGCGAATCAGCATCGCCAGCAGCCCGCCGAAGAGAAAGAAGCCCAGGCCGGTGAGCATGAAGCGCACGCCGACGGTGCTGTGGTTGACGATGGTCAGGGCCTTCCAGCCGCGCGGGTTGCCCCAGACCTCGTTGAACTGGTCGTGTAGCTGTTGCGCGTCGAGTGTCGCGTCGGCTTTGTCGTGGCTCACGGTGCCAGGGTCTCCAGCCAGTCGGCGATGGCGCCGAGGTGATCGGGGTCGAGATCGTCGTGGTGCGGCATTGCATTGCCAGGCTTGAGCTGCTGGTGCTGCTGCAGCCAGCGCAGAGTGGCGCCCAGCTCGTTGGCCAGCACGCCGGCACCGAGCTGGGCGCGGCTGCCGACATCGCTGAGATCCGGCCCGCGCGTGCCCGCACTGACACCCGCGACGCGATGGCATTGGCCGCAACGGGCCTGGAAGGTGGCGCCGGCTGCGCCCGGCAGCGCCGCGATCTGTGGCTCACGGCGGGCCTGCAGCCAGGCCTGGAAGTCTTCGGGCGCGTGCGCCTGCACGTCGAGAATCATGTGGCTGTGCTGGGTGCCGCAGAACTCCGAGCACTGGCCACGAAACACGCCTGGCGCATCGGCCTGCAGGCGGATGCGGTTTTGCCGGCCGGGGATCATGTCGATCTTGCCGCCCAGGCGCGGCACCCAGAAGGCATGGATGACGTCGGCGCTGCTCACGTCCAGATCCACCGGCTGCCCAGCCGGCAGGTGCAACTGGTTGGCGGTGACCACGCCGCTTTGCGGGTAGCGCACCTCCCACCACCACTGGTGGCCGATCACCTCGATGCGCAGCGGTGGCTCGTTCAGCGGCAAGGGCAGCATGTGCTGGCCGATGGGCACACCGAACAGTAACAGCAGCACGATGCTCAGGCTGGGCAACAGCAGGCCACCGCCGACAAGCCAGCGCAGGGTAATGGTGCGCGCCCTGGCCTCGTCCATCGCGCGCGGCGCACGGCGCATGGCATGCACCCAGAGCGCGGTCACCAGTAACAGCACCAGGCTGGCGAAGCCACACATCACCCACCACAGCACGGCCACTTCGCGCGCCATGGGGCCGGCCGGGTCGAGCATCGACTGTGGCCCCTGGCAGGCACAGATAAGCGGAACTGCCAGGGTCAGCGCGGTCAATTTCAGACGAGGGCGGCGTCTTTGCCGGTGTCGGGCGCCTTCATTCATCTGCTCAGGAAAACTGCGATGCCCCCAAGCAACGAACCTATCGTCAGCCGCGCCGCCATTGCCGGCCACCCGCTGCACCCGATGATGATTCACTTCCCCGTGGCCGCCTTGCTCGGCCTGGTGGCCAGCGATATGGCCTACCTCTGGCTGGGCGACCCGTTCTGGGCCCGTGCCAGCCTCTGGCTGGCGGGCGTCGGTGCCTTCGGTGGCTGGGTTGCCAGCATCGCCGGGCTGGTGGATCTGCTCAGCGTCACCAGCATTCGCCGCAAGGTCACCGCCTGGTGCCATGCCATCATCGCCGTGATGATGCTGTCGCTGGCGTCGCTCAACTGGCTGCTGCGCTATGCCGGCCCGGAGCAGGGCATGGAGCGCTGGGGGCTTTATCTGTCGCTGCTCACCGCCATGCTGATCGCCCTGGCGGCCTACCTCGGCGGACGCCTGGTGTACGAACATGGCGTGGGCGTCGATACCCGGCCGTGAGTGGCGCGCGAGCGGGGCTGGGGGCATGCGTGGGAGGCTCCTCGTTCAGAAGGGTTTGCCCAGTACCAGCCACAGCGTGCAGCCGATCAGGGTCAGAATCAGCACGCCGATCACCGCGCATTGGCGGCGCAGCGAAGGCTCTGCCACCCGCTCGATACGCAGGATCAGCACGCCGCACAAGGCATGGCAGACCACCATGCCGGCCACGCTGGTGAGCTTGACGATCAGCCAGGCGTCGAATAACTGCTCGCGCAGAAACAGCGCCGTGCCCGAGCCGATGGCCAGCAAGGCGGCCGGCGTGGCCACTAGGTTGAACAGCATGCGGGTGAGATGCGCGTGGTCGCGGTAGAACAGGTCATCGCTGCTGCGGGTACCGGCGGCGATCATCGCCGGCAGGTAGAGCAGGGCACCGCACCAGCAGATCAAAGTGGACAGATGCAGCAGTTTGAGCAGCGGCATGGAATGCGCTGGCCTCCTTTGGTTGTCAGCGGCTACCTGGCGGCTGGCCGCCTGAGGCGATGCGAGCGCGGCCTCTTCACGCCCTCGGCAGGAAAGACAAAGAAGGAGCCGCCGCAAGGAGAAGGAGGGAGACGATGCGGCGGCCCCGGGGGAATTTCGATCACAGGCCTGGATCGGGTGCGCGAGGCACCGTAATTCCCTTGTAAGCACTGAGTTCGGGCGGGCTCGATATGTTCAGGTTTTTTGTTTGGCGCCGGGCGTTGCTGCCGTGTGCTGGTTTTCGGTTGTTTCGGGGTTCGATGCTTGTTCCGAATTACCGCGTTTTTGTTGATGTCTTCGTGAGCCATGGTGCCGAGCTCGGCATGGCCCGGCGGACTGTTCGCTTAGGCTCCTGAGTCCGCCCTACGGCTGCCCTATCAAACACTCTGCGCTACTTCTGGGTTACCGCTGGTTCAGGCGCGTGCAGAGCCCGCCCAGGAGGGCGAACGGAATCGTCGTGGAAGAGGTTGAGCGACATGGATGTCGCGAGAGCCGCGATGGGCCAGGGATGGCCCTTCGCGGCGGGCCTCTGGAACGGCGATGGAGTGAGCGAACCCTGGCGAAGCCAGGGCCGGATGACCGGGCGGAGGGTTTTGGTTACTTTTGCCCTACAAAAGTGACTCGCCCGGGAGGGCGAAACCAAAAACATCAGCAAAAACGCGGCAATTCGGAACAAGCAGCGGGGGTTTTGTCGGGTCGGCCTGCCCGAGAGGGCCAACCCCGGAGTTTCTGAAGGCCCCAGAACACAAGGGCAAAAGCAGCAACCCCCACAGCGCCCAACACCTAAGCAGATCAATATGAACAGGCCCATCCCTGCCAGGCAGAAAAATGAAACCCTGACGGCCAATCCCCACTCCTTGAAGAGGAGGCCATCTCAAGGCGCCTCGTTGGCAGAGGAGATCATCATGAGAACCCACGTCGTGCATTTCACCGCACCGATCAACTCCTACACCTGCGGGCAGTTGATCGACAAATGCAGCCAGGCCATCCACCAGGGGGCCGATGAGCTGATCGTCAAGATCGCCACCATGGGCGGGGAGTGCAGCTACGGCTTCTCGCTGTACAACTTCCTCATTTCCTTGCCGGTGCCGGTCACCACCCACAACCTGGGCACGGTGGAATCGATGGGCAACATCATCTTTCTCGCCGGGCAGACCCGCACGGTCTGCCCGCACAGCAAGTTCCTCTTCCATCCCTTTCACTGGACGGTCAACGGCGCGGTCGACCATTCGCGCATGTCCGAATACGCCATGAGCCTGGACTATGACCTGCAGCTCTATAGCGACATCGTCAAGGAGCGCACCCTCACCGCCGAGTCGCCACTGAACGTGCTCGACTGCCTGACCTGCGCGCCGCGCATTCTCAATGCCGAGGAGGCATTGCAGGCGGGCGTGATCGACCGCATCGACTGCCTGGGCATGCCAGCAGAAGCCGTCAACTGGTGCGTGCACACCTGAAGCCGAATACCAGCCGCCTGGAAAATTACCTGAACGTTCGCAGCAAGCGGCCCGTCGGATTCCATGTACCCCGACAGGGCACTTCTTCAGGCACCCCGCTGCAATCAGCGCAACCTTGAGGCGGGGGCCCGGAGGTGTCCGTCAGGGGCATCCAGCAACCAGCATCGGCCGTCATCACGGCCCGGAGGTCAAACATGGATAACCCGGACGATCGCAAAGCACTCATCCGCACCCTCAACAAACTGATCGAGACCTGCAAGGACGGCGAGGCTGGCTTCAAGGCCTGTGCCGATGACATCTCCCGCCCGGACATCCAGGAGCTCTTCACCCGGCGCGCACGGCAATGCGCCGAGGCCGCCGAGGAGCTGCAGAAAACCGTGCTGGCGTTCGGTGCCGAACCGGAGGACAGCACCAGCACCGGCGGGGATCTGCATCGCCGCTGGGTCGATCTCAAGGCCCTGGTCACCGGCAAGGATGACACGGCCATCCTCAACGAAGCCGAACGCGGTGAGGACGTGGCCAAGTCGCGCTACAGCGAAGCCTTGAAGGAAAACCTGCCCAGCGACATTCGCGCCATGGTGCAGCGTCAGTACGAAGGCGTGCTGCGCAACCACGACGAGGTGCGCGCGCTGCGCAACGCCGAGCGCGCCAAGAGCTGATGACTCTCATGCCGGGCGTGCGCCATGCGCCGCCTGGCTTCATCCATCCCCGCGAATCTGAAGACAAGCAGCACGCATGCCCACCCTGGACAAGACCATCGCCCACCTCAAGCGCCTGCACCTCACTTGCTTGTGCGCGCAACGCAACTTCCGCAAGCTCGCAGCCAGTGCCCAGGCGGCGCCTCTGCGCCAGTTCCTGGCCGAGCGTGAACGCGAACAGGGCGCCCTGAGCAACTGCCTGCACGAGCAGATCACCAGCTATGGCGGCTTGCTCGCCAGACACCGTGGCCTGCTCGGCCTGTGGCGGCGCTGTCGTACTGCGTTCAGCGCACTAGGCGCTCCCGGCGGTGACCGAAACCGGCTCGCCCTGGCACTGCTGTGCGAAACCGAGATCGAGCACGACTTCGAGAGCCTGCTTGGACAAACCCTGTCACCGGCGTTCAAGCGCCAACTGGTCGAGCATCATCACTGCGCCCAGGCGCGCATCCGCCAGTTGCGGGCAGCGCGTGCGCACTGGCCGCAACTGGATGCACTCGACCCCATCGCCGATCTCGACTGAACCGCGCCTCAGCCTGGCAGCGAACGCTTGCTCAGCGGCTCGCGCGCCGGGCCGTGCCTGACGCTGCCGTCGGCCTCGAAGATCGAACCATGGCAGGGGCAATCCCAGGTGCGATCAGCGTTGTTCCAGGTCACCGCACAGCCCTTGTGCGCGCAGGCCGCGGACAGCGCATGCAAGGCGCCGGCATCGTCACGCCAGACCGCGAGCCGGTCTTCACCCTGGTTGATCACGCCACCCTCTCCGGGAGCGAGGGCAGCCAGGGAATCGATGGGCGTGTGCGTGTCACTGCTCTGGTTGAGCTGCTGACTGGGTGGCCGCCGAGGGTCGAAGAGGCTGCCCCAGGGCCAGTGCCCGCTGACGATCTGCTGCGCCAGACCATGACCGGCCGCCGTACCGTTGCTGATGCCCCAGGCGCTGAAGCCGGTGGCGATGTACAGCCCCGGCGAGCCACTGGGGTCGGGTTCGCCGACATAGGCCATGCGATCCGGCGTGTCGTAATCCTCGTTGCACCAGCGCCACAGGGCCTCGGCTACCGGCAGATGCGCCCGGGCCCAGCGTTCCAACTCGACGAAACGCCGCGCCACGTCGCCATCCTGGCCGGTGTTGAAGCGCGGCCCGAGCACGACGATCAGCGGCCCTTCGGCGTCTCGGCCCATGCGGATGGAATGCGTCGGTTGCTCGACCGCGATGAACATGCCCTCCAGCGTCTGGCCGGGTTCGGGGCGGAAGGCCATGGCCACGTGGCAGCGGGGTTGGGTCGGGCTGATGTAATCCACCGGCGTCTGCACCGGCATATGCGTGGCCAGCACCACCTGTGCGGCGCTGACACTGCCTTGCGTGCAGCCGATCCTCCAATGCCCGTCCTGCTGCTCGAAGCTCATTGCCCGACTGTGCTCGAAAACATGTCCTCCCTTGCTCTGCACGGCATGCGCCAGGCCAACCAGATAACTGGCCGGGTTGAACTGCGCCTGGCCGGGAAACTCCAGCGCGCAGGCAGTGGCGAAGGGCAGGGGCGCATGGGCCAGCACCCGAGCCTCCAGCCCCAGCAGCCGCGCTGCTTCCGCCTCCCTGACCACCGCGCTTCTGGACGATTGCGAGAGGCCATAGGCATAGGCCGAGCAGGGCTGGTAGTCGCAGGCGATGTGGTAATCGCGGATCCAGCCCGCTATCCGACGCAGCCCTTCGCGATTGGCGTCGGCATAGGCCTGGGCCATCTCCGCACCGACACTGTCGATCAGTTCACGATAGATCAGCCCATGCTGGGTAGTGATCTTCGCCGTCGACAGCCCCGTGACCTGGCGCCCCACTTGCCGCGCTTCGAGCACCATCACCGATTTGCCGGCTTCGCTCAACGCCATGGCGGTACTCAGCCCGGCGATACCGGCGCCGACCACCGCCACCTCGCATTGGCGTTCACCTTCAAGCCTGGCGAAGTGGCCCTCGGGGGCGGAGTCGATCCAGCAACAGCGGGGTGTGGCAGAGCGCGCGGACATGGTCATTTCTCCTCGTTCGGGCAGGTCATTGCTGTGTAGAAAGCCCGCCGCGCAAGGCGGTTCAACCTTTTCCACAGGGCAGAATGCCTGCAGAAACCGCTCATCATCGATCCGTAAAATTACCTGAACCGTCCTCGAATCCACCCACTCCCTCTTAGTGAGGGCCAACGCAATCACGCGAACCCTTTCCCTTTGAACGCGAAGAAATGGAGGTTTCCATGACCACGCAGAAAGGCAAGATGACCGTAGAAGAAGCAGGGCGCAAAGGCGGCGAAAGCACCTCCGCCAGCCACGACAAGGAGTTCTACCAGGATATTGGCAGCCAGGGCGGGCAGAACAGCGGCGGCAACTTCAAGAATGACCCGCAACGGGCTTCCGAAGCCGGCCGCAAGGGTGGACAGGCCAGCGGCGGCAACTTCGCCAATGACCCCGAGCGTGCTTCCGAGGCTGGCCGCAAAGGCGGCGAGAACAGCCACGGCGGTCGCAACCAGTAAGCCCATGGGCGGGGGCTTCGGCCTCCGCTCCTTTTACGGAGGTGCAGCATGACCCGAGGCATGGGTGGCGACTCGCCCGCCAATGTCACGAACGCGCTCAAGGGTATCGATTACCCGACGGGCAAGCGTGAGCTGATCGCGCACGCACAGAAGAACGGCGCCGAGCAGGAGGTGCTCGACACCCTCGAGCAGCTACCGGAGCAACAGTACGAAAACATGGCCGACGTCATGAAAGGCTACGGTCAGAGCCACTAGCGTCAAAGGGCGCGCCCGGATCGCGCACCTCTTCACCATGGCACCATCCGAGCCAGGCAAGGGCAGGGTGGTAGTGTCTGAACCTTCCTGCTTCCCGCACGTTCTCCTGCCCTCCGGCAGGTGACAGGGCAGACGCTTTTCGCCGAAATCCCATAGGAGATCACGCAATGGCTACCCCACAGGAACACCTGCTCGACTGGCTGAAAGATGCACATGCCATGGAGCAGCAAGCCGAGAAGATGCTCAGTGCCCAGGCCGAGCGCCTGGAGCATTACCCGCAACTCAGGGGCCGTATCGAACAGCACATCGAGGAGACGCGCGGCCAGCGCGAATTGCTGGAATCCTGCCTGCAGCGCCTGGGCAGCAGCGCCTCGACCTTCAAGGATCTGTCGGCCAAGGTCATGGCCTTCGGGCAGGCCATGGCCGGTATGACGGTCAGCGACGAGGTGGTCAAGGGCGCGATGAGCGGTTACGTCTTCGAGAACATGGAGATCGCCTCGTACACCGTGCTTATTGCCGCAGCCAAGGAGGCTCAGGATGTGCAGACCCAGCAGGCCTGCGAGCAGATCCTCGAACAGGAAGTCGCCATGGCGCAGTGGCTGCGCGAGCACCTGCCGCAGATCACCGCGGCGTTCCTGCAGCGCTCGCTGTCGCCCGATACCGAAGCCAAACGTTGAGTCCCATCGGCACCGGCGCGCTCGGTGCTGAGCTTGCATGCTCAAGACCTTCACTTTCGCCATCCTGCACTTCTCCATCGCCTTCGGGGTGGCCTACGCCCTGACGGGCGACTTCCTCACGGGCGGGCTGATCGCTCTGCTCGAGCCTGCCTGCAACACCGTCGCCTATCACTTTCATGAGAAGTTCTGGAAGCGCATCGACGCGAATGGCGCGGGCAGCGCCGGCGGTGGCCATAAAGGCCTGAGCGAAATGCTGCGCAAGGAGCGCGAAGAGTCCTGAAAAAGAGCAGGGCATCCACCTGTGCGGTGGATGCCCGTCACGCCTGGTGCTAGACCTGGCGCACCACCTCATCCTTGAGCCACTGACGAATGCTCTGCAGGTGTACCTGCTCCTGATTCAGCGCCTTGTAGAAGCTCTTGGCGATCTCGGGCTGGCCACAGGTATCGGCCAGGTCGATCAGCAGTTCCCAGCCGGCGTTATCGGTCAGCTCGGCGGTCAGCAGGGCATTGAGCGACTGGGCCAGGTTGGTACGCGGGTCGCTGATGGTCTTCACCAGTCCCATCGCGGTGACGCCGGCGACATCGGCACAGGGCGTCATTGCCGTGGGATCGGCGCCGAGCTTTTCCATGGCTGCCTTGACCAGCTCGAAATGCTCGGCTTCCTCGGCGCGAAAGCGTTGCAGGGTTTGCAGTTGCGCCTCGTCGACCACCTCGATGACCGAGACCTTGGCCAGCAGCGCGTCGTAAAGACGCACGCCGGTGCGCTCGAACGCCAGGCGTTCGCCCAGCTTGTCGATGAGCATTTCCGGGCTGACACCGACCAGCTTGTTCAGTGCGCTCTTGACCATGCCTTTGGCCGAGCCAGGCAATGGCACCGAACCTATGGCATCGGCACTAGCCACTTCCTCGCTGCGCACCAGGGCCAGTTTGCGGGCGTCGCCGGGCACGTCCGGCAGCACCTCCTGGCTGGCCTTGAGCATGGCTTTGGTATCGATCGGCGACATCTGCGCGCCGGTGTGGTTGAGTCCCATCTTGGTTGCGTTTTGCATGACGATCTCCTCAGGAAGCCTTCAGATTGAGTTCGGTGCCCGGCGCCCAGCGATAACCCGCAGACACCACTTCGGCCGGCACACCATCGGCGTTCAACTGGTTGCGGTAGTCACGGCTGGCCTGCCCTTCGTGCTGTTTGTCGACGTAGTCGTGGCCATTGGTGCGCAGGTCGATTTCCTCGGCCAGGGTCTTGCGCACGAACTCGCGCTGGCTCTTGAACGCAATCAGCTTGGGCACGGAACCGCCGAGAATTTCCGCCGGATCACGCCGCTCGTACTGCTTGAACAGCTCGCAGACCAGGTGCAGATGGCCTTGCTCGTAATCGAGGAAACGCTCCCAGATCGCCTTGATCCTCGGGTTGTCTTCCTGCTCCAGGCAACTGTGGTAGGCGTAGACCTCCATGGCTTCGTGAATCAGCCATTTCTCCAGAAAGCTTTCGTCCGGATCCTGCAGCGAGCCGTATTGGGTCACGTGCTGCTCCTCGACCGAGGCGATCTCGGCATAGAGCTGGCGGGCCAGCGGGTCGGCGAAGGTCGGCCCGATGTTCATGTAGTAATCGTGCGTCTGGTATTCGGCGGCGGTGATCATCGCCGCGTGGATCTTGGTGATCAGCGCGGCGGAATCGCGTTGGTAGTGATCGCGCAGATCGTCCTCGGGCGCGCGATGATGCACGGTGGTGGGCCGACCGGGGATGATGTCCGTATAGCCCTGCAGGATGTTGTTGGCGTCCTTGCCCTCCAGGCGGTCGAGCATCGCCGAGTAGCGGTAGAGGTGGTCGAAGTCTTCGAGCAGGCCGAAGCGATAGGTCTGCGCCTGGTAGGGGTCGGGTTCGTTCTGCGCCACGGCGGCGGTGACCTCGATCGCCACCTGCTCGTAGGCCACGGTGGTTTCCAGCGGCGAGTGATCGGCCGAGAGCAGCCAGTTGACCATGGTGGCCTGATGGTGCTCGGTACGCCGCACCTGCGCCAGGGCCTCACGCAGGTGGCCGTTGAAGCGCGCACCGATGTGCTTCAGACGCAGCGCATCGGCCTCGATCCCGTTCATCAGAATGATGCGCACCCGGGTGAACGCGTCGTCATCGAGCTTGCTGATGGGCTTTTCCGCCATCTCACGCCAGGTGAATCGTTGTTTTTCCAAGGGGCAGCCCTTGGTGTCGAACAGGCCAGTCAGGGTTTCCATCTGTAATCCTCCAGCACGGTTGCAGGCAGTAAGAGCCTGTGCGTCTGGAGTGGCCGGGTGAGCACAAGGTTGCAGTATTACGATGAGTGGCGAAGAGGAGGGCGAACGCATCAAGGCCTCGCTTGGGGTCGGCATCGGCTTCGCTATGTTTTAAGATGCGCGGTTGGCGAAAGCGCCGTCACGGCCTCGACGGACTTTCATCCTTACCAACCAGCGGGGGGGAAAATGACCAGGCCTTTCATTTCGCTGTGCCCTGAAATCACCCGGGCACACGCACTGAAGCTGATGGATTGGCTGGAGGATGAGCGCGTTACCTACTATCTGAGCGATTCGCGTGATGTCTCCCGTTCCATCGAGCAAGCCATCGATCGGACTCAATTGCCAATCCTGACCCATTTGTTCAACCAGGGCGGCCGTTTCTTCATGGCCTATGACCGGCATGACGAGCCGGTGGGCTTCGTCCGTCTGGTCAAGACCGGCTCGAATTGCGAGATCGTCCTGGCCATCGGAGACAGCGACAAGTGGGGCCGCAAGCTCGGCGCACGGATGATCCGTGAAGGCATGAAACAGGCCTTCCTCGACATGCGCGCCGAGACGCTCGTGGCCAAGATCCACCCGGACAACGTGCGTTCGCAGAAAGCCTTTCTGCGCAGCGGCTTCGTGCTAGAGCGCGAAACGCCGACCTTGAAGTCGTTTGTCATGACGGCGGGGCGTTATCTGCAGTTCCTGCGCGAAGGCAGCATCAGCGACCGCAGCGATATCTACATCACCGAAATCGACAAGGCCAGACTCGAGAGCCTGGTGGTGCTCGAGCAGGGGCCGGCCCTTGTCGAACTCGAGCATGAGCTCGAGCGCGCCGTCGTCGTCCAGCCGCAGCAGGTGGCGAGCACCGTGGTCACGATGAATTCCAGGACCTTGCTGCAACTGGACGACGAAGAGATCGAAGTGGCCTTGGTCTACCCGGAAGACGCGGACAGCAGCGCCGGGAAGCACTCCGTGTGCTCCGAGATCGGCGCTGCGATCCTCGGCTATCAGGAGGGCGACGCCATCGACCGGCGTATTTCCGACCGAACCCGCCGCATCGAGATCAGGAAGGTGCTTTACCAGCCGGAGGCGGCGGGGGATTACCATCTCTGATGGGCTTCTAGCTCGCTGATAGTTAGTTCTCAGCGAGATGGAAGCCCATTTTTCGCCTGATGAGTTCATGGCAAGGTGCAACTTGTTAGCGCACCTTGCCGTCAGGCAGAATCCAGGGCTCCAATTTCAGGGAAGATTCCATGATGACCTCATTGCAGAGCGCTGCAGCTCAGATTCGCCAAGCCGTCCGCGCCGCTACCGAAGGTCTGGTTGGGCGTGAGCAGTTGGCCGAGTTGATCCTTCTGGCTGCCGTTGCCCAGGAGCACATTCTGGTGATCGGCCCGCCGGGCACGGCCAAAAGTGCCGTAGTGCGGCGGGTTGCCCAGTCCATGGGTGGGCGCTATTTCGAGTACCTCTTGGGGCGATTTACCGAACCGTCGGAGCTGTTCGGGGCAGTAGATCTGAAAAAGCTGCGTGAGGGCACGGTGGAAACCGATGTCAGCGGCATGCTGCCAGAGGCCGACATCGTGTTTCTTGACGAGGTGTTCCTCGGCTCCACAGCAATTCTCAACACGTTGCTGGGTGTTCTCAACGAGCGGCGCTTTCGTCGTGGCCACACTCAAATTCAGTGTCCGTTGCGGGTCTGCGTCGGGGCGGCCAACGGCCTCCCGGAGGACGAAGCCTTGGCAGCGTTCGGTGATCGATTCCTCTTGCATCTATTCGTCGAATCAGTGCCCGATAACCAGCTAGAAGCCATGCTGTCGGGTGGGTGGCAATCCGAACAGCGTCCGGTTCAGCAGTTGCTTGGTTTGAATCAGCTAGACACCCTCGGCCAAGCGCTGAAACAGGTCGACCTCGCTCAGGCTCGACCCTCACTGGCACAAGCCATTCGCCGTCTCCGCGATGCCGGCATCCACTTATCTGATCGGCGCATAGTCAAATCTCAACGGTTGATTGCCGCTGCGGCCCTGCTCGGGGGGCGCCTCGAGGCCTCCGATGTGGATCTATGGCCGCTGTTGTACGTACTACCGACCAAAGAAACCCAGCAGCACGGGCGCGAGGTTCTGCGTGACGCTTTCGCCCAGTCCAGCAACAGTCATCTGTTCAGCGCTGTGGAAGAGGCAACCTTACAGCCGATGTCGCGCCTCAACCGTCTGCTGGAAACGGCCGAACAATACCTGGTGAGCAACGAACCGCCAGCCTCTGCATTATTGGAAGGCCTGCTGCGGGAGATCGATGCCAACTTCAATAGCGAGACAATGCCCGCACAGTTACGAGAAGTGCGGGGGCAACTAAGCCGACTGTTGAGCCCGGGAGCATGACCAGCGTGGCAATGGGTTGGGTCTGGCGGTCTCGCCAGGTGCCTGCCGAACCTCAGGCCGCTGTGGCTTGGGGGGAGGTTGCACGGCGCCTGCATGCCAGGTTGCTGTCGATCCCCAGCGCGCAGGCAGTACGACTGCATGCCACGGCCAATCGCGATGTGATGGTGGTCTGCGGCGCCACCGGTGATCTACCCTGGATCGAAGGTGTGGAATACGCAGCTGCTGATCATCGTGTGCCAGGGCTATGGTTGCCTACAAGCTGGGAGCCTGAGGTACCTGCAGATCTGCTTGAACAGGCATTGTCAGGGCGTTTTTCACGCTCACCACTCTTGCTATGGCATAAGCCGTCCGTAGTCATTCCCCTGGATCGTCAACTTCCAGCGACTCCAGAGCACCTGCAGCGAATCGATGCGCATTGGGCGGAATCTTGATGAAACTGCCTGAAGGTCTGTCCCCATGGCGTCAATGGCTGGAATGGTTTGCCCCAGAGCAATTACCTTTGTTCGCCGACATTCTGGGCCGTCTCAATCTGCTGCTGGGGCCATGGTGCGGCCGGCATCAGGGGGGGACACCCGAACCCGATGGTTTGGGCGACTTGCAACGCCGCGGTCCCTATGAGCGTTTGTTGCCCAGCGAGTGGCTGCTTGCCGACGAGGTTCCCGAGGAGTTCTTGCGGCGGGCGGCAGTGGGTGAGCACATGTTCCTCGCGCCGCAGCGCCACGCACGTCAGGCCAACCGACTGATTGTCGTAATCTTCGATTCCGGTCCTTTGCAATTAGGCGCAGCGCGCCTGGTTCACCTCGCTCTGCTGATCTTGCTCGCACGGCGCGCTCAGGCGGCTGGTGCCAAGTTGCGCTGGGGGATTCTGCAAAACACGCCTCAGCTCCATGAACTCGACAGCTCCACGCAGCTCAAGCGCGTTCTGAACACGCGCACCTGGCAAGTGGTGGGCGATGAACATTTGCAGGCCTGGCGCGCCTGGCTGGCCCAGCAGCACCCAGATGCAGGGGAGTGCTGGATGGTCGGTCAGCGTTTGCCCGATCCCGACGGGCAATGCTGCACCCACCGTGTTCTGCTAAGCCGCAGCCTTGACGGGCAAAGTCTGACCTGTGAAGTGAAAGCGGCGGTGACCCGGCGTGTAACGTTGCCGATGCCTGACGAGCGTTTGGCCTTGCAGTTGCTCAAAGGCCAGTTTGACGGCGAAGTGGCCGCCGCTCCGCCTCTCAAGGGCAGTGTGCCACGAGTCGCCATGACCTTACCGCCGGTGATTTCCAGCGCAGGCACTCATGTCGCACTGAGAATGCTGGATGCGACCGGCATGGTGGTGATCAAGCTACCGGCTAAAGAACAGAAAAAACCGTTGGAGATTCGCCGCTGTCTATGGAGTGCGGGCCGGGTGCCGATGAGCGTAACGTTCATCAGCCGTAGCCTCGGAGGGGTCATGAGTGATGATCAGCAGCTCTCCTTCTGGAACATTCCCGGTTTGATCCCGATCCCCAAGCCTGGTCGCAACGAGCTACAGCTAACGCCCGGCACAGCTACGTTGCTGCCTGTGGCCTGGTTGCGCAATGGATCGGCCGGGCGCCTGTTCCTGCTGGACAGTCAGGGGCATCTGGCTTTCTGGACGTTGCGAACCGGAAAGGCCACCGCCCAACCTGCATCAGGAAGAACCCACCGTTTGGCGGACAAGGTGATGGGTATGGCCAAGGTCGACAGGGAGCGGATGGCCTATGTGCGTAATGACGGTAGCCGGCTGTATGCACATTCGATCAACGCTGACGGTGTCATGTCGCCGCCGCACATGGTTGGTAAGGCCGAAGGTGTAAGCCAGGTGCTGTTTGCCGCCAGTTCACTCTGGCGCCGGTCTTTCGGGGGATGCGCACTGCTTTCGGTCGAAAGTGGCTGCGAGCGTTGGCAGATCATTTCGCCGATGGATAACCCAAGGCCGGTGGAGTGGGTCAATCTGGTTATTGGCTGGAAAGGGCTGGGGCTGCTGCTGGAGGAGGGCGCCGAGCACTATTCACTGGTGCTGCTCAGCCCAAACCAGCAAGCCATCAGCCTTTATCGCGAAGGGCAGCAACGGGTCTTGTTCACCACCTCCAATCCAATAGCCAAAGTCAGCTTTTGCCCCATCAGCGGTCTTGTTGCTGCATTGACTCGCAGCCGGGAGCTGTTGGTGTATTCGGTGCGGCTGGATGCCATGCGTCTGCAGGTGTACTGCAATCAGGTAGCCGAAAAGCACAAGGACGATGCAGATGTCTGAGCATGCCGGGGCATTGATTCGCTGCCCGATACTCTCGGGGCACCAACAGATCGAGGGCTTGTGGTTTTCCTGTGAGCGTTTTGCAGAGCCTGAGCGCGCACGCTTGATACTCGATCACTGGCAACCTGGGGCTAGCGCCTATCGTTTTGCTGACGGTGACCTGCTGCGCTTTGCTCGGCCAGTGCCGGTTCAGTGCGAAGCGTCGGTAGGGTGGCCATTGGTTCGTCAAGGGCGGGCTTTGTGTTCGGCGCTGCTTGACGCGCAGAAGACGAATGGACTACCCGCCGCAGATCTCTGGCTTGTTTTCGGTAACCAGCTCAGAGCGATGCATCTGTGCGATGCCGCTCCGCTTGCGCCAGGGCAGTGGATCGATATCGACAGCTACACCCTTTTGGATACCTACGACTGTCGCAGTGTGCTGCCAGAACCTGCACTGCCCCCGCCCGCCAAGCCTGCCGATGTACGCGAAATACTGGGCGGTAGCTTGCTACCGGTCAGCCCGGAACGGGAAGAGGTGATGCAAGCGCTACTGGAGCGCCAGCGCAACGCTCGGCAAGATGCTTCACGCCAAACCAGCACGCAAGAGAAGGGCATTGGAGCGAATGGAGAAGGGCCGCCAACCCTTTGGTTCACATATGGGTTAGGCATTGCAATGCTCACTGGCGCACTGTGGCTCGGTACCCATCCGAGCAAACAGGACGCCTACAAGTCGGTGGCAAACTCGCTGACATCTGCCTGGTTTGAAACAAGTGGCGTACTCGTGGGCATATTCATCAGCGCGTTGCTGTTCACCCTGTTGTGGATGGGTTGGCGCCGGCTCAAGGGATCAGTGTCTGTGCCAGGCAACTCGTTACGGTCAGCAACGCAACCTGTCATTGCTCCTCGCGCAACTCCTGCACGATACAAGCCTGCCACCTGGCGTCGTTGGTTGACTCGCCTCACCCGGCATTCCGGGCTGTCAGCGCTGTATGGCAGGCGTCAGGCTGCGTATATGCGCCGTATGCTGGAGATGTTCGAAAACGGGGAGCTGGAAGAAGCACTGCGCCACGCTATACCCCTGGGTAGCGGAGAGAGCAGTGGCGAGCAGGCGTTCGGGACGCCGCAGCCGCGGAAAGAACTGAGCATCAATCAGCACATCGGGCCTAGCCGCTCGATCATGTTCGAGCAGGACCTGGAATCCCATCTCAGACAAATCTATCGCCAGACCTTTGAACGCCTGGATCGTGAGGGGCGTATCGAAGAGGCGGTCTTCGTCCTCGCCGAGCTGCTCAAAGTGCGCCAGGAAGCTCTTGATTATCTGGAAAAGCACCACCGCCACCAGCAGGCTGCCGAGCTTGCTCTGGCTTGGGATATGCCGGCAGCGGTGATCGTGCGTCTGCTGTCTCTGGCCGGCGATTGGCAGCGCGCGCTATTGGTGGCCCGCCGTGACGATGCATTTGCCGATGCGGTGACGATGCTTGAGGAAAAATGGCCCGATAGCGCAGACCGTCTACGCCTGGAGTGGGCCGAGTCCTTGGCCCGCAAGGGCCTCTGGCTACAGGCGGTGGATGTGATCTGGAGCCTGCCGGACGAGCGCGAGCGAGCCAAGCGATGGTTGTGCAGTGCCGAAGCTGCTGGCGGTCGTCTGGCCATCGGCGCGTTGGTCAAGCGGGCAATCCTCTTGCCTGACACCCTGGCGGCTCACGGGGCTTGGGTTGAGCAACTACGCAACGACCCCCTGCGTCACAATGAGCGTGCGGCTCTTGCCGAAGCCTTGCTGCTGCACAAAGAGCAGGCGGGCGCTCTGGCATGGCTTGCCGGTGCGACGATGCACGCCATCATCAGCGATCAGGCGAGCGGGCTAGGGCGATTGACCCAGAATCAGCTACAGGTGCTGATGAAAATGAGCAAGGACAAACTGCTGCAGGCCGACCTGCCGGTCAAAGCCTTGCCACGTCCAGCAGAGCGATCCCTGCGCAGTGTCGACTCGCCGCTCGAATTGCGTGCGCCGATAATGGGTAGCCGGGCGATTCTCGATGCGGTACCTCTGGACGGCTCACGTTATTTGTTGGCGTTGGGGGAAGCGGGGGGGTTGGTGACCGATGCATCCGGCAAGACGCTCTTTCACTTCCCGGTACCTGCTCAGGAAATCGTACTGGCCCACAATCGGCAAATGGCATTGGTTCTGGCCCGTCGCGACCATATCTGGCGAATTAGCAAGCTGGATCTGGTCAACCGAACTGCGACGGATCTTGGCATACAGACGCTTGGGGTTTTCGCCAATACATTCGATGGGTCGGCGTGGACTATAGGCCGAGGCCGTGAATTACGGGTAGTTGATGTCGACCGGGGATTCGAGGCGCTATGGCATGTCGGTGATTTGCCCGGCCAGGTCGTGGGTATAAAGGATGATGCACAGAACGAATTTCTGCTGCTGGCAGATCATGAGCATGGAGGAGGCCAGCTATGGCATTACCGCCTGCCAGATCGGCGCCTGCTGAGCCGCGACCCCATACCGGGGATGATCCACGAAGATGGCCGTCAGCTATTCAGCGCCGCCAGCGAAGTCACTGAATTTCGCATCAAGTGGAATGAAGGTGAAGAGCCAATCCTCGTTCTGGAACAACGCGGCAGCCGTAAGGGCTATCGTTTGCCGGGATATATCGGGTGTGGTGTCGAAGAGGAGCATCTGCGTCTTTTTCTGTTCGAGCACTGGCTTTTGATCGGGTACGTAATTGCTGAGCAAGAGACCCGCTGGCTTTTCATCCACAACGACAGCGATCGCCTGTGCGCCACATTGCAGTGGCCCATACACGAGGCAAAAGTACGTTGCCTGGGCGCCGACTGGCTGTTTTTCGACCATCAGGGCCGGCTGACTCATATCAATGTCAATGAGGCCAGTCAGCGGAACCTGATCCTTAACTGAAGTCCAGAGGGCGAGAGTGCAATTCTGCATTTGTTTAAAAATTCACTCCGATTAGAGAAGCTGGGATGGAAGAAGCTCAGAAATATATTGATATCAGAAAAAAACTCGATGAAATTGATGAGCGTTTCAGAGCGAGTGTGGTGAATTTATTTGAAAGCGAAGCGCACGGCACACCAGATCGTATCAGTAAGGCAGGCTGTATGGCTCTCGCCAAGATGGGGGCTGGTGCATGGAATGCCTGGCGAGATAAATTTCCACCGGAGCCATACGGCCACTTTGACTATGTGAATATTGCAGATTTCTCGGACACTGATTTCTGCGGTCTACAATGGGATTTCGGCGGAGAGATCTGTTTTGAGGATTTCAAATTCGGCCCGGGCGCCAGTTTTAAAAATGCAAAGTTTCCACGCCACACATCTTTTGATCGAGCGGTCATTGGGAGGTCGTCTGACTTTTCAAATGTCACTATTGATGCCCGCTCGAGCTTTAAAAGCACTAAGTTTTCATGGTATACGAAGCTAAAATCAATCTACCTTGAAGACTGGATTGACTTTGATTATGCGGAGTTTGAGGGGGGTAATGACTTTTCAGAATCTTCATTTGGGCATTGCACTCGATTCAATGGCGCGAAATTCGGCCCTGATATCAGCTTTGTCGATTGTACATTTAGACAGGCTGTATGCTTCGAATCCATACAGAGCAATACACAAGAAGCAGTTGCCTGGACGCCCTACGACCCCACCAGCAAGACGTTCAATCGAATCTCCTTTGAGAGATGCAAATTTGAAGACTCCGTGAGTTTCAAAAATCGGGAGTTTCGAGATACCGCCATTTTTGATAATGCCACTTTCAAGAAAACGCCAATTTTCTTTGGCTGCACACTACACCAGGACATGTCATTCAAGCATGTGACTTTTCCTCCGGCAACGGGAGAGGGATCCCGCATCAGAACCTACCGAAACCTGAGGCTTTCCTTCAGCCAGCTACAGGCGCCTCAAGAAGAGCAGCTTTTCTTCCAGTTGGAAATGGCAGAGGCCGCCCGAACGCTCACAGGAACAAAACGCTGGCTTTTTTTCATCTACGAGAAGCTTTCCAACTACGGCTCCAGCATCTCAAAGCCTTTGCTTGCGTATCTCATTTCATTCGGCTTGTTCTCATGTGCATATGCGGCACTATCGTGGGCAACACACTGCCTGCCCGACAACCAAGAATGCAGTTTCAACATGGCCGGTATCGAATTTTCCCTTCTGCAAGCCATCCCGTTGCCGGGGCTTGAGAAAATGGCAGAACCGATCAGATCAGAAATCATTGCCAATAGCGGTGTTATCAGCCTTGTCGCAACAGCACTCATAATCCTTCAAAAGTCCGTTTCTTTGCTGCTTGTTTTTCTAGTCGGCCTCGCAATCAGGAACACATTCAGGATCAAGTGATAAATCGATGCTCATGCAAGCCATCACCAGCGAAGCCCTGATGATAGGGCAGTTACTCGGCCAGAGGATCGCCGCGGGGGGCCGCCGTTCACTCGTAGGAGCAAATTGGCAGATCCGGATGAGGGGAGCGAGCGCAATGGCAGGCCACGGTCGCCCAGGTAGCCATTGATGACACCAAGAATGCTGGCCGCCAGCTCATTCTTCTCCAGCAGTCGACGGAAACTGAGTCCGGTATACGCTCCAGGCTCAAGCCTGCGAACTGGCGCAAGATGGTCGTTTCATCAAGCGCCTCTTCCATCGCTGGGTCGCTGTAGCCGAACCAGTTTTGGATCAGGTGTACCCGCAGTATGGTCATCAACGGATAGGCCGGGCGACCACCTTCGGCCTCCGGATAGTGCGGCTCGATCAGCGCCACCAGGCCCGTCCGCGGAACCACCTGATTCTGGAAGTTAAATTCAGAGTTTCCCTAGCCAAGCAAGGAGACTTTCCTACCGGCAAACCTCTGCCCGAGCCCATCGCCATGGACCCGGGCAGTAGCCTTCAGCGTATCAGGCCTCCTGCAAGACCTTGTCGATCGCCTCACCCAATGCCTGGACATAAGGTGCCTTGACCAAGCTGTTGTGCGTGCCTGGCAGCGCCACAGCCTGCACCTGTTCACCCACCACCTGTGTCCAACCCAGAGTCGGGTCCTGGCGTGGCTGGTCGGCAGCGCTGAACAGCTTCAGGCTCAGCGTGCTCGGCGGGGTCACGTAGGCGCCCACTGCCTTGCGAATGCCCCAGGCCACCGCCAGGTGGCTGCGCAGCAAGGCCAGGTCGATGCCCGCAGGCAGTTCTTCGGGCAGCAGCCCGTATTCGCTGCACAGTGCGAGCATGGGCTCCACGGCGTTGTCCTCGGCCAGCGACTGCAGGCGCTGGTGCAGATCCTCCGGAATGCTTTGGGGCAGCCAGGCCATCAGGAACTGCGCTTCGCTCGGTGCAGGCCCAGCCTCGGCTTCGGTGCGGGCCGAAGCGTCGATGATGCCGAGGAACTCCAGGCGCTCGCCGCTGGCTTGAAGCTGGCGCGCCATTTCATAGGCGATCAGGCCACCCGCCGACCAGCCGGCGATGCGGTAAGGTCCACGGCCTTGCACCTGGCGGATAGCGGCCAGGTAGCGCGAGGCCATGGCCGGCACGTCGCTGAGCACGCTTTCATCGGCCTTCAAGCCGCTGGCGGCCAGGCCGTATACCGGCAGGCTGTCCGGCAAGGCGGCGGCCAGGTCGTAGGCGTACTGCACCTCGCCCCCCAATGGATGCACCAGGAACAGCGGGCGCCGTTCGCCGCGCGGGCGTACTGGCACCAGGTTGCTCGCCTGGCCTTGCTCAGCCTCGCCGCTCAGCGTGCGGGCGAAGCCCGCCAGGGTCGGTTCGACGAACAGGTCGCGCACCGCCACTGGCTTGCCCAGCACCTTGCGCAGGCGTGAGGTCATTTGCACGGCCATCAGGGAAATCCCGCCCAACTGGAAGAAATCGTCGTGGCGGCTGATCTGCTCCTTGTTGAACAGGCTCCGCCAGATGGCCGCCACCGCCTGCTCGACGGGGCCTTGCGGCGCCTCGAAAGGCTTGGGCTGCGCCGCGGCCTGTAGCGCCGGTTCATCACTGTGCACCTTGCGCACCGGCACCGGTAGCTGAGCCAGCACCTGGCTGAGCGGCTGGGTGGCGTCGCTGACCCAGTGTTCCAGCAGCGTACCGAACAGCGCCGCGATGCGTTCGGCACTGGCGGTGTCGAACAGGTCGCTGGCGTACTGCAGGCTGCCGCCGATGAAGTCGCCGTGGTCGACCAGCGACAGCGCCAGGTCGAATTGCGTGGCATGGTGCGGGCGCTCGACACCGGCCACCCGCAGGCCGGGCAGTTGCAGCGGTGCGTCCGGGGTGTTGTTCAGGCTCAGCATCACCTGGAACAACGGGTTGTGCCCCATGTTGCGCACCGGCTGCAGGGCGCTGACCACCTGCTCGAACGGCAGGTCCTGGTGCTGATAGGCCGCCAGCGTGGTGGCCTTGACCTGCGCCAGCAGGTCATTCACCGGCGTTTCGGCGCAGGGTTTGACGCGCAGTGCCAGGGTGTTGGTGAAGAAGCCGATCAGTGGCTCCAGCTCCGGGCGCGAACGGTTGGCGACCGGGGTACCGACCACCACATCCTGCTGGCCACTGAGGTGGCTCATCAGCGCTGACCAGCCGGCCAGCAACAGCATGAACAAGGTGCTGCCCTGGGCCTGGCTGAACTGGCGCAACTGCGCGCTCAGCTCGACCGGGAAGCGGCACTCGACGATCCCGCCGGCATAGCTCTGGGTGGCCGGGCGTGGGCGGTCCAGCGGCAGGTTCAACAGCGCGGGGGCTCCATCCAGGTACTGCCGCCAGAAGTTCAGGCTGGCTTCCAGGCCGGCAGCGTCGAGCACACGACGCTGCCAGGCGGCATAGTCGGCGTATTGCAGCGGCAGCGGCGGCAAGGGATCCGGCTGACCCTGGACGAAGGCGCTGTACAGCCGGCTGACCTCGCTGGCCAGGACGCTGTTCGACCAACCATCGGAAATGATGTGATGCAGGGTGATGAACAGCACGTGCTCCTGTTCATCCACTTGCGCCAGCAAGCCGCGCAGCAGCGGGCCACGCGCCATGTCGAACAACTGCGTGACGTTGGCTTCGCCCAGGGCCTGCAGGGCGCTTTCACGCTCGGCCTCGGGCAGCCCTCGGAGGTCTTCATAGGCCAGGCTGAAGCCGCAGTCGGCCGGTGCGATAGCCTGGGCTGGCTCACCGTCGACCCGCTCGAAACGTGTACGCAGGATTTCGTGGCGGGCCACCAGGCGATCCAGCGTGGCCTGCAGCGCACGGCGATCCAGCGGGCCGCTCAGGCGCAGGGCCTGCGGCAGGTGGTAGGCCGCGCCGGCTGCCGGATCCAGTTGATCGAGGAACCACAGGCGCTGCTGGGCGAACGACAACGGCAGGCGCTGATTGCGGTTGGCCAGCGGGATGCTGCCGGCGTCATTCGACGAAGTGCCGTCCACCAGCGCCGCCAGGCCGCGCACGGTGGGCGCCTCGAACAGTTCGCGCAGGCTGATGCGCGCTCCCAGTTTGCGGCGCAGCCTCGACAGCAACTGCACCGCCAGCAGCGAGTGGCCACCCAGCTCCAGGAAGCCGTCATCGCGGCCGACCTGTTCGACACCCAGCAGGGCCTGCCAGATCTGCGCGATGGCCTGTTCGGTCTCGCCTTGCGGAGCCACGTAGGCCTGACTGGCCAGGGACTCGGCGCCCGGGGCAGGCAGGGCGCGGCGGTCGAGCTTGCCGTTGGCAGTTAGTGGTAGCTGCTCCAGCACCACGTAGGCGCTGGGCACCATGTACTCCGGCAGGCGCTCGAGCAGTGCCGCGCGCAATTGCCCAGCGTCCGGCGGCGTACCGCACAGGTAGGCCACCAGGCGGGTGCCGGCCTCGTCACCATGGCTGTCATTGCGGGCGATGACCGCCGCTTCGCGCACGCCGTCGCAGGCCAGCAGGGCACTTTCGATCTCGCCCAGTTCGATACGGAAGCCGCGAATCTTCACCTGGAAGTCGTTGCGGCCCAGGTACTCCAGGGTGCCGTCGGCGCGCCAGCGGCCCAGGTCACCGGTCTTGTACAGGCGGCCCAACGGGGTGTGGATGAAGCGCTCGGCGGTCAGTTCCGGGCGGTTGAGGTAACCGCGTGCCACACCGATACCGCCGATATGCAGTTCACCGGCCACGCCGATCGGCGCCGGCTGGCCCAGGGCGTCGAGCACGTAGAGCTGCACGTTGGCCAGCGGGCGGCCGATGCTGGGTTGTTCGCCCAGGTCGGCGATCCGGCCCTGGCTGGCGTCCACGGTGCCTTCGGTCGGCCCGTACATGTTGTAGAAGTGGATGCTCGGGCAGGCGCGCAGACGTGCCCAGGTCGCGGCGTTGATCGGCTCGCCACCCAGCAGCACGCTGCGCGGCTTGTAGCGTTCACGCTCGAGCAACCCGGCGGCGAGCAGGCCGTCGAGTTGCGAAGGGGTGGAGTCGAACGCCTGGATCTGCTCGGCTTCGAGGAAGTCCAGCAACTCCTGGCCACTGGCGCGCAGGTGCTGCGGCACGATCACCAGGCAGTGGCCGGCGCCGAGCTGGCAGATGCCCTTGAGCGACATGTCGAAGTAGAAGCCGGCGTTGAGCGCCACCCGCGCTTGCGCGCTGCAATGGCTGTGGGTGGTGCGCGCCAACACCTGGCTGAAGTTGAACAGCGAGCGGTGCTCGACCATCACGCCCTTGGCCTGGCCGGTGGAACCGGAGGTGTAGATCACGTAAGCCAGGTGTTCAGGGCTGAGGGCCGGTACCTGCGGGTTGCTGTCGTAGCCGGAGTCGTCGGCAGCGGCCAGGGATTCTGCGCTGTCCAGCGCCAGGCGCGGCACGCTGACTGGCGGCAGCGTCAGCGCGGTCTGGGCCAGCACGGCGCACGGCTGGCTGTCGGCGAGCAGGAAGGCCATGCGCTCGGTGGGGTTGGCCGGATCCAGTGGCACATAGGCGGCACCGGCCTTGAGCACGGCGAGCACGCCGACGATCATCTCCAGGCTGCGCTCGGCGCACAGCGCCACGCGGTCGTCAGGTTGTACGCCGAGGGCCAGTAGCTGCCGAGCCAGGTGGTTGGCGCGGCGGTTGAGCTGGCGGTAGCTGAGCTGTTGCTGCTCATGGACCAGCGCCGTGGCGTCGGGCTGTTGCTCGGCCTGTTGCTCGAACTGCACATGCAGCGGGCGCACCGCGCCGAAATCCTCGGCGCTGTGGTTGAAGCCGTGCAGCAGTTGCTCGCGCTCGGCGTCGGGCAGCACCTCCAGGCTCTGGGCCGGGCGTGTCGGGTCGTGCTGCAGGGCATCGACCAGGGAAGACACGGCCTGCTCCAGGTACTGAGCGACCCGCGCCGGGTCGATGCCGCTCACCGCCTGGGCCGTCAGCGAGAACTGTTCGCCGACATCGGCGACGGCGATTTCCAGCGGATAGTTGGTGCGGGTTTCCGACGCCAGGAAGCGAATCCCAGGCTGATCGGCCAATTGCTCGCGCTGCTGGCCGTCGGCATCGATCAACTCGCCATGGCGGCAGTTGAGGATCACCGTGAACAGCGGTGCGGAGGCTTCCACGGCGCTGCAGCGCTGGGCCAGGGCCAGGGGCGCCTGTTCGTGCACCAGCAGCTCGCTGAGTTGCTGATAGGCATCGGCCACCAGCTGCGCGACGCTGTGCTGGCGAACCCGCAGGCGCATCGGCAGGGTATTGATGAACATGCCCAGGGCATGGTCGGCACCGGCGGTGCCTTGCGAGCGCCCCGACAGCACGGTGCCGAACAGGCCTTCATCGCTGCCACTGGTGGCGGCCACCACCAGGCCCCAGGCGGCGTGGAACAGCACCGAGGTCGGCACACCCTGGGCGCTGGCGACCTGATGCACGCGCTGGGTCAGCGCCGGACTCAGGTGCCTGACCGCCCGCTGGATACCGGCACCGCTGCCGTGTACATCCAGCACCCCGAACGGCGCACTGGTGCTGTCTACGTCATGCAGCAGCCGGCGGAAGTAGGCCTCATGCTCGGCGACCGGCACCTGGGCGTTCTTGGCGATGAAGTCACGATAGGGTTGCGACGGCGGCAGTTGCTCGACGCGGCCATCGAGCACGGCCTGGATCTCCAGCATGATCAGGCGCAGGGTGACGTTGTCGCTGATCAGATGGTGGTCGAGCAGCGCCAGCAGCCATTGCTGGCCCGGCTCGTCGTGAATGGCGTAGGCGGCGATCAGCGGCGCCTGTTGCAGATCGAGGCGCAGGCGATGCGGGTCGGTGTGCTCGCGCAGCACCTCCAGGGCGCTTTCTCCCGGCGGGCAGTCGAGGGTTACCAGCGGCAGCCTGGCCTGGCGCTGCACCACCTGCACCGGAGCTGGCAGACCCTGCCAGCGCAGCGCGCTGCGCAGGATGTCGTGGCGGTCGATGACCACCTGCACGGCGGCCAGGAAGTTATCCAGCAGCTCGCGGCGCTCGAAGGTCACCACGGTGCGCATCAGGTAGGCATCACCTTCGCTCTGCAGCAGATGGTGGAACAGAATGCCTTCCTGCAGCGGCGACAACGGGTAGATGTCCTGCACGTTGGCGGCCCCGCCTGGCACCTGCTCGACGATCTGCTCGATCTCGGCCTGGCTCAAGCTCGCCAGCGGCAGCATGTCGGGTGTGATGTGCTGGCAATCGGCCGGAATCGCCGATGTGGTGGCGGCGGCCTGCTGCGCATCGACCGGTACGGTGGCAGCGGCCATGGCCTTGAGCGTCGGCGCCGCGAACACGGTGCGCACGTCCAGGGCCAGGCCTTCCTGGCGCAGGCGCTCGATCAGGCTGATGACCAGGAACGAATGCCCGCCCAGCTCGAAGAAGTGATCCTCACGGCCAACCTGCTCGACCCGCAGCAGGCTTTGCCAGGCCTGCGCCAGCAGGGTTTCCACCGGCCCTTGTGGCGCCTGGTACTCGCGTCGCGCCAGCGTACCGCTATCCGGGGCGGGCAGGGCCTTGCGATCCAGCTTGCCGTTGGTGGTCAACGGCCAGGCCTGCAGCGACACGAAGGCACTGGGCAGCATGTAGTCCATCAGGTGCTCGGCCAGTTGCTCGCGCAGCCGCGCCGCGTCCAGCACCGCACCGTCATGAGGGATGAGATACGCCACCAGGCGCTGATCGCCCGGCGCGTACTCGAAGGCCAGCACCCTGGCCTGACTGACACCAGGGCAGGCCAGCAGACGCGCTTCGATTTCACCCAGCTCGATACGCAGGCCGCGAATCTTCACCTGGGAATCATTGCGGCCCACGTACACCACGCCGCCGTCGCTGTTGTAGCGCGCGGTGTCACCCGTGCGATACAGGCGCTCGCCGGGGGCGAAGGGGTCGTCGATGAAACGCTCGGCGTTCAGCGCGTCACGGTTGAGGTAACCGCGAGCCACGCCGCCGCCACCGATGTAGATTTCGCCTTCCACACCGACCGGTACCGGCTGCAGGTTGGCATCCAGTACGCGCAGGCACAGGTCTGGCAGCGGGATGCCGATCAGGCTCGGCGCGCCTTCGTCGATCTCGTGCTGGGCCAGCGGGTAGAAGGTCGCATGCACGGTGATTTCGGTGATGCCGTACATGTTCACCAGACGCGTGCGGTTCAGGGGTGTGCGTGCGATCCACGGGCGCAGGCTGGCGAACTCCAGCGCTTCGCCGCCGAAGATCACCTCGCGCAGGCTGTGCTCGCCCGGGGCACGCTCATGGGCCTGGATGAAGCGGCGGAAGGCGCTCGGGGTCTGGTTCAGTATGGTGACACGCTCGCGGCACACCAGGGCATGGAAGTCTTCGGCGGAGCGGGCCACCTCGGCCGGTACGATCACCAGTCGTCCACCATGGCTCAGTGCGCCCCACAGTTCCCAGACCGAGAAGTCGAAGGCAAAGGAGTGGAACAGCGTCCACACGTCCTCTGCAGCGAAGTCGAACAGCTCGGCGCAGGCATCGAACAGCCGGGCGACCTGGCGATGTTCCACCTGCACGCCCTTGGGCTGCCCGGTGGAACCGGAGGTGTAGATCACGTAGGCCAGGTGCCGTGCCTGCAGGCTCGGCAGTTCCGGGTTGTGGTCGTACTCCGGCCCAGGCTCTTCGGCACTGATGTCCAGGGCCAGTACCGGCACGTCGTGGTCTGGCAAGACGCTCAGGCAGGCCGGCTCGGCCAGCAGCAGGGTCGGCTGGCTGTCGTCCAGCAGGTAGCCCAGCCGCTCGGCCGGGTAGGCCGGGTCCAGCGGCACGTAGCCGGCGCCGGCCTTGAGCACCGCGAGAATCGCCACCACCTGGCCAATGCCGCGCTCGGCGAGAATGGCCACGCGTTGATCGGGCTGCACGCCCTGGCTCAGCAACTGCTCGGCCAGGTCATTGGCCCGGCGGTTCAGGGCCTGGTAGCTGACCTGCTGGTCAGCGAAGCTCAGGGCAATGCTGTGCGGTGCGTCGGCGGCGGCCTGCTCGAAGCGCTGGTGCAGCAGCGGCGTACCGGCAAAGCGCGCCTTGGGTTGTGCCGTGGCCGGGCTGGCCTGACGCTGCGCAGCGCTGAGCAGCGGCAGGTTCAGCACCGGCTGTTGCAGGTCATCCAGCAGCGCCGTCAGCAGCACCTTGAAATGCTCGGCGAAGCGTTCCACCGTGCTGCGCTCGAACAGGTCGCTGGCGTACTCGATCACCCCGGCCAGGCCGCCATCGGCATGGCCCAGGGTCAGCATCAGCTCGAATTGCGCGGTGTGGTGCGCCTGCTCCACCGGCGTCAGGCTCAGGCCCGGCAGCGCCAGGTCGGCCTGGCCGGGGGTGTTGTCCAGCGACAGGGCCACCTGGCACACCGGGCTGTGGCTGAGCGAGCGCGGCGGCTGCAACGCCTCGATCACCTGCTCGAAGGGGATGTCCTGATGTTCATGGGCGCCCAGTACCGCCTGTTTGGCCAGATCCAGCAGTTGCGCACCGCTGGGGTTGTCGGCGAGGTTCAGGCGCAGCGCCTGGGTATTGACGAAAAAGCCGATCAGCGCTTCGGTCTCGGCGCGGCTGCGGTTGGCGTTGGGCACGCCGATCACCACGTCCGGCTCGTTGCCCAGGCGTGCCATCAGCACCCCCCAGGCGCTGAGCAAGGCCATGAAGGGTGTGACTTGGTGCTGTTTGCAGACATTCGCCAGGCGCTGGTACAGCGGCGCCTCGATCAGCACCGGGACATCGCCGCCGCGGAAACTCTGCCGCGCCGGGCGTGGCCGGTCGCCGGGCAGGTTGATCACTGCCGGTGCGCCTTGCAGGTGCTCGCGCCAGTAGGCCGCCTGGGCCTGCAACTGCTCATGGCCCAGCGTACGGTGCTGCCAGGCGGCGTAGTCGGCGTACTGGATCGCCAGGGGCGGCAACGGGTCGGGTTGCCGCTGGCTGAAGGCGCGGTACAAGGCACCCAGCTCGCGCACGCAGATACCCACCGACCAACCGTCGGAGATGATGTGGTGCTGCACCACCAGCAGCACGTGCTCATCGTCGGCCACGCGCAGCAGATGGCCGCGAATCAGCGGCCCGCTGCTCAGATCGAAGGGCTTGGCCGCTTCATGATCGGCGATGCGCGCGGCGCTCTGGCTGGCTTGCTCATAGGGCAGGGCACGCAGGTCCTGCTCGCTCAGGCTGAAGCCGATGTCTGCTGCTGCGATGACCTGCACCGGCTGTTCGCCGGGGCAACTGAAGGTGGTACGCAGGCTTTCGTGGCGCTCGACCAGGCGGTCCAGCGCGGCTTGCAGTGCGCCACGGTCCAGCTCACCGCGCAGCAGCAAGGTGGCGCGCATGTGATAGGCGGCGCTGGCAGCAGGGTCCAGGCGGTCGAGGAACCACAGGCGCTGCTGGGCGAACGACAGCGGCAGCGGCGCGCTGCGATCGGCCGGCAGAATGACTTGTTGGGTGCTGGCCTGGGTGACGCCGAGCACCTGCGCCAGGGCGGCGACGCTGGGGTTGCTGAACAGGTCGCGCAGCATCAGCTCGTGGCCCAATTGCTGGCGCACCCGAACGACCAGTTGCGCCGCCAGCAGCGAATGCCCGCCGAGTTCGAAGAAACTGTCGTTGCGGCCCACCGGCGAAACCCCGAGCAACTCTTCATAGAGCTCGGCCAGGGCCTGTTCGGTCGGCCCTTCGGGTTCGGCATAGGACTCACTGGCCATGGCGTTGAGGTCAGTGGCAGGCAGGGCCTGGGTGTCGAGCTTGCCGTTGACCGTCAGCGGGTAGCTGGCCAGGCTCACGAAGGCACTGGGAATCATGTAGTCCGGCAGTGTCGCGCCCAGTTGCGCGCGCAATGCGGCCACGGCCAGCGTGGTGCCCGGCTGCGGGATCAGGTAGGCCACCAGGCGCTTGCCCTGGGCCGCATCGTCACGGGCCAGCACGCGAGCTTCGCGCACGCCCTGGCAGGCGAGCAGCTTGGCTTCGATCTCGCCCAGCTCGATACGGAAACCGCGGATCTTCACCTGGGCATCCATGCGCCCCAGGTGCACCAGCTCGCCGTTGCTCAGCCATTTGCCCAGGTCCCCCGAGCGGTACAGGCGCTGCCCAGGGCGCAGTGGGTTGTCGATGAAGCGCTCGGCGGTCAGTTCCGGGCGGTTCAGGTAGCCACGCCCGACACCCAGGCCAGCCACGCAGATTTCCCCGGCCACGCCCACTGGCAGCAGGCGCTGCCGGTCGTCGAGCACGTACACCTCGGTGGTTGGGATCGGTCGCCCGACGTTGGAGATGCCGGCGTCGATGTCGGCCTGCTGCAGAGCCTTGAAGGTCACGTGCACGCAGGTTTCGGTGATGCCGTACATGTTCACCAGCGCCACATGGCCGAAGCGCTGGTGGAAGCCCGCCAGGCGTGCCGGCTCCAGGCTTTCGCCGCCGAAGATGACATAACGCAGGTGTTCCAGGCTGGCGGGGTGGTCCACGGCCACACTGCTCAGCGCGTCGAAGGCCGAAGGGGTCTGGTTGAGTACGCTGACCTGCTCGGCCTGCAGGAACTCCAGCAGCCCCTGAGGGTCACGGCGCAGGGCTTCCGGCACCAGGGCCAGGCGGCCACCGTGCAGCAGGGCGCCGAACATCTCCCATACGGAGAAATCGAAGGCATGCGAATGGAACAGCGACCACACGTCGTTCGCGCCGAAGTCGAAGGGTGCGCGGCTGTTGTGCAGCAGGCGCACCACGTTGCGATGTTCCAGCAGCGCACCCTTGGGCTGGCCGGTGGAGCCCGAGGTGTAGATGACATAGGCCAGGTGGTCCGGCGCGCTGAGGTTGGGCAGGTTTTCGCTGCCAGCAGAACTGGCGCTGTCGTCTTGCAGGGCAAGCACTTCGATGCCCAGGCGGGCGGCCGTCTCGGCCAGCGCCGGGTCGATGATGGCGTGGCGTACGCCGCTGTCCTGCAGGACGAAGGCAATGCGCTCTGCGGGGGCGTTGGGGTCGACCGGCACGTAGGCGCCACCGGCCTTGAGCACTGCCAGGGTCGCCACCACCATGCCCAGCGAACGCTGCAGGGCGATGGCCACCGGCGCCTGCGGGGTGACCCCGGCGGCGCGCAGGCGGTGCGCCAGTTGGTTGGCCTGGGCGTTGAGCTGCGCATAGCTGAGGCGCTGGTTGCCCAGGTTCACGGCAATGCGCTCGGGGCACTGGCGCACCTGTTCCTCGAACAGTTGGTGAATCGTCATCTGCTCGGGCCAGGCCGCTTCGCTGTCGTTGAACGCCAGTACCTGCTGCTGGCGCTGCTCGGCACTGAGCAGCGGTAGATCGTCCACGGGCGTCTGCGCCGCGTCCACCAGGGCTTCGAGCAGGCGCACGTAGTGCTGCATCAGTTGCTCGGTGAATGCCGGCTCGAAGAATTCGGCGTTGTACACCAGATGGCCGTTCCAGTGCAGGCCATGGTCGTCGATCAGCAGGTGCAGATCGTTCTTGCCGTAGCCCAGGTTGGTTTCCAGTGGCGTGAAGGACACCCCGGCGACCACTTCGCTCGGCTCGGCCTGTTTGTAGTTGAACAGCACATCGAACAGCGCGGTGCGGCTCATGTCCTTGGCCGGGTTCAGCGCCAGCACCAGTTGGTCGAATTGCAACTGGCGGTGCGCCAGGGCCTGGGCCAGGGTCTCGGCGGCGCTGGCGCAAAGCGCCTGCGGCGTGGTGCCGGCCGGGCACTGGCTGCGGATCACCAGCAGGTTGTCGATGGGCCCGACCACCCCGGCCAGCGCCTCGTTGCGACACGCGGCGCTGGTGCCCAGCACCAGTTCGTCATGCCCGGCGTAGCGGCGCAGCAGTGCGCTGAAAGCGCTCAGCGCCAGGCTCTGGGTGCTGTAGCCAGTCTGCTCGGCGAGGCCCTGCAGGCGGCGTACCAGCGCCGGCTCGACACGGAAATCATGCGTGGCTTCGGCAAATATATGCACCGCCGCCCGCGGTCGCATCAGCGGCAGTTCCAACGCCTGCAGCTTGCCGCGTAGCTGGTAGGCCCACCAGGCGCGCAGGTTTTCCGTGACCGCCGCCGGCAGTTGGCGCTGCCAGACGGCAAAGTCGGCAAACGAATGGTCAAGGGCCGGCAGGTCGGCTTCGCGCCCGGCACAGGCCGCCGCGTACAGCGCCAGCAGGTCGCGGCGCAGCACGCTCATGCTGGTGCGGTCGGCCAGCAGGTGGTGCACGGTCAGCGCCAGCACGGCCTGGCGTTCGTCGGCCTGTACCAGGCAGGCACGTACCAGGCTGGAATCGCCCAGCGGCAGCGGCTTGCGGGTTTCCGCCAGGGCCTGTTCAAACAGCGCGTGCGCGTCGGCCTGGATCAGCGTCAGTGGCAACTGGCTTGCCCCGACGAAAGTCTGCCAGCCACGCGCGCCATCGCCATGTATGCGGCAGCGCAGCAGCGCGTGGCGCTCCAGCAGGCCATTCAGGGCCTGGCGTAGCGCTGCCTGGTCGACTTCGCCGTCCAGGGCCAGGAGCAGCGGAATGTTGTGGTACACCGGGTTGGCCGGGTACAGGTAGCCGGCCTCGAAGGTGTCGATGAACCACAGGCGTTCCTGGTGGAACGACAGCGGCATCTGCGCCGGATGCTCGGGCAGCGCTTCGATGGCCGGCAGCGGCGTCTCGCGATCCAGTTCCAGGCGGCTCAGGCGGGTGTCCGGAGCCTGGGTGAAGTGCTCCAGCAGGTTCTCGAAGCGTTGCCCCAGGCGTTCGATGCTGGCCGCCTCGAACAGCGCGGTGGCGTAGGACAGGCTGCACGACAGGCGCCCGTGGCCTTCGTCGATGTGCAGCGAAAGGTCATGCTGGGTGCTGGCCTTGTGCGAGGGCAGGAACTCCAGCTCCAGGCCCGGCAGTTGCAGCGCCGTTCCCGCACCGCCGGCATTGGTGTAGAGCATGCTCTGGAACACCGGGCTGTGGCTGGCGCTGCGCGGCGGGTTGAGCGCCTCGACCACTTGGTCGAAGGGCGCGCCCTGGTAGTCGGCGGCTTCGAGCATCAGCGCCTTGACCTGCTCCAGCACCTCGGCGAGGGTCGGATCAGCTTCCAGGCGTACGCGGATGGCCAGAGTGTTGACGAAGAAACCGATCACGCCCTGCCATTCGGGGCGGTCGCGGTTGGCGGCGACGGTGCCAATCACCACGTCCTGCTGGCCACTGACCCTGGCCAGCAATACCGCCCAGGCCGCCATCAGCAGCATGAACGGCGTGGCGGCACGGGCCTGGGCCTGCTGCTGGATGGCTCCAGCCAGCGCCGGCGGCAGGTCGAACACATGGGTGTCACCGCGAAAGCTCTGCACCGCGGGGCGTGGCCGGTCGGTCGGCAGGTTCAGCAGCGCCGGGGCACCGCTCAGGCGATCTCGCCAGAAGCCCACCTGTTCGGCCAGGGCCTCGCCGCTGAGCTGCGCGCGCTGCCAGGCGGCGTAGTCGGCGTATTGCAGGGGCAGGTCGGGCAGGGCGGGCGCCTGGTCGCTGCTCAGGGCCTGGTACAGCGCTGCCAGTTCCTTGACCAGCACGCCGGTCGACCAGCCATCGGAAATGATGTGGTGCTGGGTCAGCAGCAGGCGGTGCTCCTGGTCGGTCAGGCGCAGCAGGCGCCCGCGCACCAGTGGGCCTTCGCTCAACACCAGCGGGGCGCGGGCTTCTTCCTCGGCCAGACGCTCGGCCTCGGCACGCGCTTCGGCAGCGGGCAGGTGGCGCAGGTCATGTTCGCTGAGGCTGAAGCCGCTGTCGATCGGGGCAACCACCTGCACGGTCTGCTCGCCGTCGCGGGCAAAGGTGGTGCGCAGGCTTTCATGGCGCGCCACGAGCTGGTTCAGGGCGGCTTTCAGGGCGTCACGGTCAAGCTCGCCACGCAGCGCCAGGGCCGCCGGCATGTGATAGGCGACGCTCGCCGTAGGGTCGAGCTGGTCGAGGAACCACAAGCGCTGCTGGGCGAACGACAAGGGCAGGGGCGCCGTGCGGTCGGCCTGCGGGATGCTGGCCTGGGCCTTGACCTGTTCCGGCTGGGCGCCGCGTTGTTTGAGCAGGCGCAGCAGGGCTGCGCGTTTGAGGGCGTCGAGGCTTTGCGTAGTGTCGGTCACGGTCAGGCATCCTTGGAAACGAGGGCAAGCAGTTCACTTTCGCTGAGCGCGGCCATCTGGCCTTCCAGCTCGAGCAGTTGTTCAGCGCTGAACTGCGCCAGTTGCAGGGTGTTGATCAGGTCGGCCAGGGCGGCGAGCGTGGGGTGCTCGAACACCTCGCGCAGCGGCACCTCGACACCGAAGGTTTGTCGAGCCTGCAGGGTCACCTGCACGGCCAGCAGCGAATGCCCGCCCAGCTCGAAGAAGTGGTCGTGGCGGCCAACGCGTTCCAGGCCCAGCAACTCGGCCCAGATGCGCGCCAGTTCGGTTTCGGTTTCACCTTGCGCAGCCTCGAACACGCGGCTGGAGAAGTCGTCGCTGCGCGGCGCCGGCAGGGCGTTGCGGTCCACCTTGCCGTTGGGGCTCAGCGGCAGGCGCTCCAGCACCACGAAGGCGGCTGGCACCATGTAGGCCGGCAGGTGTTCACCCAGGTACTCGCGCAGGGTCGCCGGTGCATCAGGCAGTTCCCCGGTGATGCTCAGGTAGGCCACCAGGCGCGGCACGCCAGGGGTGTCTTCCCGGGCGATCACCAGCGCCTCGCGCACGCCCGCTACGCTGAGCATCCGTGCCTCGATCTCGCCCGGCTCGATGCGCAGGCCGCGCAGCTTGATCTGCTGATCCAGGCGCCCGAGGAATTCCAGCGCGCCATCCGCGCGCTGGCGTACGCGGTCACCGGTGCGGTACATGCGCGCCTGCGCATCCTCCGAGAATGGGTCGTCCAGGAAGCGCTCGGCACTTAGCTCCGGCTGATCCAGGTAACCACGGGCCACGCCCGCGCCGCCCACGTAGAGTTCACCGGCCACCCCCTGGGGCACCGGGCGCCCCTGCGGATCGAGCACGTACAGGCGTGCATTGGGAATGCCACGACCAATCGGAACCGTGCCCTGTTCATCGGCGCCGCAGCGGTGCACGCTGGCCCACACGGTGGCTTCGGTAGGGCCGTATTCGTTGTACAGCGTCAGGGCCGGTTCCCGTGCCGCACAGGCCTGGGCCAGGTCGGCCGGGCAGGCCTCGCCGGCGACGATCATTTCGCGCAGGCTGCAGGCAGGCGACAGGCTGGCCAGCAACGGCCGCGCCAGTGACGGAACGCACAGCAGGGTGGTGATCGACTGGGCCTCGATCAGCTCGGCCAGGGCCAGCGGGTCACGGGCCTGCTCGGCCGAGGCGATGCACAGGGTGGCGCCGCTGCACAGGCTGCCGAAGATACCGGCCACCGAGCTGTCGAAGGCCACCGAAGAGAGCAGCAGGAAGCGCCGCTCGGCCGAGGTGCCATAGACCTGCAGGCGCGCCCGGGTGGAGGCCACCAGTTGGCGGTGCTCGATCATCACGCCCTTCGGTGTACCGGTGGAGCCCGAGGTGTAGATCACGTAAGCCAGGCTGGCGGAATTCAGCGCGCCGTTCTCAGGCGCGGCCGGCCCCTTTTTCGGGGCGCTGGCCAGGGCCTGTTCGAGCATCAGGTAGCGGCTGCCAGCGGGCAGGCTGCCCAGGGCTTCGCGGCCTGCGGCATCGGCCAGCACATGGCGTGGTCGCGCGTCTTCGACGATGGCGGTCAGGCGTGTCGAAGGGTAGGCCGGATCCAGCGGGACATAGGCCGCCCCTGCCTTGAGAATGCCCAGCAGGCCGACGATCATCATCGTGTCACGTGCCACGCACAGCGCCACCAGTTCACCGGGCAGCACGCCCTCGGCGATCAACTGACGGGCTAGCTGGTCGGCCTGAGCGTCGAGCTGCAGGTAGCTCAGGCAGTGCGTGCCCGCCTGCACGGCAATGGCCTGTGGCGTCTGGCGCACCTGCGCTTTGAACAGGTGCTGGATGCACGGGTCGCCGGGGAAAGCCAGCGGCTCGACGTTGCTGCAGGACAGTGCCTGTTCACGAATCTCGGCCGGCAGCACATCGAGCTCGCCCAGTGGCTGTTCAGGCTGGCTGGCCAGGGCCTGGCTGAGGGTCTGCAGAGCCTGCAGCATCATCTGCCCGACGCGCGCTGCCGACATGGCCGGCAGGCACTGCACGGTCAGGCTCAGGGCGTGACCATGGTCGTTGACCGACAGCGCCAGCGGGTAGTTGCTGCGCTCGGCACTGCCGAGGATGCGCAGGCCAGGCCATTGCAGTTGGCGATCATCACGCTGATGGCGGTAGTTGAGCAGGCTGGTGAACAGCGGCACGCCACTGGCCACGCCACTGCAACGCTGCGCCAGGGCCAACGGCGCCTGTTCGTGGGCCAGCAGTTCGATCAGATCCTGATGCGTCGCCAGTACTTGTGCTCGGGCAGCCTGGCCGGCCACCGACACGCGCACCGGCAAGGTGTTGATGAAGACCCCCAGGGCATGCTCGGCGCCCGCCGAACCTTGCAGGCGGCCGCTGACCACGGTGCCGAACACCACGTCGTCGAGGCCGGTGCAACGTGCCAGAACCTGCGCCCAGGCCACGTGGAACAGCGCCGCCGGGGTCACGCCCAGCGCCTGGGCCTGGCTGCGCAGGCGCTGGTTCAGCGCGTCGTTCAGCACCAGCTCGGCCTCTTCCAGCAGGCTGCCATCGCCCTGCACGTCGAACTCGTCGAACGGCGCCGTCGGCGTGTCGATATCGCTCAGGCGCGCGGTGAAATAGGCTTCATGGATTTCGGCCGGGGTGGCCAGGGCCTGGGCGATGAAGTCACGGAACGGCTGCGCGGGCGGCAGCGGCGCATCGGCCCGGTGCAGCAAGGTGTGGATCTCTTCCAGCACGGTTTCCAGGGTGACGTGGTCACTGGCCATGTGGTGGTTGAGCAAGGCCAGCAGCCAGCGCTCGCTGCCCGGCTGCTGGGCGATGCAGGCGCGCATCAGCGGGCCCTGGCGCAGATCCAGGCGAGTGCGCGCCGGCTCGGTGTGCGCCTTGAGTTGTTCCAGTGCATCGCCTTCGGCCTGCAGTTCCAGCAACTGCACCGGCAACCTGGCCTGACGCTGAACCACCTGCACGGCCTGCGGCAGACCTTCCCAGTGCACGCCGGTGCGCAGGATGTCATGGCGGTCGATGACCTGCTGCAGGGCCGCCAGGAAGGCGTCCAGTGCGGCGCGGTCATCGAATTCCAGCAGCGAACGCACCAGGTAGGCATCGCCCTGCTGGCCGAGCATGTGGTGGAACAGGATGCCTTGCTGCAGCGGCGCCAGCGGGTAGATGTCTTGGATGTTCGCCGCGCCACCCGCTACCGCCGTGCTCAACTGGTCGAGCTGCGCCTGGCTGAGATCCACCAGCGGCAGCATGTGCGGGGTGAGGGCGGTGCAGCCGGCCGGGATGGCGTTGGCCGGGGCACGGAAGTGCTGGCCATGGCTGTCGCTCAGCGCCTGGGCCAGGGCTTTGAGGGTCGGGGCGCTGAACAGCGTGCGTACGTCGACGTTCAGGCCTTGCCCGCGCAGCCGCTCGATCAGGCTCACGGCCATCATCGAATGCCCGCCGAGGGCGAAGAAGTTGTCGTGGCGACCCACCTGCGGCACGCCCAGCAGGGCCTGCCAGTGGCCGGCCAGCGCCTGTTCCAGCGGCCCTTGCGGGGCCTCGTAGGCACTGCTGGCCCAGGCCTTGGCGTCGGGCTCGGGCAGCGCGCGGCGGTCGAGCTTGCCATTGGGCGTCAGCGGCAGGGCTGGCAGGGTCACGAAGGCGGCCGGCAGCATGTGCGCCGGCAACTGGCTGGCCAGCGCTTCGCGCAGTTGCGCAGGCTCGCCCGGCTCACCACAGAGGTACGCCACCAACTGTTTGCCCTGGGCGCTGTCGCGGGCCACCAGCGCGGCTTCACGCACGCCGGGCAGGCTGGCGAGTGCCGCTTCGATCTCGCCCGGCTCGACGCGCAGGCCGCGAATCTTCAGTTGTTCATCGTTGCGGCCGAGGTAGTGCAGGGTGCCATCGGCCGCCCAGCGGCCCAGGTCACCGGTCTTGTACAAGCGACCCTGTGGCGTATCGATGAAACGCTCGGCGGTCAGGTCGGGGCGGTTGAGGTAACCGCGCGCCACACCGGCACCGCCAATGTGGATTTCTCCCGCCACACCAATCGGCAGCACCTGGCCGTGCGCGTCGAGTACATGCAGTTGCAGGTTGCGGATCGGCAGGCCAATCGGGATGGGCTGCTCACGGTAGTGTTCCAGATCGTCGTCGAGGCGATGCCAGGCCACCACATCGCTGCACTCGGTGGGGCCATAGCTGTTGATGAACTGTGGCCGCGGCTGGGCGAGCTTTTCCAGCACGCTCAACTGGATCGGCTCACCGCCCAGCACCACGCGCCTGAGGCCGGCCATGCGTTGCTCGGGGTCGGCTTCGACCAGCGCACGGAAGGCGCTGGGCGAAAGGTTCAGGTGGCTGATACCGGCGCTATGGATGTGCGCCACGATGGCCCTCGGGTCGAACGGCTCTGCGGCCAGATGCAGGGCGGCACCGACCATCAGTGGCGCGAGGATGTTCTTCTGGGTCAGGTCGAAGTTGTAGGAAGAGGCCAGCAGCACCGCGTCGCTGGCGTCCAGGGCCAGCTCCTGCAGGTACCAGTCGAGCAGGTTGCGTAGGCCACGGTGCTCGACCATCACGCCCTTGGGCTTGCCGGTGGAGCCGGAGGTGTAGATCACGTAGGCCAGTTGCTCGAAGCTCGGCGCAGGCGCCTGCGGATCCTGGCTGGCGGCCCGTTGCTGGTCGGCGCTGCCGAGCACCAGGGTCGGCAGACCGTCGGCGCCCGGCAGGCTCAGGCCGGCGTCGCAGACCAGCGCGCGGGGGGCGCTGTCGGCAAGCATGTAGGCCAGCCGCTCGGCGGGGTAGTTGGCATCCAGTGGCACGTAGGCGGCGCCGGCCTTGAGAATGCCCAGCAGGCCCGCGACCATCTGCGGGCTGCGGCTGGCGCACAGACCCACGGTGTCATCCGCGCCCACGCCCTGGTCAATCAGCCAGTGGGCGACCTGGTTGGCGTGGGCATTGAGTTGCGCATAGCTCCAGCGTTCGCTGGCGCTGGCCACCGCCAGGGCGTCGGGGGTGCGTGCCGCCTGGGCCTGGAACACCCGCTGCGGCAGGCGTTCGGCGCGCTCGTCCAGGGCCACCTGCGGGCCGCTGAAGGCCTTTTGCTGCTGCGCAGCTTGTGCCGGCGTCAGCAGCGGCAGCGCCGTCACGGGCTGCTCGGCGCCTGCCAGCATCGCGTCAAGCAGGCACAACAGGTGCTCGCGCCAGCGGGCGATGGTGCTTTCGTCGAACAGGTCGGTGGCGTACTCGAACTGGCCGCTGAAGGTCTGGCCGTCGTCGTTCAGCGCCAGGGTCAGGTCGAACTGGGTGGTGCTGGCCTCGGGCGTCAACGCTGTCAGCTCGACGCCCGGCAGGGCGATGGCCTGATCCTGCGGCGTATTGCCCAGCACCAGCATGGCCTGGAACAGCGGGCTGTGGCCCAGGCTGCGCTCCGGTTGCAGGGCTTCGACCACTTGCTCGAACGGCACCGCCTGGTGCTCGTAGGCCTGCAGGGTGGTGGCCTTGATATGCGCCAACAGCTCGTCGACGCGGCTGTGCGCGGACAGATCCAGGCGCAGGGCCAGGGTGTTGACGAAGAAGCCGATCAGCGCCTCGGTTTCCTGGCGGGTGCGGTTGGCGACGGGAGTGCCGACCACCACTTGCGCCTGGTTGCTCAGGCGCGAGAGGAGGATCGACCAGGCACCCAGCAGGGTCATGAAGGGGGTCAGGCCCTGTTGCTGGCTGAACTGGCGCAGGCGCTCGCTGAGTTCTGCGGGTAATTGCAGGGGCAGGGCGGCGCCACGGTAGCTCTGTTCAGCGGGGCGTGGGCGGTCGGCGGGCAGTTCCAGCAGCGCCGGGGCTCCGCTCAGGTGCTGCTGCCAGAACGCCAGTTGGCGTTGCAGGCGCTCACCCTGCAACTGCTGCTGTTGCCAGGCGGCGTAGTCGGCATATTGCAGCGCCAGCGGCGGCAGTGGATCCGGCTGGCCCCGGCAGAACGCGGCATACAGGCGATTGAACTCGCCGATCATCACCGCTACCGACCAGCCGTCGGAGACGATGTGGTGCTGGGTGACCAGCAGCAGGTGTTGGTCATCGGCGGTGCGCAGCAGGCGGCCACGTACCAGTGGACCATTGCTGAGGTCGAACGGCGTGCGCGCTTCCTCGGCCCGCTGCTGCTCGACGGCCTCTGCCGGCTGGCCGCGCAGGTCGTGCTCGACCAGGCTGAAGCCGCAGTCGGCTGGGGCGAACTGCACGCTGCCGGCCTGCGGGAAGCGGGCGCGCAGGCTTTCGTGGCGGGCGACGATGCGGTCCAGGGCTTGTTTGAGCGCGTCCACGTTCAACTCGCCACGCAGGTGCAGGGCGGCAGGCATGTGGTAGGCCTGGCTGGCTGCCGGGTCGAGCTGGTCGAGGAACCACAGGCGCTGCTGCGCCAGCGACAGCGGCACGGGTTTATGCCGAGAAACCGGCTCGATGGCCTGGAGTTCGGTCGGTTTGGCCTGCTCCACGTAGGCGGCCAGCTCACGCAGCGAATGCTGGGCGAACAGGGTCTGCAGGTCGAGCTGCACGCCCAGCTCCTGCAGCAGGCGGGCCTGCAATTGCACGGTGAGCAGCGAATGGCCACCCAGGGCCAGGAAGCCGTCGTCACGGCCGACTCGTTCGCCCCCCAGCAGGGCTTGCCAGATCTGCGCGATGGCCTGTTCGGTCTCGCCTTGCGGTGCCTCGTAGGCCTGGCTGGCCAGGGCGTCGGCGCCAGGGGCAGGCAGGGCGCGGCGGTCGAGCTTGCCGTTGGCGGTCAGTGGCAACTGCTCCAGCACCACATAGGCGCTGGGCACCATATACTCCGGCAGGCGTTCGAGCAGTGCTGCGCGCAATTGCGCAGCGTCCGGCGGCGTACCGCACAGGTAGGCCACCAGGCGGGTGCCGGCGTCGTCGCCATGGCTGTCATTGCGGGCGATCACCGCCGCTTCGCGCACGCCGTCGCAGGCCAGCAGGGCGCTTTCGATCTCGCCCAGCTCGATACGGAAGCCGCGGATCTTCACCTGGAAGTCGTTGCGGCCCAGGTACTCCAGGGTGCCGTCGGCGCGCCAGCGGCCCAGGTCGCCGGTCTTGTACAGGCGGCCCTGTGGCGTATCGATAAAGCGCTCGGCGGTCAGTTCCGGGCGGTTGAGGTAACCGCGTGCCACACCGGCACCGCCGATGTGCAGTTCGCCGGCCACGCCGATCGGTGCCGGCTGGCCCAGGGCGTCGAGCACGTAGAGCTGCACATTGGCCAGCGGGCGACCGATGCTGGGTTGTTCGCCGAGGTCGGCGACCCGGCCCTGGCTGGCGTCCACGGTGCCTTCGGTCGGCCCGTACATGTTGTAGAAGTGGATGCTCGGGCAGGCGCGCAGGCGTGCCCAGGTCGCGGCGTTGATCGGCTCGCCACCCAGCAGCACGCTGCGCGGCTTGTAGCGTTCACGCTCCAGCAGCCCGGCGGCGAGCAGGCCGTCGAGTTGCGAAGGGGTGGAGTCGAACGCCTGGATCTGCTCGGCTTCGAGGAAGTCCAGCAGTTCCTGGCCACTGGCACGCAGGTGCTGCGGCACGATCACCAGGCAGTGGCCGGCGCCGAGTTGGCAGATGCCCTTGAGCGACATGTCGAAGTAGAAGCCGGCGTTCAGGGCTACCCGCGCTTGCGCGCTGCAATGGCTGTGGGTGGTGCGCGCCAGCACCTGGCTGAAGTTGAACAGCGAGCGGTGCTCGACCATCACGCCCTTGGCCTGGCCGGTGGAACCGGAGGTGTAGATCACGTAAGCCAGGTGTTCAGGGGTGAGGCTCGGCACGTGCGGGTTGCTGTCGTAGCCGGAGTCATCGGCAGCGGCCAGGGATTCGGCGCTGTCCAGCGCCAGGCGCGGCACGCTGACTGGCGGCAGCGTCAGGGCGGCCTGGGCCAGCACGGCGCACGGCTGGCTGTCGGCGAGCAGGAAGGCCATGCGCTCGGCGGGGTTGGCCGGGTCCAGGGGTACATAGGCGGCACCGGCCTTGAGCACGGCGAGCACGCCGACGATCATCTCCAGGCTGCGCTCGGCGCACAGCGCCACGCGGTCGTCGGGCTGCACACCGAGGGCCAGCAGTTGACGAGCCAGGTGATTGGCGCGGCGGTTGAGCTGCTGGTAGCTGAGCTGTTGCTGCTCATGAACCAGCGCCGTGGCGTCGGGCTGTTGCCCGGCCTGTTGCTCGAACTGCACATGCAGCGGGCGCACAGCGCCGAAATCCTCGGCGCTGTGGTTGAAGCCGTGCAGCAGTTGCTCGCGCTCGGCGTCGGGCAGCACCTCCAGGGTCTGGGCCGGGCGTACCGGGTCGTGCTGCAGGGCGTCGACCAGGGAAGACACGGCCTGCTCCAGGTACTGGGCGACCCGCGCCGGGTCGATGCCCGCCACGGCCTGGGCACTGATGGAGAAGCCCAGCCCCTCGTCACCCACCGCGACTTCGATCGGATAGTTGGTGCGTGCTTCGTTGCTGTGTACCTGCACGCCGTCCCAGGTCAGAACCGCGCCATCGTTGGCCAGCGAACCACCTTCGGTCTGGTGGCGATAGTTGAGCAGGGTGGTGAACAGCGGCAGCGGGGCGGCGACCGCACTGCAGCGCTGTGCCTGGGTCAACGGCGCCTGTTCATGGCGCAGCAGTTCGGCCAGGTCGGCGGCGGTGTCTGCGAGCAGCGCCTGGCTGCTGCGGCCTTGCAAGGCCACCCGCACCGGCAGGGTGTTGATGAACACGCCCAGGGCACGACCGGCCCCCAGCGAACCCTGCGAGCGGCCGGCCAGCACGGTGCCGAACACCACGTCCGACTGCCCGGTGCAGCGCGCCAGTACCTGGGCCCAGGCGACATGGAAGAGTACCGCCGGAGTCACCTGGGCCTGGCGCGCGCAGTTGCGCAGGCGCTCGGCCAGCGCGTTCGGCAGGCGCCGGTGCGCTTCGTGCACGCTGGCCGCATCGCCCTGTACGTCGAGCTGGCCGAATGGCGCGGTGGGTGTGTCGATATCGGCCAGGCGGCGCTGGAAATACTCGGTGTGGCTGTCAGCCGGCAGGTTTTGCAGGTGGGCGATGAACTCACGGTACGGCACCGGCGCCGGCAGGGCGCTGGCCTGGCCCTGCATCAGCGCCTGGACTTCTTCCAGGACGATGGTCAGCGAAACGTGGTCGCTGATCAGGTGGTGGTCAAGCAGTGCCAGCCAGCAACGCCCGCTGTCGGCTTCTTCGGCGCTCCAGGCGTGCATCAGCGGCGCCTGGTTGAGGTTCAGGCGCAGGCTGCGTGGGTCGCTGGCCTGTTCCAGGGCCTGGCGAGCGCTCAGACCACCCAGGTCGGCCAAGGGGGTGACCGGCAGGCTGGCCTGACGCTGCACGACTTGCAGCGGCTGGGCCTGGCCGGCCCAGTGCACTGCGGTACGCAGCACATCGTGGCGGTCGATGACCTCTTGCAGCGCGTCAGTGAAGGCCTGCAGATGCGCGCGGCTGTCGAATTCGATCATCGAGCGCACCAGGTAGGCATCACCCTGGTGCCCCAGCAGATGGTGGAACAGCATGCCTTGCTGCAAGGGTGCCAGCGGGTAGATGTCCTGCACGTTGGCGGTGCCACCGGGCACGTCGGCCAGCAGCCTGTCCAGGTGTTCCTGGCTGATCTGCACCAGCGGCAGCATGTCAGGGGTCAGCTCGGTGCAACCGGCGGCAATGCCGTTGGCCGGGGCGCTGAAGGCGGTTTGCGGTGCGCGGTTGATGCTCTGCGCCATTTCCCACAGGGTCGGGGTGCTGAACACGGTGCGCACGCTGGTGTGCAGGCCCTGTTCGCGCAGCCGGTCGATCAGGCTCACCGCCAGCAGCGAGTGGCCGCCCAACTCGAAGAAACGGTCGTGGCGGCCGACCTGCTCGACGCCCAGCAGGTCCTGCCACAGCTGGGCCAGGCGTTGCTCGAGGGCGCCGCGCGGCGCCTCGTAGGCGCGGTTGGCAAAGGCGTCCTGGCCGGGGGCGGGCAGGGCCTTGCGATCCAGCTTGCCGTTGGGGGTCAACGGTAGGGTTTCCAGGCGCACCCAGGCGCTGGGCAGCATGTATTCGGGCAGCGACGCCAGCAGGTGTTCACGCAGTTGCTCGACGGCCACCGGCTCACCGCACAGGTAGGCAATCAGGCGCTGGCCGCCGGTTTCCGCCGGCCTGGCCACGACCACCGCTTCGCGCACGCCGGGGTAGCTGGCGAGCACGCTCTCGATTTCGCCCAGCTCGACTCGGAAGCCGCGGATCTTCACCTGGTCGTCATTGCGCCCCAGGTAGTGCAGGGTGCCGTCGGCGCACCAGCGGCCCTGGTCGCCGGTCTTGTACAGGCGTGCATCGGCAGCGGTGCTGAACGGATCCGAGATGAAACGTTCGGCGCTGAGTTCAGCACGGTTCAGATAACCGCGGGCCACGCCCACGCCACCGATATGGATTTCCCCGACCGCACCCAGCGGCGCCAGTTGCCCGGCGGCATCCAGCACATGCAGCTGGGTGTTGCGCAGCGGCTCGCCGATGCTGCGGAAATCGTCGCGGGCGCTGCGGATCAGGCGCACCGAGGCATTCACCGTGGCTTCGGTCGGGCCATAGGCATTGAACAATTGCGGGCGATGGCCGCTGCGCTGGAACCACTGCGCCACGGCCTGTTTGCTCACCGCCTCGCCGCCGATCATCAGTTGGCGGAGGCAGCTCGGCATGGGCACGTGGCTATCGCGGGCCAGTTGCTGCCAGAACACCGTGGGCAGGTTGGCCACGCTGATCGCATGCTGTTCGCACAGGCTGGCGAACGCCGCGCTGCCGGCGATCCAGGCATCGCTGCGCAACACCAGGGTGGCGCCGCTGAACAGCGCACCGAAGATCTCTTCCACCGACATGTCGAAGGCCAGGCTGGCGAATTGCAGCACGCGGTCCTGTGGGTTCAGGCCATAGCGTTCCTGCAGCGCGGCGATCTGGTTGCACAGCGAACGATGTTCGATCATCACGCCCTTGGGCTTGCCGGTGGAGCCGGAGGTGTAGATGACGTAGGCCAGGTGGCGGCTGGTCAGCCCTTCGACCTGCGGGTCATGGCTGTCGCCCTGGTCACAGCTTTCCAGGGTCAGTTGAGCAAGCGCTTGTGTTGGCAGGCGCTGGGCCAGTGCCGCCTGGGTCAGCAATACCTTCGGTGCGCTGTCGTCGAGCATGTGCTGCAGGCGCTCGCCGGGGTAGTTGGGATCCAGCGGCACATAGGCGCCACCGGCCTTGAGGATGCCCAGCACGCCGACGATCATCGCCGGGCTGCGCTCGGCGAGCAGCGCCACGCGGTCATCCGGGCGAACCCCCAGGGCAATCAGGCGGTGCGCCACGCGGTTGGCGCGGGCATTGAGCTCGGCATAGCTGAGCGCCTGGCCCTCGGCCTCCAGGGCGATGGCCTGCGGGCGTGCCTGCACTTGTGCCTCGAAGGCCTGCTGTGCGCATTGGCTTTCGTCGAATGCGATGGCGGGTGGATTGAGGTGGTTGAGGAGCTGGCGGCGCTGGGCGTCGCTCAGCAGCGGCAGGGTCGCCAGCGGCTGCTCGGCCCTGGCCAGCATGGCATCGAGCAGGCACAGCAGGTGCTCGCGCCAGCGGGCGATGGTGCTTTCGTCGAACAGGTCGGTGGCGTACTCGAACTGGCCGCTGAAGGTCTGGCCGTCGTCGTTCAACGCCAGGGTCAGGTCGAACTGGGTGGTGCTGGCCTCGGGCGTCAGCGCGGTCAGCTCGACACCCGGCAGGGCGATGGCCTGATCCTGCGGCGTATTGCCCAGCACCAGCATGGCCTGGAACAGCGGGCTGTGGCCCAGGCTGCGCTCCGGTTGCAAGGCTTCGACCACTTGCTCGAACGGCACCGCCTGGTGCTCGTAGGCCTGCAGGGTGGTGGCCTTGATATGCGCCAGCAGCTCGTCGATGCGGTTGTGGGCGGACAGATCCAGGCGCAGGGCCAGGGTGTTGACGAAGAAGCCGATCAGCGCCTCGGTTTCCTGGCGGGTACGGTTGGCAACGGGGGTGCCGACCACCACTTGCGCCTGATTGCTCAGGCGCGATAGCAGGATCGACCAGGCACCCAGCAGGGTCATGAAGGGGGTCAGGCCCTGTTGCTGGCTGAACTGGCGCAGGCGCTGGCTCAGCTCGCTCGGCAACTGTACGGCCAGGGCGGCGCCCCGGTAGCTCTGTTCAGCGGGGCGTGGGCGGTCGGCAGGCAGTTCCAGCAGCGCCGGGGCGCCGCTCAGGTGCTGCTGCCAGAACGCCAGTTGGCGTTGCAGGCGCTCACCCTGTAGCTGCTGCTGTTGCCAGGCGGCGTAGTCGGCGTATTGCAGCGCCAGCGGTGGCAGTGGATCCGGCTGGCCCTGGCAGAAGGCAGCGTAGAGGCGGTTGAACTCGCCGATCATCACCGCCACCGACCAGCCATCGGAGACGATGTGGTGCTGGGTGACCAGCAGCAGGTGCTCGTCATCGGCGGTGCGCAGCAGGCGGCCACGTACCAGTGGCCCATTGCTGAGGTCGAACGGCGTGCGCGCTTCCTCGGCCCGCTGCTGCTCGACGGCCTCTGCCGGCTGGCCGCGCAGGTCGTGCTCGACCAGGCTGAAGCCGCAGTCGGCCGGGGCGAACTGCACGCTGCCGGCCTGCGGGAAGCGAGCGCGCAGGCTTTCGTGGCGGGCGACGATGCGATCCAGCGCCTGCTTGAGCGCGGCGACGTTCAACTCGCCACGCAGGTGCAGGGCGGCAGGCATGTGGTAGGCCAGGCTGGCCGCCGGGTCGAGCTGGTCGAGGAACCACAGGCGCTGCTGCGCCAGCGACAGCGGCACGGGCTGTTCGCGAGAGATGGGCGCAATGGCCTGGCTGTCGCAAGCCGAGGTCTTGGCCTCCTGCTGAGCCACGCACTCGGCCAGCTCACGCAGCGAACGCTGGGCGAACAGGGTTTGCAGGTCGAGCTGCACGCCCAGCTCCTGCAGCAGGCGGGCCTGCAATTGCACGGTGAGCAGCGAATGGCCACCCAGGGCCAGAAAACCGTCGTCACGGCCGACCTGTTCGACACCCAGCAGGGCTTGCCAGATTTGCGCAATAGCCTGTTCGGTTTCGCCTTCTGGCGCACTGTAGGCCTGGCTGGCCAGGGCGTCGGCACCCGGGGCAGGCAGGGCGCGGCGGTCGAGCTTGCCGTTGCTGTTCAGCGGCAACTGCTCCAGCACCACGAACGCGCTGGGCACCATGTACTCCGGCAGGCGGTCGAGCAACGCGGTACGCAACTGCGCGGCGTCCGGCGGGGTGCCGCACAGGTAGGCCACCAGGCGGGTGGCGTCACTGTCGCCTGTGTCGTTACGGGCGATCACCACCGCTTCGCGCACGCCGTCGCAGGCCAGCAGGGCACTTTCGATCTCGCCCAGCTCGATACGGAAGCCGCGGATCTTCACCTGGAAGTCGTTGCGCCCCAGGTACTCCAGGGTGCCGTCGGCGCGCCAGCGGCCCAGGTCGCCGGTCTTGTACAGGCGGCCCAACGGGGTGTGGATGAAGCGCTCGGCGGTCAGCTCAGGGCGGTTGAAGTAACCCCGCGCCACACCGATACCGCCGATATGCAGTTCACCGGCCACGCCAATCGGCAGGGGCTGGTGCAGCGCATCGAGCACGAACATCTGAATATTGTTGATCGGGCGACCGATGGGCACGCTGTCGCCCGCGTCGTCCGCACGGCACTGCCAGGCGGTGACGTCGATGGCCGCTTCGGTGGGGCCATACAGGTTGTGCAGCTCCACGCCGGCCAGACGGCTCTCGAAACGCTGCTGCAGGGCGCGGGGCAAGGCCTCGCCACTGCACAGCACGCGGCGCAAGGCCGGGAAGTGCAGGGCGCCAGGCTGCTTCAGGAAGACCTCGAGCATCGAGGGTACGAAGTGCAGCATGGTCACTCCGGCCTGGTTCAGCAGTTCGGCCAGGTATTCGGGCTGCTGGTGGCCGCCGGGACGCACCAGAACCAGCTCGGCACCAGCCAGCAAGGGCAGGAAGAATTCCCACACCGAGACGTCGAAGCCGAACGGGGTTTTCTGCAGGATCCGGTCGCTGGCCTCCACGCCGTGGTAATCACGCGCCCAGAGCAGGCGATTGACCACCCCGGCGTGCTCGTTCATCACGCCTTTGGGCAGGCCGGTGGAGCCGGAGGTGTACAGCACATAGGCGAGGTGCTGCGGGGTCAGGCCGGCCACGCTGGGGTTGCTGTCAGGCTGGCTGGTCAGATCCAGCGTGTCGATCAGCAGCAGCGGAGCGCTGCTGGCGGGCAGCCCATCGGCCAGGGCCTGTGTGCTGAGCAACGCCATGGGTGCGCTGTCATCGAGCATGTAGGCCTGGCGCTGGGCCGGCAGGGACGGGTCGATGGGCACGTAGGCCGCGCCGGCCTTGAGCGTGGCCAATAGCGCCACCACCAGTTGCGGGCCGCGCTCCAGGCATACCGCGACCCGCGCATCGGGGCCGGCGCCCAGCTCGATCAGGCGATGCGCCAGGCGGTTGGCCTGGCGGTTGAGGGCGTCATAACTGAGCAACGGGCCGCTGTCGCCGCGCAGCGCACAGGCCTGCGGTTGCTGCACGACCTGCGCTTCGAACAGGCCGTGAACCAGCAGGTGCTCAGGGTACGGCTGCGGCGCGGGGTTGAAGTCTTCCAGCACGCGACGCTGCTCGGCCGCACTCATCAGCGGGAAGCGCGCCACGGGGGTTTCGGCATGTTCCAGCACGGCTTCGAGCATCGCCACGATGCGCTGCTGGAAGTGCCGGGCCTGTTCGCTGCTGAAGTAGGCGGTGTTGAAGTTGAAGTCCAGGTGCACGTCGTCGAAGGGGTGGTAGTCACGGACGAAGATGGCCATGGGCGTCTGTTCATAGCCGTTGTCCATGGTGATGACCCGCGACGCCGTGCCGCCAAACTGGTCGTCGCCGTCGAGGCTTTCGAACGACAGCGAAACATCGAACAACTGGCGTCGGCCCAGCCGGGCCAGGCCCAGCAAGCGGTTCAGGTCGGCGATGGGGAAACGCTGGTGGCGGTAGCAGCGACGCAACTGGGCGTTGGCCGCCTGCATCAGCTCCAGCAGCGATGCCTCTGGCTGCACCGCCAGGCGGATGGGGCTGACCGACGAGAACATCCCGGAGGTGGCCTTGGCCTTGGCGGTGGTGCGGTTATGTACCGGCATGCCGATCACCAGGTCATCGACGCCCTCGGTGCGACTGAAGTAGATCGCCACCACGCTGATCAGCACGTGGGCCAGCGACAGCTTGTGCTCACCGGCGAACTGCCCCAGGGCGTTGTACAACGCGCGCGGCAGCATGCACTGCACCTGTTCGCTCGGCGCGAGTTGCCCGGCCTGGGTACTGGCGCGGTAATCGGCGCGGCGTTGCAGCAAGGCCGGCGGCAGCTCGGCGAAGGTGTCCTGCCAGAATTGCCGGTCGCGCTCGTAGCGGCTCGATTGCAGGTAGGCCTGGTCGTCGGCGACGAAATCCAGGTAGGAATGCCCGTCGGGAACCTCTTCGCTGCCGGCCAGCAGGGCGTTGTAGGCCGTGCCCACTGCGTGGCCGAGCAGGGCCACGCCGATACCGTCGGTGACCAGGTGGTGATAGCGCGCCAGCCAGTAATGGCGATTCGGCCCGCAGCGCACCAGCTGGGCTTCCCATAGCTGCCCGGTGAGGCTTGCGAAGGGCTGGCGAAACGCTTCACGCAGATAGGCCATGGCCACGCCGGCGTCGTCATCGGCCTCGCTGAAGTCCACCACCTTGAGCTTGACCTTGACCTCGGGCAGTACGCACTGACGGCCCAGACCGCCTTCCTGGCTGAAGCTCAGGCGCAGCGTGTCGTGGCGGTTGGCGACCATTTCCAGGGCTTTCTCGAACAGCACGACATCGATCTTGCCGCGGATCTCCAGCGACATGCCGATGTTGTAGTAAGGCAAGCCGGGATGGGCGATCTGATCGAGCCAGATGCCTTGCTGCACGGAGGCCAGCGGATGAAAAGTGGTGTCGTGCGTGCGCGGGGTATCGGTCATCTCAAAGCACCTGCGTAGGCTCAAAGGCGGGGAGGTTGACGGGGGCAACCCCCTTCTTCAGTGGCTGAAAAAGCTAGAGCATCCGCCTGGCCGTGGCTGTCACGGAAAGCGGGGACAACCGCCATCCATGCCGGGGAGAAGCCGGGGCGGGCTGTTATACCTAGGGCCTCGTTCAGAGCCATCACGAGGCGAACATGTCACTGTCCCAATCGCTCGCGCAGCCGGCGAACAAGTTCTGGAGCCTGTCGCGCTTTCCTAACTACGCCCGCTGCGGCGCGGTGGACGAAGTCGACGCGCTGAGCATCAGCCGCGCCGACTTCACCCATCACTTCGTGAACCGCAACCGTCCGTGCCTGGTGCGCAATGCGGTGCGCCACTGGCCGGCGTTCGAGCGCTGGCAGGCGCTGGACTACCTGGCCCGGCATTCGCACAACAAACCGGTGGTGGTGCGCTCGCAGGTGGTGCCCGAGGTGATCGGCTGGGCCCGGCCAGAGGTCAAGGCGGAACTCACGGCCTACGCCAACAGCGTGTACCGCGACATGCCCTTTCATGAGTTTCTTGACGGCCTGAGGGTCGGCAGCGGGCCATGGGTCGCAGATAGCTGCCGCTTCAGCGAAGGCTCGGCCATCGAGCCGATGCAGCAGGATGTGGGCGGGCTGCCGTTCATGCCGACCCTGGGCAAGTCGCTGGCCTACCCGGCGCACCGCAGCTTTCTGTATCGCGACTCGTACACCGACTGGCATTTCCACGTCACCGACGAGACCTTCATGGCCCAGGTGGTGGGCACCAAGGAGGTGCTGATCCTGCCGCCTGACGAAGCGGCCTGGCGCGCCTTGCGTCCGGTGATCGAAGACACCGGGCGGCTGTACGACATCGACACCGAGCGCTTCCCTGGTACCCAGGCCCTGCAACCGCTGCGCGCCGTGGTGGAGCCGGGCGATGCGCTGTATATCCCGGTGTACTGGTGGCATGCCGTGCAGTCGCTGGACGAAGCCTACGGCGCCACGGTGGCGGCGACCTTCCGTACCCCCTTGCACGTCAGCGGCGACATCCGTTCGCCGATCGCCCGCCGGGTACTGCGTACCTATCTGTTCTCGCGTTACGCGCCGCTGGTGGCCGCTGCGGTGGGCTACTCGATGGCCTGGCGCCTGGCTGCCGGCTTCAGACGGATGGCGGCATGAGCGGGCGCTTCGACCTGGGGCGGGGGTTCTACTGGCTGTGGAGCGGCGAATCGCTGGCAGTGGTGGGCACTGCACTGATGGAATTCGCCCTGGGCGTCTGGATCTACAACCACACCGGTTCCACCGTGGCCTTCGCCAACGCGGTGCTGGCCGCGACCCTGCCGGCCGTGCTGTTCCTGCCGCTGGCCGGCGGGTTGGCCGACCGCTTCAGTCATCGGGCGATCATCCTGTGCTGCGACCTGACCCTGGCCACGCTGTTGCTCGGCCTGATGGCGCTGTTGTGGGCCGATCGTCTACAACCTCTGCACCTGTATGCCTTCAATGCCCTGGCGTCGGTGGTCAGCGCCTTTCGCAAGCCGGCCTACCAGGCGGCAGTCAGCCTGCTGGTAAAACCCGGCAAGTTCACCAAAGCCTCGGGCCTGAGCAGCCTGAGCAAGAACACCTCGGCCTTGGTAGCGCCCCTGTTGGCCGGGGCGATCATGGCGCATTCGGGGCTGGTGACCATCCTGATGGTCGACCTGATCGCCTACTGCGCCGGCTCGTTGCTGGTGATCAAGGCGTTCTCCGGTATGCGCCGGGTCGTGGTCGACAAGGGCCGAGCGGAAACGACGACCGACAGCGCTCAGGGGCATGTGCGCCTGGCACTGAGGTTTCTGGCCAGTCGCCGGACCTTGCTGGGTTTGCTGGTCTACACCATGGCACGCGGCGCCGTGCTGGCGGTGGCCACCTTGATGATGACGCCCTTGCTGCTTTCGACCCACGGCAGCCAGGTGCTGGGTATGGCCTACACCTGGGCGGCGCTGGGAGGCCTGGCCGCTGCCGGTGTGCTGATCCTGCTGGGTGAGCCGCGCAACCTGCTGGTCAGCGCCACCCTGGCCGACGCGGTGCTGGCTGCCTGTGTCATCGGCCTGGGCTGGGTCGCCCAGCCGTGGGCCTATTACCCGCTGGTGTTCATCGCCATCTGTATGGCCGGCATCGCCGATGCCTGCGTGAACGCCCTGTGGATGCGCAACCTGGGCGCCGCCAGCCGTGCCAGCGTGTTCGCCCTGATCAGCATGCTGACCATCACCACGACCAGCGTACTGACACTGCTGGCCGGTTTCGCCGTCGACCATTGGCTGCAACCGGCCATGCAGCCCGGCGGGGCCTATGCGGCCGCGCTGGGCCCCTGGCTGGGCACGGGAACAGGACGCGGTGTGGGCCTGCTGCTGGCAAGCCTGGGCGCGCTGCTGGGGCTGTTCGTGCTGGTTCTGCTGGCGTCGGGTGCCATGCGCCGGCTCGGCCGGACTGTACCGGTTTCACATGACAGACAGCCCGAGGCCGGGCAGTCACCCTTGACCCGCTCGAACGCTGAGCATGCTCACTGAGAAGGAGACCCCCGATGCGCCCCTCGTTTTATGACACCAGCCGCTTTCCGCACCTGCAGCGCCTGGCCAACAACTGGGAAGTGATACGCCAGGAATTCCTCGCCCTCGACGCCCCCACGCTGACCATCAACCGGGTCGGCAAGTCCATCACCGAAATCGTCGACGAGGTCGACCAGCACATGCAGGCCGGCGGTGAATACGGTTGGCTGTGGGGCTGGGGCGACAACATGCAGCCCATGCCCGAATGGACCCAGTACGGTCTGGTGGCCTACGACACCCCCATTCCCCACGCCCGCGCAGCGATGCCGCGTACCCTCGACCTGCTGGCCCAGGTGCCTGGCATCAAACTGTGCGCGCTGCTGCGCATGGAGCCCAATGTGTTCCTCGGCACCCATGCGCACACCGGCACCTGGGAAGAGGGGCTGCTGCACATGCAACTGACCGTCGATGCACCACTGGAGCAGAACTACGCCTATCTGAACGTGAACGGCAGTTTCAACCAGAGCACCAACGGCAACCTGGTGATCTTCGACGGCTCGCTGGATCATTTCGCCGTGAACGCCTCGCGAGGCCACCGCACCGTGCTGTACATGGAGTTCTATCGCGAACTGCACATGGCTGCCTGAACCAGGCCCTGTCAACCGCGCCGGACAGCGTCGGCACTGTTCGGAGCGGATGGCAGGGCGCTTTACACCGCCCCAGGAACAGACTCGCGCGCGGCGCTGGCGTTGTCGAAATCGAACGCCTTGACCACCCGTGCCAGGGTCTTGCAATTCTCCGCTTCATCGAAATGCGTGTAGGTGTAATCCAGTGCCTGGCATAGCTGGGTGCTGAGCAGGCATTCGTCTTCGCTCAGCGCCTGCGCCAGGCCATGCACGTAGTACACCGGGCGCACACCCACCCGCACCAGTACGGAGTTCAGCGCGCGCTCGGTGGCACGCACGCTGTGGCTGGCTTCCTCGGGGGCCGGTTCACCTTCACGGGCCAGGAAACTCAGGCATATCGGCGCTGGCAACTGCTCGGCCAGGTGCCGGTAGCGACTGACGGTTTCACATAAGCGCAGGGCAACATCTTGGGTTTGGGACATGGGCTGAACTCCGGACGGTCACGCTGCGCACGTGGGGGGCAGCGTTATGGCATCAATGGATCAGGTGGCTTCGACTGCAGGCCAACGGATGGGTGCGCCTTGGGAATCGCAGGTTTGCCAGTTGATCATCGTTGAGCCCAGGTGTCTGACACCTGAAGCCGGGACAGAAAAGCTGGTGAGCGGCGCCGAGGTTGTCCCGGTTTCTGGTGACAGACGCGTTTCGGGGCGGCAGGTCTAATTTCCTCCATGCCCGCATTCACGTATCGCCTCGACCCTCTCAAACGCCTGCCGTTACTGGCCTGGGCCTGCACTGCGCTTGCCTTGAGCGGCTGCATGCTGGGCCCGGACTACCAGCGTCCGCAGGTCCCGCTCGACCCGCAATGGCACGCGCCGTTGCCGCATGGCGGCACGGTCAGTGGGCTGCAGCAGTGGTGGCAGCAGTTCAACGATCCGGCGCTGACCCAGCTATTGCGCATGGCCGAGGCCGACAGCCCGAGCATGGATCAGGCCTGGGCCAATATCGCCCAGGCGCGGGCCACGCTGGGCAGCCTTGAGGCCGATGCCTGGCCCCAGGCCAACGGTCAATACCAGGTAGGCCGTGGCAGCCGGCGCCAGGGCGAGCAGAAGGTCGGTGGTTCAGGCTATGCCAAGACCCTCGATGCTAGCTGGGAGCTGGACCTGTTCGGCAAGCTGCGGCGCAACAACGAGGCCGGCCAGGCACGCCTGGAGGCGCGGGTCGACGACTGGCACGACGCACGCGTGTCGCTGGCCGCGCAGGTGGCCAATGACTACGTGCAATACCGCGGCTGCCAGTTGCTCAGCCAGCGCTACGCGGATCAACTGCGCTCGCAGCAGGCCACTGCCGAGGCCACCCGGCAGTCCCTGCAGGCCGGGTTGATTTCCAGCGCCGACGCCGCATTGGCCGACGCCAGTGCCGCCAGCAGCCAGTCGGCGTTGATCGAGCAGCAGTCGCAGTGCCAACTGCTGGTCAAGAGTCTGGTCGCCCTGACCGGCGGCGATGAACCGCGTGTGCTCAGCGTGCTCGACTCGGTGCCGGCGCGCCTGCCGCAGCCCGCGCAGCTACAGGTCACGCAGATCCCGGCGGATCTGATCCGGCAACGTCCCGACATTGCTTCACGCGAGCGGGAAATGGCCGCCGCCAATGCCGAAATCGGCGTCGCCAAGGCCGACCGCCTGCCCAGCCTGAGCCTGGTGGGCACGTTCACCTCCGGCGCGCAGATCGGCCAGGTCAACCGTAGCTGGACCCTGGGGCCGAGCATCTCGCTACCGCTGCTTGACGGGGGCCGCCGCCTGGCCACCCAGCGCGGCGCCGAGGCGGCCTATGCCGCGGCGGTGGCGGCCTATCGGCAAACCCTGCGCAGCGGGGTAATGGAAGTGGAACAGGCATTGGTAAGGCTGGACGCCAGCAGCCGTCGCGAAGCCTCGGCCGAGCGGGCCAGCGCGGGTTACCAGGCCTCCTTCGAGGCCATCGACCGCAACTGGCAGGCTGGCAATGCCAGCCTGCTGGATCGCGAGACGGCGCGTCGCCAGGCGCTGCAAGCCGACATCCAGCTCATCACCCTGCAGCAGAACCAGGTGCGTGACTGGATCGATCTGTACAAAGCCCTGGGCGGCGGTTGGCAGCCCGATGCTCCGCTGGCCCGCCAGCCGTCTTCGTTGCCGGGAGGTGGCAGATGAAGCCCTGGATGCGCAACACCTTGCTGGCCGCTGCCGGCATTGGCGGGATGGCGCTGCTGCTGAGCCGTTGCGCACCGCCGCCGGAAAACGGCGCACCGAGCGAAGCGGTCAGCAGCCTGAGCGTGGAAGTGGTCAAGCCCCGGCTGCAGCAGTGGCCTGGTGTATTACAGGCCAGCGGCGCACTGGCGGCCTGGCAGGAGGCGGTGATCGACGCCGAAACCAGTGGCTTGCGTATTGCCAGCCTGAACGCCGATGTCGGCAGCCAGGTGAAGAAAGGCCAGGTTCTGGCGACCCTGGCGGCGGAAACCGTCCAGGCCCAGGAACAGAAACAGCTAGCCGCCGTGGCTCAGGCGCGCGCCAACCTGGAACAGGCCCGTTCCAACGACCGCCGCGCGCAGGTCGTGGGGCAGGGCGGCTCGCTGTCCGACCAGCAGCGCGAGCAGTACCGCATCCAGGTGGCGGTGGCCAAGGCCGAACTGGCCAGCGCCGAAGCCGATTTGCGGGCGACCCGCATCAATCTAGGCCAGACCCGGATCCTGGCGGTCGACGACGGGGTCATTTCGTCACGTACGGCGATGCTCGGCAAGGTGCTGGCCGCTGGCGACGAACTGTTTCGCATGATCCGCGGCAACCGCATCGAGTGGCAGGCCGAGCTGGACGCCCGGCAATTGCCGCAGGTTCAGGTAGGGCAGGTTGCCCGGGTGCAGTTGCCCGATGGTCGCCAAGTCACCGGCCAGGTGCGCCTGGTGTCACCCTCGCTTGATGCCAAGACCAGCCGTGCGCTGGTCTATGTGGCACTGCCGGTCGGCAGCCCGGCCCAGGCCGGCATGTATGCCAGTGGCCAGATCGAGCTGCCGGCCCGTGATGCGCTGACCCTGCCGGATTCGGCGGTGGTGCTGCGCGACGGGCGTTCGTATGTGTTCACCGTCGATGCCGACCAGCACGTCAGGCAACGGCTGGTGACCCTGGGGCGGCGTCAGCAGCAGGCCGTCGAAGTGCTCAGCGGCCTGGATGCGGAGACCCCGGTAGTGCGCAGCGGCGGTGCGTTCCTGGCCGATGGCGCCAAGGTCAGCGTGGTACCTGGCGCAGGCGACACACCATGAACCTTTCAGCCTGGTCGATTCGCTACCCGGTACCCGGTGTGTTGCTGTTCATCGTGCTGACGCTGTTCGGCTGGCTGGGCTTCGAGCGCCTGCCCATCCAGGACTTCCCGGACATGGATCTGCCGGTGGTGAACATCACCGCTTCCCTGGAAGGTGCCGCCCCCGAACAGCTGGAAACCGAGGTGGCGCGCAAGCTGGAGGATCGCCTGACCTCGCTGCGCCTGCTCAAGCACGTGAATACGGTGATCACCGACGGCGCGGTGACCATCAGCGTCAGCTTTGAAATCGACAAGGACGGCGACGAAGCGCTGATGGAGGTGCGCAACGCCGTCGACAGCGCCATGCCGGAGCTACCGGCCAACCTCGACACGCCGTCGGTGTCGCGCCTGACTACCAGTGCTGCGCCATTGCTCAGCTACGTGGTCGAGGCGCCGGGGATGGACGAGGAGGCGTTGTCGTGGTTCGTCGATAACGACCTGGCGAAAAAGCTCCTGAGCGTTCCCGGCATCGCCCAGATCGCGCGCAGCGGCGGTGTCGATCGTGAGATTCAGGTGGACCTTGACCCGGCGCTGATGGCCGGGCTGGGCGTCAGTGTGGCCGAGGTCGACGCCCAGCTCAGGGCCGTGCAGAAGGACAACTCGGGTGGCCAGGGCAACCTGGGCAGCGGTCAGCAGGCGGTACGCACCCTGGGTGCAATCGACGATCCAGCGGTACTGGGCAGGTTGGCGATTCCCAGCGCGGACGGGCGGCTGTTACCACTGAGCCAGCTTGGCACTGTCCGCGACGGCCACGCCGAACGCAGCAGCCTGGCCTTTCATGACGGCAAGCCGGTGATCGGCGTGCAACTGACCCGCTCGCTGGGGTTTTCCGACGTGGAGGTGGCGCAGGGCGCACGCGAGGCGATGGCCAGCTTCCAGGCCCAGCACCCGCAGGTGAAGATCACCGAAGTCAGCGATACGGTGCGGCCGATCCTGGCCAACTACCACGACTCGATGCACCTTCTGTATGAGGGCATGCTGCTGGCGGTGCTGGTGGTCGGGCTGTTCCTGCGCGACTGGCGCGCCACGCTGATCGTCGCCACGGCGTTGCCGTTGTCGATCCTGCCGACCTTCGGGGTGATGTACCTGGCGGGCTTCACGCTCAATACCATCTCGCTGCTGGCCCTGGCGCTGGTGATCGGGGTGCTGGTGGACGATGCCATCGTCGAGATCGAAAACATTGCCCGCCACCTGCGCGGTGGCACGCCGCCGGCCCGCGCCGCCAGCGAAGCCGCCGGGGAAATCGGCCTGGCGGTGCTGGCCACGACCTTCACCCTGGTGGCGGTGTTCCTGCCTACCGCCTTCATGGGCGGCGTCGTGGGCAAGCTGTTCCGCCAGTTCGGCGTGACCGCTTCGGTGGCGCTGCTGTTTTCGCTGCTGGTGGCGCGGGTGCTGACGCCGATGATGGCCGCCTATTTCCTCAAGGCTCGCCATGAGCCCGAGCGCGACAGCGCGCTGATGCAGCGCTACCTGGGCTGGATTCACCTGACGCTGACGCGGCGCCGCGCCACCTTCCTGGCCGTCACCCTGTTCTTCATCGGCACCCTGGGGTTGATCCCCTGGCTGTCCACCAGCTTTCTGCCCGCGCAGGACAGTGGCACCAGCAAGGTAATGCTGGAGATGCCGCCGGGTACCACGCTGGAGCAGACTGCGCAGATCACCCGGCAGGCGGATCAGCGCCTGCGGGAAATTCCTGAAGTGGCGCATGTGTTCGCGGTGGTCGGTTCGGCAAAAAGCTCCGCTGCAGGCGCGGCAGGCATCATCGGCGCCGGCGATGCGGTGCTGACCGTCGAGCTGGTGCCCCGCGACCAGCGTTCGGTCAGGCAGAGCGCGGTGGAAGCGAAGATGCGCCAGGCCCTGCGCAGCCTGCCGGGGGTGCGCGTCGACGTCGGTGGTGACAGCAGCGGCGAAAAGCTCAGCATCGTGCTGGCCAGTGACGACGGCGATCTGCTGGAGCGCACCGCACAGGCGCTGGAGCCGCAATTGCGGCAGATTCCCGGCATCGGCACGGTGTCCTCCAGCAGCGCCCTGCAACGCCCGGAGATCCAGATGCACCCGGATCCGGCGCGTGCTGCCGCCCTCGGCATCACCAGCCAGGCCATTGCCGATACCCTGCGTATGGCCACCTACGGGCAGTACAGCTCGCAACTGGGCAAGATCAACCTTTCACAGCGCCAGGTGGATGTGCGGGTGCGCATGGATCCGGCGGTGCGTCACGACCTGGGCCTGATCGGCCAGTTGCGGGTAGCCGGCCATGACGGCCAGGTGGCGCTCGCCTCGCTGGGCGAGCTGAGCATGGGCAGTGGCCCGGCACAGATCACCCGTCTGGATCGTTTGCGCAACATCACCCTGTCGATCGAACTCAATGGTCGTAACCTCGGTGACGTGATGGCCGAGGCGCAGCAGTTGCCGGCCATGCAGCATCTGCCTGAGCAGGTGAAGATCGTCGAGCAGGGCGAGCTGCAACTGATGACCGAGCTGTTCGCCAGCTTCGGCCTGGCGATGGCCATCGGCGTGCTGTGCGTGTATGCCGTGCTGGTGCTGCTGTTCCACGACTTCATGCAGCCGGCCACCATTCTCTCGGCGTTGCCGCTGTCGCTGGGCGGCGCGCTGCTGGCGCTGATCCTGTGCGGCATGAGCTTCTCGCTGCCGTCGGTGATCGGGTTCCTGATGCTGATGGGCATCGTGACCAAGAACTCCATCCTGCTGGTGGAGTACGCCATCGTCGCGCGCCGTGAACTGGGCATGAGCCGTTACGACGCGCTGATCGATGCCTGCCACAAGCGCGCGCGGCCGATCATCATGACCACCCTGGCCATGGGTGGCGGCATGCTGCCCACCGCCCTGGGCTTCGGCGAAGACCCGGCGTTCCGCCAGCCGATGGCGGTGATCGTGATGGGCGGCCTGCTGGCCTCGACCGTGCTGAGCCTGCTGGTGGTGCCGGTGATCTTTACCTGGGTGGACGACGTGCTGCAGTGCCTGAAGCGGAGGCTGGGCATGGGGTGAGGTCTGCATGCGCCGCCGTCCGGTCAGGGCCTGAACTGCCCGGTGGCTTCAGCCGCGCAAGGGCCAGGACATTCGCGATCTGCTGTGAACATCAGGCAGTCTCGCAGCTAAAGTTGCCTACCTAGCCTATTCAGGGGGAATGCCTGGTTGATACCGGACTGGCAAGTTTATGTGAGTGTGCTTTCGTTCTCGGTGTAAAGCTACTTATCGCGTTCTGCTGATATCTCCCGTTTCGCCCCCCGGCGACCTTCTTTTGTCAAACGCCACAAAAGAAGGCAAAAAGGCCAGGCCCCGCCATCCGGCCCCGGCTGCGCCGGGGTTCGTTCGCTCCATCGCTGCTCCGAGGGTCGGCTTACAAGGGCCATCCCTGGCCCTTTAAGCCTCTCGCGGCATCCATGCCGCTCGCCCCTCTGCGCAACGATTCCACTCACCCTTCTGAAGGGGGCCATTCGCGCGCCTGAAACTATCGGTTTAACTCGACGGGTCTGTCGTTCGCTGTCGCTCTTGCCAGAGCACTTCTAGCTACACCTGAGTTACCGGAAGTTCAGGCGCGTGCAGAGCCCGCCCAGGAGGGCGAACGGAATCGTCGTGGAAGAGGTTGAGCGGCATGGATGCCGCGAGAGCCGCGATGGGCCAAGGATGGCCCACCGCGGCGGGCCTCTGGAGCGACGATGGAGTGAGCGAACCCTGGCGCAGCCAGGGCCGGATGACCGGGCGGAGGGTTTTGGTTACTTTTGCCCGTCAAAAGTGACTCGCCCGGGAGGGCGAAACCAAGAACATCAGCAAAAACGCGGCTATTCGGAACAGACGCCTGAAAAACCAAGACCGTATTGCCAGTCCGATATCAAGCCGACTTCCCCAGATTCCGCGAAGAACCCTTTAAAAAGGTAGCAGCCGCACTCGCAGCTGCGGCGGCTCCCGCGGTGGAGCAGGTTCAGGCCGCCGCCAACAACGCTTCCATGAAACCCAGGGCCACCGGCAGCGAACGGCGGCCATGTTCAAAGAAGGCCACATGGCTGCCACCCTGTTCAATGTGCAGGCGTGCCTGGGGCAGGGTGCGGGCCACGTGTCTCGAGCCGCCGATGTGGGTGGTCTGGTCGTTGTCGCCGGCCACCACCAGCGCCGGCACCTCGATGTACGGCAGGATCGCATGCAGGTCGGTCTGGTTCAGGGCATGGTTGAGCCTTGCGTAGCGATAGAACAGCTCGGCGTTGGTGTAGGGGTACAGCGCCAGGTGCGCGATGGGCTCCGGCGTGGTCATCAGCGTGGCCGGATCGACGAACATCTTCTGCAGCTCGCGGGCTTCCTCCCGGTCGCTGGCTGCAGCCTCCATCAGCCACTCGAAATTGCGCTGGTGCGCAGTGCGCCAGTCATCCTCGCCCAGGGTGTAATCGCCGTGCCACAGGCTCAGCGAACGCACGCGTTCGGGCTGGCTGGCCGCCGCGCACAGGGCGATCATCGCGCCGCCGCAAATGCCCATCAGGTGCGCCGCCGGCTGGCCGAAGTGATCCATCACGGCAAACAGATCCGCCACCTGCGCATCGGTGTCCACCGCCAGGCTGTCGAAGTGCTCGGCTCCCCCGAACAGGCCACGGGTCTCCCAGGTGAACACCCGGTACTGCGCGGCCAGCCCCTGCACCCAGTCCTGGCACAACTCGAACGGCAGGCCGCAGGGCAGGGCCAGCAGCAGGGCTGGCAGGTCGGCACCGCCGCAGCTATAGATGTTGAGTGGCGTGCCGTCGAAGCTGGCGATGACCTCGCGCTGCACGCCAGCGGGGGCTGGGCTGAAATCGAAGTCGGCGATGAGTTGCTCGCTGTGCGACCCCACATCCAGAGGGCCGCTCGGCAGGGCCTGGCTGAGGCGACGGCTGATCAAGACCTCGAAGGATGACAGTTGCGCGAGGGTGTCATGGCAAAACCGTAGCTGTTGTACGCCACAGGCGGCGAACGCCTGGCTGACCAGGTGCTCGCAGGCCGCCAGGTGGCTGGCGGGAACAGGATCGAAAGCGATGTTCAACGGGCTGGGCAGGTTCACGGCCAGGTGGCGCAGCAGGCGCACCGCCTGGCACACCCGCAGGGTCGGGTCGTTTGGCAGGGTCATGGGGCAGCTCCGCAAAAGACGAAAGGGGGGTGGCAGGGCCGGAGCCGGCCCTGCCGAGGGGCTTAGTTGCGCTCGAAGCGCTTGCCGCGTGTGGTATGGGTGACCAGGCGGTTGTAGGCCGGTGTGTGCTCACCGACCACCTGCACCGCACCGTAGTTTTCCAGGCTGATCTTGCCGCCGTACTCCTCGATGTGATCGGAGTCCGGGTACACGTGTACGAACGATGGCACGTAACGCGACGCGAAGCCCATGCGCATTTCCTCGCTCTCGCCACTGTGCGGGTAGGAAGCGTGCATCAGGGTCGACCAGAAGATGACGAACTGGCCGGCCTTCATCTGGATCGGTACCGCCTTGCTTTCGTCAGGCTCCCAGTTCTCGTCGATCTGCAGTTGGCGATAGTCGTAGCCGAAGAAGCCGCGGCGCACGCCGTTCTTTTCCTTGGCGTTGACCAGCTCCGGCGAGTACTCCATGCGCTTGGTCTCGTCGTAGTTCATGCTGTTCTGCGTGCCGGGGATGAACTGCAGGCAGCCGTTGGCGATGGTCACGTCGGTGAAGGCGGTCCAGACGGTGATGGTGCCGCCGAAGTCTTCATGTTCCGGCCAGACGATCTGCGGCTTTCCGGAGGCATTGGCGAAGGTGTCGGCTTGGTGCCAGTCGGTGCCTTCGTCGCCGGGGTACTTGGGGAAGAACTCGGTACGCCAGCAGATCACGTCAGGGCCCAGGATGCTCTGCACGCGGTCGCAGATCTGCGCGCGGCAGATGTGGTCGGCGAGGAAGTCATCGTCCAGGTGGCGGTCGTAGTTGGCGATGTTGGTGGCTCCGGAGATCGCGTCCAGATCCTGGTAGACCGCATGGCTGCGCTCGAGCAGGCGCAGGCGCGTGCGCCGCCAGATGTCCTTCATTTCATCCTGGGAATAGGCGGTGAACGGACCGATGAAACCGTCTCTCTCGAACTGGGCACGTTCTTCGGCGGTGAGGTGAAAGCGTTGCTCTGTAGCGACTTCAGACATGGGCTTGCTCCTTCAAACGTTGGGCGTTGCCAAGTGACAATTCGATGCTCTGGGCCAGAACCCGCGCGGTGGCGCCATCGGCCAGCACACCGGGGTTGAGGTCGATGCGGTAGTGGGTTTTCAGAACGCTCAGGGCGCGAATCAGTGCCAGCGAGGTACCGCCGAAGTCGAAGAAGTCGTCGTCCAGGCCGATGCCCTTGAGGCCGATGTCTTCGCACCACACCTTGAGCACGCGGCGCTGGTGTTCCGAAAGGTCGCCTTGTTGCTGCGCAGCAGGGTGTTCGGCACTGCTCGGCGAGGGCAGGCGCGCGCTGTCGATCTTGCCGTGGTCGGTCAGTGGCAGTTGCGCCAGTGCCACATAGGCCGAAGGACGCATGAAGTCGGGCAGTTGCTCACTGGCCAGGGCAGCCAGGCTGTCGCGCAGGGCAGGGCTCAACTGCCCGGAGCCGTCGGCTGGCACCACGTAGGCCAGCAGGCGTACGTCTCCGTCGCCGTAATCGTGGGCACACACATGGCTGGCGCTGATCAGTCCGTCGCGCTGCAGGCAGGCCTGCACTTCACCGGCCTCGATGCGGAAGCCGCGTACCTTCAGTTGCTGGTCGGCACGGCCCTTGTAGTGATGCACACCGTGCACGTCGCGGCTGAGCAGGTCGCCGCTGCGGTAGGCGCGGGTTTGGCTGCCGGGCAGGGTTACGAAGCGCTCGGCGGTCAGCTCTGGGCGGTTGAGGTAGCCCGGTGCAACGCCAGCACCTTCGATGAACAGCTCACCCACTTGGCCGTCCGCCACGGCAGCGCCGTGCTCATCGAGCAGGTGCAGGACCCAGCCATCCAGTGGTCGACCGATCGGTACGCTGGCGTGCTGCTCCAGATCCTGGGCCAGCACGCGGTGGTAGGTGGTGTGCACCGTGGCCTCGGTAATGCCGTACATGTTCACCAACTGGGGCCGGGCGTCGCCATGGCGCGCTACCCAGGACTGCAGCACGCTGGACGGCAGCGCCTCGCCACCGAACACCACGTAACGCAGGGCCAGTGGCTCGGGGGCCTGCTGATTGGCCTGATCCAGGCCACGGAACGCCGAAGGGGTCTGGCTGAGGACGGTGACGCCGGTCTTGGCCAGCCATGCCTGGAAGGCCTGCGGCGAGCGGGAAACCTCGTAAGGCACGATCGCCACATGTCCGCCGTGGGCCAGGGCGCCCCAGATTTCCCAGACCGAAAAGTCGAAGCCGATGGAGTGGAACATCGACCACACATCGTCGCTGTTGAACTCGAAGCGGCGCTGGGTGCTGGCCAACAGCGCGCTGGCGTTGGCATGGGTGACCTGCACACCCTTGGGGGTGCCGGTGGAGCCGGAGGTGTAGATCACATAGGCCGTTGACTGTGCCGGGTCGCGGGCATCGCCGGGTGTCAGTGGCGTGTCGCTGCTCTGCAGCAGGGCGTCGATGCCCAGCAGCCTGATGCCTTCGGGCAGCGGTTGTTCCAGGCTCTGGGCATCGCCGATAAGCACCTGCAGGCCGCTGTCCTGAATGATGTGGGCAATGCGTTTTGCCGGGTAGCGCGGGTCGATCGGCACGTAGGCACCGCCGGCCTTGAGGATGCCCAGCAGGGCGCTGACCAGTTGCGTGCCCCGCGGCAGGCACAGGCCGACCAAGGTGCCTGCCTTGACGCCCTCGGTGCGCAAGTGGGCGGCCAGGCGTGAAGACGCGGCATCCAGTTCCGCATAGCTCAGAGCCCCGTCCTGGTCACTGACCGCGGTGCGCTCGGGAACGGCGCGGGCCTGGGCGCCGAACAGCTCGTGCAACAGGGCAGACTTGGGCAAGGGGGTGCCGGAGAAGTGGCCTGGGCTGCCAGAGGGGGGAGAAATCGGCATTCGATAACGCTCCTGTAAAGGTCGCAAAGGGCATTACGCCGTGGCGCCGTGCCTGGGCGCAGGGTGGTGTGTTTTCACACATTGAAGAATTGGAGCACCGAGGCGTTCGGGGTGTCTGTCGAGGAAAACCGGGACAAGCCCTTGCTGTCCGACTGTCCCGGTTTGAGGTGACAGACAGCCACGCGCGGGCGGTGCTTAGATCGTCGGCTGGTGGGCGCGCCATGCACGGTTTCAGCGGCAGCGCCCTGAGCTTTTGTCACTGCCCGGGAGCCGCCCATGACCGCAGAAAACCCTGTCTCGCCCACCGCCCGCCAGGCGAGCCGTACGATGCCCTTGCAACCGCCAAGCGAGGCGCTGGACGACCGCGTGCGCCTCTCACAACTGTCGCCGCAGGCCAGCTTGCCGCTGGTGATAGAACCCGCGCAGCCGGGCCTGGATGTGTTGAGCTGGGCGGCCGAGCAGCGCGCTGCACTGGACGCCCTGCTGTGTCAGCACGGCGCGCTGCTGTTCCGTGGTTTCGGCCTGGACAACGTGGCGGCCTTTGAAGCCTTTGCCGAGGCGCTGTCGCCGGGATTGCACGGCGGCTACGGCGACCTGCCGAAAAAGGAAGGCGGGCGCAACGTGTACCGCTCGACGCCTTATCCGGAGCAGGAAATGATCCTCTACCACAACGAGAGCTCGCATCTGGAGAGCTGGCCGCGCAAGCAGTGGTTCTACTGCGAGCTGCCGTCCAAGGTGGGTGGGGCCACGCCGCTGGCCGACATTCGCCAGGTGCTGCGTCGGCTACCGGAGGAGGTGGCGCAGGCCTTTGCCAGCAAGGGCCTGCGTTACAGCCGTACTTTCATCGAGGGGGTCGAGCCGAGCTGGCAGCAGTTCTTCGGCACCGAGCAGCGCGAGCAGGTGGAGGCTCACTGCCGCGCGCAGGGCACTGCCTTTGAATGGCTCGACGACGACACCCTGCAGATCCATACCCACTGCCCCGGCGTGCTGCAGCATCCGATTACCGGCGAGGCGGCGTTCTTCAATCAGGTGCAATTGCATCATCCGTACTGCCTGGGCGAAGACATGCGTGAGGACCTGCTCGACTTTTTTGGCGAGGGCCGCTTGCCGCGCCTGGTGAGCTATGGCGACGGCAGCCCGATCGACGACCGCACCATGCAACTGATCGGCGAGGCCTATGAGGCCTGCGCGGTACGCTTCGACTGGCAGCAGGGTGACCTGGTGATGCTCGACAACATGCTCACCGCACATGCCCGCGATCCGTATCAGGAACCGCGGCTGATCGCCGTGGCCATGGGCGAGATGGTCGAGCGTGACCACGTCTGGAGACAGCCATGAACACGACCGCCGACACGCCCGCCAAGCCCGGTTCGCTGCTGCGTCTGTTATGGCGCAGTCACCCGTGGCTGACCCTGTTCACTGTGCTGGCCGGGGTGATCAGCGGGGTGGCCTCCATCGCCGTGGTCAACGTGATCAACACGGCGATCCACGACGCCGCCGCACGCTCTGCAGCGTTGTACTGGTTCGTCGGCCTGAGCGTGGTGGCGCTGCTGTTTCGCAACGGCGCGGCACTCTTTCCGGCCCTCGCCAGTCGACGCATCATGACCCACCTGCGCATCGCGCTGTGCCGCAAGATCCTCACGACGCCGCTGGAAGAAGTCGACCGACGCGGCGCAGCCAATGTGCTGACCATGCTCACCACCGACATCCCTCAGCTCAGCACCACCCTGGTGGTGATCCCTACGGTGTTGGTCGAGGCCACGGTGTTCGTCTTCGGTATCGGCTACCTGGCCTACCTGTCGTGGGTGGTGCTGGCCTTCACCCTGGGGCTGATGCTGCTCGGCGTGGTGCTGTATTTCTTCTGCTTCGGCAAGGGTATCGGCGTGTCGAGCCGTATGCGCGACGAGTACACCGCCTTCAACGAGTACACCCATGCGCTGGTGTTCGGGCTCAAGGAGCTCAAGCTCAACCGCATTCGCCGCAACTGGTTCAGCCGTACGGCAATCGAGGCGTCGTCTACTCGTGTGGCGCAGCTAAATTTCATCGAAAGGGTGTGGTTCACCCTGGGCGACAACGTCGGGCAGCTGACCCTGTCGTTGCTCATCGGCTGCCTGCTGTTCGTCGCGCCGCAACTGGCGGTGCTCGAACCCAGCGTGCTGACCGCCAGCCTGCTGGCGGTGTTGTACATCATGGGCCCGGTGTCGCTGCTGGTGGGGGCGATGCCGGTGCTGGCACAGGGGCGGGTGGCGAGTACCCGTCTGGCGCAGTTCGGTTTTTCCATCGATGCGCATCACAGTCATACCGCCGAGCCTGAAGTGCCAGCGCTGCCCGCCGTAGTCGGCAGCGAAGGCATGGCCGATATTTCCCTGCAGGGCGTACGGGTGCAGTACCAGGGCGCCGATGCCAGCACAGGCTTTGCCCTGGGACCGATCGACCTGCAGCTAGTGCCCGGGCAACTGGTGTACATCGTGGGCGGCAACGGGTGCGGCAAGAGCACTCTGGCCAAGGTCTTGTGCGGGCTCTACGTGCCCAACGAGGGCCAGCTCAAGCTGGGCGAGCAGGTCATCGACGAGAACAACCGTAGTGCCTATCGCGATCTGTTCTCGGCGGTGTTCTCGGACTTCCAGCTATTCAACCGGCTGATCGGCCCGGATGAAAACGGTGCCTGCCCGGACACCGCCAGGCAGTACCTGGAAACCCTCGGGCTGGCCGACAAGGTGCAGATCCAGGGGCATGGCTACTCGACGCTCAAGGCGCTGTCGTACGGGCAACAGAAGCGCCTGGCGCTGGTGTGCGCCTACCTGGAGGACCGGCCGGTGTACGTGCTGGATGAATGGGCTGCCGACCAGGACCCGCCGTTCAAGCGCTTCTTCTATCAAGAGCTGCTGCCCGACCTGAAGCGACGCGGCAAGACGGTGCTGATCATCACCCACGATGACCAGTACTTCCAGCTAGCCGACCGCATCATCAAGCTCGACAGCGGACGGATCGTTTCGGACATCGATTGCGCCTTGCAGGAGCAGCAGGCCTAGTTCCGGGCTTGCAACTAAGGCGGTTTACTCCAGAGCGAGTACACCGCCGCTGCAGGGTGATCTTGAGTCAACTTGCCGCTCTTGCAGCAGCTCACTTCTGTCGCGGCAAAAGTGAGCAAAACCGCTTGCTCCTGGTTTGGGGTTCGTCCTGCGGACGGACGTCCCTCTGGTGCCATTCCAGGGGGCGGCGCACTGGGCCATCCCTGGCCAGTGGGAAGAACCGACTTCAGCTGGGAAGCGTTTCGCGGCCAAAGCCCGAGGGCGGGTACACCGGCTTATGCCAGCCTCAGCACACCGCTTCCAGCGCGCTGTCGAAACGCTCCAGCACCTGACCGATCTCCTCATCACTGATATTCAGCGGCGGCAGGAAGCGCAGTACCGAGTTGTGCCGGCCGCCGGTTTCGATCAGCAGGCCTTTGGCAAAGCACTCGCGTTTGATGGCCGCCGCCAGGGCCTTGTCGGCCGGGCCGGGGCGGCCGTCGTGGCCCGGCTGGGCGATTTCCACACCCAGCATCAGCCCGCGCCCGCGCACCTCGGCCAGCGCCGGGTAGCGTCGGGCCAGGCTGTCCAGTCCCTCGCGCAGGTGCTCGCCGGCCTGTGCGGCGCGCGCCACCAGGCCGTTGGTCTGGATGTGCTCGATGGTCGCTGCGCCGGCCACCATGGCGATCTGATTGCCACGGAAGGTGCCAGCGTGCATCCCAGCGGTCCAGGTGTCCAGGTGCTCGGCGAAGACGATCAACGACATCGGGTAGCCGCCGCCGATGGCCTTGGACAGCACCAGGATGTCCGGCACGATGCCCGAGTGCTCGATGGCGAACAGGCTGCCGGTGCGGCCCAGGCCGGTCTGTACCTCGTCGACGATCAGCAGGATGCCCAGCTCCCGGGTCAGCTCGCGCAACTGGCGCATCCAGTTGGCCGAAGCCGGAATGCAACCGCCTTCACCTTGCACCACTTCCACCAGCACGGCGGCCGGCTGCTGCACGCCGCTCTCCGGGTCGTTCAGCAGCGTGCGCAGGTAGTCGATGCTCAGTTGCTCGGTGTGGCGGCCGTCGGTGCCGAACGGGCAGCGCAGCGGGTAGGGGAAAGGCATGAAATGCGTGCCGGCCGTCACTGCGGCGGCATGAAACTTCGGCTTGAGGTTGCCCATTGCCGACAGCGCCCCGGCCGTCATGCCGTGATAGCCGCCCTGGAAGGCCAGCAAGGTCGAGCGTTGGGTGTAATGGCGAGCCAGCTTGATGGCCGCTTCCACCGCATCCGAGCCGCTGGGCCCGCAGAACAGGACCTTGCCATGGTCGCGCAGTGCCGGGGGCAGGGTGGCGAACAGTGTCTTGACGAAAGTGTGCTTGGCCGGGGTGGCCAGATCGAGTGCCTGTTGTAGCTGATCGGTCTGCAGGAATTCCAGCACCGCGTCGCGTACCGCTGGCGGATTGTGCCCCAGCGCCAGGGTGCCGGCATTGCTCAGGCAGTCGAGGTATTCACGGCCCTGGGCATCCTTCAGACGCATGCCATTACCCTTGACGAACAATTGCTTGAAGTTGGCCGCATAAGTGCGGGCGTTGGATTCCACTTTCGATAGATCGCTGAGTTCTGGCATGTCCGATCATCCGCCTGCGCAAAAAGAGAAAGCCTCGTGGGCGCCTCGATTCTCCGGCAGTGCCGGCGGCCGGACAATTTGCCGCGACCCGGCTGTCCCGGCTTTCCATGCCAGACATTGCCGTGGGCCGTAGCTTCAATACCGGCTCTGTAACTCCAAGACAGGTGAGTACCGCTCATGAGTGAAACGATCTTCCTGGCGTTGTTCGCCGTGTTGGCCGTGCCGGGGCCGACCAATTCGCTGCTGTTCCAGACCGGTGTCAACCGTGGCCTGAATCTGCGCGCCTTGCAGTGGGTGGTCGCGGAATGGTTGGCCTATGTGCTGCAGATCAGTGCCTGGGGCCTGACCCTGAACTGGATCGCCCGTGACTACCCCTGGGTGGCAACGCTCAGCAAGGTCTTCGCGGTCGGCTTTCTGTTCTACATCGCCATCAAGCTGTGGGGGGCGGCGCGCCGGGGCGCCGGGGACGGTACGCCCGGGCTGTCCCCGGCAGGGCTGTTCGCCGCGACCCTGAGCAACCCCAAGGGGCTGTTCTTCGCCTCTTTCGTGGCGCCGGTCGGCACCTTCATGCACGGCGACAGCTACCTGGCGTTCATGGCGGCCTTCACCCTGGTCGTGCTGCCGGTGGGTAGCGCCTGGGTGGCGCTCGGGGCGTTGTTCGGTGGTCGCCTGAGCTCCGATCACGCCACCTTCTGGGTGAACCGTGGCGTGTCGATGGTCATTGCGCTGTTCGCCAGTGGCCTGCTCTACAGCGTCGCAGTCAAGCCGTTGCTGGCCTGAGCCGTTTCATCCGCTCCTGGCGCTCGCCACCTGGTGCGGCGCGGGTGCCCTTATCAGGGCGCTGGCTGCATAGAGGCCAGTCACCCGCCGATGCTTCTCGCGGTATTCACAGGCCACCAACGGGCTTTCAAAGGGTGGTGCCGCGATCACCCGCATGATTCGTCCGCCTGCGCGCAGGCGCACGTACTGTCCCGCCTCGAAATCATTCATCAGCCTGCCTCCTGGAAGGGCTCGCCCCGTGCGCGCCCGTTCGCAGGCATTCGAGCAGCGACGCAGGCCCTTGTCTGTCATCGGAAAACCGGACAGCCACCACGGCGAATCGGGGACAGCTTGTCCGGGATTTGCGTGACATACACCACCACCAGCGTCTGATTAAAGTCCCCGGCACAGGGACAGGTTCGCCCGTGGAGGGCGTGCCCGGCCGTCACGATGCTATGGGAAATCACGCATGAATCTGTTCCGCTCGCTCGGTAACCTCCACCCCTTGACCTCGGCGCAAAAAGACATCTGGCTGGACCAGGCGGTACAGGCGCAGGTGCCGCTCTACAACATCTGCGGGCACGTGGAGATCGACGGCCTGCTCGACCCCGAGCGGCTGCAGCGGGCAGTCGACCGGCTGGTGCGGCGTCACCCGGCCTTGCGCACTGTACTGCGCGAAGGACAGGGGGAGGACGGCCTGCCGTTGCAGAGCTTCGTCGATGACCTGCCGGTGACGGTGCAGGTGCACGACACCCGCGAAGAGCGTGACCCGCAGGGTGCCGCTCAGGCCTGGCTGCAGGGCTATCACAGCCAGCCATTCCAGATGCACGAGGCCTCGCTGCTGCGTTTTCAGTGGGTGGCGGTCAGCGACACGCTGTCCTACCTCGGCGTGCAGGCCCACCACATCGTGCTCGATGGCTGGGGCATCGCCTTGCTGCTGCGCGACCTGGGCGAGCTGTACAGCACTGATGCACCCCTGCCGGGCGAGGCGCCATCCTACCTGCGCTACGTCGAGGACGATGCCGCCTACCGTGGCTCACGGCGCTTCGAGCGCGACCGTGCCTACTGGCTGGACAAGTACCGGCAGGTGCCCGAGCCCCTGTTCGAGCCCTTGGCCGGGGCGCACCCCAATACCTCCGGGCATCTGATCCGCCGCTACCCAGCCAGCCTGCTGGCAGGCATCGACCGCCTGGCCGACGCCCGCCAGGCCTCGCGCTTCCAGGTGCTGCTGGCGGCGGTCTACGTCTACCTGCTGCGCGCCCGTCAGCGCGACGAACTGGTCATCGGGCTGCCGCTACTCAACCGTTCCAGCGCCACCTTCCGCGAAACCGTGGGGCTGTTCACCCAGGTCAGCGCGGTGCGCCTGAACTTCGGCACCGACCTGAGCTTCGCCGAACTGGTCGACGGCATCACCCGCACGCTACGCCAGGACTACCGCGCCCAGCGCTTCGCCCTGAGCGACCTGAACCGCTCGCTGGGGCTTTTGCGCGACGGACGTGGCCAGGTGTTCGATGTGTCGGTGTCCTATGAGGTGACCGACCACCGGCTGGCCTTCGACGACACGCGTCCCTATTCGATCAAGGCCAGCAATGGTCACGAGCAGGCGCCGCTGGCCCTGCACATTCGCAGCAACCCGCACACCGACGAGGTGTGGCTGCACTTCATCTACAACCATGGGTTCTTCCGCGACCAGGACATCGAGCGCCTGGCCGAGCGTTTCATGCATGTGCTCGAGCAAGGCTTGCAGGCCCCGGAGCTGGCCGTGCAGGCCTTCGAGCTCGCCACCCCGGACGAACTGCGCCAGTTGCAGGCCTGGAACCCGCCGCTGGCGAGCACCAGCCATCCGCACACCCTGCACGGGCTGTTCGAGGCACAGGTACGGCAAAGCCCGGACGCCGTGGCGCTGCTGCATGAAGGCAGCCACCTGAGCTACGCGCAACTCAACGCGCAGGCCAACCAGGTGGCGCATTACCTGATCGGCCAGGGCGTCGGTCCCGATGACCGGGTCGCGATCTGCGTGGAGCGCGGCCCGTGGATGCTCGTCGCCGTACTGGGTGTACTCAAGGCCGGTGCCGGTTATGTGCCCATGGACCCGACGGCGCCGGCCGAGCGACTGGCCTTCATGCTGGAGGATTGCGCGCCCATGGCGCTGCTCAGCGAGCCCGACGTGCACGCCCGGTTGCCGCAGCAGGCGCTGGCCTTGCCCGGACTGGCCGGGCCACAGACGCCGGCCCTGGCCGAGCAGCCGCAACACGACCCCGAGCGTGCCGATGTACAGCCGCAGCACCTGGCCTATGTGATCTACACCTCCGGCTCCACCGGGCTGCCCAAGGGCGTGATGGTCGAGCACCGCAACGTCACCCGGCTGTTCAGCGCCGCCGCGCCGTGGCTGGTGTTTTCCGAACAGGACACCTGGGCGCTGTTCCATTCGTTTGCCTTCGACTTCTCGGTGTGGGAAATCTGGGGTGCGCTGCTGCACGGCGGGCGCCTGCTGCTGGTGCCGCAGTGGGTCAGCCGTTCGCCGGCGGACTTCTACAACCTGCTGTGCGACAGCCAGGTCACAGTGCTGAACCAGACCCCCAGCGCCTTCCGCCAGTTGATCGCTGCCCAGGGCCAACAGCCACGCGAGCACGCGCTGCGCCAGGTGATCTTCGGTGGCGAGGCCCTGGAGCCGGCCAGCCTGATTCCCTGGTACGCCTGCCCGCTGAACGCGCAGACCCACCTCTACAACCTCTACGGCATCACCGAAACCACGGTGCACGTGACCTGCTACCCACTGAGCCAGGCCGACACCCTGCGCAGCGGCAGCCCGATCGGCCGGCGCCTGGACGACCTGCGCCTGTACCTGCTCGATGCCCACGGGCAGCCCGTGCCGCCGGGTGAGGTGGGCGAGCTGTATGTGGGTGGAGCAGGGGTGGCGCGCGGCTACCTGAACCGCCCGGAACTCAATGCCGAGCGTTTCCTCGCCGATCCGTTCGTGGCCGATGCGCAGGCGCGCATGTACCGCAGTGGCGACCTGGCCCGCTGGCTGGACGATGGTTCGCTTGATTACCTGGGGCGTAACGACCAGCAGGTCAAGGTGCGTGGTTTCCGTATCGAACTGGGCGAAATCCAGGCGCGCGTGGCGCGTTGCCAGGGCGTGCGCGATGCGGTGGTGGTGGCCCGCGATGATGGTCAGGGCGGCAAACGCCTGGTCTGCTACCTGCTGGCCGAGCCGGGTGTGGTACTGGTTCCGGGCGAGCTGCGTGCCGAGCTGGCACAGCACCTGGCGGACTACATGCTGCCAGCCGCCTACGTGACCCTCGAAGCCTTCCCGCTGACCGGCAATGGCAAACTGGATCAGAAAGCCTTGCCCGAGCCTGATGACCAGGCCTACGTGCGCAGCGGCTTTGAAGCGCCGCAAGGGCCGCTGGAGCAAACCCTGGCGCGGCTATGGAGCGAGCTGCTGGGCATCGAGGCGATCAGCCGTCACGACCACTTCTTCGCGCTGGGTGGCGACTCGCTGCTGGCGGTCAAGCTGGCCGAGCGCTTGCGCGGCGAGGGCCTGGACGTCGAAGTGCGGGCGCTGTTCACCGAGCCGAGCCTGGCCGCGCTGGCCAGTCGCGTGGCGGACAGTGCCCCGGTCGCGGTGCCGGCCAACCGCATTCCGCCCGGTTGTACGCGCCTGGAACCGGGCATGCTGGCCCTGGCCGAACTGAGCCAGGCACAACTCGATGCCGTGGCCGAGGCTGTGCCGGGCGGCGCCGCGAACATCCAGGACATCTACCCGCTGGTGCCGCTGCAGGAAGGTATTTTCTATCACCATCTGGCCAGTACCCAGGGCGACCCCTATCTGCTGCAGGGCACCCTGCGCCTGGCCGACCACGCGCAGGTCGATGGCCTGGTCGCTGCACTGCAAGCGGTCATCGACCGGCATGACATCCTGCGTACCGGCATTGCCTGGGAAGGGCTGACCACGCCCATGCAGGTGGTGTGGCGCCAGGCGCCGCTGCGGGTACGGGAACACCGGCTGGCGGCAGCCGACGGTGACATCGCCGCTCAGCTGAAGGCTGCGCTCGACCCCAGCCACACCCGCCTGGACCTGCGTCAGGCGCCCATGCTGGAGCTGCATCTGGCCGAAGACCCTGGCCAGGGCTGGGTCGCGGTGCTTCTGTTCCACCACCTGATCGATGACGCCACCTCGCTGGGGCTGCTGGGCCAGGAAATCGAGGCGCACCTGCAGGGTCGCCAGGCCTCGCTGCCGGCCTCGGTACCGTACCGCAATTATGTGGCGCAAACCCTGCTGGGCAGCGACCGCGCGGCGCAGGAGGCGTTCTTCCGCGCAACCCTGGGCGATGTCGATGCCCCGACACTGCCGTTCGGTGTGGAGCAGATGCCGGTCGATGGCCAGGCCGTCGCGCAGGCCAGCCTGACCCTGGAAGCCGCGCAGGCCAGGCGCCTGCGCAGCCAGGCCCGCGAGCTGGGGGTGAGCGTCGCCAGCCTGCATCACCTGGCCTGGGCCATTGTGGTCGGGCGCCTGGCCGGGCGCGATGACGTGGTCTTCGGTACCGTGCTGATGGGCCGACTGCACGCGGGCCTGCATGCCGAACGCGCCTTGGGTATGTTCATCAACACCTTGCCGCTGCGCCTCGACACCGCCGCCAGCAGCGTGCGCGCCGCAGCGCGCCAGGCCCACGAGCGACTGGCGGCGCTGCTGGCCCACGAGCATGCGCCGCTGGCTCTGGCCCAGCGCTGCAGCGGCGTCGCCGCGCCGACACCGCTGTTCAGCGCGCTGCTCAACTATCGCCACGGCGCGGTGGCCGCCGGCGAGGGTGAGCGTCGCTGGGGCGGTTGCGTGCTGGTCGATGGCCAGGAACGTACCCACTATCCGCTGTCGATGTCGGTCGACGACCTGGGTGAGCGCTTCGAACTCACTGCCCAGATGGTGCAGGGCATCGACGCCGCGCAGGTGGTCGAGATGATGCACACGACGCTGCAGTCGCTGATCGACGCGCTGGAACAGCCCGTCGAGGTGGCGCTGCCCGAACTGGTCTGCCTGCCGGCGGCGCGCCGTCAGCGTCTGTTGCATGACTTCAATGCCACGGCCAGCGCTTATCCCACCGGGCAGCTGGTTCATGAGCTGGTCGAAGCGCAGGCCGCACGCCAGCCTGATGCGCTGGCGGTGAGCTTCCAGGGTCAGCACCTGAGCTATGAGCAACTGAACCGCCAGGCCAACCAGCTAGCGCACCGTTTGCGCGAGCTGGGGGCTGCTGCCGACCAGCGTGTGGCGATCTGTTGCCAGCGCGGCCCGGAGATGGTCGTGGGCCTGCTGGCGATCCTCAAGTCCGGCGCTGGCTATGTGCCGCTGGATCCCGACTACCCGGACGAGCGCCTGACCTACATGCTAGGTGACAGCGCGCCGCAGGTGCTGCTGACCCAGGCGGCGTTGCACCCACGCCTGGCGCAGGCCGCCTGCCCGGTGCTGTTGCTCGACGACCTGAGCCACTTCGCCGCGCACAGCGCCGAGAACCCGGCACGCCTGGAACAGGGCGCCGATTCGCTGGCCTATGTGATCTACACCTCCGGCTCCACCGGCCAGCCGAAAGGCGTGGCCATGCCCCATGCCCCCCTGGTCAACCTGCTGCACTGGCAGGTTGACCAGGGCGCAGGTGATGCTCCGGCCACGCTGCAGTTCGCAGCATTGGGCTTCGACGTGGCCTTCCAGGAAATTTTCACTGCGTTGAGTCAGGGCGCGCCGCTGTCGCTGATTCCGGCAGAGCTGCGCCTGGATTTCCCGGCCTTGTTCGAGCACCTGTGCCACGCCGAAATCGCCCGGCTCTACCTGCCGTGCCTGGCCCTGCAGGCCCTGGCCGAAGCCTTCGTGGCCAACCCGGCGTTGCAGGCCTTGCCGTGCCGGCTGCGCGAGGTGATCACCGCCGGTGAGCAATTACGCATTACCGCGCCGATTCGCGCCCTGTTCGAGCACTTGCCACAGTGCCGCCTGCACAACCATTACGGGCCGACCGAGTCGCACGTCACCAGCGCCTACACCCTGCCTGCTGACGTGGCGCAATGGCCCAGCCTGCCGCCGATCGGCCGGCCGATCGGCAACACCCGCCTGTACCTGCTCGATGCCAGCGGCCAGCCGGTGCCGGAAGGCATCGCCGGGGAAATCCATATTGGCGGCGCCTGCCTGGCGCGCGGTTACCTGAACCGCGAGCCACTGACCGCCGAGCGTTTCATCGCCGACCCGTTCAGTGACGACCCGGCGCAGCGCCTGTACAAGACCGGCGACCTGGGCCGCTATGCCCAGGACGGAGTGATCGAGTACCTGGGCCGCAACGACGATCAGGTGAAGATCCGCGGTTTCCGTGTCGAGCTGGGCGAGGTGGAAACCCGTCTGGCCGAGCACCCGGCGCTGCGCGACGTGGCCGTCAAGGCTCTGCCCGCTGAGGCCGGTCCGCGGCTGGTGGCGTGGTTCACGCAACAGCCTGGCATCGCTGCACCGAGTGCCGATGAGTTGCGCGCATACCTGCAGGCGCAGTTGCCCGACTACATGGTTCCGGCTGCCTGGGTGGCGCTGGCCGCCATGCCGGTCTCGGCCAACGGCAAGCTCGACCGCCGTGCGTTGCCGGCGCCGGGCGAAGACGCCTTCGCCAGCCAGGCCTACGAGGCACCGCAAGGCGAGCTGGAAATCACCCTGGCGGCGCTGTGGAGCGAACTGCTCGGGGTCGCCCGGGTTGGCCGCCACGACCACTTCTTTGCCCTCGGCGGCCACTCGCTGCTGGCGGTGCGCCTGATCGAGCGTCTGCGTTCGATGGGCCTGCAGGCCGACGTACGGGTGCTGTTCAGCCAGCCGACCCTGGCCGCACTGGCCGCTGCCGTGGGCCGCGACGAGCCGCAACTGCAAGTACCGTACAACCGCATTCCTGCCGATTGCTCGCGCATTACCCCGGACATGCTGGCACTGGTCGAACTGAACCAGGCCAGTCTCGATGCGTTGGCCGCGCAGGTACCCGGCGGCGCCGCGAACATTCAGGACATCTACCCGCTGGCGCCGCTGCAGGAAGGCATCCTGTACCACCACCTGCGCGCCGGACAGGGCGACCCCTACCTGTTGCAGGCCAGCTTTGCCGTGGGCAGTCGCGAGCAGTTCGACGCCTTCGTCGAGGCGCTGCACAAGGTCATCGAGCGTCACGACATCCTGCGTACCGCACTGGCCTGGGAGGGCATGCCGCAGCCGTTGCAGGTGGTGCTGCGGGATGCACCGCTGAGCGTTGAAACACTGACCCTGGATGGCGCGCAAGGGCCGGTCATCGAGCAATTGCAGGCTTTGTATGACCCGCGCCAGTGCCGCCTGGATCTGCGCCAGGCCCCGCTGATGCGCCTGGTGTGCGCCGAGGATGCCGCGAACCAGCGCTGGGTCGCGGTGCTGCTGTTCCACCACATTGCCATGGACCACGTCGCGCTGGAGGTGATGCAGGAGGAAATGCAGGCGCTGCTGAGCGGCCAGGAACACCACCTGGCCGAGCCGGTGCCGTACCGGCAGTACGTGGCGCAGGCGCGCCTGGGGGTCAGCCAGGCACGCCACGAGGCGTTCTTCACCCAGATGCTGTCCGACGTCGAGACCCCGACCTTGCCGCTGGATCTGCAACAGGTGCAGGGCGACGGCCAGGGCGTACTGGAACACCAGCTCCAGCTACCGACCGCGCTGAGCCTGCGCCTGCGCGACCTGGCACGCCAATACGGCGTCAGCCCTGCCAGCCTGCATCACCTGGCCTGGGCCCAGGTGCTGGGCGCGCTGGCCGGGCGCGACGACGTGGTGTTCGGCACCGTGCTGCTGGGCCGCATGCACAGCGGCCAGGGCGCCGAACGCGCCCTGGGCATGTTCATCAACACCTTGCCATTGCGCGTGGCGCTGGGCGAGGTGACGGTACGCCAGGCCCTGGCCGACACCCATGCGCGGCTGACCGCCTTGCTCGGCCACGAACACGCGCCGCTGGCGCTGGCGCAACGTTGCAGCGCCGTGCCGGCAGCCTTGCCGCTGTTCAGCGCGCTGCTCAACTACCGGCACAGCCCGCAGCAGCCAGAAGATGCCGAACGGCAGTGGGCCGGCGTGCAGGTCTTGCATGTCGAAGAACGCACCAACTACCCGTTCATGCTCTCGGTCGATGACCTGGGTGAAGGCTTCCTGCTCACGGTGCAGACCGTGGCGCAAGTGTCGCCGCAGCGCGTGGCCGACTACATGCACACCGCACTGGACAGCCTGGCGCAGGCGCTGCAGCACCCCGATGCGCCGCTGCACGGGGTCACCGTGCTGCCGCCAGCCGAGCGTAGCCAGCTATTCGATGCGTTCAACGCCACGGCGATGAATTACCCGGCGCAGCAGACCCTGCAGGGGCTGTTCGAGGAACAGGCAGCCCGCACACCAACTGCATCGGCAGTGGCGCATGGCGACACGGTGCTGAGCTATGCCGAACTCAACGCCCACGCCAATGCCCTGGCCAAGCACCTGATCGCCCAGGGCGTGGTGCCGGATGCGCGGGTGGGCATCTGCCTGCAACGCGGCGCGCCGATGCTGGTGGCCATGCTCGCCGTACTCAAGGCCGGTGGCGCCTATGTGCCGCTGGATCCGAATTACCCGGCTGAACGCATCGCCTACATGCTGCAAGACAGCGAGCCGGCGGCAGTGATCGGTCAGGACGCCACCCTGGCGCTGCTTGGCGACCGGGCGGTGGTAAATCTGGATAGCTTCAACTGGATCTGTGATGTACAGGCCAACCCGGTGGTGCCGGGCCTCACGTCTTCCAACCTGGCCTACCTGATCTACACCTCCGGCTCCACTGGCTTGCCCAAGGGCGTGATGATCGAGCATCGCAACGCGGTGAACTTCCTCACCTGGGCACAGCAGGCCTTCGAGCCTGAAGTGCTGAAAGACACACTGTTCTCCACCTCGCTGAACTTCGATCTGGCGGTGTACGAGTGCTTTGCGCCGCTGACCACCGGTGGTTGCGTGCACGTGGTCGAGAATGCCCTGGCCGCCAGGGAGGCGAATGTCAGCCTGATCAACACCGTGCCGTCTGCACTTAAAGCCTTGCTGGAATCCGGTGGCCTCAGTGAAGGCGTGCATACCGTCAACGTGGCCGGTGAAGCCCTCAAAGGCTCGCTGGTCGACAAGCTCTTCGCCGAAACCTCGGTGCAGCGGCTGTGCAACCTCTATGGCCCATCGGAAACCACCACCTATTCCAGTTGGGTGGCCATGGATCGGGCCGATGGCTTCGTGCCGCATATCGGCAAGCCGGTGGGCAATACGCAGTTCTACCTGCTCGACGAGCACCGTCAGCCGGTGCCTTTGGGCGTGGCCGGCGAGTTGTACATTGGCGGTGCCGGCGTGGCGCGGGGTTATCTGAACCGCGACGAGCTGACTGCCGAGCGCTTCCTCGCTGACCCATTCAGCCGCGAGCCGGGCGCGCGCATGTACCGCACTGGCGACCTGGCACGCTGGCTGGCGGACGGCAATCTGGAATACCTGGGCCGTAATGATGATCAGGTGAAGATTCGCGGCTTCCGCATCGAGCTGGGCGAAATCGAAGCGCGCCTGGCGGCTTTCGACGGCGTTCAGGATGTCGTGGTCATGGCCCGTGAGGACGTGCCGGGCGATCTTCGCCTGGTGGCCTACTACACCGGTGCCGAGCAACTGGATATCCAGAACCTGCGTGAGCATCTGCAAGGCCAGTTGCCGGAGTACATGGTGCCGGCCGCCTATGTCTATCTGGACGCTCTGCCGCTGACGCCCAACGGCAAGCTGGATCGCAAGGCGCTGCCGGTACCGGGTGCCGATGCGTTGATCAGCCGAGGCTATGAAGCGCCACAGACCGATACCGAGCGTAAGCTGGCCAGTATCTGGCAAACCCTGCTGGGTGTGGAGCAGGTCGGTCGTCACGACAACTTCTTCGAGCAGGGCGGCCACTCGCTGCTGGCGGTGAGCCTGGTCGAGCGTATGCGTGAGCAGGGCCTGAGTGCCGATGTGCGCGTGCTGTTCAGCCAGCCGACGCTGGCTGCGTTGGCGGCTGCCGTGGGCGGCAGCCACGACGTGCAGGTGCCGGATAACCTGATACCCGAAGGCTGCACCCGGATTACCCCGCAGTTGCTGCCTCTGGTCAGCCTGCAACAGGGCGAGATTGACCGCATCGTGGCGCAGATTCCGGGCGGTGCGGCGAATATCCAGGACATCTACCCGCTGGCACCGCTGCAGGAAGGCATCCTGTTCCATCACCTGAGTGCTGAACAGGGCGACCCCTATGTGTTGCAAGCGGTCTTCGCCTTCGACGGGCAGGCCCGTTTGCAGGCGTTTGCCGAGGCCCTGCAACAGGTCATCGACCGCCATGACGTGCTGCGCACCTCGCTGCTCTGGGAAGGCTTGTCGACGCCGGTGCAGGTGGTGTGGCGCCAGGCCGCGCTGAGCGTCGAGCCAGCGCCGCTGGCCGTCGACCAGGCGGATGTCGTCGCCAGCCTGCTGGCCCAGTTCGACGCCCGCCAACAGCGCCTGGATCTGGCTCAGGCGCCGTTGCTGCGCCTGGCGCATGCCGAGGACAAGGCCAACCGGCGCTGGCTGGCCGTGCTGCGCTTCCACCATGTGGTGCTGGACCACGCCGCGCTTGAAGTGGTGAACCAGGAAATGCAGGCGCTGCTGCTGGGCCACGGCCAGGCCTTGAGCCAGCCAGTGCCGTATCGCAACTACGTGGCCCAGGCCCGTCAGGGGCTGAGTGCCGAGGCCCATGAAGCCTTCTTCCGGGCGCAATTGGGCTCGCTCGCCGAGCCGACCCTGCCTTACGGCCTGGCCCCACGTGATGACGCGGGGCAGCCTATCGATGAGCAACGCCTGCGCCTGCCACACACCCTGAGCCTACGCTTGCGTGCCCAGGCGCGCCGACTGGGCGTGAGTGCGGCCAGCCTGCACCATGTGGCCTGGGCCCGGGTGCTGGGCGCGGCGAGCGGGCGCAATGACGTGGTGTTCGGCACCGTATTGCTCGGCCGTCTTGGCGGCGGGCAGGGCAGTGATCGCGCCCTGGGCATGTTCATCAACACCCTGCCATTGCGCGTCAACCTGGGGGATGCAGGCCTGGTCGAGGGGGTGAAGACCACCCATGCCAATCTGAGCGAACTGCTGGCCCACGAGCACGCGCCGCTGGCCCTGGCCCAGCGCTGCAGCGGTGTGGCCGCACCGACACCGCTGTTCAGCGCGCTGCTCAACTATCGCCACAGCTCGGCCGAGGCCATGGCCGACGCCGCAGGCTGGCAAGGCATCGAGATCCTTGCCACCAAGGAACATACCCATTACCCGCTGACCCTGGCGGTGGACGACCTGGGTGAAGCCTTCGAGCTGAGCGTGCAGGTCGAAGCCCAGGTGGGCGCGCAGCATGTCTTGGGACAAGTGCTTACCGCACTGCAAGGCCTGGTCGAAGCGCTGGAGCAAGACTCGCGACAGCCATTGCAGGTGCTGCCGGTGCTGCCGGCCGAGCAACGGCACCTGCTGTTCGAGCAGTTCAATGCCACGGCCATGAGCTATCCCGAGCAGCAGACCCTGCAGGGGCTGTTCGAGGAACAGGCAGCCCGCACACCGACTGCATCGGCAGTGGCGCATGGCGACACCGTCCTGAGCTATGCCGAACTCAACGCCCGCGCCAACGTACTGGCCCAGCATCTGATTGCCCTGGGCGTGGTGCCGGATGCCCGCGTCGGTATTTGCCTGCAACGCGGCACTTCGATGCTGGTGGCGATGCTCTCCGTACTCAAGGCCGGTGGCGCCTATGTGCCGCTGGATCCGAATTACCCGGCTGAACGTATTGCCTACATGCTGGCGGACAGCGAGCCGGCGGCAGTGATCGGCCAGGACGCTACGCTTGAGTTGCTCGGCGACCGATCGGTGGTAAATCTCGATGGCTTCGATTGGGCGGCAGGTAAAGGTATGGGCAACCCGGTGGTGCCGGGCCTGAGCTCGTCCAACCTGGCCTATCTGATCTACACCTCCGGCTCCACCGGCTTGCCCAAGGGCGTGATGATCGAGCACCGCAACGCGGTGAACTTCCTCACCTGGGCACAGCAGGCCTTCGAGCCTGAAGTGCTGCAGAACACGCTGTTTTCCACCTCGCTGAACTTCGACCTGGCGGTCTACGAGTGCTTTGCGCCGTTGACCACCGGCGGCTGCGTGCATGTGGTGGAAAACGCCCTGGCGGCACGCGAGGCGAATATCAGCCTGATCAACACCGTGCCTTCGGCCTTGAAGGCGTTGCTGGAATCCGGTGGCCTCAGTGAAGGCGTGCATACCGTCAACGTCGCCGGTGAAGCCTTGAAGGGTTCGCTGGTCGACAAGCTCTTCGCCGAAACCTCGGTGCAGCGCCTGTGCAACCTCTATGGCCCGTCGGAAACCACCACCTATTCCAGTTGGGTGGCCATGGATCGGGCCGATGGCTTCGTGCCGCATATCGGCAAACCGGTGGGCAATACCCGCTTCTACCTGCTCGACGAACACCGTCAGCCGGTGCCGCTGGGTGTAGCGGGCGAGCTGTATATCGGTGGTGCCGGCGTGGCGCGGGGTTATCTGAACCGTGACGACCTCACCGCCGAGCGTTTCCTGGCCGATCCATTCAGCGCTGAAGCGGGTGTGCGCATGTATCGCACTGGCGACCTGGCGCGCTGGCTGGCGGACGGCAACCTGGAATACCTGGGGCGTAACGACGACCAGGTGAAGATCCGCGGCTTCCGTATCGAACTGGGCGAAATCGAAGCGCGCCTGGCGGCCTTCGACGGTGTTCAGGACGCGGTGGTCATGGCCCGTGAAGACGTGCCGGGCGACCTGCGCCTGGTGGCGTACTACACCGGTGCCGAGCCGCTGGATATCCAGAGCCTGCGTGAACATCTGCAAGGCCAGTTGCCGGAGTACATGATCCCGGCGGCCTATGTGTATCTGCAGGCGCTGCCGCTGACGCCCAACGGCAAGCTGGATCGCAAGGCACTGCCGGCGCCGGGTGCCGATGCCGTGATAAGCCGGGGCTACGAAGCCCCGCAGACCGACAGGGAACGCACCCTGGCCACGATCTGGCAAAGCCTGCTGGGCGTGGAGCAGGTCGGTCGTCACGACAACTTCTTCGAGCTGGGCGGTCACTCGCTGCTGGCGGTGAGCCTGGTCGAGCGCATGCGTGAGCAAGGCCTGAGCGCCGATGTGCGCGTGCTGTTCAACCAGCCGAGCTTGGCGGCACTGGCCGCTGCCGTGGGTGAAAGCACCGACCTCGAGGTGCCGGACAACCTGATTCCCGCCGGTTGCACCCGGATTACCCCGCAGTTGCTGCCCCTGGTGACGCTGCAACAGGCCGAGATCGATCACATCACCGCGCAGATTCCGGGCGGTGCGGCGAACATCCAGGACATATACCCGCTGGCACCGCTGCAGGAGGGCATTCTCTACCATCACCTGAGCGCCAAAGCGGGCGACCCCTATGTGTTGCAAGCCACCTTCCGCTTCGACGATCACACCCGGCTGGAAGCCTTTGTTCAGGCGCTGCAGGCGGTGATCGACCGCCACGACATTCTGCGCACCAGCGTGCATTGGCAAGGCCTGGCCATCCCTGTGCAAGTGGTCTGGCGCCAGGCGCCGCTGGCCACGGAAATCGTCGAGCTGGATCAGCCCGACAGCGACCCGGTGGCCGCATTGCGGGCACGTTACAGCACTGAGCAGCAGTACCTGGATCTGACCCTGGCGCCGCTGATGCACCTGGCCTGCGCCAAAGCCGAGGGCAACACTGCAGGCCGCCAGGGCTGGGTCGCGCTGTTGCGCTTCCACCACCTGGCGCTGGATCACACCGCCCTGGCGGAGGTGAGCAACGAAATGCAGGCGCTGCTGCAAGGCCTTGGCGACACCCTGAATACGCCGATGCCGTACCGCAATTACGTGGCCCAGGCCCGCCGGGGCATCAGCGACGAAGCCCACGAAGCGTTCTTCCTGGCTCAGCTAGGGGACGTCGACGAACCGACCTTGCCCTATGGCCTGGTGCAGAGCGACAACCAGGAACCGAGCGAACATCGCCAGGCATTGCTGCCAAGCTTGAGCCAACGCCTGCGCCGCGAGGCACGGCGCCTCGGTGTGAGTGCGGCGAGCCTGCATCACCTGGCCTGGGCCCGTGTACTGGGCGCCGCCAGCGGCCGTGATGACGTGGTGTTCGGCACCGTACTGCTGGGCCGCCTCAATGGTGGGCAGGGCAGTGACCGGGCCCTGGGCATGTTCATCAACACCCTGCCGCTGCGCATCAACTTGGCCGACATGCCACTGCCTGCGGCATTGAAGACCACCCACGCCAACCTCAGCGAACTGCTGATCCACGAGCATGCACCACTGGCCCTGGCCCAGCGCTGCAGCGGCGTGGCCGCCCCGGCACCGTTGTTCAGCGCACTGCTCAACTATCGACACAGCACCGACCATCTGGCATTGGCGTCGGCCTGGCACGGCATCGAGGTGATGCAAGCGCACGAGCGCACGCACTATCCGTTGACCCTGTCGGTGGATGACCGGGGCGAGTCCTTCGAGCTGACCGTCCAGGTCGAGCCGCGCATCGACGCGCAAAGCGTTCTGGAACAGATGCTGACAGTACTGGAAGCGCTGGTCGAAGCGTTGGAGCGGGGTACCCAGGTGCCTCTGCGTGCGCTGCCGGTGCTGCCGGCCGAGCAACGGCACCTGCTGTTCGAGCAGTTCAATGCCACGGCCATGAGCTATCCCGAGCAGCAGACCCTGCAGGGGCTGTTCGAGGAACAGGCAGCCCGCACACCGACTGCACCGGCAGTGGCGCATGGCGACACGGTGCTGAGCTATGCCGAACTCAACGCCCGCGCCAACGTACTGGCCCAACACCTGATTGCCCAGGGCGTGGTGCCGGACGCGCGGGTGGGCATCTGCCTGCAACGCGGTACTTCGATGCTGGTGGCGATGCTCGCCGTACTCAAGGCCGGCGGTGCCTATGTGCCGCTGGATCCGAATTACCCGGCTGAACGCATCGCCTACATGCTTCAAGACAGCGAGCCGGCGGCGGTGATCGGCCAGGACGCTACTCTGGAGCTGCTTGGCGATCGATCGGTGGTAAATATTGACGGTTTTGACTGGAATTGTGATGTGCAGGGCAACCCGGTGGTGCCGGGCCTCACGTCTGCGAACCTGGCCTATCTGATCTACACCTCCGGCTCCACCGGCTTGCCGAAAGGGGTGATGATCGAACACCGCAACGCGGTGAACTTCCTGACCTGGGCACAGCAGGCCTTCGAGCCTGAAGTGCTGAAAGACACCCTGTTCTCCACCTCGCTGAACTTCGACCTGGCGGTGTACGAGTGCTTTGCGCCGTTGACCACCGGGGGCTGCGTGCACGTCGTGGAAAACGCCCTGGCGGCGCGCGAGGCGAATGTCAGCCTGATCAACACCGTACCGTCGGCCTTGAAGGCGTTGCTGGAATCCGGTGGCCTGAACGAAGGTGTACACACCGTCAACGTCGCTGGTGAAGCCTTGAAGGGTTCGCTGGTCGACAAGCTCTTCGCCGAAACCTCGGTGCAGCGCCTGTGCAACCTCTATGGCCCGTCGGAAACCACCACCTATTCCAGTTGGGTGGCGATGGACCGTGCCGATGGCTTTGCCGCGCACATCGGCAAGCCGGTGGCCAATACCCGGTTCTACCTGCTCGACGAACACCGTCAGCCGGTGCCGCTGGGCGTACCGGGCGAGCTGTATATCGGCGGTGCCGGTGTTGCTCGTGGCTACTTGAACCGTGACGACCTGACTGCCGAACGCTTCATCACACACGCCGAGTTTGGTCGTCTGTACCGTACTGGCGACCTGGCGCGCTGGCTACAAGACGGCAACCTGGAGTACCTGGGGCGTAATGACGACCAGGTGAAGATCCGTGGTTTCCGTATCGAGCTGGGCGAGATCGAAGCGCGCCTGGCGGCTTTCGACGGTGTTCAGGATGCCGTGGTCATGGCCCGTGAAGACGTGCCGGGTGATCTGCGTCTGGTGGCGTACTACACCGGTGCCGAGCAACAGGATATCCAGAGCCTGCGTGAACATCTGCAAGGGCAACTGCCGGATTACATGGTTCCGGCGGCCTACGTGTATCTGGACGCGCTACCGCTGACGCCCAACGGCAAGCTGGATCGCAAGGCGCTGCCGGTACCGGGTGCCGATGCGCTAATCAGCCGGGGCTATGAAGCGCCGCAGAGCGACACCGAACGCACCCTGGTCACGATCTGGCAGACCCTGCTGGGTGTGGAGCAGGTAGGTCGTCACGACAACTTCTTCGAGCTGGGCGGTCACTCGCTGCTGGCGGTGAGCCTGGTCGAGCGCATGCGCGAACAGGGCTTGAGTGCCGATGTGCGTGTGCTGTTCAGCCAGCCGACACTGGCGGCGTTGGCGGCTGCCGTTGGCGGCAACCACGACGTGCTGGTGCCGGATAACCTGATTCCCGCAGGCTGCACGCAGATCACTCCGGAGCTGCTGCCTCTGGTCAGCCTGCAACAGGCCGAGATCGATCACATCACCGCGCAGATTCCGGGCGGCGCAGCGAACATTCAGGACATCTACCCGCTGGCACCACTGCAGGAAGGCATCCTCTATCACCACCTGAGCGCTGAGCGGGATGACCCCTATGCGCGTCAGGCGGCTTTCCAATTCGACAGCCACGAGCGCCTGAGCGCATTCGCCCAGGCCCTGCAACAGGTCATCGATCGTCACGACATGCTGCGCAGCAGCGTGCACTGGCAAGGCCTGGCCGCTCCTGTGCAAGTGGTGTGGCGCCAGGCAAGGTTGCAACTGCAAGCCGTGGACACTGACGAACAAGGTCAGATCCAGTGCTCTGCTGCCACCTTCGACCTCGGCCAGGCCCCGCAATTGCGGCTGCTGTGCGCACCACTGGGCAGCGGCCCGCGCTGGCAGGCCCTGCTGCAGTTCCATCACCTGGCGCTGGATCACACCGCGCTGAAAACCATCACCCAGGAAATCCAGGCCCTGCTGCAAGGGCAGGGCGACAGCCTGGGCGCTCCGGTGCCGTACCGCAATTACGTGGTTCAGGCACGTCTGGGCGTGAGTGATCAAGCGCATGAGGCGTTCTTCCGGGCACAGCTAGGCAGCGTCGACGAACCGACCCTGCCGTATGGTCTGGCGCAAAACGACGGCCAGGACCTGAGCGAATATCGCCTGGTCCTTAGCCCGGCGCTGAGCCAGCGCCTGCGCACCCAGGCACGGCGCCTGGGCGTGAGCGCGGCGAGCCTGCACCACCTGGCCTGGGCGCGGGTGCTCGGCGCGGCGAGCGGGCGTGATGACGTGGTGTTCGGCACCGTATTGCTCGGCCGCTTGAGCGGTGGGCAGGGCAGTGATCGCGCCTTGGGCATGTTCATCAACACCCTGCCGCTGCGTGTGGATGTCGGCGCCATGACCCTGGCCGAGGCCGTGAAGCGTACCCACGCCAACCTCAGCGAACTGCTGGCCCATGAGCATGCGCCGCTGGCTCTGGCCCAGCGTTGCAGTGGTGTGGCCGCACCGGCACCGTTGTTCACCGCGCTGCTCAACTACCGGCACAGCGCCGACGCCGCACAGGCGGGCACTCATCCGATCTGGGAGGGCATCGAAGCCGTGGCGGCGCAAGAGCGCACCCATTACCCGCTGACCCTGTCGGTGGACGACCTTGGCGACACCTTTGCCCTCAGCGTGCTGGCCGCGCCGGGTGTGGCCGCCGAAAGGGTCGCCGAACACATGCGCAACGCGCTGCAGGGCCTGGCCCAGGGGCTGGAACACAACCTGAAAACCCCGCTGTGCAAGGTTCCTGTGCTGGCGGCGGATGAGCGCGCGCAGGTACTGGGTTTCAACCCGGCAGCCAGCGACTACCCGCGTGAGCAGACCCTGCACAGCCTGTTCGCAGCCCAGGCCCAGTCCAGCCCGGACGCCCTGGCGGTGATCGACGGCGAGGTTCAGTTGAACTACGTCGAACTGAATGCCCGCGCCAACCAGCTAGCTCATCACCTGGTCGCTCAAGGCGTTGTTCCAGGCAGCAAGATCGCCTTGCTGCTGCCGCGCTCGGCAGATCTGCTGATTGCGCAACTGGCGGTGCTCAAGTGTGCAGCGGCCTACGTGCCGCTGGACGTGCATGCCCCAATGGAACGTCAGGCCTTTATGCTCGACGACTGCCAGGCGGTGTGCCTGATCAGCCTCAGCCACGAGCCAGGTGCCCACGACCTGCCACGTCTGGATCTGGATCGCCTCGATCTGAGCGGCCAAGCCACGCACGACCTGACAGTGGAGCAGGCCGCCGATACCCCGGCCTACGTGATGTACACCTCCGGCTCCACCGGCCAGCCGAAAGGCGTGGTGGTGCCGCATCGTGCCATTGCCCGCCTGGTGCTGAACAACGGCTACGCCGAGTTCAACGCCCAGGATCGCGTGGCCTTTGCCGCCAACCCGGCGTTCGATGCCAGCACCCTGGAAGTCTGGGCACCGCTGCTCAATGGCGGCGCGGTGGTGGTGGTCGAGCAGAATGTGTTGCTGAACCGTAGCCGCTTTACCGCGCTACTTACCGAACAGGCGGTCACTGTTCTGTGGCTGACCGCTGGCTTGTTCCACCAATACGCTGCAAGCCTGTACGGCGCATTCAGCCGCCTGCGCTGCCTGATCGTTGGTGGCGACGTGCTGGATCCGGCAGTGATTGCCGGTGTGCTTGAAAACGGCGCACCACAGCATTTGCTCAATGGCTACGGCCCGACCGAGGCCACGACGTTCTCCAGCACCTACGAGATCCGCGAAGCCGGGCAGGGCAGCGTACCCATCGGTCGCCCGCTGGCCAATACCCAGCTCTATGTACTCGATGCCCAGCAGCAACTGGCCCCGCTGGGCGTGGCCGGTGAGCTGTATATCGGCGGCGATGGCCTGGCCGTGGGGTATCTCAACCAGCCGGAGCTGACTGCCGAGCGCTTTATCCAGCACGCCGAACTGGGGCGTCTGTACCGCACCGGCGACCTGGTGCGCTGGCTCGCGGACGGCAACCTGGAATACCTGGGGCGTAACGACAACCAGATCAAGCTGCGCGGTTTCCGTATCGAACTGGGTGAGATCGAAGCTTCCCTGGCCCGATACAACGGTATCGAAGCCAGCGCCGTGCTGCTGCGCGAAGACACCCCAGGCGACAAGCGTCTGGTCGCCTACTTCACCGCCGCGCAAGCCGTGGCCATCGAAGCCCTGCGCGATCATCTGCAGGGCGAGCTGCCGGAATACATGGTGCCGAGCGCCTACGTGCAGCTAGACAGCCTGCCGCTGACCGCCAACGGCAAGCTGGATCGCAAGGCGCTGCCAGCGCCGGATGCCAGTGCACTGCTGAGCCGCGCCTATGAAGCGCCGCAAACCGATACCGAACGCACCCTGGCGGCCATCTGGCAGAGCCTGCTGGGTGTGGAGCAGGTTGGGCGGCATGACAACTTCTTCGAGCTGGGCGGTCACTCGCTGCTGGCGGTGAGCCTGGTCGAGCGCATGCGTGAGCAGGGCCTGAGCGCCGATGTGCGCGTGCTGTTCAGCCAGCCAAGCCTGGCGGCACTGGCCGCTGCCGTGGGTGAAAGCACCGACATCAAGGTGCCGGAGAACCTGATCCCGCCAGGCTGCACCCGGATCACCCCGGAACTGCTACCTCTGGTGGAGCTGCAACAGAGCGAGATCGACCGCATCGTCGCGGCAATTCCGGGCGGCGCGGCGAACATTCAGGACATCTACCCGTTGGCGCCGCTGCAGGAAGGCATCCTCTATCACCACCTCAGCGCCGAGGCGAGCGACCCCTACGTTTTGCAGGCGACCTTCCGCTTTGCCGATCAGTCGCGGCTGGAGGCCTTTGCCCAGGCGCTGCAGGCGGTCATCGACCGCCACGACATTCTGCGCACCAGTGTGCACTGGCAAGGGCTGGCGCAGCCGCTGCAAGTGGTCTGGCGGCAGGCGCCGCTGGCACGCGACACCCTTGAGTTCGATGCACCCGACGGCGATCTTCTCGCCGCCCTGCAGGCCCGCTACAGCAACGAACGCCAGCGTCTTGACCTGGCCCGCGCACCGCTGCTGCACCTGGCGTGCAGCCCGGTTCCCGGCACCCAGGGCTGGGTCGCGCTACTGCGTTTCCACCATCTGGTGCTCGACCATACTGCCCTTGAAGTGGTGAACCAGGAAATGCAGGCCGTGCTGCAAGGTCAGGGCGACAGCCTGGGGGCGCCGGTGCCGTACCGCAACTACGTGGCCCAGGCGCGCCTGGGCGTCAGCGATGCAGCGCATGAAGCGTTCTTCCGTGCCCAGCTGGGCAGTGTCGAAGAGCCGACCTTGGCCTATGGCCTGGCGCATCACGACGGCCAGGGCCTGAGCGAGTATCGCCTGGCCCTGAGCGCGGCGCTGAGCCAGCGCCTGCGCAGCCAGGCACGGCGCCTGGGCGTGAGTGCGGCGAGCCTGCACCACCTGGCCTGGGCCCGGGTGCTGGGCGCGGCGAGCGGGCGCGATGACGTGGTGTTCGGCACGGTTCTGTTCGGCCGCCTGAGTGGCGGGCAGGGCAGTGACCGGGCCCTGGGCATGTTTATCAACACCCTGCCGCTGCGTGTGGATGTCGGCGCCATGACCCTGGCCGAGGCCGTGAAGCGCACCCACGCCAACCTCAGCGAACTGCTGGCCCATGAGCACGCGCCGCTGGCTCTGGCACAGCGTTGCAGTGGCGTGGCCGCCCCGGCCCCGCTGTTCAGCGCGCTGCTCAACTACCGGCATAGCGCCGACGCCGAGCAGGCGGGCGCGCACCCGGCCTGGCAGGGCATCGAAGCCCTGGCAGCGCAAGAGCGCACCCATTACCCGCTGACCCTGTCGGTGGACGACCTTGGCGACACCTTCGCCCTCAGCGTGCTGGCCGCGCCGGGTGTGGCCGCCGAACGGGTCGCCGAACACATGCACAACGCGCTGTTGGGCCTGGCCCAGGCTCTGGAGCATGATCTGGAAACCCCGCTCTGCGCCGTGCCGGTGCTGGCGGACGCCGAGCGTGAGCAGGTGCTGAGCTTCAACCCAGCAGCCAGCGACTATCCGCGCGAGCAGAGCCTGCACAGCCTGTTCGCAGCTCAAGCCCAGACCAGCCCGGACGCCCTGGCCGTGATCGACGGCGAGGCTCAGCTGAGCTACGCAGAGCTCAATAGCCGTGCCAACCAGCTTGCGCATCACCTGGTCGCTCAAGGCGTTGTTCCAGGCAGCAAGATCGCCTTGCTGCTGCCGCGCTCGGCAGATCTGCTGATTGCGCAACTGGCGGTGCTCAAGTGTGCAGCGGCCTACGTGCCGCTGGACGTGCATGCTCCAGTGGAACGTCAGGCCTTTATGCTCGACGACTGCCAGGCGGTGTGCCTGATCAGCCTTAGCCACGAGCCTGCCGTGCATGAGTTGCCACGCGTCGACCTAGATCGCCTCGATCTGAGCGGCCAAGCCACGCACGACCTGACAGTGGAGCAGGCCGCCGATACCCCGGCCTATGTGATGTACACCTCCGGCTCCACCGGTCAGCCAAAAGGCGTGGTGGTGCCGCATCGCGCCGTAGCGCGTCTGGTCATCAACAACGGCTATGCCGAGTTCAACGCCAACGACCGCGTGGCCTTTGCCGCCAACCCGGCGTTCGATGCCAGCACCCTGGAAGTCTGGGCACCGCTGCTCAATGGCGGCGCCGTGGTGGTGGTCGAGCAGAATGTGTTGCTGGATCGCGCGCGCTTTGCTGCACTGCTCGATAAGCAGGCAGTCAGCGTGCTGTGGATGACCGCCGGCCTGTTCCATCAATACGCCGCCAGCCTGTACCCGGCCTTCAGCCGCCTGCGCTACCTGATCGTTGGCGGCGATGTGCTGGATCCCGCGGTGATCGCTGGCGTACTTAAAAACGGCGCGCCGCAACACCTGCTCAATGGCTACGGCCCGACCGAAGCCACCACCTTCTCCAGCACCTACGAGATCCGCGAAGCCGGGCAGGGCAGCGTGCCTATCGGCCGGCCGTTGGCCAATACCCAACTGTACGTCCTGGATGCCCAGCAACAGTTTGCGCCTCTGGGCGTGGCCGGTGAGCTGTATATCGGCGGCGATGGCCTGGCCGTGGGCTACCTGAACCAGCCGGAGCTGACTGCCGAGCGCTTCATCCAGCACCCTCAGTTGGGCCGTCTGTACCGCACCGGCGACCTGGTGCGCTGGCTGGTGGACGGCAACCTGGAGTACCTGGGGCGTAACGACAGCCAGATCAAACTGCGCGGTTTCCGTATCGAACTGGGCGAGATCGAAGCGCGCTTGGCGCAATTTGAAAACTTCCAGGAAAGCGCCGTGCTGCTGCGTGAAGACACCCCGGGCGACAAGCGTCTGGTTGCCTACTTCACCGCCGCGCAAGCCGTGGCCATCGAAGCCCTGCGCGATCATCTGCAAGGTGAGCTGCCGGAGTACATGCTGCCCAGCGCCTATGTACAACTGGACAGCCTGCCGCTGACCGCCAATGGCAAGCTTGATCGCAAGGCCTTGCCAGCGCCGGATGCCAGCGCACTGCTGAGCCGCGCCTATGAAGCGCCGCAAACCGATACCGAATGCACCTTGGCGGCCATCTGGCAGACCCTGCTGGGTGTGGAGCAGGTCGGTCGGCACGACAACTTCTTCGAGCTGGGCGGTCACTCGCTGCTGGTGGTAAGCCTGGTCGAGCGCATGCGTGAGCAGGGGCTGAGCGCCGATGTACGCGTGCTGTTCAGCCAGCCGACGCTGGCGGCACTGGCCGCTGCCGTAGGGGAAAACACCGACATCGAGGTGCCGGCCAACCTGATTCCACAGGGCTGCACCCGGATCACCCCGGAACTGCTGCCGCTGGTCGAGCTGCAACAGACCGAAATCGACCGCATCGTGTCGGCAATTCCGGGCGGGGCAGCGAATATCCAGGACATCTACCCGCTGGCGCCGCTGCAGGAAGGCATCCTTTACCATCACCTCAGTGCCGAGCAGGGCGACCCCTATGTGCTGCAGTCGCAGTACGCCTTCGCCAGCCAGGCTCACCTGCAGGCCTTTATCCAGGCCCTGCAGCAGGTGGTCGTGCGCCACGACATCCTGCGCACCAGCGTGCATTGGCATGCGCTGAACAATCCGGTGCAAGTGGTCTGCCGCGAAGCCCGGCTGCTACCGGAGTGGCTGACGCTGGATGCCACTGCGGGTGATATCGCTGCCCAGCTAGGCCAGCGCTTCGATGCCACGCACTACCGCCTGGATCTGACCCGCGCGCCGCTGCTGCACCTGGCCTGTGCCGAAGATGCCGCCAATGGGCGTTGGGTATTGAATCTGCTGTTCCATCACCTGGTGCTGGATCACACCGCCCTGGCGGTGGTGCAGGCAGAGATGCAGGCCCTGCTGCTGGGCCAGGGCGACAGCCTGGCCGCCGCGGCGCCGTATCGCAACTACGTGGCCCAGGCACGCCTGGGTGTCAGCGCCGAAGCCCATGAAGCCTTCTTCCGCGAGCAACTGGCGGACGTGACCGAGCCGACCCTGCCATTCGGCGAATATGATGTGCAGGGCGACGGCCAGGGCATCGAGGAGGCCAAGCGCTTGCTGCCCGAGGCGTTGAGCGCGGCCCTGCGTGCCCAGGCACGACAATGGGGCGTCAGCGCCGCCAGCCTGCTGCACCTGGGCTGGGCGCGCGTGCTGGGCGTCACCAGCGGGCGCAGCGACGTGGTGTTCGGCACCGTGTTGCTGGGCCGTCTGCAAGCGGGTGTCGGCGCCGAGCGGGCACTCGGCATGTTCATCAACACGCTGCCGCTGCGCCTGAACCTCGAAGGTCTCAGCGTGGCCCAGGGGGTACGCACTGCGCATGCCCAGCTCACCGAACTGCTGGCCCACGAGCATGCCTCTCTCGCGTTGGCCCAACGTTGCAGCGGTATCCAGGGTCAGGCGCCGCTGTTCAGCGCCTTGCTCAACTACCGCCACAGCGCGGCGGACGACAGCCAGCAAAGCACCCAGGCTTGGGATGGCATGCAGGCCCTGAATGGCCGCGAACGCACCAACTATCCGTTGGCCCTGAACGTCGACGACCTCGGCGAAGGTTTCGAAATCACCGCCTTGGCTACCGTCAGCATCGGCGCACAGCGGGTCTGCGATTACCTGCAGAGCGTGCTTGAAGCGCTGGTCGCTGCGCTGCAGCACGCGCCCGACAGCGCCCTTGAGCAGGTGAGTCTACTGCGAGGCGCCGAGCGTCAGCGTCTGCTGGCCCTGGGCGGTGACACCCAGCCGTGCGCCAACACCCCGGCGGTGCACCGTCAGTTCGAGGCCCAGGCGCTGGCCCGACCGCAAGCCATCGCGCTGCGCTACGAGGAACAGAGCCTGACGTACGGCGAGCTCAACGCCCGTGCCAACCAGGTCGCGCATCATCTGCTGGCCCAGGGCATCGGTGCCGATGACCGCGTGGCGCTGTGCCTGGCGCGCGGCCCGCAACTGATCGTCGGCCTGCTCGGCGTACTCAAGGCGGGTGCCGGCTATGTGCCGCTGGATCCGGATTACCCGGCTGAACGCCTGACCTACCAGTTGCAGGATTGTGCGCCGAAAGCCGTGCTGATTCAGGGGGCTACGGTGGGCCTGCTCGACACCGTGGCGCCACTGATCGATATGGATTCCCTGGGCGACCAACCACAAGGCAACCCGGACGTTGAGGTTTCGGCTTCCCACCTGGCCTATGTGATCTACACCTCCGGCTCCACCGGTTTGCCCAAAGGCGTGCAGGTGGAACACGGCAATGTCAGCCGCCTGTTCAGTGCTACCCAGGCGCAGTTCAACTTCGGCACTAGCGACGTATGGACCCTGTTCCACTCGGTAGCCTTCGACTTCTCGGTCTGGGAAATCTGGGGCGCCCTGGCCCACGGTGGCGAACTGGTGATCGTGCCGTACGCCGTCAGCCGCTCGCCGCAGGATTTCTACGAACTGCTCTGCGAGCGTGGCGTCACGGTGTTGAACCAGACGCCAAGTGCCTTCCGTTCGCTGATCGCCGCCCAGGCCAGCAGTGAACAGTCGCACTCGCTGCGCCAGGTGATCTTCGGTGGCGAGGCGCTGGACACCGCGCTGCTCAAGCCCTGGTACGCGCAAGTGCGCAATGCCGGTACGCAACTGGTGAACATGTACGGCATCACCGAAACCACGGTGCACGTGACCTATCGCGCCCTGACGCCCGCCGATGCCCTGGCTGGAGTGAGCCCGATCGGCCAGGCCCTGGCCGACCTGAGCATCTATGTGCTGGACGCCAACCTAGAACCGCTGCCGGAAGGGGTGATCGGCGAGCTGTACGTTGGCGGTGCCGGCGTGGCGCGCGGTTATCTGAACCGCCCTGAGCTGAACGCCGAACGCTTCATTCAGCACCCAACCTTGGGCCGCCTGTACCGTACCGGCGACCTGGCGCGCTGGTCGCTGGACGGCGAGCTGCAGTATCTGGGCCGTAACGACGACCAGGTGAAGATCCGCGGTTTCCGTATCGAACTGGGCGAAATCGAAGCACAGCTACAGACCTGCGCTGGCGTGAGCGAAGCGGTAGTGATCGCCCGCGAGGACGTGCCCGGTGACAAACGCCTGGTGGCCTATGTGATGGGCGAGGGCGACCTGGACGCGGCCAGCCTGCGCAGCCAGTTGCAGACGCGCCTGGCCGAACATTTGCTGCCTGCCGCCTACGTGGTGATGCAGCAGTGGCCACTGACCGCCAACGGCAAGCTGGATCGCAAGGCGCTACCGGCGCCGGATGCCTCGGCGTTGGCCAGCCGTGCCTATGAAGCGCCGCAGACCGACACCGAACGCACCCTGGCGCAACTGTGGGCCGAGCTGCTGCAACTGGAGCAGGTGGGTCGCCACGATCACTTCTTCGAGCTGGGCGGTCACTCGCTGCTGGCGGTGAAGCTCATCGAGCGCATGCGTCAGCAGGGTCTGAGCGCCGATGTTCGCGTACTGTTCAATCAGCCGACCCTGGCCGCGCTGGCGGCTGCGGTGGGTGCAGAGCAGACACCGCAAGTCGAGGTGCCGCCTAACCTGATCTCGGCAGGCTGCACGCAGATCACTCCCGAGCTACTGCCGCTGATCGAGCTGGATCAGGCGAGCATCGACCAGATCACCCGGGGCGTGCCGGGTGGTGCGGCCAACGTGCAGGACATCTACCCGCTGGCACCGCTGCAGGAAGGCATTCTTTATCACCACCTGATCGCCGAACAGGGTGACCCCTACCTGCAATACGCGTTGCTGGCCTTCGACAGCCGCACACGCCTGCAGCAGTTCGCCGATGCCCTGCAACAGGTGATCGACCACCATGACATCCTGCGTACGGCGGTGCAGTGGGAAAACCTGGCTCAGCCGGTGCAAGTGGTGTGGCGTCAGGCACCGCTGCCGGTGGAGCTGGTGACCTTGCCCGACGCTGCAGGCAGCGTGGCCGAGCTGCTGTGCGCCGCGCTGGATCCACGCCAGCAGCGCCTGGATCTGCGTCAGGCACCGCTGATGCATATCGGTTATGCCGAAGATGCCGAAAACGGCCGCTGGCTGGGCGTGCTGCGTTTCCATCACCTGGTCGACGATGCCACCTCGCTGAGCCGCATGGGCGATGACATCCAGGCCCTGCTGGCCGGCCAGGGCCGCCAGGCGCTGCCGACTCAGGTGCCGTACCGCAACTACGTGGCCCAGGCGCGCCTGGGGGTCAGCAATGCAGAGCACGAGGCGTTCTTCCGCGAGCAACTGGGCGACATCAGCGAACCGACCCTGCCGTTCGGCCTGCGCGATGTACAAGGCGACGGCAGCGATATAGAAGAAGTCCGCCAGCCAGTCGCGGCGCACCTGGCCGAGGCCCTGCGCCAGCAGGCCCGCCGCCTGGGTGTCAGCCTGGCCAGCCTGTACCACCTGGCCTGGGCGCAGGTGCTGGGCGCGCTTACCGGGCAGGCCGACGTGGTGTTCGGTACGGTGCTCAGTGGCCGCCTGCAGGCCGGCGAAGGATCCGACCGGGCCCTGGGTATGTTCATCAACACCCTGCCGCTGCGTGTCAGCCTGGCGGGTCACACGGCACTGCAGGGCGTTGCCGCGACTCACGCACGCCTCAACGCCTTGCTGGCCCACGAGCATGCCTCGCTGGTGCTGGCCCAGCGCTGCAGCGGCGTGGCCGGCAACGTGCCGCTGTTCAGTGCCTTGATCAACTACCGTCACACGGATGGCAGCGCTGGCGAAACCGCCGGTTGGGAAGGCATCAGCCTGCTCGAAGGCCAGGAACGCACCAACTACCCGCTGACCCTGTCGGTGGACGATGGCGGCAGCCAGTTCGCCTTCTCGGTCATGGCTCCGGCAGAAGTGGGCGCGGCACGCCTATGCGGCTATGTCGAGCAGGCCCTGCGCGGCCTGGCCGAAGCGCTGGACGCCGCGCCGAGCCCGGCCCTGAGCCGGCTGGGCATCGTGCCGGCAGCCGAGCGTCAGCGCCTGCTCTACGAATTCAACGCCACCGTTGCCGACTACCCGCGGCAGGCCACCCTGCAGGATCTGTTCGAGGCCCAGGCGCAGCGTACCCCGCACCAGGTCGCGGTGAGCTTTGGCGAGCGGCAGTTGAGCTACGCCGAGCTGGAGCGCCAGGCCAACCGCCTGGCCCATCACCTGCAACCGCTGCTGGACGGGCGCAACGCCCCGGTGGCGCTGTGCGTGCCCCGCGGGTTGCCGATGCTGGTCGGCCTGCTGGGTATCCTCAAGGCCGGCGGCTGCTACGTGCCGCTGGACCCGGCCTATCCGGCCGAACGCCTGGACTACATGCTGCAGGACAGCGCGCCGGTGGCACTGCTGACCCTGGACGGCACGGCAGGCCCGCTAACCGCCGAGGGCATCCCGCTGATCGCCCTGGCCGACGACGCGGCCAGGCAGCACCAGCCCGACACCCCGCCGGTCTGCGAACGGGCGCCGGAGCACCTGGCCTATGTGATCTACACCTCCGGTTCCACCGGCCAGCCCAAGGGCGTGATGGTCGAGCAGCGCGGCCTGGTCAACCTGTTGTGGGCGATGGCCGAACTGACCGACCTGCAGGCCCACGACCGTCTGCTGGCGCTGACCACCCTGGGCTTCGACATCGCCGGCCTGGAGCTGTACCTGCCGCTGATCCGCGGCGCCTGCTGCGTGCTGCTGGCGCGTGAACAGGCGCAGGACGCCCAGCGCCTGGCCGCCGCCATCGAGCGCAGCGAAGCGACACTCATGCAGGCCACCCCGGCCACCTGGCGCATGCTGCTGGACAGCGGCTGGGCCGGTGCGCCAGGGCTCAAGGCGCTGTGCGGCGGCGAAGCACTGCCGAGCGAACTGGCGCGGCGCCTGCGGCCCAGGGTGGCGAAGCTGTGGAACGTCTATGGCCCGACCGAAACCACCATCTGGTCGTCGGCTGGAGAGGTACTCGACGCTGCCTTCGAGGGCGCCACGGTAAGCATCGGGCGGCCACTGGCCAACACACGCTTCTACCTGCTGGATGAACAGCAGCAACCGGTGCCGGAGGGCGGGGTGGGCGAGTTGTACATCGGTGGCGACGGGGTGGCGCGCGGTTATCTGAACCGTGCGGCACTGAGCGCCGAGCGTTTCCTGAACGATCCCTTCGTACCAGGCGCACGGATGTACCGCACCGGTGACCTGGCGCGCTACCGCAGCGACGCCAGCTTGGAGTTCCTGGGGCGCAACGACTTCCAGGTGAAGATCCGTGGTCACCGTATCGAGCTGGGCGAGATCGAAGCCCGCCTGGCCGCCCAGGCCCAGGTGCGCCAGGCGGTGGTCGGCGCTGTGCCGGATGCCAGCGGTGAATTGCGCCTGGTGGCCTGGTTCACCACCGAGGCCGGCATGCCGGAACCGGAAACCCTGCGGGCCCACCTGCTGGCCGAACTGCCGGCCTGGATGGTGCCGAGCGCCTACGTGCACCTGGCGGCATTGCCGCTGACGCCCAACGGCAAGCTCGATCGCAAGGCCTTGCCCGCACCGCAGGACGGCGCCCTGGCGCAAACGGACTATGAAGCACCCCAAGGTGAAGACGAATGCAGCATGGCGGCGCTGTGGGCCGCCGTGCTGAACGTGGAGCGGGTAGGCCGCCACGACGACTTCTTCGCCCTGGGCGGCCATTCGCTGCTGGCGGTGAGCCTGATGGAAAAACTGCGCCAGGTCGGTCTGGAGGCCGACGTGAAGCTGCTGTTTGAACAACCAACACTGGCGCAATACGTCGCGGCGCTGGAAAAGACGGAGATTGTGCTGTGAATGTGATCGACCTGTTGGCTGTACTGGAAGACAAGGGCATCGAGCTGTCGCTGAACGAAGACCAACTGCTGGTGCGTGGACGCAAGCAGTCGCTGGCCGAGCCTGCCACGCTGGCCTTGATCAAGGAGCACAAGCCGGCCCTGCTGCAGCATCTCAAAGGCGGCGACACGGCCGCTCAGGCGCCGGGCATTCCCGAGGGCTGCGCGCGCCTCACGCCCGAGCATGTGCCACACCTGGGGCTGAGCCAGGCACAGCTAGAGCGGATTGCCGCCAGCGTGCCGGGCGGCGCCGCCAACGTGCAGGACATCTACCCGCTGGCGCCGCTGCAGGAGGGCATCCTCTACCACCACATCAGCGCACGCCAGGGCGATCCCTACCTGTTGCAGTCGAGCTTCACCCTGGCCAACCGGGAACGCCTGGAGCAGTTCTGCGCTGCCCTGCAGGGAGTGATCGACCGCCACGACATCCTGCGTACCTCGCTGCATTGGCAGCAGCTCGATGCGCCGCTGCAGGTGGTATGGCGCCAGGCGCGCCTGAAAGTCACCGACATCAGTAACGAACTCGACCCGCAGCAGCCGCTGGCCAGCCAATGGCCCGCCAAGGTCGACCCGCGCCAGCATCGCCTGAATCTCAGCCAGGCCCCGCTGTTGCATCTGCTGGTCGGTGAAGACCGCACCGAACAGCGCTGGCAGGCGACGCTGCTGTTCCATCACCTGGCCATCGACCACGCGGCACTGGCGGTGGTACAGCAGGAAATGCAGGCCCTGCTGCTGGGCCAGGGTGCCAGCCTGCCGCCGGCGCTGCCGTACCGTGCTTATGTGGAACAGGCACGGCGCGCCGGCTCGAAACAGGAGCACGAGGCGTTCTTCACGCAGATGCTCGGTGACGTCAGCGAGCCGACCCTGGCGTTCGGCCAATATGACGTGCTGGGCGATGGCCAGGATGTGCTGGAGGCGCATCACGACCTGCCGGTCGCGCTGTGCCAGCGCCTGCATCAGCAGGCTCGCCAGCATGGCGTCAGTACCGCCAGCCTGTGCCACCTGGCCTGGGCGCGGCTGCTTGGCGCGCTGGCCGGACGTGATGAGGCGGTGTTCGGCACCGTGCTGCTGGGCAGCCTGTCGCGCGCCCAGCGTGGCGGGCAGTTGCTGGGCATGGTCATCAACACCCTGCCGATGCGTGTGGTGCTGCGCGAACAGAGCGTGGCTCAGGCGCTCAAGGCCACCCATGGCAGCCTGATCGCCCTGATGAACCACGAGCAGGCGCCGCTGGCCCTGGCGCAGCGCTGCAGCCAGGTGGCAGCACCGACGCCGCTATTCAACAGCCTGTTCAATTACCGCCACTCCGCGGCTCCCGCCGTGACCGACGCCGCTGCCGCCCAAGCCTGGCAGGGCATCACCACGCTGAGCGCCGAAGAGCGCACCAACTATCCCTTGCTACTGTCGGTGGATGACTTCGGCCAATCCCTGCGCCTCACCGTGCAAGCACTGCGCGACATCGATGCCGCAGCAGTGGCAGCCGCCATGGGCTGCGTGCTGGAACAACTAGCCAAGACCCTGGAACTGGGCGGCCATACGCCATTGCTGGATCTGCACGTGCTGCCAGCGGCGCAGCGCGCGCAGCTCCTGGCGTTGAACCCGGCAGCCAGCGACTATCCGCGCGAGCAGACCCTGCACGGCCTGTTCGCAGCCCAGGCCCAGACCAGCCCGGACGCCCTGGCCGTGATCGATGGCGAGGTTCTGCTGAGCTATGCCGAACTCAACACCCGTGCCAACCAGCTAGCTCATTACCTGGTCGTTCAAGGCGTTGTTCCAGGCAGCAAGGTGGCCTTGCTGCTGCCGCGCTCGGCTGACCTGCTGGTCGCGCAACTGGCCGTGCTCAAGTGCGCCGCAGCCTATGTGCCGCTGGACGTGCATGCTCCAGTGGAGCGTCAGGCCTTTATGCTCGACGACTGCCAGGCGGCGTGCCTGATCAGCCTTAGCCACGAACCGGGTGCCCACGACCTGCCGCGTCTGGATCTGGATCGCCTCGATCTGAGCGGCGAAGCCAGGCACGACCTGACAGTGGAGCAGGCCGCCGATACCCCGGCCTACGTGATGTACACCTCCGGTTCCACTGGTCAGCCAAAAGGCGTGGTGGTGCCGCATCGTGCCGTCGCCCGCCTGGTGCTGAACAACGGCTATGCCGAGTTCAACGCGCAGGATCGCGTGGCCTTCGCCGCCAACCCGGCGTTCGATGCCAGCACCCTGGAAGTCTGGGCACCGCTGCTCAATGGCGGCGCCGTGGTGGTGGTCGAGCAGAACATCCTGCTGGATCGCGCGCGCTTTGCTGCATTGCTCAGCGAGCAGGCGGTCAGCGTGCTGTGGCTCACCGCTGGCCTGTTCCATCAATACGCCGCCAGCCTGTACGGCGCCTTCAGCCACCTGCGCTACCTGATCGTTGGCGGCGACGTGCTGGATCCGGCGGTGATCGCCGGCGTACTTAAAAACGGCGCGCCGCAGCACCTGCTCAATGGCTACGGCCCGACCGAGGCCACGACGTTCTCCAGCACCTACGAGATTCGCGAAGCCGGGCAGGGCAGCGTGCCCATCGGTCGGCCGTTGGCCAACACCCAGCTATACGTCCTGGATGCCCAGCAGCAGTTGGCACCGCTGGGCGTGGCGGGTGAGCTGTATATCGGCGGCGATGGCCTGGCCGTGGGGTACCTCAACCAGCCGGAGCTGACTGCCGAGCGCTTCATCCAGCACGTCGAACTGGGTCGCCTGTACCGTACCGGCGACCTGGTGCGCTGGCGGGCGGACGGCAACCTGGAGTACCTGGGGCGTAACGACAGTCAGATCAAGCTGCGCGGTTTCCGTATCGAACTGGGCGAAATCGAAGCCTCCCTGGCCCGATACAACGGTATCGAAGCCAGCGCCGTGCTGCTGCGTGAAGACACGCCGGGCGACAAACGCCTGGTTGCCTACTTCACCGCCACGCAAGCCGTGGCCATCGAAGCCCTGCGCGATCATCTGCAAGGTGAGCTGCCGGAGTACATGGTGCCGAGCGCCTATGTGCAGTTGGACAGCCTGCCGCTGACGGCCAATGGCAAGCTTGATCGCAAGGCCCTGCCAGCGCCGGATGCCAGTGCATTGCTGAGCCGCGCCTATGAAGCGCCGCAGACCGATACCGAACGCACCCTGGCAGCCATCTGGCAGAGCCTGCTGGGTGTGGAGCAGGTGGGGCGGCACGACAACTTCTTCGAGCTGGGTGGCCACTCGCTGCTGGCGGTGAGCCTGGTCGAGCGCATGCGCGAACAGGGCCTGAGTGCCGATGTGCGCGTGCTGTTCAGCCAGCCTACGCTGGCCGCGCTGGCTGCTGCCGTAGGGGAAAGCAACGACATCAAAGTGCCGGACAACCTGATTCCACAGGGCTGCACCCGGATCACCCCGGAACTGCTGCCGCTGGTGGAGCTGCAACAAAGCGAAATCGACCGCATAAGTGCTCAGGTGCCTGGCGGCGCGGCGAATATCCAGGACATCTACCCGTTGGCGCCGCTGCAGGAAGGCATCCTCTATCACCACCTCAGCGCCGAAGGGCGTGACCCTTATGTGTTGCAGGCGACCTTCAAGGCGGCCGACGATCAGCGCCTGGCAGACTTCTGCCAGGCGCTGCAAGGGGTGATCGACCGCCACGACATCCTGCGCACCGCGGTGTTCTGGGAGCAACTGTCGCAACCGCTGCAGGTGGTTCTGCGCCAGGCCTCGCTGGTGGTCGAGCGGCTGGAGCTGGATGGCCCTGACGCTACGCTGGCCGAGCGACTGCAGGCGCAGGTAGGCGAGGGCGCCTACCGTTTCGATCTGCGTCAACCGCCGCTGTTGCGGCTGTCCTGCGCACGCTGCCCCGGCAGTGGCGAGTGGGTGATGCTGTTGCTGTTCCACCACCTGATCCTCGACCACACCGCCCTGGAAGTGGTGCGTCAGGACATGCAGGCCCTGCTGCTGGGTGAAGGCCAGCGCCTGCCGCCGGCTATGCCTTACCGCAACTATGTGGCACAGGCTCGGCTAGGCGCCGGGCAGGCCGCGCAGGAAGCCTTCTTCCGAGACATGCTCGGTGACATCGACGAACCCACCCTGGCCTATGGACATCCGGTTTCGCAGCTCGATGGCAGCAGCGAAGCGCGGCTGCCCCTCGACAGAGGCACTGGTCTGCGCCTGCGTGCCCAGGCCCGGCAGCGTGGTGTCAGTGCCGCCAGCCTGATGCACCTGGCCTGGGGGCGCGTGCTGGCCGCACTGGCCGGTCGCGAGCAGGTGGTGTTCGGCACGGTGCTGATGGGCCGCCTGCAGGCCGGCGAGGGGGCCGACCGTGCCCTGGGCATGTTCATCAATACCCTGCCGCTGCGCCTGGCCATCGATGCGCGGCCGCTGAGCGAAGCGTTGCGCGACACCCATGCCCGGCTCAGCGGGCTGCTGGTTCACGAGCACGCGTCACTGTCGCTGGCCCAGCGCTGCAGTGGCGTCGCGGCGCCGGCACCGCTGTTCAACAGCCTGTTCAATTACCGTCACAGCGCGGTAGACAACTCGGCCAGCAGCGCGCAGGCCTGGCAAGGCATCGAAGCCCTGGCCAACGAGGAGCACACCCACTATCCGCTGGCGGTGTCGGTGGATGACCTGGGCGAAGCCTTCAGTGTCACGGTGCTGGCCGCGCAAGGCCTGGATGCATCGGCCATTGGCCAGCGCCTGTGTGCCACGCTGGCGGCCCTGGCCGATGCGCTGGAATGCGAACCCCAGGCGCCGTTGTGCGCGTTGCCAGTGGTGAATGCAGATGAACGCCAGCAACTGCTGGAAGCCTTCAATGCCACTGCCAGGCCTTACCCCCGCGAAGCGACCCTGCAGGCGCTGTTCGAGAGCCAGGTGGCCGAACGGCCGCAGGCGACCGCAGCGGTCCACGGCGATGAGCGCCTGAGCTATGCCCAGCTCAACACCCGGGCCAACCAGTTGGCGCATGGCCTGCGGGAACGCGGTGTGGTGGCCGGCACCACGGTGGCGATCCTGCTGCCGCGCTCGCTCGACCTGCTGGTCGCGCAACTAGCCATCCTCAAGTGCGCAGCGGTGTACGTGCCGCTGGACATCCATGCGCCTGCCGAGCGCCAGAGCTTCATGCTCGGTGACAGCGGTGCGGCCTGGCTGCTCAGCCACAGCAGCCTGGAGGCGCCGGCTACACCGCGGCTGGATCTGGACACCCTGGAGCTGGCCGCTTACCCGCAGCACAACCCGCCCTGCGCCAGTACGGCCCTGACGCCGGCCTACATCATGTACACCTCCGGTTCCACCGGCACGCCCAAGGGCGTGATCGCGGTGCAGCGGGGTATCGTCAAGCTGGTGCGCAACAATGGCTACGCCGACTTCGACAGCCAGGATCGCCTCGCTTTCGCCTCCAACCCGGCCTTCGACGCCAGCACCATGGAAGTCTGGGGCGCGCTGCTCAACGGCGGCCAGGTGGTGGTCATCGACCATGAGCTGTTGCTCGATCCGCCGCGCCTGGCCGAGGCGCTGGCGCACCACGAAGTGACGGTGCTGTTCGTCACCACGGCAGTGTTCAACCAGTACGTGGCGTTGATCGGCCCGGCCCTGGCGAAACTGCGCGTGCTGCTGTGTGGCGGTGAGCGTGCCGACGCCCAGGTCTTCCGCGACCTGCTGGCGATTGCCCCGCACTTGCGTCTGGTGCATTGCTATGGCCCGACCGAGACCACCACCTACGCGACCACCGAGTGGGTGACCGAGGTGCCCGAGGGCCAGGATTTCGTGCCCATCGGCAAGCCGTTGGCCAACACCCAGGTGTACGTGCTCGATGAGCACCAGCAGTTGCTGCCGCAGGGGTTGCCGGGAGAAATCTGCATCGGCGGAGACGGCATGGCCCAGGGTTACCTGAACCGCCCCGAGCTGGATGCACGCAGTTTCATCCGCGACCCGTTCAGCGCCGAGCCGGACGCACGGCTGTACCGTTCCGGCGACCTGGGGCGCTGGTCGGAAGACGGGCGCCTGGAACACCTGGGCCGCAAGGATGGCCAAGTGAAGATCCGTGGTTTCCGCATCGAACCGGGTGAAATCGAAGCGCGCCTGCATGCCTGCCCGGGCCTGCACCAGGGCGCCGTCGTGGTGCGCGATGATGCACCGGGCGGCAAGCTGCTGGTGGCCTATTACACCGCCGAGCAGGCCCTGGCACCGGAAACGGTGCGTAGTTGGCTGAGCGACGCGTTGCCCGACTACATGGTGCCGGCAGCGTGCATATGCCTGGAACACTGGCCGCTCAACGGCAATGGCAAGCTCGACCGCAAGGCGCTGCCGGCGCCCGATCCGCAGGCCCTCGCTGGAGAGGTCTACCAGGCACCGCAGGGCCCGCTGGAGGTGCAACTCGCGCAACTCTGGCAGGACGTGCTCAAGGTGCCCAGGGTCGGTCGCCAAGACAACTTCTTCAGCCTTGGCGGGCACTCGCTACTGGCCGTGACGCTCATCGAGCGCATGCGCCAGCAGGGCCTGGCGGCCGACGTCAAAGTGCTGTTCGGCCAGCCGACCGTGGCCGCGCTGGCCGCTGCGCTGGGCCAGGTACAGGAACAGACGGTTCCGGCCAACCTGATTCCGCCAGGCTGCACGCGACTGACGCCGGCCATGCTGCCGCTGGCAAGCCTCGATCAGGCCAGCCTGGATGCCATCGTCGCGCAGGTGCCGGGCGGTGCCGCCAACGTACAGGACATCTATGCCCTGGCCCCCCTGCAAGAGGGCCTGCTGTACCACCACGCGGCCGCCACCGAGGGAGACCCGTTCATTCTGCAGTCGCTGTTCAGCGTCGACAGCCAGGCGCGCCTGGAGCAGGTGACACGCGCCCTGCAGGCGGTGATCGAACGGCATGACGCACTGCGCACCGCCGTCTTCTGGCAAGGGCTGGAGCGTCCGGTGCAGGTGGTGCTGCGCCAGGCGCGGCTGCGCTGCGAGGTGATCGAACTGCCGGCCGGCGAGGGCGATGCCGTTGCGCGCATGCATCAGCGCCATGACGCCAGCCGCTACCGCATGGATCTGCGTCATGCGCCCCTGCTGGAGCTGCACGCCGCCTGGGACGGCGCCATGCAGCGCTTCGTGGTGGCCCTGGTGTTCCATCACCTGATCCTCGACCACGTGGCCTTCGACGTGGTCATCGAAGAAATGCAGCGCCTGATGCTCGAACCGACCGCCCAGTTGCCGGAGCCGGTGCCGTACCGCCACTACATCGCCCAGGTGTGCCAGGGCGCCACGCCAGAGCAGGACGAACGCTTCTTCCATGAGCTGTTGCAGGACGTTCGCGAACCGACCCTGCCATTTGGCCTGGATACCGCCGTGGGTACCCCGCAAGAGGTGCAGCACGCCTGCGACCCCGCACTGGCGGAACGCGCCCGGCAGCTAACCCAGCGCCTGGGCGTCAGCGCGGCGAGCCTCTGGCACCTGGCCTGGGGCGTGCTGGTCGGCCACCTGGCCGGGCGCCAGGATGTGGTGTTCGGCACCGTACTGATGGGCCGTCTGCGTGGCGGTGAAGGGGCCGACCGCGCGGTGGGGATGTTCATCAACACCCTGCCGCTGCGCCTGGACACCGGCAGCGCCAGCGTTACCGATGGCTTGCAGCTGGCCCATCGCCGGCTCAGCGAATTGCTCGCCCATGAGCAGGCGCCGTTGGCGCTGGCCCAGCGTTGCAGCGGCGTAGCCGCGCCGGCGCCGCTGTTCGGCGCCTTGCTCAACTACCGCCACAGTCCGGTGGACGACTCGGAGCAGGCGCATGTGGCCTGGCAGGGCATTACCGGCCTGCAGGCCCATGAACGCACCTCGTACCCGCTGTCGCTGGCAGTGGATGACCTGGGCCGGCGCGGCTTCAAGGTCACCGTACAGGCCACCGGTGGGGTGGATGCGCAATGTGTCCAGCAGTACCTGATGTGCACCCTGCAGAGCCTGATCGAGGCCCTGGAGCAGCAACCGCAACTGCCCCTGCAGCAGATGCAGGTACTGCCTGGCGCAGCACGCCAGCGCCTGCTCTACGAATTCAACGCCACCGCCGCCGACTACCCGCGCCAGGCCACCCTGCAGGATCTGTTCGAGGCCCAGGCGCAGCGCACGCCGAGCCAGGTCGCGGTGAGCTTTGGTGAGCAGCAGTTGAGCTACGCCGAGCTGGAGCGCCAGGCCAACCGCCTGGCCCATCACCTGCAACCGCTGCTGGACGGGCGCAACGCCCCGGTGGCGCTGTGCGTGCCACGCGGGCTGCCGATGCTGGTCGGCCTGCTGGGTATCCTCAAGGCCGGCGGCTGCTACGTACCGCTGGACCCGGCCTATCCGGCCGAACGTCTGGACTACATGCTGCAGGACAGCGCGCCGGTGGCACTGCTGACCCTGGACGGCACGGCAGGCCCGCTAACCGCCGAGGGCATCCCGCTGATCGCCCTGGCCGACGACGCGGCCAGGCAGCACCAGCCCGACACCCCGCCAGTTTGCGAACGGGCGCCGGAGCACCTGGCCTACGTGATCTACACCTCCGGTTCCACCGGCCAGCCCAAGGGCGTGATGGTCGAGCAGCGCGGCCTGGTCAACCTATTGTGGGCGATGGCCGAACTGACCGACCTGCAGGCCCACGACCGCCTGCTGGCGCTGACCACCCTGGGCTTCGACATCGCCGGCCTGGAGCTGTACCTGCCGCTTATTCGCGGCGCCTGCTGCGTGCTGCTGGCGCGTGAACAGGCGCAGGACGCCCAGCGCCTGGCCGCCGCCATCGAGCACAGCGAAGCGACACTCATGCAGGCCACCCCGGCCACCTGGCGCATGCTGCTGGACAGCGGCTGGGCCGGTGCGCCAGGGCTCAAGGCGCTGTGCGGCGGCGAAGCACTGCCGAGCGAACTGGCGCAGCGCCTGCGACCCAGGGTGGCGGCGCTATGGAACGTCTATGGCCCGACCGAAACCACCATCTGGTCGTCGGCCGGTGAGGTGCTCGACGCTGCCTTCGAGGGCGCCACGGTAAGCATCGGGCGGCCACTGGCCAATACGCGCTTCTACGTGCTGGATGAGCAACAGCAACCGGTGCCGGAGGGCGGGGTGGGCGAGCTGTACATCGGTGGCGACGGGGTGGCGCGCGGTTATCTGAACCGTGCGGCACTGAGCGCCGAGCGTTTCCTGAACGATCCCTTCGTACCAGGCGCACGGATGTACCGCACCGGTGACCTGGCGCGCTACCGCAGCGACGCCAGCCTGGAGTTCCTCGGTCGCAACGACTTCCAGGTGAAGATCCGTGGTCACCGTATCGAGCTGGGCGAAGTGGAAGCCCAGCTCGCCGGCTTGCCGCAAGTGCGCCAGGCCGTGGTCGGCGCACGCCCCGATGCCGCAGGCGATCTGCAACTGGTGGCCTGGTACACCGGCCAGCCACTGGCCGAGGCCTCGCTGCGCGATACGCTGAGCCGGGCGCTGCCAGCCTTCATGCTGCCAACACGCTTCATGCACCTGGACAGCCTGCCGCTGACCCCCAACGGCAAGCTTGATCGCAACGCCTTGCCGCTGCCGGAGGTAGACGCGGTGGCCGATTACGTGGCCCCGCAGGGCGAGCTGGAAACCCGCCTGGCGGAGCTGTGGGCGTCACTGCTGCAGGTGCCGCAGGTCGGTCGCGAGCATGACTTCTTCGCCCTGGGCGGGCACTCGCTGCTGGCCATGCGCTTGTTGGCCCGGATCCGCGAGCAACTGGGGCAGGAACTGAGCCTGCGCGCGCTGTTCGAGCAGCCCACGCTCAAGGCCATGGCTCGTCAGCTAGAGCCGCTGCATGGCGTGGCGACGCCGGTGATCATCCCCGCCGGGCATCAGGGCCAGGCACCGCTGACCTTCGCCCAGCAACGCCTGCTGTTCCTGGCCCGGCTGGAGGGGGCCAGTGCGGCCTACCACCTGCCGGTTGCGCTGCGCCTGGAAGGCGTGCTGGACACGCCGGCGCTGGAGCGTGCGCTGCTGCGTATCGTCGAGCGCCATGAGGTGCTGCGCACCGTTTTCCGCGACCAGGGCCGGCAGCACATCGTGTCGGCGCCGGGCGGCTTTGCCCTGCGCCAGCTCGACTGGAGCGGTCGCACCGACAGCCAGGCGGCGCTGGCCGCGCTCGGCGAGGAATACGCCTGCAGCCCCTTCGACCTGGCAAACGGGCCGCTGCTGCGTGCCTGCCTGGTGCGCCTGGAAGAGCGCCAGCACGTGCTGCTGGTCACCCTGCATCACCTGATTGCCGACGGCGTGTCGATGGGCATCCTGACTCAGGAACTGAGCGCGCTCTACCAGGCGTTCAGCCAGAACCAGGCTGACCCGCTGCCAGCGCTGCCGGTGCAATACGCCGACTACGCCGTTTGGCAGCAGCGTCTGCTGCAAAGCGATGCCTGGCAGGCCCAGGTGCAGTGGTGGCAAGACACCCTGAGCCAAGCGCCGACGCTGCTCAGCCTACCCACCGACCTGCCGCGACCGGCCACCCAGAGCTATGCCGGGGCACGCCTGGCGGTGTGCCTGGATTCGGCCTTGACCACGCAGCTCAAGGCCTTCAGCCAGCGTCATGGCGCCACCCTGTACATGACCGTGCTGGCGGCCTGGGCGGTGGTGCTGGGACGCCTGGCCGACCAGCGCCAGGTGGTGATCGGCTCCCCGGTCGCCAACCGTGCCAGCGAGCAGGTGGAGGGCGTGATCGGCCTGTTCGCCAACACCCTGGCGCTGCCCGTCAGGCTCGAAGACGGTGTCGACAGTGTCACGCTGCTGCAACAGGTACGCACTCTGAGCCTGGAGGCCCAGGCCCGCCAGGCGGTGCCGTTCGAGCATGTGGTGGAGCGCGTCAAGCCATTGCGCAGCCTGGCCTACAGCCCGCTGTTCCAGGTCATGCTGGCCTGGCAGAACCAGGCGCCTGGCGAGTTGGCACTGGGTGAGCTGCGCCTGAGCAACCTGCCGGCACCGACCGGAACTGCCAAGTTTGACCTGACCCTTGAGCTGGGCGAGTTCGACGGTTGCCTGCAGGGCAGCCTGGAATACGCTACGGCGCTGTTCCTGCCCGCTACCGCCGAGCGTCATCGGGATTATCTGGAACGCGTTCTGCGTGCGATGGTCGCCGAGCCAGAACGTGCCCTGGACAGCGTGGCGCTGCCAGGCGCCGCTGAACTTGAGCAGCTCAACAGCTTCAACGCCAGCGCCATGCCCTGGCCGCAGGAGCAGACCCTTCACGGGCTGTTCGAGGCGCAGGCGGCGCGTACGCCAGTGGCCCAAGCCGTGGCGCATGGCGGCCTGGTGCTGACCTATGCGCAGCTCAACGAACGTGCCAACCGGCTGGCGCAGCATCTGATCGCCCAGGGTGTAGTGCCCGATGCGCGGGTGGGTATCTGCCTGCAACGCGGTGCGCCGATGCTGCTGGCCATGCTCGCCGTGCTCAAGGCCGGCGGTGCCTATGTGCCGCTGGATCCCAATTACCCGGCTGAACGTATCGCCTACATGCTGCAAGACAGCGAACCAGCGGCGGTGATTGGCCAGGACGCCACCCTGGCGCTGCTTGGCGACCGATCGGTGGTAAATCTGGATAGCTTCGACTGGATCTGCGAGGTACAGGGCAACCCGGTGGTGCCAAGCCTGACCTCGTCCAACCTGGCGTACCTGATCTACACCTCCGGCTCCACCGGGTTGCCGAAAGGGGTGATGATCGAGCATCGCAACACGGTCAACTTCCTCACCTGGGCGCAACAGGCCTTCGAGCCTGAAGTGCTGCAGAACACGCTGTTTTCCACCTCGCTGAACTTCGACCTGGCGGTGTACGAGTGCTTTGCGCCGTTGACCACCGGGGGCTGCGTGCATGTGGTGGAAAACGCCCTGGCTGCCAGGGAAGCCAATGTCAGCCTGATCAATACCGTACCGTCCGCACTTAAAGCACTACTGGAATCCGGTGGCCTGAACGAAGGCGTGCATACCGTCAACGTCGCCGGCGAGGCCTTGAAAGGCTCGCTGGTCGACAAGCTCTTCGCCGAAACCTCAGTGCAGCGCCTGTGCAACCTCTATGGCCCGTCGGAAACCACCACCTATTCCAGTTGGGTGGCCATGGATCGTGCCAACGGCTTCGTGCCGCATATCGGCAAGCCGGTGGGCAATACCCAGTTCTACCTGCTCGACGAGCACCGTCAGCCGGTGCCTTTGGGCGTGGCCGGCGAGTTGTACATTGGCGGTGCCGGTGTCGCCCGTGGCTACCTGAACCGCGACGATCTCACCGCCGAACGCTTCCTCGCTGACCCATTCAGCCGCGAGCCGGGCGCGCGCATGTACCGAACCGGCGACCTGGCGCGCTGGTTGGCGGACGGCAACCTGGAGTACCTGGGGCGTAACGACGACCAGGTGAAGATCCGTGGTTTCCGTATCGAGCTGGGCGAAATCGAGGCGTGTCTGGCGCAGCACCCCGGGGTGATGGATGTGGCGGTGATGGCCCGCGAGGATGCGCCAGGCGACCTGCGTCTGGTGGCCTATCTGCGTGCCGAGCAGCCCCTGCAGCCAGAGGCACTGCGCGCGTATCTGCACGGGCAGTTGCCACAGTACATGGTGCCTGCGGCCTATGTGCAACTGGCCAGCCTCCCGTTGACCCCCAATGGCAAGCTCGACCGCAAGGCGTTGCCCGCGCCGGACGCCACGGCTTACCCAAGCCGCAGCTACGAGGCGCCGCAAGCGGGAACCGAGACGCTGCTGGCGGAGCTGTGGAAAGAGCTGTTGAACCTTGAACAGGTCGGCCGCCATGACCACTTCTTTGAACTGGGTGGGCATTCGCTGCTGGCGGTGACGCTGGTGGAACGGCTTGAACGCCAGGGCCTGGAGGTGGATATCCAGGTGCTGTTCGGCCAGTCCACCCTGGCCGCACTGGCGGCGGCCACGCGGCCCAGCCAGAGCTTGCAGGTGCCGCCGTCGCGCATCCCCGCGCTGCAACGCAAACGCCGCATCTGATTCCGCCTGCTGCGGCATCCGAGAAAAAGCCACGCCCCTGCGGCGTGGCTTTTTTGTCCCGGCTTACGGTGACAGACAGCCCCCTGGCGATCCCTTAGTTTTTCGCCACTGATCGGGCATGCCGCCGATTTTCCAGGGACTTTCACAGCGCAGGTACTTCCATGCTCTTCAATGACTTGATGGCAGCCATTTCCGGCCACCCGATCCGCCTTCAGCACGAGGATGGCGACCTGGTGATCCTCGGCGATGACCAGGGCTTCGACGAGGCGCTGGTGGCAGGCCTGCGTCTGCACAAACCGCGCTTGCTGGAACTGGTCGAAGAGCACGGCGGCGACTGGCTGAGCCCGGCGTTTCGCATCACCCCGGACATGCTGCCGCTGGCCGAACTGACCCAGGAGCAGATCGACCTGATCGTGGCCCAGGTGCCTGGCGGTGCGGCCAACCTGCAGGACATCTACCCGCTGGCCCCGCTGCAGGAAGGCATGCTCTACCACCACCTGGCCGCCGCCCAGGGCGACCCCTACATCCTGCATACGCTGCTGGCCGCCGACAGCCTGGAACGCCTGCAGCAGTTTGCCCGTGCCTTGCAGGCGGTGATCGACCGCCATGACATCCTGCGCACCGCGCTGCTCTGGGAAGGCCTGGATGCCCCCATGCAAGTGGTGTGGCAACGCGCGGAGCTGGCCGTCGAGGAAGTGGCCCTGGACGCGGCAGAGGGGCCGATCGAGGCACAGCTACGCGAACGCTTCGATACCCGCCATTACCGCATGAGCCTGCAACAGGCACCGCTGATGCGCCTGGCCTATGCACATGACCCGGCTGCCGGGCGCTGGGTGGCGCTGCTGGCGTTCCATCACATGGTGCTGGATCACGCCGCGCTGGAGCGGGTACAGGCCGAAGCCCAGGCGTTCCTGCTGGGCGCCGAAGCCAGCCTGCCGCCCGCAGTGCCTTACCGCAATCATGTGGCCCAGGTCGCGCACATGGCGCAGCGCGGCGGGCGCCAGGGTCATGAAGCGTTCTTCCACGAAATGCTCGGCGACATCGACGAGCCGACCTTGCCGTTCGGGCTGACCGACGCCCAGGGCAGCAACGAGCCGATCGAAGAAAGCGTGCTGCCGTTGCCGACATCCTTGGCGCAGCGCCTGCGCGGGCTGGCCCGCGATCATGGGGTGAGCAGTGCCAGCCTGGTGCACCTGGCCTGGGCCCAGGTGCTCGGACGCCTGACCGGCCGCGATGACGTGGTATTCGGCACGGTGCTGATGGGCCGCCTGCAGGGCGGCGAGGGCGCCGCACAGGCGCTGGGGGTGTTCATCAATACCTTGCCGCTGCGCATTCGCCTGGACGGCGAGGGTGTGGCGGGCAGCGTCAAGACCACGCACCGACGCCTGACCGCGCTGCTCGGCCATGAACAGGCCTCGCTGGCCCTGGCCCAGCGTTGCAGCGGCGTGGCCGCGCCTACGCCGTTGTTCGGTTCGCTGCTCAACTATCGCCACGGCAGCGCCGCGCAGAGTGCCAGCGCCCAGGCCCGTGAAGCCTGGCAGGGCCTGCAGGTGCTCGGCGGCGAGGAGCGCAGCAACTACCCGATCACCGTGTCGGTGGATGACCTGGGCAGCGAGATGATCATCAGCGTGCTGGCCCTGGCCCGTATCGGCAGCCAGCGTATCGGCGGGTATCTGCTCAACGCCCTCGAGCAACTGGCCGCTGCGCTGCAACAGCAGCCCGAGTCCGGTCTCGAGGCACTGGACATCCTGTCCGCTCAGGAACGCCAGCAACTATTGCATGTCTTCAACGACACCACGCGTGCCTACCCGCGTGACAGCAGCGTGCAGGCGCTGTTTGAAGGCTGGGCACGACGTCAGCCCGAGGCTCCGGCTGCGCTGCTCGATGGCGTGGTGCTCAGTTACCAGGCGCTCAACAGCCGGGCCAACCGCCTGGCGCGGCGCCTGCTGGCCGAAGGGGTAGAACCGGGCGAGCGCGTGGCACTGGCGTTGGAGCGCAGTTTCGAACTGCTGGTGGCCCAACTGGCAGTCCTCAAATGCGGTGCAGCCTACGTGCCGCTGGATGTCAACGCCCCCGCCGAGCGTGTGCAGGCGATGCTCGCGGACTGCCAGGCACGCTTGTTGCTCAGTACCAGCACAACGTCGGCCAACCAGGGCGTGCGCTGCCTGGTGCTGGATGACGCCTTGCTGCAAGAGGGTGACGACAGCAACCTGGCAGCGCAGGGCGATGGCAGCAGCAGCGCCTATGTGATGTACACCTCCGGCTCCACCGGCACCCCCAAGGGGGTAGTGGTCGCGCACCGTGGCATCACTCGCCTGGTGCTCAACAACGGTTATGCGCAGTTCCACCGCAGTGACCGGGTGGCCTTCGCCTCCAATCCGGCGTTCGATGCCAGCACCCTGGAAACCTGGGCGGCGCTGCTCAACGGTGCGTGCCTGGTGCTGGTGCCGCAACCAGTGTTGCTGGCCCGCGAGCGTTTCGCCGCCTTGCTGCAGGAGCAGGAGGTGAGCGTGCTATGGCTGACCGCCGGGCTGTTCCATCAGTATGCCGCCGGGTTGTACCCGGTATTCGCCAGGCTGCGCTACCTGATCGTCGGCGGCGATGTGCTGGATCCGGCGGTGATCGCCGGGGTTCTGGAGCATGGTGCACCTGAACACCTGCTCAACGGCTACGGCCCCACCGAAGCCACCACCTTTTCCACCACCTGGAAAATCGATTCGGTCGGCCCTGGGGCGATTCCCATCGGCCGCCCGGTGGGTAATGGCCAGGTCTATGTGCTTGACCGCCACCAGCGCCTGGCGCCAATTGGCGTGGTCGGCGAGCTGTACATCGGCGGCGACGGCGTCGCCCTGGGCTACCTGAACCGCCCGGAGCTGACCGAGCAGGCGTTTGTCGCCGACCCGTTCAGCAGCGAGCCCGGCGCGCGCCTGTACCGCACCGGTGACCTGGGCTGCTGGCGTGCCGACGGCGTGCTGGAATATCACGGGCGCAACGACGAGCAGATCAAGCTGCGCGGTTTCCGTATCGAGCTGGGCGAGATTGTCAGCCAGTTGCTCAAGTGCGAAGGCGTGGCCGATGCCGTGGTGGTGGCGCGCCAGGGCGACACCCCCGGCGAGCAGAAACGCCTGGTGGCCTATGTCATCGCCCATCCGGGCGCCACGCCGACGGCGCAAGGGCTGCGTGAGGCGCTGCTGGGCCGCCTGGCCGACTACATGGTGCCGGCCGCCTTCGTCATGCTCGATGCCTTCCCGCTGAATGCCAACGGCAAGCTCGACCGCCGTGCCTTGCCGGCCCCGGCGGCCGAGGCCTTTGCCAGCCGCGCCTATGTGGCGCCACAAGGTCCGGTCGAGCAGACCCTGGCCGGCCTCTGGCAGGAGTTGCTGGGCATCGAGGCAGTGGGCCGCTTCGATCATTTCTTCGAGCTGGGCGGCCACTCGCTGCTTGCCGTGAGCCTGGTGGAACGCATGCGCCAGGCTGGCCTGCGTGCCGATGTACGGGTGCTGTTCAGTCAGCCGACCCTGGCCGCGCTGGCCGCTGCGGTAGGCGAAGAGCAGGCCTTCAGTGTGCCGGCCAATGTCATTGGCGAGGGTTGCACGCACATTACCCCGGACATGCTGCCCCTGGCGCAGCTCAGCCAGCCCAGCCTGGATCGCCTGCTGGCGCAGGTGCCGGGCGGGGTGGCCAACGTGCAGGACATCTACGCCCTGGCGCCCTTGCAGGAAGGGTTGCTGTACCACCACCTAGCCGCCAGCCAGGGTGACCCCTATGTGTTGCAGTCGCTGTTCAGCCTCGCCGACCAGGCCAGCCTGAAGCGCTTCACCCAGGCCTTGCAGGCGGTGATCGACCGCCATGACATCCTGCGCAGCGCGGTGTTCTGGGAAGGCCTCGAGCACCCGGTGCAGGTGGTGCTGCGCCACGCAGAGCTACCGGTCGAACAGCTCGAAGCAGACCCGGCGGCGGGCGATGTGGCGGCGCAGTTGCAGGCGCGCCTGAACCCGCAGACCCTGCGCCTCGACCTGCACGCGGCGCCGCTGCTGCAGCTCAAGGTGGCGCACGACCCGGAACAGCAGCGCTGGGTCGCCATCCTGCTGTTCCATCACATGGTGCTCGACCATGCGGCGCTGGAAAGCGTGCAGCATGAAATGCAGGCCTGGCTGCTCGGCGAGCAGGCGCAACTGGCGCCTTCCGTGCCGTATCGCAACTACGTGGCCCAGGCGCGGCGCAGCGCCGGCGGCGCCGAACACGAAGCTTTCTTTACCCGCATGCTGGGCCATATCAGTGAGCCGACGCTGCCGTTCGGGCTGGTCAGCGTCGTCAGCGAGGCCGACCCGGTGCAACATGCACGGCAGTTGCTGCCGGCCGCACTGGCCCGGCAACTGCGCAGCCAGTCCCGGCAGTTGGGCGTGAGCCTGGCCAGCCTGCTGCACCTGGCCTGGGGCCTGGTGCTGGGCCGGCTTGCCGGGCGCGACGAGGTGGTGTTCGGCACCGTTCTGATGGGCCGTTTGCAGGCGGGCGAAGGCGCTGACCGTGCCATCGGGTTGTTCATCAATACCTTGCCGCTGTGCCTGGACGCCGGCAGTGGCGCTGTGGCCGAGCGGGCCCAGGCCACGCACAGGCTGCTTACCGAATTACTCGCCCACGAGCACGCCTCGCTGGCCCTGGCGCAGCGTTGCAGCGGCGTACCGGCCAGCCTGCCGCTGTTCAACGCGCTGCTCAACTACCGGCACAGCGCCACGGGCCAGGCCAGCCAGGCCGCCCAGAATGCCTGGGCCGGGATCGAAGGCGTGGCTGGCGAGGAGCGCACCCACTATCCCTTGACCCTGAACGTCGATGATCTGGGTGAGGATCTGTTGCTGGGCGTCCTGGCCCAGTCGGGCATCGATGCCCAGCAGGTGGTGGATTACCTGCAAACCGCCTTGCACAGCCTGGCCCTGGCTCTGGAGCAGCGCCCACAGGCGCCGCTGCATACCCTGGCCATCGTGCCCGCAGCGGAGCGTGATCGGCTGCTGGAGCAGTTCAATGCCACGGCCATGAGCTACCCCGAGCAGCAGACCCTGCAGGGGCTGTTCGAGGAACAGGCAGCCCGCACACCGACTGCATCGGCAGTGGTGCATGGCGAAACCGTCCTGAGCTATGCCGAACTCAACGCCCGCGCCAACGTACTGGCCCAGCATCTAATTGCCCAGGGCGTGGTGCCGGATGCCCGCGTCGGTATTTGCCTGCAACGCGGTACTTCGATGCTGGTGGCGATGCTCGCCGTACTCAAGGCCGGCGGTGCCTATGTGCCGCTGGATCCCAATTACCCGGCTGAACGTATCGCCTACATGCTGCAAGACAGCGAACCAGCGGCGGTGATTGGCCAGGACGCCACCCTGGCGCTGCTTGGCGACCGATCGGTGGTAAATCTGGATAGCTTCGACTGGATCTGCGAGGTACAGGGCAACCCGGTGGTGCCAAGCCTGACCTCGTCCAACCTGGCGTACCTGATCTACACCTCCGGCTCCACCGGCTTGCCCAAGGGCGTGATGATCGAGCATCGCAACGCGGTCAACTTCCTCACCTGGGCACAGCAGGCCTTCGAGCCTGAAGTGCTGCAGAACACGCTGTTCTCTACCTCGCTGAATTTCGACCTGGCGGTCTACGAGTGCTTTGCGCCGCTGACCACTGGCGGCTGCGTGCACGTGGTCGAGAACGCCCTGGCGGCGCGCGAGGCGAATGTCAGCCTGATCAACACCGTACCGTCGGCCTTGAAGGCGCTGCTGGAATCCGGCGGCCTCAACGAAGGCGTGCATACCGTCAACGTCGCTGGTGAAGCCTTGAAGGGTTCGCTGGTAGAGAAACTCTTCGCCGAGACCTCGGTGCAGCGCCTGTGCAATCTCTATGGCCCATCGGAAACCACCACCTATTCCAGTTGGGTGGCCATGGATCGGGCCGATGGCTTCGTGCCGCATATCGGCAAGCCGGTGGGCAATACGCAGTTCTACCTGCTCGATGCACATCGCCAACCGGTGCCTTTGGGCGTGGCCGGCGAGTTGTACATTGGCGGTGCCAGCGTGGCACGGGGCTATTTGAACCGCGACGATCTGACCGCCGAGCGCTTCCTGGCCGATCCGTTCAGCGCTGAAGCGGGTGCGCGTATGTATCGCACTGGTGACCTGGCGCGCTGGCTGCCGGACGGCAATCTGGAATACCTGGGCCGCAACGACGACCAGGTGAAGATCCGTGGTTTCCGTATCGAGCTGGGCGAAATCGAAGCGCGCCTGGCGGGTTGCGAGGGCGTTCAGGACGCGGTGGTCATGGCCCGTGAGGATGTGCCGGGCGATCTTCGCCTGGTGGCGTACTACACCGGTGCCGAGCAACGGGATATCCAGAGCCTGCGTGAACACCTGCAAGGCCAGTTGCCGGAGTACATGGTGCCGGCCGCCTATGTCTATCTGGACGCTCTGCCGCTGACGCCCAACGGCAAGCTGGATCGCAAGGCACTGCCGATCCCGGGTACCGATGCGCTGATCAGCCGAGGCTATGAAGCCCCACAGACCGACACCGAATGCACCCTGGCCACGATCTGGCAGACCCTGCTGGGCGTGGAGCAGGTGGGTCGCCACGACAACTTCTTCGAGCTGGGCGGTCACTCGCTGCTGGCGGTGAGTCTGGTCGAGCGCATGCGCGAACAGGGCTTGAGTGCCGATGTGCGTGTGCTGTTCAGCCAGCCGACGCTGGCAGCGTTGGCCGCCGCCTTGGGCGGCAGTCACGACGTGCGGGTGCCGGATAACCTGATTCCCGAAGGCTGCACCCTGATTACCCCGGAGTTGCTGCCTCTGGTGACGCTGCAACAGGCCGAGATCGATCACATCACCGCGCAGATTCCGGGCGGCGCGGCGAACATTCAGGACATCTATCCTCTGGCGCCGCTGCAGGAAGGCATCCTGTTCCATCACCTGAGTGCCGAGCAGGGGGACACCTATGTGCTGCAGGCGCTGTTCCAGGTCGATAGTCGTGCGCGCATCGAGACCTTTGCCCAGGCCTTGCAGCAGGTCATCGACCGCCATGACATTCTGCGCAGCAGCGTGCACTGGCAGGGCCTGGAGGCCCCGGTGCAGGTGGTCTGGCGCCAGGCGCAACTGGTGGTAGAAAGCTTCGACGCCATCGCGGGCCAAGGGCCTGCCAGCGAGCAATTGCGTGCGCAGTTCGACAGCACCCGGCAACGCCTGGATCTGTCCCAGGCACCGCTGATGCGCCTGGCCTTCGCACAGGACGCCGAGCATGGCCACTGGGCCTTGCTGCTGCGTTTCCATCACCTGGCGCTGGATCACACCGCGCTGGAAATCGTGCGCGAAGAAATGCAGGCGCTATTGCAGGGGCAGGGCGCGACCTTGCCGGCACCGCAGGCTTATCGCAATTACGTGGCGCAGGCCCGCGCCGGCCTGAGCCAGGACGCCCATGAGGCGTTCTTCAGGCAAATGCTGAGCGATATCGACCAGCCAAGCCTGGCGTACACGGCGGCGACCAGCGGCCAGGTCGAAGAAGCCAGCCTGGTTCTGGAACATGACCTGGCGCTGCGCGTACGCCAGCGGGCGCGCCTGTTGGGCGTGAGTGCCGCGAGCCTGCTGCACCTGGCCTGGGGCCTGGTGGCGCGTACTGCCAGCGGCCAGGATGCCGTGGTGTTCGGCACCGTGCTGATGGGCCGCCTGCAGGGCGGTGCCGGGGCCGACCGCGCCTTGGGTATGTTCATCAACACCTTGCCGCTGCGCCTGGATATCGACCGGCGCCCGCTGCGCCAGGCCGTCAAGGCCACGCACCAGCGCCTCAGCCAGTTGCTTGCCCACGAGCACGCGCCGCTGGCCGTCGCCCAGCGCTGCAGCGGCGTCGCGGCACCGGCGCCGCTGTTCAATACCTTGTTCAATTACCGCCACAGCGCCATCGCCCAGGCCGCGGATCAGGCCCAGCTTCAGGCGGCCTGGGAGGGCGTCGAGCTGCTGAGTAACCAGGAGCGCAGCAACTACCCGCTGACCCTCTCGGTGGATGACCTGGGCGAAGGTTTTGCCTTTACCGCCCTGGCACTGGAAAGCATCGGTGCACAGCGTGTCTGCGAGGCGCTGGCCTGCGCGGTGCAGAGTTTGGTGAAGGCGCTGGAACACGCCCCCGGCACGCCGTTGCAAGACCTGGCGACACTGCCCGAGGCCGAACGCATGCACCTGCTGGGTTTCAACCCGGCAGCCAGCGACTACCCACGCGAGCAGACCCTGCACAGCCTGTTCGCAGCCCAGGCCCAGACCAGCCCGGACGCCCTGGCCGTGACCGACGGCGAGGTTCAGCTGAACTACGCCGAGCTCAACACCCGTGCCAACCAGCTGGCTCATCACCTGGTCGCTCAAGGCGTTGTTCCAGGCAGCAAGGTGGCCTTGCTGCTGCCGCGCTCGGCTGACCTGCTGGTCGCACAACTGGCGGTGCTCAAGTGTGCAGCGGCCTATGTGCCGCTGGACGTGCATGCTCCGGTGGAGCGCCAGTTGTTCATGCTGGAGGACAGCGACGCGATTTGCGTGCTGGGCTATGCCCGCGAGGCACTGCCGCAGGCACGCCAGTGGCTGGCCCTCGATACGCTGAACCTCAGTGCTCAGCCGGCGCATGACCCCGGCCTTGAACAGGCCGCCGATACCCCGGCCTATGTGATGTACACCTCCGGCTCCACCGGTCAGCCAAAAGGCGTGGTGGTGCCGCATCGCGCCGTAGCACGTCTGGTCATCAACAACGGCTATGCCGAATTCAACGCCCAGGATCGCGTGGCCTTTGCCGCCAACCCGGCGTTCGATGCCAGCACCCTGGAAGTCTGGGCACCGCTGCTCAATGGCGGCGCCGTGGTGGTGGTCGAGCAGAATGTGTTGCTGGATCGTAGCCGCTTTACCGCGCTACTTACCGAGCAGGCAGTCAGCGTGCTGTGGATGACCGCCGGCCTGTTCCATCAATACGCCGCCAGCCTGTACCCGGCCTTCAGCCGTCTGCGCTACCTGATCGTTGGCGGCGACGTGCTGGATCCGGCGGTGATAGCCGGCGTGCTTGAAAACGGCGCACCACAACACCTGCTCAATGGCTACGGCCCAACCGAAGCCACCACCTTCTCCAGCACCTACGAGATCCGCGAAGCCGGGCAGGGTAGCGTGCCCATCGGTCGGCCGCTGGCCAATACCCAGCTCTATGTGCTCGATGCCCAGCAACAACTGGCACCCCTGGGCGTGGCGGGTGAGCTATATATCGGCGGCGATGGCCTGGCCGTGGGGTACCTCAACCAGCCAGAGCTGACCGCCGAGCGCTTCATCCAGCACCCTCAGTTGGGCCGTCTGTACCGCACCGGCGACCTGGTGCGCTGGCTGGTGGACGGCAATCTGGAATACCTGGGACGTAACGACAACCAGATCAAGCTGCGCGGTTTCCGTATCGAAATCGGTGAAATCGAAACACGTCTGGCGCAATTCCCCGGTATCCAGGCCAGCGCCGTGCTGCTGCGTGAAGACACCCCAGGCGACAAACGCCTGGTTGCCTACTTCACCGCCGCGCAAGCCGTGGCCATCGAGGTGCTGCGCGATCATCTGCAAGGTGAGCTGCCGGAGTACATGGTGCCCAGCGCCTATGTGCAGCTGGACAGCCTGCCGCTGACCGCCAACGGCAAGCTTGACCGTAAAGCGCTGCCAGTACCTGGCGCCGATGCGGTCATCAGCCGTACTTACGAAGCGCCGCAGACCGACACCGAACGCACCCTGGCGGCCATCTGGCAGACCCTGCTGGGTGTGGAGCAGGTCGGACGGCATGACAACTTCTTCGAGCTGGGTGGTCACTCGCTGCTGGCGGTGAGCCTGGTCGAGCGCATGCGCGAGCAGGGCTTGAGCGCCGATGTGCGTGTGCTGTTCAGCCAGCCAAGCCTGGCGGCACTGGCCGCTGCCGTGGGTGAAAGCACCGATATCGAGGTGCCGGACAACCTGATCCCGCCAGGCTGCACACAGATCACCCCGGAACTGCTGCCGCTGGTCGAGCTGCAACAGAGCGAAATCGACCGCATCGTGTCGGCAATTCCGGGCGGCACGGCGAATATCCAGGACATCTACCCGCTGGCGCCGCTGCAGGAAGGCATTCTTTACCATCACCTCAGTGCCGAGCAGGGTGACCCCTATGTGCTGCAGTCGCAGTACGCCTTCGACAGCCGTGAGCGCCTGGAGGCATTCATTCAGGCCTTGCAGCAGGTCGTGGCGCGCCACGACATCCTGCGCACCAGCGTGCACTGGCAGGCCCTGACCGAACCGGTGCAGGTGGTCTGCCGGCAGGCCGCGCTGGAACCGGAGTGGGTCAGCCTGAGCGCCAGCGGCGGCACGGCCACGGAGCAACTGGCACAGCGTTTCGACGCTGGCCATTACCGCATGGATCTGACCCGCGCGCCGTTGCTGCACCTGGCCTGCGCCGAGGATGCCACCAACGGGCGTTGGGTACTGACGCTGCTGTTCCACCATCTGGTGCTGGATCACACCGCCCTGGCGGTGGTGCAGGAAGAAATGCAGGCCCTGCTGCTGGGCCAGGGCGACAGCCTGGGCGCCGCAGCGCCCTATCGCAACTACGTGGCCCAGGCACGCCTGGGCGTCAGCGCCGAAGCCCACGAAGCCTTCTTCCGTGAGCAACTGGCGGACGTGACCGAGCCGACCCTGCCATTCGGCGAGCACGACGTGCAAGGCGACGGCCTGGGTATCGAGGAAGCCAAGCGCTCATTGCCTGCCAGCTTGAGTGCGGGCCTGCGCGAACAGGCGCGCAAGCTCGGGGTCAGCGCCGCCAGCCTGGTGCACCTGGGCTGGGCGGTGCTGCTGGGGCGTGTGTCCGGCACCGAGCAGGTGGTGTTCGGCACCGTATTGCTCGGCCGCCTCAACGCCGGGCAGGGTAGTGACCGGGCCCTGGGCATGTTCATCAACACCTTGCCGCTGCGCCTGAACCTCAGCGCTCTCAGTGTCAGCGCGGCGGTGCACGACGCGCACCGGCGCCTGACACAGCTATTGGCCCACGAGCATGCGCCCCTGGCGCTGGCCCAGCGTTGCAGCGGTATCCAGGGCCAGGCGCCGCTGTTCAGCGCCTTGCTCAACTACCGTCACAGCGTCGCCGCCAGCGGCCAGCACGCCGAGCAGGCCTGGGCCGGCATGCAAGCCCTCAGCGGGCATGAGCGCACCAACTATCCATTGACCCTGAACGTCGATGACCTGGGCGATGGTTTCGACATCACTGCCCTGGCCACTGGCGCAATCGGCGCGCAACGCGTCTGCGATTACTTGCAGAACGTTCTCGAAGCGCTGGTCGATGCTTTGGCCACGCGACCTGATCAAAGCCTTGAACACCTGAGCCTGTTGGCGCCCGCCGAGCGTCAGCGTCTGCTGGCCCTGGGCGGTGACACCCAGCCGTGCGCCGATACCCCGGCGGTGCACCGTCAGTTCGAGGCCCAGGCGCTGGCCCGACCGCAAGCCATCGCGCTGCGCTACGAGGCGCAGAACCTGACGTACGGCGAGCTCAACGCCCGCGCCAACCAGGTCGCGCATCATCTGCTGGCCCAGGGCATCGGTGCCGATGACCCTGTAGTCCTGTGCCTGGAGCGCGGCCCACAACTGATCGTCGGCCTGCTCGGTGTGCTCAAAGCGGGTGCCGGCTATGTGCCGCTGGATCCGAACTACCCGGCTGAACGCCTGGCCTACCAGTTGCAGGACTGCGCACCGAAAGCCGTCCTGGTACAAGGCAGCACGGCGGGCCTGTTGCAGACATCCGCGCCGCTGATCGACCTGGCGTCGCTGGGCGAACAGCCCACTGACAATCCGCAGGTGGCCGCGCCCAATCCGCAGCATCTGGCCTATGTGATCTACACCTCGGGTTCCACCGGTCTGCCGAAAGGGGTGCAGGTCGAGCACGGCAATGTCAGCCGGCTGTTCAGCGCCACCCAGGCGCAGTTCAACTTCGACACCAGCGACGTATGGACCCTGTTCCACTCCGTGGCCTTCGACTTCTCGGTCTGGGAGATCTGGGGCGCCCTGGCCCACGGTGGCGAACTGGTGATCGTGCCGTACGCGCTGAGTCGTTCGCCGCAGGACTTCTACGAACTGCTTTGCGAACGCGGCGTCACGGTGCTGAACCAGACACCCAGTGCCTTCCGCTCGCTGATCGCCGCGCAGGCCAGCAGTGAGCAGTCGCACTCGCTACGCCAGGTGATCTTCGGCGGTGAGGCGCTGGATACCGCGCTGCTCAAACCCTGGTACGCGCAAGTGCGTAATGCGGGTACCCAGTTGGTGAATATGTACGGCATCACCGAAACCACGGTGCATGTGACCTATCGCGCCCTGACGCCCGCCGATGCCCTGGCTGGAGTGAGCCCGATCGGCCAGGCCCTGGCCGACCTGAGCATCTACGTGCTGGATGGCAATCGTGAGCCGCTGCCGGAAGGTGTTATCGGCGAGCTGTACGTTGGCGGTGCCGGCGTGGCGCGCGGTTATCTGAACCGCCCTGAGCTGAACGCCGAACGCTTCATTCAGCACCCAACCTTGGGCCGCCTGTACCGTACCGGCGACCTGGCGCGCTGGTCGCTGGACGGCGAGCTGCAGTATCTGGGCCGTAACGACGACCAGGTGAAGATCCGCGGTTTCCGTATCGAACTGGGCGAAATCGAAGCACAGCTACAGACCTGCGCTGGCGTGAGCGAAGCGGTAGTGATCGCCCGCGAGGACGTGCCCGGTGACAAACGCCTGGTGGCCTATGTGATGGGCGAGGGCGACCTGGACGCGGCCAGCCTGCGCAGCCAGTTGCAGACGCGTCTGGCCGAACATTTGCTGCCTGCTGCCTATGTGGTGATGCAGCAATGGCCACTGACTGCCAACGGCAAGCTGGATCGCAAGGCCTTACCGGCCCCGGATGCCGAGGCCCTGGCGCGGCGCACCTACGAAGCGCCGCAAGGCGACACCGAACAGCAACTGGCGCAAATCTGGCAAGACCTGCTGGGTGTCGAGCGTGTCGGCCGCCACGATCATTTCTTCGAGCTGGGCGGTCATTCGCTGCTGGCGGTGAAGCTCATCGAGCGCATGCGCCAGCAAGGCCTGAACGCCGATGTGCGGGTGCTGTTCAACCAGCCGACCCTGGCCGCGCTGGCCGCGGCCGTCGGCGAACAGCAGCAGGTCAGGGTGCCGGCCAACCTGATTCCTGTCGGTTGTACACAGATCACCCCGGATATGCTGCCGCTGATCGAACTGGACCAGGCCAGTATCGAGCGGATCACCCAGGCGGTACCGGGTGGTGTCGCCAACGTGCAGGACATCTACCCGCTGGCGCCGCTGCAGGAAGGCATCCTTTATCACTATCTGATCGCCGAGCAGGGCGACCCCTACCTGCAATACGCGCTGTTCGCCTTCGACAACCGCGCTCGCCTGCAGCAGTTCGCCGAGGCCCTGCAAGGGGTCATCGCGCGGCATGACATCCTGCGCACCGCAGTGCTGTGGGAAGGGCTCGATGAGCCAGTGCAAGTGGTATGGCGCGAGGCGCCGCTGCCACTGGAGCCGGTGGCCTTGCCCGACGCACCGGGCAGCGTGGCCGAGCGACTGTGCGCCGCGCTGGATCCGCGTCAGCACCGCCTGGACTTGACTCAGGCACCGCTGCTGCGTATCGACTACTGCGAAGACCCCGAGCAAGGCCGCTGGCTGGGCCTGCTGCGTTTCCATCACCTGGTCGACGACGCCACTTCGCTGGGCCTGCTCAGCGCCGAGATCGGTGCACTGATGGCCGGCAACGGCGCGCGCCTGCCGGCCCAGGTGCCGTACCGCAACTATGTGGCCCAGGCACGCCTGGGCGTGAGCCGCGAAGCCCACGAGGCGTTCTTCCGCGAGCAACTGGGCGATATCGACGAGCCGACCCTGCCACTGGGCATCCGTGAAGTGCAGGGCAGCGGCCAGGGCATCCAGGAGGTTCGCGAGCCGGTCGCGCCTGCGCTCGGCCGACGCCTGCGGGCCCAGGCCCGTTACCTGGGCGTCAGCGCCGCCAGCCTGTATCACCTGGCCTGGGCCCGCGTGCTGGGCACCCTGGCCGGACGTGAAGACGTAGTCTTCGGCACCGTTCTGCTCGGTCGCCTGCAGGCCGGCGAGGGGGCCGGCCGTGCGCTGGGCATGTTCATCAATACCTTGCCACTGCGTTTGACGCTGACCGGGCAGGGCGTGCGTGAAGGCGTACGCCAGGCGCACGCACGGCTCAGCGCCTTGCTGGCCCACGAGCATGCCTCGCTGGTGCTGGCCCAGCGTTGCAGCGGTGTCGCCGCACCGGCGCCGCTGTTCAGCGCCTTGCTCAACTTCCGCCATCTGCAGGGCCAGCCAAGCGACGATCAGGCGGCCTGGGAAGGCATCCAGGCGCTTAGCGGCGAAGAGCGCACCAACTACCCGCTGAGCCTATCGGTGGATGACCTGGGCCAGGACTTCACCCTGACCGTGATGGCCGATGCACGTATTGGGGCTGCCCGCGTGTGCGGCTACATGCAACAGGTGCTCGCAGCGCTGGTCGAGGCCCTGGAGCACGCTCCTGACACCACCCTTGAACAGCTGGGCCTGCTGGATACGGCCGAGCGTCAGCGTCTGCTGGCCCTGGGCGGCGACACCCAGCCGTGCGCCAATACCCCGGCAGTACACCATAAGTTCGAGGCCCAGACGCTGGCCCGACCGCAAGCCATCGCGCTGCGCTACGAGGAACAGAGCCTGACGTACGGCGAGCTCAACGCCCGCTCCAACCAGGTCGCGCATCATCTGCTGGCCCAAGGCATCGGTGCCGATGACCGCGTGGCCCTGTGCCTGGAGCGCGGCCCACAACTGATCGTCGGCCTGCTCGGCGTGCTCAAGGCGGGTGCCGGCTATGTGCCGCTGGATCCGGATTACCCGGCTGAACGCCTGGCCTACCAGTTGCAGGATTGCGCGCCGAAAGCCGTGCTGGTGCAGGGCGCAACGGCGGGGCTGCTGAATACCTCAGCACTGCTGATCGATATGGACTCACTGGGCGACCAACCACAAGGCAACCCGGACGTTGAGGTTTCGGCTTCCCACCTGGCCTATGTGATCTACACCTCCGGCTCCACCGGTTTGCCGAAAGGGGTGCAGGTCGAGCACGGCAATGTCAGCCGGCTGTTCAGCGCCACCCAGGCGCAGTTCAACTTCGGCACTAGCGACGTATGGACCCTGTTCCACTCGGTGGCCTTCGACTTCTCGGTCTGGGAGATCTGGGGTGCCTTGGCTCACGGTGGCGAGCTGGTCATCGTGCCGTATGCCATCAGCCGCTCGCCGCAGGACTTCTACGAACTGCTTTGCGAACGTGGCGTCACGGTGCTGAACCAGACGCCGAGCGCATTCCGCTCGCTGATCGCCGCTCAGGCCAGCAGTGAGCAATCGCATTCCTTGCGCCAGGTGATCTTCGGTGGCGAGGCGCTGGACACCGCGCTGCTCAAGCCCTGGTACGCGCAAGTGCGCAATGCCGGTACGCAACTGGTGAACATGTACGGCATCACCGAAACCACGGTGCACGTGACCTATCGCGCCCTGACGCCCGCCGATGCCCTGGCTGGAGTGAGCCCGATCGGCCAGGCCCTGGCCGACCTGAGCATCTACGTGCTGGATGGCAATCGTGAGCCGCTGCCGGAAGGTGTTATCGGCGAGCTGTACGTTGGCGGTGCCGGCGTGGCGCGCGGTTATCTGAACCGCCCTGAGCTGAACGCCGAACGCTTCATTCAGCACCCAACCTTGGGCCGCCTGTACCGTACCGGCGACCTGGCGCGCTGGTCGCTGGACGGCGAGCTGCAGTATCTGGGCCGTAACGACGACCAGGTGAAGATCCGCGGTTTCCGTATCGAACTGGGCGAAATCGAAGCACAGCTACAGACCTGCGCTGGCGTGAGCGAAGCGGTAGTGATCGCCCGCGAGGACGTGCCCGGTGACAAACGCCTGGTGGCCTATGTGATGGGCGAGGGCGACCTGGACGCGGCCAGCCTGCGCAGCCAGTTGCAGACGCGCCTGGCCGAACATTTGCTGCCTGCCGCCTACGTGGTGATGCAGCAGTGGCCACTGACCGCCAACGGCAAGCTGGATCGCAAGGCGCTACCGGCGCCGGATGCCTCGGCGTTGGCCAGCCGTGCCTATGAAGCGCCGCAAGGCGAGATGGAGGAAAAACTCGCGCAGATCTGGCAAGACCTGCTGAGTGTCGAGCGGGTGAGCCGTCACGATCACTTCTTCGAGCTGGGCGGCCACTCGCTGCTGGCAGTGAAACTGATCGAACGCCTGCGCCAGCAGGGCCTGAGCGCCGATGTGCGGGTGCTGTTCAACCAGCCGACCCTGGCCGCGCTGGCGGCTGCTGTGGGTGAGCAGGAACAGTTGAGCGTACCGGCCAACCTGATCCCTGAGGGTTGCACGCACATTACCCCGGAGCTGCTGCCGCTGATCGAGCTGGATCAGGCAAGCATCCAGCGTATCGTCGACAGCGTGCCCGGCGGCGCGGCCAATGTGCAGGATATCTACCCGTTGGCACCGCTGCAGGAAGGCATTCTCTACCACCACCTGGCCGCCAGCGAAGGCGACCCCTATGTGCTACAGGTGCTGTTCGCCTTCGATAGCGAACAGCAGGTCGAGCGTTTCGCCCAGGCCTTGCAGCAGGTGGTGCAACGCCATGACATCCTGCGCACCGCAGTACTGTGGGACGGGCTGGAGCAACCGGTGCAGGTGGTCTGGCGCGAGGCCAGCCTGAGTGTCGAACGAGTCCAGCTAGAAGCCTCTGCAGGCGATGCCCTGCAAGCCCTTCGCGACCGTTTCGACCCACGCCAACTGCGCCTCGATCTGGCACAGGCACCGCTGATGCGCCTGGCCTGTGCCGCCGACGCGACCAATGGCCGCTGGCTGGGCGTGCTGCTGTTCCATCACTTGGTGCTGGATCACACCGCCGTCGAGGTGGTGGTGCAGGAAATGCAGGCCTGCCTGCAAGGCCAGGCCGAGCAATTGAGTGCACCGGTGCCGTATCGCAACCATGTGGCCCAGGCTCAGGCGGGTTTGGGGTATGCAGCCCATGAGGCCTTCTTTACCGAGATGCTGGGTGATATCGACGCGCCCACGCTGCCGCTCGGCCTGGCCGATGTGCAAGGTGACGGGCGCGGTATCGAAGAAGCGCATCTGCCACTGGCGGCGGAGCTGAGCCAACGCCTGCGGGCTCAGGCGCGACAGGCGGGCGTCAGCGTCGCTAGCCTGGCGCATCTGGCCTGGGGGGCGGTGGTCGGCGCCCTGGCCGGGCGCGAAGAGGTGGTGTTCGGCACCGTGCTGATGGGCCGCCTGCACGGCGGCACCGGCAGTGAGCGGGCGCTGGGCATGTTCATCAACACCTTGCCGCTGCGCCTGAGCCTGGGCCAGCAGAGCGTTAAGGACACGCTGCGCCAGGCCCACCAACGGGTCTCGGCACTGCTCAGGCACGAGCACGCGTCTCTGTCGCAAGCCTTGCGTTGCAGCGGCCTGCCCAGCGGCGCAACGCTGTTCAGCGCCTTGCTCAACTACCGCCATAGCGCCAGCGATGCGCCCACGGCGCAGGCCACCGAGGCCTGGCAGGGCATCCAGACCCTGGGCATGGAAGAGCGCACCAACTACCCACTGGCGATGAACGTCGATGACCTGGGTGAGGATCTGGTACTCAATGCCCAGGCCGTGCCGGCGATTGGCGCCGAACGGCTGTGCCAGTACCTGCAGACGGCCTTGCACAACCTGGTGCAGGCGCTGGAGCAGGCACCGCAGACGCCGATGAACCGCCTGAGCGTGCTACCTGCGGGCGAGCGCGAACAGTTGCTGGAGCAGTTCAATGCCACGGCGATGAGCTACCCCGAGCAGCAGACCCTGCAGGGGCTGTTCGAGGAGCAGGCAGCCCGCACACCAACTGCATCGGCAGTGGCGCATGGCGACACGCTGCTGAGCTATGCCGAACTCAACAATCGGGCCAACGTACTGGCCCAGCATCTGATTGCCCAGGGTGTAGTGCCGGATGCGCGGGTGGGCATCTGCCTGCAACGCGGTACTTCGATGCTGGTGGCCATGCTCGCCGTACTCAAGGCCGGCGGTGCCTATGTGCCACTGGACCCGAATTACCCGGCTGAACGTATCGCTTACATGCTGCAAGACAGCGAACCAGCGGCGGTGATTGGCCAGGAAGCCACCCTGGCGCTGCTTGGCGACCGTTCGGTGGTAAATCTCGATGGCTTCGACTGGATCTGCGAGGTACAGGGCAACCCGGTGGTGCCGGGCCTGACCTCGTCCAACCTGGCCTACCTGATCTACACCTCCGGTTCCACCGGCTTGCCGAAAGGCGTGATGATCGAGCACCGCAACGCGGTGAACTTCCTCACCTGGGCACAACAGGCCTTCGAGCCTGAAGTGCTGCAGAACACGCTGTTCTCCACCTCGCTGAACTTCGACCTGGCGGTCTACGAGTGCTTTGCGCCGCTGACCACCGGTGGCTGCGTGCATGTGGTCGAGAACGCCCTGGCGGCACGCGAGGCGAAAGTCAGCCTGATCAACACCGTGCCGTCGGCCTTGAAGGCGCTGCTGGAATCCGGCGGCCTCAACGAAGGCGTGCATACCGTCAATGTGGCTGGCGAAGCCTTGAAAGGCTCGCTGGTCGACAAGCTCTTCGCCGAGACTTCGGTGCAACGCCTGTGCAACCTCTATGGCCCGTCGGAAACCACCACCTATTCCAGTTGGGTGGCCATGAACCGTGCCGATGGCTTCGTGCCGCACATCGGCAAACCGGTGGCCAATACCCGGTTCTATCTGCTCGATGAGCACCGTCAGCCGGTGCCGCTGGGTGTAGCGGGCGAGCTGTATATCGGTGGTGCCGGCGTGGCGCGGGGTTACCTGAACCGTGATGACCTGACCGCCGAGCGTTTCCTCGCTGACCCATTCAGCCGCGAGCCGGGCGCGCGCATGTACCGCACTGGCGACCTGGCGCGCTGGTTGGCGGACGGCAACCTGGAATACCTGGGCCGTAACGACGACCAGGTGAAGATTCGCGGCTTCCGTATCGAGCTGGGCGAAATCGAAGCGCGCCTGGCGGCTTTCGACGGCGTGAAGGATGCGGTGGCCATGGCTCGTGAAGACGTGCCGGGCGATCTGCGCCTGGTGGCGTACTACACCGGTAATGAACAACTGGATATCCAGAGCCTGCGTGAACACCTGCAAGGCCAGTTGCCGGAGTACATGGTGCCGGCCGCCTATGTCTATCTGGACGCTCTGCCGCTGACGCCCAACGGCAAGCTGGATCGCAAGGCCTTGCCGGTGCCGGGCATGCAAGCCTTCGTCAATCAGGCCTACGAGGCTCCGCAAGGGCCGATCGAGACCGCTCTGGCGCAACTCTGGCAGCAACTGCTGGGGGTAGAGCAGGTCAGCCGTCACGACAACTTCTTTGAACTGGGCGGCCACTCGCTGCTGGCAGTGCGGCTGATCTCCCAGGTGCGTCTGCTGCTGGGCGTCGAGCTGAGCCTGGCCGAGCTGTTCGCCCACAGCCATCTGAGCGCGCTGGCCAGCCGTGTCAGCCAGGCTGGCCGCAGCCAGTTGCCGGCCATCGTGGCGACGCCGCGCGAAGGCGACCTGCCGTTGTCATTCGCTCAGCAGCGCTTGTGGTTGCTGGCTCAGGTGGAAGGCGCCAGTGCCGCGTATAACATGCCGGCCGCCGTGCGTTTGCAGGGCGCGCTGGACATCACTGCCCTGCAGGCCGCGCTGGCACGTCTCGTCGAACGTCACGAGGCGCTGCGCACCTGCTTCGTCGTTCAAGGCGATGCGCAAGACCACGATGCCTTGCCGGTGCAGCAGATCCTGCCTGCCGGGCAGGGCTTCGAGCTGGCCTGCACGGATCTCAGCGATGCCGCGGATGCCGAACAGCAGGCCCTGACCCTGGCCGGCGAAGAGGCGCTGGCACCGTTCGACCTGGCCAGCGGCCCGCTGATGCGGGCACGCCTGCTGCGCCTGGGCGAACAGGACCACGTGCTGCTGCTGACCCTGCACCACATCGTCGCCGACGGCTGGTCGATGGGGCTGCTGACCGCTGAACTGTCGGCGCTGTACAGTGCGCTGCACGCCGGCCAGCCGGACCCGTTGCCCGCCTTGACGGTGCAGTACGCCGACTACGCCCTGTGGCAGCGCCGCTGGCTGGGCGGTGATGGCCTGGCCGAGCAGAGCGCCTATTGGCAGGCGACCCTGAGCGACGCACCCGCGCTGCTCACGCTGCCCACCGACCGCCCGCGTCCGGCGCGCCAGAGCAATGCCGGCGCCAGCCTGGGGCTGCGTCTTGGCAAATCCCTGACCCAGCAGCTCAAGGCGCTGAGCCAACGCCATGGCACCACGCTGTTCATGACCGTACTGGCGGCCTGGGGCGCCTTGCTGGGCCGCCTGGCCGGGCAGGACGACGTGGTGATCGGCACGCCGGTGGCCAACCGTGGTCGCGCCGAGCTGGAGCCGCTGATCGGCATGTTCGTCAACACCCTGGCGCTGCGCCTGGATCTGGCCAGCGCTGCGGACACCGCCACCTTGCTGGCGCACACCAGGCAACAGGTGCTGGCGGCCCAGGCGCACCAGGATCTGCCCTTCGAGCGGGTCGTGGAGGTGGTCAACCCACCGCGCAGCCTGGCCCACAGCCCGGTGTTCCAAGCCATGCTTAGCTGGCAGGACTTCGCCGGCACGCAACTGGCGATGGACGGACTGGAATTGAGCCTGCTCGGGGTGCCGAACCAAGTGGCTAAGTTCGACCTGACCCTGGATATCGGCGAGCTCGACGGCGAGCTGGTGGGCAGCCTGGAGTATGCCACCGCGCTGTTCGATGCCAGCACCGTGCAGCGCTACATCGATTACTGGCAGCGCCTGCTGCAGGGCATGGTCGAGCAACCGCAGGCGCAGGTCGCCAGCCTGCCGTTGCTCAGCGAACAGGAGCAGCAGCAACTGCTGGACGGTTTCAACGACACCGCCGTTGCCTACCCGAGCCATGTCACCATCCATGCATTGTTCGAGCAACGCGCCGCCTCGCAGCCCGATGCGCTGGCCGTGCAGACTGCCGACCAGCAACTGACCTATGCGGAGCTCAACATTGCCGCCAACACGGTGGCGCAGCGCCTGATCGAGATGGGCGTGGGCCTGGATGATCGCGTCGGGCTGTACCTGCAACCCGGCATCGACGTGCTGGTCGGCATGCTCGGGGTGCTCAAGGCCGGTGCGGCCTACCTGCCATTGGACCCAACCTATCCGCCGGAGCGCCTCAACTACATGCTGCGCGACAGCGCGGCCAAGGTGCTGGTGAGCCAGCGCCAGCTGTACCAGCGCCTGCCGCTGGCCGAGCTGCCACTGCTGGCCCTGGACGAGCCGCTGCCAGCCCATCCGGGCAACCCGGTGGTCGCGGGCCTGGGCAGCCGTAACCTGGCCTATGTGATCTACACCTCCGGCTCGACCGGCAACCCCAAGGGGGTGATGATCGAGCACCGCGGCCTGGTCAACTACAGCCTGGATGCCGCCCGCCTGTTCGGGCTGCACCCAGGCGACCGCGTGCTGCAGCAGAACTCGCTGAACTTCGACCTGTCGGTGGAGGAAATCTTCCCGGCGCTGATGGCCGGTGCCTGTGTGTTGCCGGTGCGCGAAATCTTCGCCAGCGACGGCCTGCCCGGTACCGGTGTGCCAGGGCCGAGCATGGTGCACCTGACCGCCGCGCACTGGCACAGCCTGGTCGGCGACTGGCAGGCGCAGCCCGCGCTGGCGGCGCAGGCCCTGGCCGGCGTGCGCCTGCTGAACGTGACCGGCGACGCCCTGGCGGCGCAGAAACTCGAACAGTGGAACCGTTTGCGGCCAGCCCATACGCGCCTGATCAACACCTATGGCCCTACCGAAGCCACGGTCTCCTGCACCGCCGCCATGCTCGACGAGGTGGCGCAGGGCAGTGTGGTGAGCATCGGCCAGCCGATGGCCAACACGCGTATCTACCTGCTCGATGCCTATCGCCAGCCAGTGCCGTTGGGCGTGGCCGGTGAGCTGTACATCGGCGGTGACGGCGTGGCGCGCGGTTACCTGAAACTGCCGCAGGTGAATGCCGAGCGCTTCCTCGCCGATCCGTTCAGCGAGGCGCCTGACGCGCGCATGTACCGCACCGGTGACCTGGCGCGTTACACCGTCGATGGCAGCCTGCAGTACCTGGGGCGCAATGACTTCCAGGTCAAGGTGCGTGGCTTCCGTATCGAACTGGGCGAGATCGAGAAATGCCTGGCCGATTGCCGAGGCGTGAAAGAGGCCGCCGTGCTGACCCGTGACGTGCAAGGCGAGAAACGCCTGGTTGCCTATGTGGTGGCCCAGCCAGGGCAGGTGCTGCAGGCTGCACAGTTGCGCCAGGCCCTGGCCGAGCAACTGGCCGAGTACATGCTGCCCAGTGCCTGGGTGATGCTCGATGCACTGCCGCTGACCGCCAACCGCAAGCTCGACCGCAGCGCGTTGCCGGCGCCTGAGCAATGGCAGGCGCATGAAAGCTATGAAGCGCCGGCCGACGCCACCGAGCAGGCGCTGGCCAACATCTGGGCCGATCTGCTGGACCTGCCCCAGGTTGGCCGCAACGAGCATTTCTTCGAGCGCGGCGGCCACTCGCTGCTGGCCATGCGCTTGTTGGCGCGGGTGCGTCAGCAACTGGGTGTGGAGCTGAACCTGGCCGAAGTGTTTGCCCATCCAGTGCTGTCGGCGATGGCCCAGCGTCTGGCACAGGCGGCGCGGCGCGAACAGCCGGCCATCGTGCCGGTGTCGCGGCAGCAGCCGTTGCCTCTGTCGTTCGCCCAGCAGCGCCTGTGGTTCCTGGCCCAGCTGGAAGGCGACAGTGCCGCCTACCACATCCCCAGCGGCCTGCGCCTGCGCGGTCGGTTGCAGGTGCCTGCGCTGCGGGCCGCCCTGGATGCGCTGGTGGCACGTCACGAAGCGCTGCGGACCACCTTCGTGCAACAGCCGGGGCAGGCGGTGGAGCAACGCATCGGCGCCGCCGACAGCGGCTTCAGCCTGCGTGAGCGCAGCCTGCAGGGGCTGCCGGATGTCGAAACCGCCTTGGCGGTACTCGCCGCCGAAGAGGCCCGTGCGCCGTTCGACCTGGAAAACGGCCCGCTTGCGCGTGGCCAGCTGGTACGCCTAGGCGACGACGACCACGCCCTGTTGCTGACCCTGCACCACATCATTGCCGACGGCTGGTCCACCGACCTGCTCAGCGCGGAACTGGCTGCGCTGTACCTGGCCCATAGCGGGCAGGGCCAGCCCGCGCTGGCGCCGCTGCCGGTACAGTACGCCGACTACGCCGTGTGGCAGCGCAACTGGCTCACCGCCCAGGTGCTGCAACAGCAAAGCGGTTACTGGCAGCAGGCACTGGCCGGCGCACCAGCCTTGCTCAGCCTGCCGACCGACTACCCGCGGCCGGCCCAGCAGCGTTATGAAGGCGACGCCGTGGGCCTGGTGCTGGATCGCGAGCTGACCCAATGCCTCAAGGCACTCAGCCAACGCCAGGGCTGCACCCTGTTCATGACCGTGCTCGCCGCCTGGGGCGTGGTTCTGAGCCGCCTGGCCGGGCAGGACGACGTGGTGATCGGTACGCCGGTGGCCAACCGTGGCCAAGTGGAACTCGAAGGGCTGATCGGCCTGTTCGTCAACACCCTGGCCCTGCGCCTGGACCTGAGCGGCGAACCCCGGGGCAGCGAGCTGCTGCAGCGCGTCAAGTCCTGCGTACTGGAGGCCCAGGCGCATCAGGACCTGCCGTTCGAGCAGGTGGTCGAGGTGGTCAAACCGCCGCGCAGCCTGGCGCACAGCCCGCTGTTCCAGGCCATGTTCAGTTGGCAGGCGGCAAACCCTGCCGCTGCTACCGCGGCGCCCGGCGCGCTGAGCCTGGAAGGACTGAGCCTGGGCAATCGCAGCGCCAAGTTCGACGTGCTGCTGGACATGGCCGAGATCGACGGCTGCCTGCATGGGTCGCTGGAGTACGCCACCGCGCTGTTCCAGCGCAGCAGCGCCGAACGTCACCTGGGCTATCTGGAGCGCGTGCTGCGCGCCCTGGCCGAAGACGCCCAGCAGGTGCCGATGCACCTGCCACTGGTCGACGCTGCCGAGCGCCAGTTGCTGCTGGAAGACTTCAACGCCACGGCCAGATCCTACCCACAAGGACTGACCCTGCAGGCGGCATTCGAGGCACAGGTCGTGCGCACGCCACAGGCCACTGCGGTGGTCTGCGAAGCGCAGACCTGGAGCTACGCCACCCTCAACGCGCAGGCCAACCGCATTGCCCACGCCTTGATCGGCCAGGGCATCGGCGCCGATGACCGCGTGGCGATCTGCTGCGAGCGCAGCCTGGAGATGGTCGCCGGCCTGCTGGGGATCCTCAAGGCCGGGGCCGCCTACGTACCGCTGGATCCGGATTACCCGCGCGAGCGCCTGGCCTACATGCTGGAAAACGCCAGCCCGGTAGCGGTGCTGGTGCAACCGGGGCTCGAGACCTGCCTGCCCGATGCTGGCATCACGCGCCTGCCGCTGGTATTGGAGGCCTTTGCCGAGCAGCCCGATAGCAACCCGCGGCTGACCGATCACGCGGCGACGCACCTGGCCTACGTGATCTACACCTCCGGTTCCACCGGGCAGCCCAAAGGCGTGATGAACGAACACGCGGCGGTGATGAACCGCCTGCTGTGGATGCAGGACGCCTATCAGCTAGGCGAGCAGGACGTGGTGCTGCAGAAGACCCCGTTCAGCTTCGACGTTTCGGTGTGGGAGTTCTTCTGGCCGCTGTTCAATGGCGCGCGGCTGGTGATGGCACGACCTGGTGGGCATCGCGAGCCGGACTACCTGTGCCGTTTGATCGAAGCCGAGGCGGTGACCACACTGCACTTCGTGCCTTCGATGCTGGAACTGTTCCTGGCCCACGAAGGGCTGGAGCGCCTGACCTCGATACGCCAGGTGATGTGCAGCGGCGAGGCCCTGCCCGGGCATTGCGTGCGGCGCCTGCAGGCACGCCTGCCGGCGGTGGCGCTGCACAACCTGTACGGCCCGACCGAAGCGGCGGTGGATGTCACTGCCTGGGCCTGCAACGGCCCGGACGCCCCGGACAACACCCCGATCGGTCGCCCGGTGGCCAATACTCGCCTGTACCTGCTCGATCCCGTCGGCCAGCCGGTGCCGCTGGGCTGTACCGGTGAGCTGTACATCGGCGGTGTGCAGGTGGCACGTGGCTATCTGGGGCGTCCGGAGCTTACCGAAGAACGCTTCATGGCCGACCCGTTCACCCCGGCGCCGGGTGCTCGCATGTACCGCACCGGCGACCTGGGCCGCTACCTGGCCGACGGTACGTTGCTGTACCTGGGGCGCAACGACGACCAGGTGAAAATCCGCGGCTTCCGTATCGAGCTGGGTGAGGTGCAGGCCTGCCTGAACCGCCATCCGCAGATCCACGAGGCCGTGGTGGTGGCGCGCGAGGAGGCGGGCGGCAAACGCCTGGTGGCTTATTACACCCTGGCCCACAATGCGCAGGCACCCACAGCAGAAGGCTTGCGCGCCTTCCTGGGTGGGCAATTGCCCGAGTACATGGTGCCAGCCGCCTATGTGGCGCTGGCCGAGCTGCCGCTGAGCGCCAACGGCAAACTGGCCCGCAACGCGCTGCCGGCGCCTGAGGCCAGCCACTACAGCCAGCGCGAATACGTCGCGCCACAGGGCGAGCTGGAAACCACCCTGGCGCAGTTGTGGGCCGAGTTGCTGAATGTCGAGCAGGTAGGACGGCATGACCACTTCTTCGAGCTGGGTGGCCATTCGCTGCTGGCGGTGACCTTGATCGAGCGCATGCGCAAAGCGGGCCTCAATGCCGACGTGCGCGTGCTGTTCGGCCAGCCGACCCTGGCCGCCCTGGCGGGTGCCGTGGGGCAGGGCCAGGAGGTGGCCGTACCGGCCAACCTGATTCCGGCCGAGGGCTGCGAGCACATCACCCCGGCGATGCTGCCGCTGGTGACGCTGAGCCAGGACGAGCTGAACCGGCTGCTGGACAAGGTGCCCGGCGGTGCTGCCAACGTGCAGGACATCTACCCGCTGGCGCCGTTGCAGGAAGGCATCCTTTACCATCACCTGGCGTCCGAGCAGGGTGATGCCTACTTGCAACAGGCGCTGTTCACCTTCGCCGATCATGACCGTATGCAAGCCTTCTGCGATGCCTTGCGCGGGGTGATCGCGCGGCACGACATCCTGCGCACGGCCGTGCATTGGGAAGGGCTTGGCGAGCCGCTGCAGGTGGTGCTGCGTGACGCGGCGCTGCCGATGCAGGTGCTGGCGCTGGATCCGCGTGAGGGTGACCTGGGCACGCAACTGCGTGAACGTTTCGACCCGCGTGTGACACGCCTCGATGTACGCCAGGCCCCCATGCTGCAGTGGGTATGTGCCTATGATGACGAGCAGCAGCGCTGGATCGGCCTGTTGCTGTTCCACCACCTGGTGCTCGACCACACGGCGCTGGACACCGTGCGCGAGGAAATGCAGGCCTGGCTGAGCGGTAACCAGGCTCAGTTGCCCGCGCCGGTGCCGTATCGCAACTACGTGGCCCAGGCACGCCTGGGATCCAGCGCCGAAAGTCATCAGCAGTTCTTCGAGGCCATGCTGGGCGAAGTCAGCCAGGCCACGCTGGCCTTCGGTATCGAAGACGTGGCCGTGGACGCCAGCACCCTCGAACAGGCGCGCCGTGTACTGCCCGAGGCACTGAACCTGCGTCTGCGAGCCTGTGCTCGCAGTGCCGGGGTGAGCGTTGCCAGCCTGGTGCACCTGGCCTGGGCGCGGGTACTCAGTGTGCTCAGCGGGCAGCAGTCGGTGGTGTTCGGTACGGTGCTGATGGGCCGTCTGCAAGGCGGCGAGGGGGCCGACCGGACGCTCGGGCTGCTGATCAACACCCTGCCTCTGCGCCTTGAAGTCGGCGCCCTGGGTACCGAGCAGGCACTGCGTGACGCGCATGTGGCGCTGGCCGCGCTGCTGGGTCACGAGCATGCCTCACTGGCGCAGGCCTTGCGCTGCAGTGCAGTGCAGGCGCCAGCACCGCTGTTCAACACCTTGCTCAATTTCCGTCACACGGCGCTGGGCGGCGACGCGCAGGCCAGTGATGCCTGGACGGGTATCGAGGGCCTGGGCGGAGAGGAGTGGAGCAACTACCCGATCGTGATGAGCGTCGACGACCTCGGCGAAGGGCTGATGCTCAGCGCCCAGGCCTTGCCCCAGGCGGGCGCCGAGCGTCTGTGCCAGTATCTGGAACACTGCCTCGAAGGGCTGGCCGAAGCGCTGCAGCATGCACCGACGCAACCCGTGCATGATGTGCCGGTACTGCCGCTGGCCGAGCGTCATCAACTGCTGCTGGGCTTCAACCAGACGCAGGCCGACTACCCCGGCGAGCAGCCGCTGCACCGGCTGTTCGCTGCCATGGTGGCGCGCCAGCCGGAGGCCGTGGCCGTGGAGCACAATGGCCAGTTCACCCGCTACCGCGAGCTCGATCAGCAGGCCAACGCCCTGGCGGCACGCCTGCGCAGCGAAGGTGTCGGCCCGGGCGACCGTGTAGCGCTGCTGCTGGACCGCTCGCTGCACTGGCTGGTCAGCGTCCTGGCAGTGCTCAAGTGTGGCGCAGCCTATGTTCCACTCGACCGCAATGCACCACAGGCCCGCCAGCAGGCGATCCTGCAGGACAGCGGGGCGCTGCTGACCCTGAGCGTGGCTGGCCACGGGTTGCCCGCCGGCACCCGCTGGCTGGATGTCACGCAAGACAGCGGCGCACCGCAGGATTACGTCGAGCCGCAAGGGGTCGACGGCGACTCGGCGGCTTATGTGCTGTACACCTCTGGCTCGACCGGCACGCCCAAGGGCGTGGTGGCGCCACAGCGGGGTGTCAGCCGCCTGGTGCTGAACAATGGCTTCATGACGTTCTCGCCGGATGATCGGGTGGCGTTTGCCTCCAACCCGGCGTTCGATGCCAGCACCCTGGAAGTCTGGGGGGCGCTGCTCAATGGCGGGCGGGTGGTGGTGATCGACCACGATTGCCTGCTGGCGCCCGAACAACTGGCGCAGACGCTGATTGAGCGGCAGGTGTCGGTGCTGTTCCTCACCACGGCAGTGTTCAACCAGTACGTGAGCCTGATCGGCGCGGCGCTGGCCGGCGTGCGCGTACTGCTCAGCGGTGGCGAACGGGCCGATGTGGCGATGTTCCGCACGATGCGCAACCTGGCGCCGGGCCAGACCCTGATCCACGCCTACGGCCCGACCGAAACCACGACCTTCGCCACCACCCATCTCGTCACGGATGTGGCACCGGACGCCGTGAGCCTGCCGATTGGTCGGCCGCTGTCGAACACTCAGGTGTATGTGCTCGATGAGCGCCAGCAGCCGGTTCCGGTGGGCGTGGCTGGGGAAATCTGCATTGGCGGTGATGGTGTGGCCCTGGGCTACCTGAACCGGCCGCAGCTCAGCGCCGCGGCATTCATTGCCGACCCGTTCAGCGAGCAGCCCGGCGCGCGCCTGTACCGCAGCGGCGACCTGGGCTGCTGGGGGGCCGACGGCAGCCTGCATTACCTGGGGCGTGCCGACCAGCAGATCAAACTGCGTGGCTATCGCATCGAGCTGGGTGAAATCCAGGCCCGCCTGGCTATCCATGACGCCGTCGAACAGGCCACCGTCCAGGTGTTGCAACGTGAGGGGGGCGATCGGCAACTGGTGGCCTGGTTCACCAGCCAGCAGGCACCCACCCCGGCGCAATTGCGTGAGCACATGCGCGCTGCGTTGCCCGACTACATGGTGCCGGCCGCCTATGTACAGGTGACGGCCTTGCCGCACACCGCCAACGGCAAGCTCGACGTCGCCGCCTTGCCGGCACCAGCCGAGCCGGCCTTCAGCGGCCAGGGCTACGAGGCGCCGGCCGAAGGGCTGGAGAGCACCCTGGCGACGCTGTGGGCGCAGGTACTGGGGGCCGAGCGCATTGGCCGCCACGAACGCTTCTTCGAAGCCGGCGGGCATTCGTTGCTCGCTGTGCGCCTGGTCGGTGCGCTGGCCCAGGCGGATCTGCAAGTGAGCCTGGCCGAGGTGTTCGAGTATGACAGCGTGGCGGCCATGGCCCGCCATTTACGCTTGCGCGTGGCGCATGCGCCGGCCGTAGAGGGGGCTATAAAGGTGCGTAGTGGTGGTAATCAGGCGGCACTATTCCTGGTGCACGAGTTCAGCGGGCTGGATCTGTACTTCCCGGTACTGGGCAAGCACATCGGCGCGGACGTGCCGGTCTATGGCCTGCCGGCGCAGCCTTGGGGCGAGGCACCGCTGCAAACCCTGGAATGCATGGCCAGCCGTCTGATCGGGCTGATGCGCGAGGTGCAGCCGCAAGGCCCTTATCGCCTGGCCGGCTGGTCGTTCGGCGGCATCCTGGCCTATGAAATGGCCAACCAGCTACTGGCGCAGAACCAGCAGGTGGCCTTCCTGGGCCTGCTCGACAGCTATTACCCACGCCTGGTCGACCAGGGGCGGGCGCGCTGGAGCGGTCCTGCGGCGCTGGGCATTCACCTGCTGGATCGCTGCGAAGTGTTCCTGGCGGCGACCACGCAGGATGCCACCGAGCAGGCACGCACCCGACAGGCCCTGGACACCGGCAAGGCGTTGGCCCAGCAGGCCAGCTTCGAGCAGACCCTGGCCTTCTGCACACAGCAGCGCCTGTTGCCACCGGCGCTGGTCGAGCTGAATGAGCAGGCCCTGCGGCATTATCTGGCCCGGGAAGTAGCCCATGGCCACGGACTGGCGCATTACCGGCCGTATCCGTTGCCACTGGCGGTGCACCTGTTCGTGGCCGCCGAACGTGCCGCCGATGCCCCGGCCCATGACGGCTGGCTGGGCTGGGACACCCTAATGCCGCGCAACCAGCTACTTCGCGTCGAAGTGCCGGGCGACCACCAGAGCATGATGCTGGCGCCGCAGGTTCAGGCGCTGGGCGCGGCCATCGACGCGGCCATGGCGAGCGCGCCGCAGTCGGCACTGGCGGCGCCGTTCCAGCCACTGTTGACGATCCAGTCGGGCCAGCCAGGCCAGGTGCCGGTGTTCTGTGTGCCGGGGGCCGGTGACAGCGTGACCGGGTTCATCGAACTGGCCGGTGCACTGGGTGCACAGTGGCCCTTGCATGGCCTGCAACCGCGCGGCCTGGACGGCGTCAGCGTGCCGTTCGGGACGGTGGAAACCGCTGCCACGGCCTACCTGGCGGCGCTCGATACGGTACAGCCGAATGGCCCGGTGCATCTGGTCGGGCACTCGTTCGGTGGCTGGGTGGCCTACGAAATGGCCCTGCGCCTGCAGGCGCAGGGTCGCGAGGTGGCTTCGCTGACCCTGATCGACAGTGAAGCGCCCGGCGGCAACGGTGTGGTCGGGCGGCCCTATACCCAAACCCAGGCCCTGCGGCGCCTGATCGAGGCGATTCAGCTAGCCAGCGGCAAGGCACTGGGCATCGACCCGGCGCAACTGGAAGCCGCCGATGACCTGCAACAGATGCGCCTGCTGCACGCGGGCATGGTAAGCGCCGGGATTCTGCCGGCACGCTCACCGGCTACAGCCATGGAAGGGCCGATGCGTGCCTTCGCCACGGCACTGCGCACCCGCTATCAGCCGAGCCAGACCTATGACGGTCCGGTACGCCTGGTACTGGCCGAAGACCCCACCCTCGACAGCGCGCACAACCTGCGTGAACAACAAGCGATGCGTGACGGTTGGGCGGCGCGGGTGCCGAGGCTGACGGTATGGCACGGGCCGGGCAACCATTTCACCATGCTCAAGGGCGCCCATGTGCTGCGCCTGGCGCAATGGTGGCGGGAGGGGCTTGAACAGTAAGGCGTTGTTACCTGGGCCCGGCCGCCGGCCGGGCACGTTCTCACACAAGCATGGTTCGATATGGCTAAGTTCAAATACCGAAAGAGCATCATCCTCACCGCCTTGCTGGTCATTGGCGGCCTGGTCTATGCCAGTACGCGTTCGGAACAGACCGCGCCGCAATACCTGACCGCACGGGCGGAGCGAGGTGACATCGAGAACTCGGTGCTGGCCACCGGCATTCTGCAGGGGGTCAAGCAGGTGGATGTCGGTGCCCAGGTTTCCGGGCAGCTAAAAAGCCTCAAGGTCAAGCTGGGCGATGAGGTGAAGAAGGGCCAGTGGCTGGCCGAGATCGACCCGGTGGTGCTGCGCAACTCGCTGCGCCAGGCGCAGGTGAATGCCCAGGAACTGGCGGCCAGGCGCGAGGCGACGCGCGCACAACTGGCCATGGCCAAGGCGGACTATGAGCGCGCGCAGCGGCTGCTGCCCACTGAAGCGGTGTCGAGGAAAGACTACGAAGCTGCCAAATCCGAATTCCAGGTACAGCGCGCCAACCTGCGCGTCCTGGATGCGCAGCTACAGGATGCGAAGATCCAGATCGAAACCGCCCAGGTGAACCTCGACTACACACGCATCAACGCGCCCATCGACGGTACGGTGGTGGGCATCGTCACCCAGGAAGGCCAGACCGTGATCGCCCAGCAGTTAGCGCCGGTACTGCTCAAGCTCGCCGACCTTAGCACCATGACGGTCAAAGCCCAGGTCTCGGAGGCCGATGTGATCCACATCAAGCCGGGCCAGGAGGTGTACTTCACCATCCTGGGCGAGCCCGACAAACGCTATCACGCCACGCTGCGCGGTATCGAACCGGCGCCGCAGAACTTCCTGGAAACCCAGGCCAACAGCAGTTCGCGGCAGAACACTGCAGTGTTCTACAACGCGCTGTTCGACGTTCCGAACCCCGAGCAACGCCTGCGTATCTCGATGACCGCGCAGGTGCATATCGTGCTCGACAAGGCCCGCAACGTGCTCAGCGTGCCGGTGGCGGCACTGGGCGCGCAGGGCCAGGATGGCCTTTATGAAGTCCGGGTACTCGATGCCCAGGGCAAGCCGCAGACCCGCCAGGTGCGCACCGGCATCAACAACTATGTGCGGGTGCAGATCGAACAGGGCCTGGAGGAGGGTGACCAGGTGGTGATCGGCGAGGCAACGCCAGATACCGCGACCGCCAGCACGGCAGGGGGTGGCGCATGAGCGAGCCGCTGCTGGAACTGCGTGGCGTCACACGGCGCTTCAGCGGTGGCGACAAGGACTTCATCGCCCTGGACAACATCGACCTGACGGTGCAGCCCGGTGAGCTGGTGGCCATCGTCGGCGCTTCCGGGTCAGGCAAGTCGACCCTGATGAACGTGCTCGGCTGCCTGGATCGCGCCGACGAGGGCAGCTACAAGGTGGGCGGCCGCGAGGTTAACAGCCTGGCCAACGATGAGCTGGCGGCGCTGCGCCGTGAGCATTTTGGTTTCATCTTCCAGCGTTACCACCTGCTCGGCCACCTCAGTGCGGTCAACAACGTCGAGATGCCGGCAATCTATGCCGGGGTGAGCGAGACCGCACGTACCGATCGTGCCGAGGCACTGCTCAACCGCCTGGGGCTCGGCGGGCACCTGGCCAATCGGCCCAATCAACTGTCGGGTGGCCAGCAGCAGCGGGTGAGCATCGCCCGGGCGTTGATCAACGGCGGCGAGATCATCCTTGCCGACGAACCGACCGGTGCCCTGGACACGGCCAGCGGCCGGGAAGTGATGAATATCCTGCTGGAGCTCAATGCTGCCGGGCGCACAGTGATTCTGGTCACCCACGATGAGAAGGTCGCGGCGCATGCCCGGCGCATCATCGAGATCAGCGACGGGCGTATCGTCGCCGACCGCATCAACCCCGAGCCGATCCAGGCCCAGGCCCCGCAGCCCCAGGCGCTGCCCGACAAGAATCGGCGCAGCAGCCGGCTGACCGCGCGTCTGGAGCTGTTCCGCGAAGCCTTCAGCATGGCCTGGATCGCACTGATCGCCCACCGCATGCGTACCTTGCTGACCATGCTGGGGATCATCATCGGCATCACCTCGGTGGTGTCGATCGTTGCCGTCGGCGAGGGTGCCAAGCGTTATGTACTCAACGACATCGCGGCGATCGGCAGCACCACCATCGAAGTGTTTCCCGGCACTGACTGGGGCGACAGTCGCTCGGCATCGATCGAAACCCTGTCGTTGGGTGACGTGGCGGCGCTGGCGAACGAGTACTACATCGACAGCGCCACGCCCAACGTCGGTCGCAACCTGCTGCTGCGCTACCGCAATCAGGATCTGACCGCGACGGTGAACGGTGTGGGCGACAACTACTTCCGCGTGCGCGGCATCAAGCTGGGCGAGGGGGTAGGGTTCACTGCACAGGACAGCCGACGCCAGGCCCAGGTGGTGGTGATCGACCACAACACCCGAGATCGGCTGTTCCCCAAAGGCACTAACCCGCTGGGCCAGGTGATTCTGGTCGATAACCTGCCATGCACGGTGATCGGCGTGACCGAAGACAAGAAAAGCGTGTTCGTCACCAGCAAGAACCTCAACGTGTGGATGCCCTATGAAACCGCCTCGGGGCGCCTGCTGGGCCAGCGTTACCTGGACAGCATTACCGTGCGGGTCAAGGACGGCCAGCCCAGCAAGCTGGTCGAGGAGAAGGTCACCAAGTTGCTGGAGCAGCGCCACGGCACCAAGGACTTCTTCACCTACAACCTCGACACCATCCTGCAGACGGTGCAGAAGACCAGCCAGTCGCTGGCGCTGCTGTTGTCGCTGATCGCGATCATCTCGCTGGTGGTAGGCGGGATCGGCGTGATGAACATCATGCTGGTGTCGGTGACCGAGCGGACCCGCGAGATCGGTATCCGCATGGCGGTGGGCGCGCGGGCCTCGGACATTCGCCAGCAGTTCCTCGTCGAGGCGGTGATGGTCTGCCTGCTGGGCGGGGTGATCGGTATCGGCTTGTCGTTCGCGATCGGCTATGTGTTCTCGCTGGTGGTGAAAGAGTGGCAGATGGTCTTCTCGCTGGGCTCGATCATCACTGCGTTCCTGTGTTCGACCCTGATCGGCGTCGTGTTCGGCTTCGTGCCGGCACGCAATGCGGCGCGCCTGAACCCGATCAACGCATTGGCGCGGGATTGATTGGCCGAAACCGGCAGCCGCTCTGCACCTAGGAGCGGCTTCAGCCGCGAGGACTGCAAAACCTTCATTGGCAGATGCGCGGGCTTGGCCGGCCTTTTGCGGCTGAATCCGCTAAGCGGAGGAGGGGTGCGGGGAGCTTCAAGGTGGTGGCAGAACGGCTGAATCCAGCCGGCCTGCCACCACCTTGAATAGGTATCCGCAAAGGCCGATCAGGCGCCTCGCAGCAATTGGATGTTTTCTGCCGGGTCACTGGCATGCAGCCAGCGCAACAGGGCGCGGCGGCCATTGATGCTCATCTTCACGGCGGCACGCTTGAAATAGCTTTCCACGGTGCTGACCTTCAGCGCCAAGCGCTCGGCCAGCTCTGGCACCGTATGCCCCGCCAGCAGACCGATGCACACTTCGGTTTCACGCTCGGAAAGCTGCAGTTCGCAGGCGCACAGGCGCTCCTGGAAACGCTCGCGCAGGCCATTGAGGGCGGGAACCTGGGGGGTGCGCCCATGCAGTGCCGTGACATTACCGGTGGACGGCGTGATGCTTGCGATGTGTTCTTCGATGATCGGCAGCAGCATCAGTGCCAGGTCTTTGAGCTTGGCACGCTCCTGGGGCGTGAAGGGTTCGCATGAGGCATTACGGAATACCGAAATCACGCAACGATGCCCATTCTTTTGCTGGTAGGACGCCAGATGCATCTGGCAATGCACAGGAACTTTTACCAGTTCAATATCGACCCGGCCCGCCATGACCCGAGCGTTGTCGGTAGCGCTTTCGTAAAGTTGCGCCGCCTTGAGTTGTTCCAGGCTCAGCACGATGGGCTCCGGAGGCGGGGCGTTATGGGGCGAAGCGTTACCGATGCAGTTCCGAGGTACCGGGCCGGCCACCGGGATACCGGAGCTGGCCCGGTATTGGCTGACGTGCGTCACGTCCACCGGCAGCAAGGTATTGATCAGATCGTGAAGCAACCGTGTGAAATGTCGACTACCGGTGCCAGCTATCACTTTTCCCAAGTGCGGAAAGAGCTGTTGGATGTTCATCAAATCTCCCTTCTAAATTCGATAACCATGACTCAATAATCTAATTGAGTAATGCCAATGCAATAAAAGGCATTAATGAGCTCAAGCGAAAAGGCGTGTGATTCTTAGGAAGGGGGGAGGTACTACGGTGATGAATTATTGGGCATAACCCTGATCTCCTGGATTCGACAGGCAGTTAATGCGTACAAAGCAAAGAGTTATTTGAATAGGGCTAAACGCCATCACTTACCGAGAAGACCAAGTTTGGAACCAAGGTCAGTGAGGCTGGCATTATCTAGCACTACCACCGATATTTCTTCATCCCAGCTCACATTTTGTAATCGGCCCGGACGTTGAAAATAATGACATCAATATGCTATCGCTTAGAACCACATCCTTAAGTCTGCATCCATATAGCAATAGATATTTGTTTTTCAGCGACTTTTGCAACATAAAAAGCGACCACAAACAGCATGAAAAGCGACCACAAACAGTTGTTTGATTTCACCAAACGCTTGTTTGAACTTAGCTAACAAGCGTTTGAATATGGCAAACGGCTGTTTGAATAAAATGGCGCAGATGGATAATGGAAGCACCCGATAAAAAATCGACTTCGGTCGCTGCCGGTTTTGAAAGTGGCCATCTGATCAAAAGCACTCAGATCACCCGCTTGTTTCTCCGTTTCTGCCCTCCAGCCTGCGGAGACCATTGCCTTCCTTGTTCTTGGTCGAACTGGCGCATGAATCAGCGTGGCGTCTACGATGGTGCCCTGGCGTAATGGTAGTCCTCGGTCGCCCGAGGTAGCCATTGATGACACCAAGAATGCCGGCAGCCAGCTTATTCTTCTCCAGCAGTCGACGGAAATTGAGTCATGCGAAGATCATCTATTTCATTGGGTTATCATCCAGCGGCTACCAGGCTGAGTATTTCGCCTGATTCTGGAAGTTACATTCAATGTTTCCCTAAGTAACCGCTCGATAAATCTATAACGCCTGGGGCGGCTGCCAATCGCCCCCCAGAGCCTTGTAAAGGTTGACCTCGGCTGTTAGCTGAGCGAGGCGAACATCAATCAACGAACTTTGCGCACTGTACAAAGAGCGTTGGGCATCCAGGAAAGTCAGGCTGCTGTCGAGTCCCTCTCGATAACGTGATTCGGCGAGCCGGTAGTACTTCTCGCTGGCCTTGACCAGTTCAAGCTGAGCGCTGACTTGTTGTCGGTAAGTCTGACGCGCGGCCAAACCATCGGACACTTCCTGAAACGCGGTCTGAATACTTTTCTCGTATCGCGCGACGCCCATGTCTTTCTGGATCTTGGCGTAATCGAGGCTGGCGCGCAGATTGCCGGCATTGAACAGCGGGATGTTGATCTGCGGCTGGAAGGTCCAGGCTTTGGAGCCTGCCTTGAACAACCCGGACAGCTCGCTGCTGGCCGTGCCGCCATTGGCGGTGAGGGTGATGCTAGGAAAGAACGCCGCCCGGGCCGCACCGATATTGGCATCGGCCGCCCTGAGCTGGTGCTCGGCCTGCAGGATGTCCGGTCGGCGTTGCAGCAACTGCGAGGGCAGGCCGGCCGGCATCTGGGCGATCAGGCCATCACTGATTGGCTCGCTAGGGACGGTTACCTGTACGGGTGCGCCGGTGAGCAGTTGCAGGTTGTTCTGACCCTGCTCCACTTGTCGCTGATATTGCGCCACCCGTGCCCGGGCCCCCTCAACCTGGGTGCTGGCCTGGCTCTGGGCCAGGGCCGTGGCATCTCCGGCACTGAGCTGCTGAGTGGTCAGCGACAGGCTCTTTTCGTAGGTCTCCAGGGTCTGTCGTGCCAGCGCCAGTTGTTCCTGGTCTGCCCGCCAGGTCAGATAGGCCGTGGCAACGTTGCCGATCAGGCTCAGCCGGGTGCTGCGCTGGGCCTGTTCCTGGGCAAGATATTGCTCAATCTTTTCCTGGCTCAGGCTGCGGTTGCGGCCGAACAGATCCAGTTCGTATGCGCTGATTCCCAGCCCGACCGAGTAATTGCCCCCCGTACTGCGTACCCCCAAAGGGGCCAGATCCGGCGGTACACTCTGGCGGGTGCCGGAAGCTTGCACTGAAACGCTGGGAAACAGCGCACTGCGCTGGATGCGGTATTGCGCCTGAAAGGCCTGCATATTGAGCAGTGCAACACGCAGATCACGATTGCTGGCAATTGCCGTGTCCAGTAGCTGCACCAGGGCCGGGTCGCGGAACACGTCCTGCCAGCCGTATCCCACTGCGTCGCCAGGGCTCAGCGCTGCGCTGCTCTGGGCGTAGGTTTCAGGCACTGGTGAAGCAGGGCGATGGTAATCGGGAATCAGTGAGCAACCGCTGAGCAATGCGAGCGTCAGCCAAGCGGGGGAATAGCGAAACATGGGCGCAACCTTTTCTGAACTACCTGCGAGCTTCGGTCAATGAAGGAGGCTTGGTAGCGGCGCTCAACCGCCCTGGCTCATCCCGATCATCCATTTGACCAGTCCGTGACGTCCCTTCACCCCTAGTTTGGCAGCCGCACGCTTCAAATAGGTTTCAATGGAGCTGTTTTTCACATGAAGTTTTTCAGCCATTTCCGGGACGGTGGCGCCGGCCAGCAGACCCAGGCAGATCTCGCGCTCACGCATCGATAGCTGGGTATCGGTGAGTTTGAGCTTCTCGTTGAAGTTGCGTTGCAGCTCTCGCCCTCCGGAAGTGTCGGGCGTCATCTGCGGCAGGTCACAGAGTTCCCGGGTCGCCTGGGCATGACGTTCAAGCAACGGCAGCAGCGTTTCTGAGAAATTTTTCAGAAACGAAAGCTCATGAATGGAGAAGTCTTTCTGCGGGGTATGACGGTGTAGAGAAATCAGCCAGTAACGATTGGACTTTCTGGAGGCGACGTTACAGCACCAGGCATCAAGGCAGGGAGTCGGCTCCTTGATCATCGCGTTGGGGTACTTGTTATGTATGAGCGGGGCTTCTTCAGATTCGAGCAAGCGTCCCAGCAGCCAATCATGATCCTGGGGGCAAGTTTCAGAGACGGCTGGCGCAGTACCGATAAGCCAGGTATTGATCACCTTGCGCTCGTTTTCATCAATGGTCCATTCACTGATCTGGGTCAGGTCAATGGGCACCGAATCATTAATCAGCTCGTGCATATGAGACACGAAGTCATGGCTGCCTACACTTGATATCAAGCGCCCCAGGGCCAAGAAGTAGGCGGAACGCTTACCTGTTTCCTGTAGTTTGGAATTCATCGTTCCCTCTCGTCACAGGCTCCGGTACACCGCTGTCCGTAGCGCTTTACATTAAACGTCTACAGTGCCGAGCCATGCAGTGATTCGGCCATCTGATGCGTCGAAACTACAGAGTGAACCAAGGGGTGTCTGTCGCCGAAAACAGGGACAAAAGCTTATAGTCAATCCGCCAGTATCCTGCTAACTCCAGGACTTGTCCCGGTTTAAGGGGACAGACACCAAGCCGACGTCAGGCCTGGAGTAAATGGGCTCTCTGAAGAGTTTTACCGACTTTAGTTCGCGAGCGTAACTCTGCGGCCGGCCAATTAACGAGGGCCTGAAATAGGCCACCATTTCTGACTGATTTCGGTCGCTACCGTTTTGAAAGAGGCAGCCTGATCAAAAACCGGTCAGGCCACCCCCGGCGGGCGCAAAAGCTGAGTGCAACACCTGACCATTCCAGTACGGTGTGTAAATCAGGACGGTGAACAAGTGACCTATGACTCAGAGGCCAAGATGAGAAGAGTATCTCTGCGCTGCTTTGGAGGAGCTCCCAGTGCGTGTAGCGCGTTTGCCTACAAGCTCTTTTGAGCTCCTTTCCGATGAACTCATCACCAGGCGGTGTAGCGGTGTAGCGGGCTATATCACGGATGAGAAGAGCGTCTTGGGGTTTACCCCGAACGCGGACAGCCGCGCCGGGAAGCATTCGGTGTGTTCCGACATCGGCGCCGCCATCCTGGGTTATCAGGAGGGGGACGCCATCGATTGGCGGATTTCCGACCGAACCCGCTGCATCGAGATCAGAAAGGTACTTTACCAGCCGGAAGCGGCGGGCGACTTCCATCTGTAATCGCACCTTCATCTCGGTTGCGTCGCTCCCGTTGCCGTCGTCACCGCACTGAACACTGGCGCATTCTGCCCAGCGGCGTTCTGCACCAGCATCGCCAGCGGCTGCAGGCCATTGGCGTCAGAGCTGCCACTGCGCGCGGTCAGGGTCAGGTTGCCGAAGGCACAGCCCAGAGTGGCGGTGGTGCTGGCGTCGTTGAAGACAAGGTTGACGTTCAGCCCGTTCGTGCTCCACGTGAAGCCCTGTATGGCCAGGGTCAGAGTCGCCAGGGCGTCGCTGCGAATCAGGGTCCAGGTGCCGGTGTTGGTGCCGCGCTCGAACGCGAGCACGTTCTTGATCAGCGGCCCGTTCGTGCCACCACTGACCTGGCTGGTGGAGACGAAGGTCTGCACGTACCCCGGGGTGCTGTACACGGTCTGTGACTGCGAGGTCATCTGATCCTGGAAGCCGGTGATCAGCAATCGCACGTCGCCTGGGGTGTTCAGGCCGATGGTCTGCGGCGACGGGCCTGGCGTGCCATTGAGCTGCTGGGTCTTGACGTTGCTCGCTTGCCAGGTGCCGGTGACCTGTACGTTGGGGTTGGCACCCTCGAATGCAGCAACCCGCGGACTCACCGAGAAGCAATTGATTACCGGTGCATTGGCGATGACGCTGACGGTCTGCTGGGCATTGGGCACCTTGTTGCCATTGAAGTCGTAGCCGTCGAGGGTGTAGGTGACCGTGTCGTCCGGCTGCGGGTTCGGCTCCCAGGCGCTGGCGTTGGCCGGCACCACGACCTGATAGGGTGTGTTGTCCTGGCTCCAACTGATGGTGCGTTTGGATAGGGCGAAGGTTTGCCAGTTCAGTTGTACCGGCGTGCCCTGCTTGATCACACTGGAGTTGAGGGTCATGAAGCGCAGGATGCCCGGAGTCGGCGCCTGCTTGATCAGCGCCACGGTCTGGTAACCGTCCTGATAACCGGGAATGTTGCTCCATTGCAGGTAGGCCAGGGTGGTGCCGGCCTTGAGCTGGGTGACTATGTTGCCCAGCATGAATTCGAAGCTGGCCTGCTCGCCGGTACCGAGGATCTGCTTGTTGGTCAGTTGATCCGGAGTCAGGGTCCAGCTCGGCGAGCCCTGGGTATCGGGTGCGACGGACCAGCGGTTGCCATAGTCCTGTACGGTCTGGCGGGTGAAGCTGGCGGCCCGTTCCGCCGAGGTCAGGGCGCCGAAGCCGTCGCCCTTGTCGGCATAGACGAAGGACAGGGTGAAGCTCGGCGCCTGGGCACCCCAGGGCACGTCATCCGGCACGAGGGGCGTGTCGGGCGACGGGTTGCTGAGGCGGAACACCAGCGAGCAGGTAATGGGCGAATCGGCCTTCTCGGTGATGTAGATGACGTTGCCACCATTCAGAGCGAAGACCAGGTTCAGTGGCAGCAGCTTGCCCGGATCGTTCTGCGCCATCACCGGCAATTGCACCGAGTCGCCGTCACCGAACCAGCAGTCGACGGTTACCTGACGCGAGCCGGGCAGGCCGCTGATGTTGACCCCGTCCAGGGTCACGGTCAGTTTCGCCTTGTCCTTGAAGGTGCTGTTCTGTGCCTGAGCCAGGCACCATACCGGCCCCTGCGGGGTGTTCTGGAACTGCGTGGTCCAACCCGGGCAACTGACCTGCACTGCGGCCGGGTCGCTGACCAGGTTGCCGAGGAACAGGTACAGCAGACTGGTGTTGCTGTCAGCCTCGGTCTCCAGCACCGGCGGGCTACCGGCCAGTTCCAGGTCGGCGCCGCTGACGTTGGTCAGGGTCAGGCTCAGGGTCTGCGTCTGGTTCAGGTAAGCCACTGGCTTACCATCCTTGTTGGCGATGCCGTAATCGATTGCACTCATCCGGGTCACTCCTTAACCGTTGTCGCGGATCAGCCGCAACCAGCCTTCTTCGATGCGTTGCGGGGACGCCAGGGTCGCGGTGGGTACCGCCGAGCCGGGTGCGAGGTTGCTCCAGCCGGTGGCGCCCGGGTTGCGTGTCACCCATTCCCAGGTAAAACCGTTTTCCTGCGGTACCGGCACCGGCATCACCGTACCGGCGCCGACCATCGGCGTGGTCAAGAAGGTCACCGCAATCGCGTCCAGCGCCGGCTGCCACTGGGCTCGGGGGATGCAGATGGTCTTCACCGGGAGGATGCCGGCGGTGGCGTTCACCGAGCCGTGAGGGTCGATGAGCAGGGTCAGGGCCAGGCCGTCACCAGCGGCAGAGGTGGGCACCGGGCTCAGCGCGGTCTTGCTCACGTCCACCGGCATCACGCCATTACCGCCAGTGGCCGCTGGCGAGTAGAAGGTGTTCCACTGCTCGGCACTACCGTCCTCGACGAAGTAGCCCACCAGACCATCGTCATATACGCCGAGGTCGCCCAGGCGCACCGGGAACTTCACATTGCCGATGCCGGCACTGGGGCGCGGCTGGCCCGGGCTCAGGCCGACGCTGGCGGCGAAGGCCGGCCAGCTATCGTCCACCGCAGGCTGGCCTTGCAGCTCCAGGCGCAAGGCGGCGCGAACCACCGCCAGTGGCCGGCCGATCAGCACGCTCAGGCTCGGATCGGCAGTCGGTGCCGTCGGGCCGCTGGCACCGCTGGCCTGGTCGAGCGTGGCGAGCAGAGCCTGGAGGAAGCCCAGGCCCTGAGGCTGGTTGTAGAGGGCGCGGACGAAGTTGGCCAGGTACGGGTTGATCGAGGCCATCACCTGGTCGAACGGCCGAGTCCAGTTGGCGCTGCCCGGCGCCCCCTGCCAACGCGGGCCGACGGTGTTCAGCGAGCCGATCGGCGAGCCGTCGGCGTCGTAAACGGCGAGGTTGTCGTCGAGGTGGTTGAACAGCACCCAGCCGCAGATCGGCGCAGGCCCCTGATCGGAACACTCGGCCTGGCCATCCTTGGCACTGAGCCAGCGGAATTGCAGGCGCGCCGGCTGGGTCAGGCGCGGCGGCAGGACGATCTTGCCATTGTCGGCCACCTCACCACCGGCCAGGCGCTGCTTGAGCCGTTGGGCGATGATCGGCGTCGGCTTCGGCAACTCCAGCGCCTGGCCATAGGCGTCCACCAGGCGCAAGCGGCTGATCCGCAGCTCGCCGCAGCGCAGCGGGTTGAAGCCGTTGTTCGGCGCCGGCGAGGCGACGTTGAAGCCATCGATCGCCGGGGCCACCTGGGTATTGGTGAAGTTGCGCACGATCAGCGACGGGCTCAGTGCGTCCACCACCGGCAATTGCAGGGTCTGGCTGCGCATCAGCAGGCCCTGGTTGAAGCCGGTCAGGCTTTGCGCCATGGCCTGCAGGTCGAGCTGGCCGAGGATGCTCTGGAGAACCTTGGCATTGGGGTCGTCCGGGTAGTTCTTGAGGTAGACCTCGATCTGCGACTGCAGGTTGAGCTCGGTGCGTCCGGCCAGGGTCAGGGTGCCGGAATAGGTCTGGAACGCAGGGTCAGGAGTCAACCCGGCGACGGCGTCGAAGTCCAGCCCATCCGGGTCGAGGGTGAAGGAGCCGGTCACCGCATCGGCGGCATAGTCGATCCCGCTGCCGGCCAGGCCGACACGATGGTAGGGGTAGAACAGCACTTCCCAATTGAGAAAGGTCGGCAGCCAGGGCTGTGACCAGGTGCTCAGGCCCACCGGCGACGGCGCGTTGCCGACCAGGGCCACCGCCGCATTAGCGGCGCCGCTACGGGCATCGGCCGCCAGCAGGTGCTGGCCGCGCGCGGCGTGCTGGGCGCTGGCGATCTGTTGCGCCAGGGTGTCGCTGGCGATCGCCGCCAGACGCTGAGCACCATTGCCCTGGGTGAACTGCCGGGCCAGATCCGGGGCGCGCAGCGGGTCGAGGGTCAGCGACTCGGCCAGTAGCGCACCGAGTTCCGGCGGATAACTGGCGCCCGCCGGTGCGGCGGCCAGCGCCACATCGGGGGTGAACAGCGAACCATGCACGCGCAGGCTGCTGACCAGTTGGTTGCCGGTGCGGCAGCCGAGCAGGCCCTCGGCATGGAAGCGACCGTCGCCGCCATGGCGCGCCGAGGCCTTGGTGGTGGGCCGTCCGGCCAGCAGGATCACCGGGTCGGCCGGCTGCCAGAAGCGCGCCGCCGAGGAGGGTTTGACCTCCCAGCCGGTACCGAGGGTCTTCTGTAGCGCGGCCAGGGCGCTGTCGATCTGCGTTTGCAAGGTGGCGATGCTGCCGCTGCTGGTCTTGCTGCCCGCCAGTGCGGTTATCGCCGTCAGGTCGTAGTTCTTGATGAAGGCACGGGCCTGGTCGGCAGTCAGCGCGGTCGGGTTGGCCTTGTTGAACTGCAGAAGCATGAATTTGGCCCAGTCGACGAACAGTTGCTGGCGCAAGGCTTCGAGGTCGGCGCTCTGGCCGTCGAGCATGCGTTGCAGGCGGTTGACCTGCTCCAGTTGTTCCACGGCCACGTCCGGCAACTGGCCGTTGCTGGCAGACGGATCGGCGCCCGGTGCGGTGATCTGGCGTGCCAGCCACAGGGTGCCACCGGGATAGGCGGCGAAGCCGGCCTGGTGCACTGCCTCGTCGGCTGCGGCAGCGCCGCCGACCTTGCCCAGTTCGTGCAGCAAGCCCTGCTGGAACACGTTGAGCAAGGTTTCCAGGTCAGCTACCTCGGGATTGCGCGCCTGGATCAGCGCCGCCACTGCCTCGGCGGTGTTGTCGGCGATGACCACGTCGATGCCGTCGGCGCTGGGCGGGGTCAGCCAGGCTCGCTGCGGGTCCCAGGTGAGGCCGCTGAGCTGACCGTTGCATACGGTGCGGGTGGGTACGTCGGGGGTATCGCTGACTGCCCATTGCAGGGTCTGGGCGATATAGGCCTGGCGCGCCTCCACGGTGGTGGCGCTGGGCGGGTAGACCAGACTTGCCAGCGGGTCGCTGTCGCTGTTGGCGTACCAGCCCACCACCGAGTAGGACAGCGGCGTTTCGGCGGTGAAGGCCTTGGCGTCGTCATCGTCCAGCGGATCCCAGAACGAGAACACGTTGGGGCAGTTCGGATAGGCCGCGGCATAGGCCGGGGTACCGTAGCCCACCGTGGTGTTGCTGCTAGCGTAGGTGCCAGCATTGCGCCCGGCCCAGTCGGCCTGGCGGTAGACCCGACCCTGGAACAGGAACGGCTGGCTGGCTCCGGTGAGATCCGGGGCCACCGGCACCGCCCGCGAATAGATGTTCTGCGGCAGGGTCTGGTCCTGCACCTGCTGCAACTGGTCGCTCTCGATCACCCAGGCGGTCTGCACCGTGCTGCCGTTGGCGTTGCCGCCAGCGATACGGGTTACCAGCCACAGGTTCGGCGCCTGGAGGAAGGCCACCTTGCCGCCATCGGTACGGCCGCGCGCCAGGCTGTCGGGCAGCGCCCAGTGCAGGTGGATACCGGGCTGCATGGCGTCCTGACTGTCGACCGAGTCGAACGGCTTGGGCAGCAGGTTCTGCGCCAGGTAGGGGCCCACCGCCTGGGTCGTCGGCATCCGGGCGAAGTCGCTGGCCACGGCCGCGAAACCATTGACCGCGCTGGCATCGGGCTTGCCGATGACCAGTGCGGTGACATCGATGGGGACGATCAGGCCGCTGTCACTCATGCCGAAACCTCCTTGTCTTGATTGCTGAAGCGCACGGTCTGCACGCCCTCCACCAGCTCCAGGGCGAACTCTGCGGGGGTGAACGGGCGCTGGGTGCCGTCCGCTGCGAGGTTGGCGTTGCTGGCCACCAGTTGTGCCTGCAGGCTCTTCGCCAGGTCGGCGATCTTCAGCACGCGCTTGCCGCCTCCGGCGGCGCGGTAGCTGACAGCGACGCTGACACCGTCAATCTGATCGCCGGGCCGGGTGTCGGCCGGGGCGGTCTTGGGCACGGTGACATAGCGCAGCGACTTGCTCCCCTGGCCGATATCGACGCCGAAGTGCATGGCCTCGGACGGCTCGCCGATGTCAACATGGTCGATCTGCCCGCAGGTCATGAACAGCAGCACGGTGGGCGCCAGCACCTCCTGGCGCAGCACGCCGTCGAGCAGGTTGTCGTCGGCGTCGTAGGCGCGTACCTCGATGCCCGGCCAGCCGCTGACCACGTTGGAGCGCAGAACGAACCCGCTGACCGTGGTCGCTGGCGACACCGCCGCATACAGGCGTGCCACCAACTGGGCGTCGATAGCGGCGTCGAAGGTGCAGGAGCGACCGATACTGGTGGCGCCTTCGAGCAGGGCATTGATCCAGTTCGGGTCGAGGACGAAGAAGCGGATCGACTCCGTCGGCAGCATGGCCTCGTCCGGCACCAGGTAGCCGAAGGGCAGCCCCTTGAGCACGGCGAGGTTACCCAACCACTGGGTGAGTTCGCCTGGCAGCGGCTCGCCGTTATTGGCGCGCAGGAGGCTGGATTGTGGCTCGGCGAGCATGGCCTGCAGGTTGAGGAACTGACTGTTGCGCTGGGCGAGCCGGGTCATTCTGCGGTCTCCGAGGAACTGGAAGAGCGGGCGCACTGGGCGGCCAGGGATTCGGCGATCAGGCCGATGGCCAGGCCGCGCAGGCCGGGCTGGCTGGTGGGTGCGGCATGCAGCGCGCGCAACGCCGAGTTCGGCGTCACCGAGGCTTGCAGGCGCAGGCTAAGGGTCTGGGTTTCGCTGTTTTGTGCCACCTTGCGCGCTTCGCTGCGTTTCCACGCATAGAGGGTGCTGGCGAACAGGCTGTTCTGCAGGGCCAGGCCACGGCCGATCTGCCAGGCGGCGGCGTAGGTGACGTCCATCAGGCCGCTGGCCGGGTCGAAGCGCACCGCCTGGTCGGCAACCACCAGCGGCGTGGCCCCCGGCGGCGGGACGATCACCGGCGCAGAAGTGAACGGCAGCAGCGGGCCGCGATACCACGACACCGTGGTGTCGCCGAGGCGGGTCTGGTGGTTCATCGCCGTGTAGCCCATGGCGAAGGCATTGCCAACAGCCTGCCCGGCGCTACCGCTGGCATTTGCCGGGGCTGGCAGCCGTAGCTGCGCGCAGTCGACCCCTTCGAGGTAGCCGCTGAAGGTTTCCTGTGGGTCGAGGGAAGTGAACGACCAACTGGCCAGTGACACCAGGCGCAGTTTCTCCGCCGTGCCACCGGCGGCCAGGGTCAGCGGCGCGGCGGTTTCGCCGTCGCCGGTGGGCAGGTAGCGGGCCAGGCCTTCCAGGGACACCAGGTGCACCACGCATTTCTGGTTGGGGGCCGGCAGGCGGTTGCCCACCACCACCGAGAAATTGCCTTCCTGCTCGTCATCGTTTTGCTCCTGCTTCTGGGTCAGCACCACGCTGCGGGCATGGGCCAGCCAATCCAGTTCATCGAGAGTCGGGGCGATGGCGGCGAACAGCTCCGCTGGCACGTCGATCACCTGGCAGGGGTCGTACCAGTTCTCACCAGTGGCCAGGGCGAAGGTCGGTGCCTTGTCGGCGCTACCGAGCAGGGCGTAGCCGTCCGGGTAGCTGGCGGTACTGGCCGGCAGGCTGCTGGGCGTCGACTCGCCGGCCTTGGCTGCATCGGCACTATGCGGGAACGCCTGGCGCTGCAGGTCGCCGGCCAGCACCGACTGCAGCGGTGGCGCTTCGTCCAGCTCGAACAGCAACAGGGCCAGCCACGAGGCGTTGTCCGCCTCCAGCTCCGGTGAGCGTTCCCAGGGCAGGGTACGGCGCTTGAAGATCACGTGGGGCAGCACGTTCTGGTACTCGCCCTGGTTGTCCGGCGGCGGGAAGCGCGACACCAGCTCGTTGTCGTCGAGGCTGAAGCGTTCGCCGCGCACGGCGAAATGCCGGGTGTTGACGAAGGCTTCGTCGAAAGCCGCGTCGGCGGTAGCGTTCGGGTCGCTGTTCTGCAGGTGCTGGGTAAGGGTGATGCTGTAGCTGCCTGCGGTCAGCGGCGGCAGCCAATGGGCGACGAACTGTACGCTGCCGTCGCTCAACGGCGTGGAAGAGGCCTTGATCATGAACGGACGGCTCCGAAAGCAGTGGTGGGTTGGGCGCCGAGCACCGAGAGCTGCGGGGCGCTGAGCAGGGTGTTGGCGGCGTTCTGTGCCAGCAGGTCGACATTGACCTGGGTGCTAACCGCGACCCCGGCCGCCGCCAGTTGCGCGAGGATCGCGCTGCGAGCGTCAGCCACGCTGGTATTGGTCAGGGCGCTGGTGAACTGGCTCATGGCGTTGTCCTGGTCATAGCCAGTGGCGGCGGGCACGGTGGGCGCGATCCAGGTCACCGTGCGGTTGGCCTCGATTTCCTCGCGCAGCACGCTCAGTTCGATGGGCAGCGGGGTGACGTCGGGGTTGTCGGCCTTGGCCTTGATGCGGAGGCCGGTCATAGCATTGGGAATGGCGCGCTGGGCCGCGTCGTTGAGGTTGCTCAGACTCGGGTCAAGAGCGGCGCTGGTGGACCAGGTCGCTGCCGGCAGGTTTTCCACCACGGCGCTGACGTCGACGCGAATGTCCTCGGCGCTCATCTCGCCGTCGAGCTTGCTGATCACCACGCTGTGGCTGGACACGAAGTAATCGTTGTTGACCCCCACCGGGCCGACGCCGAACGCCGTGTTGCTGGCCGTGATGTCCTGCTCCGCGCCGGAGCCGGTGTAGCTGGCCTGCTTGCTCGGCAGGGCGCACCAGGTGGTCAGCTCGAAGCGCTCCGGGTCGAGCACCCAGTCCATGTCATCGACACCGGCCAGATCCTTGACCAGACCATTGGCGACCCGCACCAGGCACACCGAGTCGGTCTGCTGCACTGGCGTGGCGGCCTTGAGGCTGGCCGGCAGGGCAGCGAGCAGCAGGGCCCGTGGTGCGGTTTTCGGCGTGCTGCCGCCACCGGGCAGGAACGAACTCTTGAAGTCGCTCCACTGGATCGGCTTGACCTCGTTCTTGTTGCTGTCGCCGAAGCTGATGGTGATGCTGAGCACGTACAGGTCGGCGGTGGCGGTACCGGCGAATTCCGGGCCCCACAGGTGGATCTCCACGCCGACATGGACGCTGACGGTGAACGAGGTGATGCCGACGTCGACCTTGTACGAGGCACCAAGGCTGACCCCGATGTCGGCATCGTAGTGGAACGGTTTCCAGCCCAGCAGGAAGTCCACCCAGGCCTTGAACCAGGCGCGCAGGTCGCCACTCTGCCACACCGCCTCCAGGCTGCCACCGGCCATCACCGCCGAGGGCACCAGGGCGAAGTACAGCCCCCCCTTTACCGTCAGTTCGGAGGTGATGTTCCAGTTGAAGCCCAGGCGTGGCACGTCCGGGTACCAGTCCGGCTTGCTGAACGCCGGGTGATAGCCGCCGAGGGAAACGACGAAGTCGCCGGCCTTGTAGCCATAGGGGTTGTTCGGGTTGTCCTTGGTCCAGGCGGCCACGGCGAAGCCGCCGGTAAGGTGGCAGTCACGCGACAGGATGAAGGAGTTGGCGGTCAGTTGCGCGCCGAGGAACAGGGTGCCGCGGTTGAAGTTGTAGGACGCCTTGAGCACCAGCTCGGCATAACCGATAGGCGAAGAAGTCTGTGGCGGCACCGACACCGAGGCCAGACCGAGCAGGGCGATCTCGAATTCGTTGCCCAGCTTGCCGGCGGCGAGGATGAAGCCCTTGATCATCTGGAACGACGCGACCCGCACGCCAAGGGCAAGGAAATAGTCGCCGTAGGAGGGCGGCACGTAATCGTGCATCACCTTCAGCGCCTGCGAGGCGTCCTTGCCGGCGAACGGCGAGCCACCGTTGACCGCGGCGATCAGCGGCATCTGTTCGAGCTTGTCGAGGCCGGGGATGATCAGGTCGCGGTTGAAGCCGAAGCCTGCCGCCAGCGCATCCACCTGCAAGAACGGCGGGCCACCGATGGGCGCGGCGAGCACGGCATAGGCGAACAACGATGGCGAGCCGTCAAGGGAGGCGTAGGAGGCCATGGCCGAGAGCTGGAAACTCGGCACCCTGAGCATTAGCTGGCCATCGTACTCGGTGATCTCGTTGCCCTTGGCATCTTCGGTGACGACCTTGAGCAGGCCGCCATTGATGGTCACCGCGCCGTTGTCGTAGCCGATGAACAGGCCGTCGAGGGAGGCGCCGTCGGGAATCGGTGGCAGCACCGGGCGGAAGGCGATGGCCGCGCCCATCAGGTCGATCTCGATGCCGCCCATGGCGAAGCCACCATCGAGCATCAACCATACGCGCTGCTCGCGGTAGGCCACGCCGACCCGGCTGAGACTGATCGGGCCGAAGCTCTTTTGCACGTTGACCCACTTGCCCTGGGCCTTGGCGGTGCCGGCAGGCACCGGCGCGGTGTCGTCGTTGGCTGCAGCGCGCAGCGCCTGCTTCGGCTTCGATGGCTTGGCGAAGACCAGTTGCAGCGATTTGGCTGGCTGGTCGCCGAGCATCAGCTTGGCCGACAGCACCACCCGACCCTCGACGCTGAGCGCCGGAACCTGCGGCTGGCCCTTGGGAATCACCGCGTTGACCGCATCGACCTGATCCTTGTCGAACACCGCGGAGGCGATCACCAGGCTCATGCCATCGAGGCCGACCTGCTGGATCGACGCCAGCTCGTTGCCGACCACCGGCAACTGCGAGATATCCGCTTCCACGGCGATCTCCACCACCGCCGCATAAATGCGCCCCTGAACCGTGCCGGGCACGCTGACCAGGCTCACCGCGACCTTGTCGGTACTGGCGGTGAGCACCAGTTGCGACTTGTTGAAGTCGTAGGTGAACGAGGCCTGCTGGAGCACCGGCAGCAGTTCCGCCGGTACCCCGGAGAGGTCGATGGCGAAGGTCTGCGCCAGGTCGACCAGGGCCAGGGTCTTGCCGGCGGTGGGCACCAGCTCGGCGCGCAGCATCTTGACCTTGCTGTCCTGGGTGAAGGTGACGCTGAAGGTGGCCGCACCGATCACCAGCGTGCCGTTGAAGTTGCCTTCCCAGGTGGTGTCCGGCTTCGACAGTTCAAGGTCGATGCTGAAGTCCAGTTCGGTGCCAGCGATGGGGAAGCTGCCCTCGCAGGCGAAGGTGAACTTCGAGGCGCCGGTGTCGAGGCTGACCGCGAGGTTCTGCAGCTCCAGCTCGCTGATGGCGGCGGGGCAGGTCACGTTGAACTGCTGGGTCAGGTCGTTGATCAGCTTGCCGATGGCCAGGGGCTGGCCGTAGGCGGTGCTGCCGGAAATCTGCCAACCCTGGTCGTAGGCGGCGGCCACGGCGATATCGACGCCAGCCAGGGTCAGGTCGGCGTTCATCGAAGCGGTGGTGGCGTCGCTGGTTTTCGCGATGTTCACATCGACATTGTTCAGCGCCAGCGGGCCGGCGCTGAACACCTCGGTCATGCCCAGGGCAAAGCTGTAGCTGCCTTCCGCCGGCACGGTGTCGAAGACCAGCTTGCTCACCGTGGTGTCGGGGAAGCCGCCAGCATCGCCGAGGTACTGGATCAACACGTCGCGGATCTTCACCGGGGTCTTGGGCGACAGGTTGCCGCCCAGTTGCAGCGGGGGCAGGCCAATGGACAGCAGCAGGTCGGCCGGGGCCTGGTTGAAGGTGAAGGGCAGGGTGGCGCTGACACTGGCATTGAGTAGCTGGCGCTGCTGCCAGTCGAAGGCGATCTCGACGCTGTCCAGCACCAGGTTGGCCAGCGGCAGCTTGGCCACCGCGTCGTTCACCGCGCTGGCTGCGGCATCGCCGGCGATCAGCCCGGCGAGGGCGGCCAGAGCAGGCTGGCGGTTGCCGTCGGCACTGACGAGGATGCTCACCTGGCTGCTGCCATTGAGGCTGACGCTCACGGTCCATGGCTGGCCGCCGATCAGCAGGCTGCCACCGACCGTGCCGCTGAGGCGGGTGATGGTCTGATCCATCTCGGTCTGGCTGGCGCTGGTCAGGGTCACCCAGACGCCAGTGAGGCTGGGGCCGCCCTGAACCAGAGACCAATTGCCGTTGACCCCGGTGGTGACCGCGCAGCGGGTGTCGTCATCGCCGCCATAGGCAGCGACCACCTCGATCTGCTTGAACGACATCTCGGCGAATAGCGGCAGATCCACCGGCAGCCAACCGTCGAAGCGGTTGGCGAAGGCGAAATTGCCCACCGCCAGCAGCGGCAGACGGCTATCCGGCGGGGTCAGGTCGAGAACCAGGGCGGCGTTGTCGTCGAGGCTGCCGCTGAAGGTCAGGCTGCTTTGGCCAAGGGTCGCGCTGGCGACGCTGCTCAGGCTGGCGCTGATATCCTGGCCCTGGGCGCTCTGGGCGAAGGTCAGGGTCAACTGGCTGAGGCTGGGGTTGGCGCCCAGCCCGTTGAGCGTCCATTCGCCGCTGGGCGTACCGCTGACGCTGAAGCTGGCCGGCCAGGTGCTGCCGGGGTCGCTGATGCTGGCGCTGGCCAGGGTCACGTTGCAGGCACCGAACAGGCTGTCCAGGGCACTGATACCAGTGGTTCCGGCGCCCAGCTCAAGGTTGCCGGCGGCGTCGATCTTCTGTTTGAGCTGGGCCTGCAACTGACTCAGGTCCTGCGTAACGGCATTCATGGCGCTCATAGGGTGCTGTCTCCAGGAAAGAGCGGTCCGCCTCAGGAAAGGGAATCCTGTACGTCCTTGTTGGCTGATGCCTTGTAGTAGCTGACGGTGAACAACGGCTCGCCCCCGGTGAGGGCTTCGCTCAGGGCGGCCAGCGCCGCCGACGAGTTCACCCCGACCGTATCGAGGGCGTAGTGCAGCGCCTGCCTGGCCGGGTCGAGCCGGCCATTGCCACAGATCGCCCCAGCAATGGCGCCGGTGACCACGCCGGCCTGAGTACTGCCGCAGGCACGGGTGATGGTCAGCGCCACCAGCGCCGGGCTCGGGTTCGCACCGGCACGGGCGGCACGCCTGTAGCAGTTGCCGAGGTCGTAGAAGGTTTCGCCGGCGGCTTCGCAGGCTTTCTCGGCGGCATCGAGGGCGGCGCCTGCCAATTGCATGGCCTCGGTCTGGTTACTGGCGCCGCGTACCTGCTGCGCGGCGGTCGCGGCCTGGGTCGCCAGGGTCGCCACACGTCCAGCACCATTGGTGAGGATGTCCCGTGCCTGCGTGGCCTGGTCGTTCGCGGTTTGTACGGCGACGTTGTACTCAGGCAGGGGGACGTAGTGGTTGACCAACTGGTATGCCGTACCCAAGCCATCGATAGAATCCGCCAGCGCCGCGAACTCGGCCAACGGGCCGGGCACTGCCGCACTGGTGGTGGCGGCGGTTTGCGCGGCGCAGTCGACGCAGCGATAGACGTCGTCCATGCTGGCCGCGCGCTGGAGGGCCTTGCGCTGCTCATCTATCGCCTCCAGCCAGTCTTCCTGGCCGGGGGGTTGCATGTCCAGCCAGCGAAGGTACTCGCTGTTGATCCCGCCGCCGGTCTTGCTGCGCAGTACCCACAAGGCTGTGGCGGCATTCCGCGCGTCGGTGGTGTTGACCAGCGCGGTGACCACATCCACCAGCGTGCCTTTGACCGCCGCTTCGGCGGCAGCATTGGCGGCCACCGGGTTTGGCGCCAGGCCCACTGCCTTGGCGGCGATATCGGCCACCGCGAGCACCGCGCGCCAGGCGCTGCCCGGGAAGTTGCGATTGTCAAAGGCCTGGGCCTCGCTGACCTTCACCAGCAGGTTGCCGGGCAGGTTGCTGGCATTGGGATCTCCCGCGACGATGCCCAGGGTGACGAAGGCGTTGCTCATGTTCTCGGCGCTGTCGAAGCCGGTGAAGTAGGTGCGCCGTGGCCGCCCTGGCGAGGCCGGTGGCGGGGGCAGGGTGATACCGTTGCCACGGGGATAGCCGTTGAGCACATCCACCGTGGCCGGGGCCGGGTGGCCGTGCTGGTTGTCCGTACTGTTGGAAACCATCACCGCCAGCGGGCGCATGCGCTGGAGAAAAGCCGCCGAGGTGGCGGTATCGGCGCCATGATGGCTGGCCTTGACCACCAGGACACGGCCAGCGGCATTGTCATTGGGGTTGGCAAGGCTGGCGATCAGGGTTTCCTGGGGATCTTCGATATCGCCGCCGATGTAGTAGGTGAAATCGCCGAAGCGCAGGAGGAAGGCAAGGCTGCATGCGTTTTCCGCTTCGCTGACGCCCTGAGCGGCCTTGACTGGAGTGCCATTGGCACGCTGCACCCACTGGTTGCAGGCAATGCAGGTCAGTGTCGGCGCTCGGTCGCCGGTAAGCTGGAGGATTTCTGCCTGGGGCCCCGTGATCAGCCATTGTGGGGCCTGGTTGATCGCCTGCATCACCTGGAAGGCGCTGGCACCGGCGGGAGCTGCCGGTGAGCCGGTGCGCGACACCATGCTAGAGGGAATATTGGGCCCCAGGTCAGCGGCCTTTACGGCGCGGGTCACGCGGTTGCGCCCTGACTTCTGGTTGATCGCGTTGAGATATCGAAGGTACAGATCTTCGGGCCCCAGGGCTGGCCAACCCCGGTCGTAGATCCGCACCGTGTCGTAGGTACTGACCTTCTTCGCCAGCAGGGCGGCCACTCCACCCAGGTGGTCGCCGTCGTAATGGGTGACGACCATGGCATCGAGTTTGCTCAGCCCGGCCGTGTTGGTGATGTAGTTGTGCAGATAGGTGGCGATACCCTGGCGCCCGCCGTCGATCAATACCGCGCGGATTCGCTGGCCCTCGGCGTTATCCGGGTTTTTCGCGACGATCAGGGTCGCATCGCCGGCCTTCTTCACATCGATGTGGTGAATCTCCAGCGACCAGGCCATGGCTCAGTCGCTCTCGCGGGCGGCCACGGCGCCGCTCAGGGTGTCGATCAACGCGTCGATGCTCGACAGCGAATTGAGCTGCTCCACCGGAACCTTGATGCGCAACTCGCGCATGGCGTCGGAGACGATGGTGATGATGTCCAGGCTACTGGCGCCAAGATGGTCGAAGCGCAGTTGGGTGTCGATCGGGCCGAGGTCAAGGAAGGCCAGGGCGGCCTCGGTATGGCGCAGAACCACTTCGCGGACCGTCTCGTGGATATCGTGCATTGTGTCGCTCCTTGTCATGGCACCCAGTTCAGGCCACCGGTGAGGTGGATGGCCTGGCCGTTGATGAAGGTGGCCCCGTCGGAGGCCAGGTAGAGTACGGCCTGGGCCACGTCGTCCGGCGTGCCGAGGCGGCCGCTGGGGCACTGCCCGAGCCAGTGTTCAAAGGTTCTCGGCGCCGCGGTCTCGCGGCTCATGTCGGTGTCCACCAGGCCCAGCACCAGGGCGTTGGCGGTGATGCCACGGCGCCCGTACTCCCGGGCCAGGGTCGCGGCCATGGCGATCAGCCCGGCCTTGGACACGTTGTAGGCGATCTGCCCACTCATGCCGTGGGCCGCCACCGAGGAGAGCAGGACGATGCGCCCGCGGCGGCGGGCGATGAAGCCCGGCAGCAGGGTTCGGCACAGGCGGAAGTTGCCGTCCAGGTTGACCTCCATCACCGCGCGCCAGTCGGCGTCGGGCAGCGATACGGCCAGGCTCGGTCGGTTGATCGCGGCATTGCCCACCAGCACGTCGATGCCGTCCAGCACCTGGTCGGCCTCCTCGCACACCGCATCGATGGCGGCGCCGTCGGCCATGTCCAGGCGCAGGGCCAGGCAGCGTCGATGCGGGGCGATTTCCGCTGCATGGCGCTGCAGCGCCGCAGCGGCCTCGGCGTCCTGATTCCAGGTGAAGGCGACATCATGGCCGGCCAGCAACACCTGTTCGACGATGCGTCGGCCGATGCCACGACTACCGCCGGTGACGAGGAAATTCATGAGCGGGGCTCCCAGCGACCGAGGATCGCTACGCAGTTGTTGCCACCGAAGCCGAAGGCGTTCTTCAGCAGGTAGCGCACCGGATGCAACACTGCACCGGCAGCGCAGACATCGAAGTCCAGCTCCGGGTCAGGGTCGTCGAGGTTGATGGTCGGGTGTAGCTGCCCGGCGCGCATCTGCGCGATGGCCGCCACCAGCTCAACCAGCGGTGCCGACCAGCAGGTATGACCGAGCATGGATTTCGGTGCGTTGACCTTTAGCCGCTCCAGGTGCGCGCCGAACACCCGGCGGATCGAACGCGCCTCGGTAAGGTCGCCCAATGGCGTCGAGGTGGCGTGAGCGCAGATGAAGTCGATATCACCAGGCTGCAGACTGGCTTCGCGCAGGGCAGCCTGGATGGTGCGGGTCTGGCCATCTTCCTGCGGGCTTGGCTGGCGGCTAGCGTCGGAGCGGGCGGCCACGGCGAGGACTTCGCACAGCGGCTCGGCGCCGCGTGCCTGAGCCAGTTCGGCACGTTCGAGAACCAGGCAGGCGCCACCGTGAGCCGGGACGAAGCCTTCGCGGCGGCGGTCGAAAGGCCGGCTGGCCTGCTCCGGGTGATCGTTGAAGGAGCGCTGACTGACCGCCTGCATCAGGGCCAGGGCATGCAGCTCCAAGGGTGAATAGTCGAGCACCGGGGCCAGCACCACGACCCGTTCGGCATCGCCGAAACGGATTTCGTTGAACGCCGCGCGCAGCGCCAGGGCGCCACTGGCGCAGGCACCGCCGACGCTGTAGCCGGGGCCGCGAATGCCGAGTACCTCCGAGGCCACTGCGGCATGGTCGGTGTCCAGCCCGGCGAGGCCGAACTGCACGTCGATATGGTCGGGATCCTGCTCGAACTGGCGGAAATTGTTGTAGTAGTAGTTCTGCCCGATGTTGTGGCCACCGACGATGATCGCGGTTTCGCCATCCTCGCCCGCCGGCAGCGCGAACAGCCCGGCGTCCTGCCAGGCACGCCCGGCCATCAATACCGACAGCGCGGTGGACCAGGGCAGGCGATTGCTTGCCCGGCGCAGGCGCAAGCGTGGTGCGTCCGTCAGGCTGTCAGCCAGGGCGGCAAGGCGCGGGCGCGGATCGAAGCCTTCCAGACTGCCGCCGACCTTGGTCGCGATCTCGCGGTCGAAGCTGCTCCAGCGGCGAATGCCGGAGCGCCCGGCCAGCAGGTTGTCGAGCAGGCTGCCGGGGTCTTCACCGAGGGCGGTGAGCACCGACATTCCGCTCACCACCACGCGAGGCAGGTCAGACATGACAGCCCTCCATCACCACCACGCTGCGCACCGCGCCGGCGACGCTGATGCGCCCACCGAAGATCGCCAGCATGCCGTTGTCGTCGAGCATTCGTACCTCTATATCCATGATGTCACCAGGGCGGACCTGGCCGAGAAACTGGGCACCGAATACCCGCGTGGCGAGGATGTCCAGCGGTTGCGCCGGGCAACCACGGGCCATGTGCAGCAGGCATTGGCCGGCCTGGGCAATGGCCTCGCCCTGAAGCGCGCCGGGGTAGATCGGGTTGCCGGGGAAATGCCCGCCGAGCACCGGGTCTTCGGGGTCGACCCGGCGCTGTGCGTGCAGCACATGGTCGTCCGGGTTCCAGGCCAGAACGCGGTCGATCAGGAGAAATGGCGGCCGGTGCGGCAGCATCTGTTCCAGGGGCGGAAAGGCCACCACGACGGAGGATCCCGCCGTGGCTTGCAGCAGTGGACCGCGCCGCAGCCGGGCGAGCGCGGTGGCGACGTCCAGGGCGGCACTGGTGCTGGCCATGTCAGGCCGCCCGGGCCTGGGTCACGGCCACGGCGTTGTCCAGCACCCACTGCAGAGCAGCGTCGGCCTGCTCCTTGGGCACGGCGGCCACTGCGCAAGAGGCGGCGTTGCGGCAGGCGATGCCATGGTGCTCGTAGCCGGCGAACCACACCGCCTCATAGGCGGCAACGGTGTGTAACGGCGCGCCGCTGCCATTGCCGCTGCGCAGCGCCTGGGTCAGAGGTTCCATCAACGCCTTGACCGCACCGCGATAGCCTTCGACCTGTTGCCGGATATTGGCGTTGAGGGCGACGCCATGCGCCAGGCTGCGAGTCTCCACCAGGGCCTGCTCGTAGGCGCTGATGGTGCTGCTGACGAAGTGGTTGTTTTGCACCGCCGGGTTGCTGCTGGCCGCATGCTTGGCGAAAGCCAGCGACAGTTCGCGGAATTCCGCTTCGCTGAAGAACTCGTCCTGCAGGGCGAGATAGACCTTCACCGGCAGCGGGATCGGCAAGGTTGCCAGAATCTCGAGAGGTAGTTCGGTGGCATTGTACTGGGCGAACATTTCGCGGATCTTCGCCTCGGGGAAATCGTCACAGCGGGCAAGCTGGATCACCCGATCCACGGACATTGTGTAGCTCATGACGGGCTTCCTCTCAGGAATTGGACAGGGTGAAGGCGACGGTGATGGTGTCGCCAGCGGTGGGGAAGGTCCTGTTGTAGTTGTACGACGAAGCCGTGCCACCGACGCCAAGGATGTTCGCCGAGTTGGTGCCGTTCATGGTGAACTGCAGGATGAACTGGGTGCCGTCGTCAGCCTGGTAGGTAACCTTGCCATCCGGCGTCTGGCCGTTGGCGACGAACACGGTGGCCGCATTGCTGCCTGCTGGCACCGAGGTCGGCGGGGTGGTGGTCCAGTTGGCGCCGTTGAGGCTGTACTGGGTGCCGACCAGCACCAGCCGTTGCGAGGTGGTTAGGGTACCGGTGCAGGTACGGTTGGGGGTTGGACTGCTGCCGCCGCCACTACTCATAAGCGTTCTCCATGATGGCCTTGCTGTGTGGGTGGGTCAGGATGCCGCGGCCAAAAGCGTGCCGGACAGGAAGCCCGCCGAGACACGACTGACCGTGCTCGGCAGGGCGGAAAGGGGGGTAGCGGCACTGGGCCAGCTCACGGCATTGCGCGTCGCGCTCATCGGCCCCTTGGCCGTGGCGGCAGCGAGGAACACGTAGCCCTCGTCGCGAACCGCGCAGTTGAGATCGAGGGCCGGGGTCAGGCCGCTGCTGGCGACGTTCTCCGCAGCCAGCCAGGCGCACGCGGCGTTGACCTTGGCATGCTTGAGGGTGCTGCCCTGGGCGGCGAAGAGGTGAACGAACTGGCCCTGCACTGCGGCGCCGGCGGTGATGCAGTCGATCGTCGAACCGGCGTCCAGCCCCAAGCGAGTGGTTATCTCGCTCCAACTGCTGTCCCAGACCTGAGCGCCGTTGCGCACGCTGAGCCAGATGCCCTTGCTGCCGGAGGCAAAGACGAATAGTTGACCGTTGATGACCGCGCAGGCCACTCGAGTGCAGCCGGCCGGCAGGCCGCTTGAGGGAATCGCGCTGAAGCCGCTCCACGCCGCACCGGCCGCTTGACTGGCCAGCCAGACCTGGTTACCGGACAGGGCGGCAACCAGTACCACGCTGCCGGCCAGGGTCGCGGCGATATCGCCGACCTGGCCGACATTGGTGGTGCTCAGGGGAATCGGCTGCTGGCTTTCCCAGTTGCCGACCACCGTAGCCGAGTTGTGCCCGATGACCCCATTGGCCAGGGTGAAGACGAAGAGCCGGCTGGCCAGACTGGTGGTAGCCAGCGCCTGAACCGGCGAAGGCTGCACCGGCGGCGACACGGCCTTCACGGCCGACCAGGTGCCGACGCCGCTCTGGCTGGCCAGCCAGGACAGACCTGTGGTCTGGTGATAGGGCGCGAAAGCCTTCAGCAACTCGTGGTAGCAGACCAGGCAGAAGCCGGCGGTGGGGTCGCGCATCAGGCAGTTCTGACTGGGCCGGTAGATGCCCTTGGCGTAATTGCCGCCGCCTTCAAAGGCGCCGATCATCCACGGCTGCCAGCCATTGGCCGAGGGGTCGGAGGGCAGGGCAGTGAAGCCGGGGGTCAGATACTGCTTCCACTTCAGCGAAGCGGCGTTGAGGCTGGTCGTGAGGTTGGGACTGCTGGGTTCGATGTCCGGGTAGCTGCCGGACTGGGTGGCGTACTCGACGCCGAGTCCGGCCACCAGATGGGCGATGGCCCGGGCCAGCAAGGCCACGTTGCCGCTGTCCAGGGTCAGGGTGCACAGGCTGCCACCGAAGCTGCCACCGGCGCTGCTGGTGTTGGCAATGACCACGGCCAGATGCCAGGTGAGGCCAGCGGCGCTCAGGGCGTTGCTGACTTTCGTCGGGTCGGCGCTCAGGTTGCTGGCAGATGTGCCACAGCTAGCAGTGCCAAAAGCACTGTTCGGCGACAAGCCGGACTGGTTGGAAAGGGTGTCGAGCTGATAGACGTTGATCGCGTCCTGCAGGCGCCAGGAAATCGGCACGATGGCGTTGAGGCCGCTGATCAGCGTGGTGACGGCCTGGTGGAAGGCGTCGAGTTGGCTGGAGGTGAAACCGTCACCGGTGATGGCGATGAGAAAGCGTTTTCCGTCGGCACCGTTGTTGACGACTTTCGTGCACGAAGCAGTATCCATCCGAGAAGCCCTCATCCCTAAGGTTAGAATTCATACTGGAAAACCCCTACTTGACTGGCGGCATATTGCTCCAGGTTTTTTCTGGCCGTCAATACGGAAGCGCAAAATTTCGTCATCTACCGACCGTACAGTCATCACTCAGATCTCCAAGTCCGAGAGAAGCGTAGAAGGGGGAACGAACCTCTGCAAGTCGTGGCTCCGTTGCGGACAGACGCAAAACAGAAGATTGGATCAGACCTTGACCACGTCAGCGTGCTAGGCGCCAGACGGGGCTTTAGGTCGGGGCTTTGCTTGCGACTCCGTAATAGTGAAAACAAATTAATTTGAAACTTTTCCCCCAGTCGCTAAAAGCGACTTTGACTGAATAGCCTTTGGCGATTTTCAATTCAATTAATTATTACCAATCTGCTTCTTATCTCCAAAGATTCTGAGTTGCGCAGAATTTCCCACCATAATTCTTGAGAATTTGAAACTTTAACGCTCGCTCTGCAAATATGAAACTTTTGTAAGCTGCTAATTTGCCAGGGAATTATAGTGCACAAGCTGAGAGGCCATACAAATGGCAGCCTTTATTACATTGGAAGCAAGGGGTAGGCCGGCGGGCGCGCCTGAGTTTCTGGCATACAGCCCTAAGCAGAATACCCAGGTAAGGCTTTACTGTCGACCGAGCTTCTGGCGCTGGGCTGGGCTAGAGTTTAATCCCTTTGCCACAGAAGTGCTTGTAAATCAGGCTACTTTAAATTTGGAGAGCAAAAAAGTATCAGTTGCAATTCAGTACGAAATGCATGGCGTTTTACATTTTATCTTTTCCAGGCGTGAAGTCACCGAAAATACTGAAGCTGAGATAATCGAGTATTGCGATAGCTGCGATATCAAAGCTGAATTCTTAGGGGCTAAATGCCTGAGTGAAGAGCAGACGTACGCAGAAAATTTGCTTTGCATGTTGTCGTATATTAACAAATATAGAGAGATCTTCACTGAGAAGAATCTTGAATTTGCATTTCATTCGATTGATCGAAGCAAGGGAGCAATAAGCAACTCAGTTAATGACTTGCAGGCTAGATATGGCGAAGGCGCAGCGGCGCTGCTGTTTGAGCTTGTCAGGCGGGGCAGGGTAGGGCTATTTGATGTTCGATGCAAAAGAATCAGTGGATTAACTCAGCTAGATGTCATCCGGGTGAGACATGAATGACTCCACTCGCTTTTCTCGCCGTGAGTTCCTTGCTGCTGGGAATTCATGTGATGCGTGGAGGTGTATAGATGTTGATCTTATTGCCGAGGATATAAGAGAGGCAACAGATAACAGAATTAAAGCAATTAGAGCTTATCTAAAGAATGGAGCCACCCTGCGCGAGATAGAAGATGCGTATGGTCTTTCGCGAGCAACACTGTACAGATCCATTAATAGATGTCTTGCATTGGATACGGATGGAGTGGTTATTGGCTTCAAAGGAGCCATACCATATAGGCGCATTGGCGAGAAAAAATATAATCGTGAGAAAGATCTAGGCTATTCGAATGATGGAGTGACTCAAGGAGATGCCGGGGCATTTAGCAAACTAATAGCTGATCATCCTGAAATAAAGTCCTGGCTGGAAAAAATCGCTCGAAATTATAAGCCAAGGAGCCAAGGTGGCGTTAGCTTCGACGTTATACATAATGCATTCTTAGTGCATTGCACATCATTGTCGATCAGTAATGATCAATATCCATTCAACCGAAAGACACTCGCCCGCTCAGCCTTGAGAGAACATCTAAGGTCGAAGAGCAAAGAGTTGAAGGCGCTAGATGAAAAAGAAAGGAATGCCTCTGACATAAATTACAATGTGCCTCCTACCGATATTCTGCAGCAGGTAGAGACTGACGGCCACATGCTCGACATCCGATTGGTCATTGAAGAATTAGACAGTTTCGGACAGCCAATCAGATACGAAATCTTAAGAGTTTGGCTAATACTACTCATTGATGTCTTTTCGCGCTGTGTACTGGGATACTCCATTGCTTTAGGCCATACGTACGACCAGATTGATCTTTTAAAAGCTATATTCAACAGCTTAACACCTCATCAAAAGCAGCCCCTGATCACGCCAAATGTTCATTATTCGACCGCAGGAGGGTTCCCAAGTGAGCACGGCTACGCTTGGGAAACTTGGTCAACTCTCAAGCTTGATAATGCTTGGGCCCATAAGGCCACGAATGTTGTCCGAGTTCTTCATGATCGAGTAGGGTGTGTTGCTGAGTTTGGCCGCCCTCATACACCTAATGATCGAGCCATTATTGAGCGATTCTTTTTGTTTGTTGTGCAGCATTATTCGCATAGGATTATTGGCACGACCGGCAGTGATAGTCGAGATAAAATAATTGAACGCTTATCTCCCAAGTCGAAGAACCCGCTGAAGCTACTGCTTACACTAGAAGAGCTAAAAAGTACCATTGATATTTTGATCTCTGACTACAATGGTCGGCCCCACTCGTCGTTGCAAGGTCATTCACCACTGGGGGTGTTCTGTCTTTGTGGCGCTCAGAACTCTCTTCCACCCAACACATTGCCTGACGCTCTCAGGGATCCGACCTTATTTTCAATGGCTCGGGAATCGGTGGTCGTTCGAACCTCATCAAAATACGGTGGTGCTTACGTTAACTTTGCATATCTAAAGTATAAAAACCCTGACGTCCTTAGAAGTGACTCCGTTGGCAGGCACATGTTTGTAGAGTATTCACGTGAAGACGTTTCATTTCTTCGGCTATTAGATGAAGACGGCACCTTTGTGGGAGTTCTAAGAGCCCCCCACCCTTGGTACTTACAACCGCACAGTCTCAAAGTTCGAAGCGAGTTATGGAAGGCTACGAAGCAGGGGCAATTTCAATTTGCACGTAATGAAACACCAACTGAGGCTTTTCGGCGTTTAAAATTGGCTACTGGTGACACTTCGCGAAGAGTCGCCACCACCTTATACAAGGAAACGGGGCGTGTTAGTGAAGATCCATCTTCAGTTAAGGGCCGTGACGGTGATACGCCAGAGAGACTTAATCATCAGCGTGTCAAGTTGACCAAGGTCTTCACGCTCTGAGAGGATGGAGTATGGATATCAAAGATATACGGCCAATCCGAATTGAAGAACATCCAGTAAGTAGTAAGACTTATTTAATTCCTACTTATTCCATCGGTGAAACCTATGCGATGGTACTGAAAGCCATTAAGCGACTCGACTCAGGGTTGGTTATTTATGGGCGCGTCCGCTACGGTAAAACGCGAGCAATGCTGTACTGCAGGCAATGTTTAAGTATTGATTTTCCAAGTATTCCAGTGGCTATATTCTTCGCTGAGCGCGATCTGTCGCCCAGTAAGGGCGGCTTCTATACCTCTTTGCTGGAGGTCGTTGGGCATGCCAAATGGGAAGATCATTGCAGCATTAGCATCAAAAAATCCAGATTAAAGAATTTTATTATTGATGCAGCGTTTAATGATCCCCGTAGGGTTTTTATTTTATTCATTGATGAAGCATCAAGATTGCTGCCGATTCACTATGACTGGATCAAAGATCTATACAATGCCCTAATGGAGAAAAGTGTTACGTTGTTGCCTATCTTGGTGGGGCAGAGTCAGTTGCTAGGCCATAAAGAAACTTTGCTAAAAGCTGGTGAAGAGGGGGAGGCCATAGTTAATCGGTTCCTTCTGTATGAACACTCATTTCGGGGAATTCGTGACAAAGAGGATTTCGTAGAGTGCCTTGGCTATTATGATAGCGCCGTCTTTCCGGAAGGAAGTAATTGGCCCTATACGCGCTTCTTCTTCCCTGAAGCGTTTGCCGCCGGACTTCGACTGCAAGATTATGGAGATATGCTCTGGGATGCATTCAAAGAGTCCTACAAGGGGCTAGGGATCAAGGCTGACATGGAGATTCCGATGAAGTATTTTACGAAAACCATTGAAATCCTCCTGACTGAATACTGCGAGAGTGATAGCGCGAGTTTCTCGCTTTCTCCGGCGGTCTGTATGTCGCTCATTGAAGAGTCCTGGTTCGCGGTTGCCACCCGCAACTCTAAAATAGCAAATACGTTAGCCTAGACATGATCATTACTCTGCGTGACGAGCTGTTGCGTTCTAAACAGAGATACAGCGGGATAAGGCCGCGATATATTCCATACGAGTCAGTTTATTCAATTCTTTCCAGGTTTGGATTGTTCAACGTTGTTGCTGGCGGGGCTCTGATTGAAATCATCAAACAACATTGTAACCCTCAAATATCCGGCAATAGACATTGCAGGCATTTAGCTTATGTTGAGTCTTTGGGAGTGACTGGCCTACAAGGCTTATTTGGCCTGAGCCTGACGCAGGCCAAGTCTTTATTTCTTTCGCCAACTTTTATTGACCCTGAAAGACATGTGGCTTCTGAGCTTCGATATTGCCCCATTTGTTTGTCGCAAGGCCGGCATTACACGCTATTTCAATATCAGCTCATTGAGGCATGCCCAGTACACTCTGTTGACTTGCTTAATCATTGCCCGCACTGCGCTGCACTTGTGAGTTACAAGTTTAATGCTGCCTTATTCAAGCATCCCTATGGCTGTTGGCGCTGCGGTCGCCAGCTTGGATGTGGGCGTGATCCTCAATCGTTACGGTTCATCAGCGCTCATGGTATGCAGCGCTTGCGGCAGTTCCATAGGATGCTGGGTGGCGAGAACAAGCACCTTGTGTTCGATATCGTCGGCCCAGCAGATCTTCATTGCGATAATGTATTGCAGCTGTCGCATTCCGTTCAGCAGTTTACGCGAGTGGAGGCAGACCTATTTTCTAATCTGCAAGTAATGGCCTGTGATCATTCATTCCAATCTGCGCTGCGCCAGTACCCTACATTCTCGCGCTTCTCTAGGGCAAATCAAGAGGAAGTAGGGGTGGAGAGTGAAATCCTAATCAATGAGTTGGTTAGTATTTCGAAGTCGATTTTCAGAAATATCAAGAAAAACCATTTGGCTGAAATTCGTTTAACTGACAAATCTTTAGAGCTATTGTGGCGTGACGTTCAGGGGGTTTTACTGCCTGCTAACTATTATACTGTGCTCGCTTACATTGATTGGTTATGCTATTGGCGCCAGGCTAAAGTGCCATGTGAATTACTGCGTTCGGCGCATAGCAGCAGGGTGAAAATGGCTGCATGGATAGCGGAGAAGAAAAGGCATAGCCTGTTCCGGCAGACAAGTCCTGAAGCCGAGCGCTGGTTGCTTCGACAAATGCTGGGCTGTGAAGTTGTCACTCTACTCAAACGGCAGATGGAGCAGAGACAGTTGTTGACCCAAGGCGTAGATGCGCCGGACTGCACCGATGTTCCATATCGACGAATTTTGCACCCCGTATGTTGGGCTGTAGTTTTCAGTGAACAGAGTGGTCGTCCACCGAGCATGACATTTATATCGGCTCATTCATGGAATACGGATCGTAATGAAAGTCACTCAGGATTACCATCTGCCGAGGCAAGGTCTCTTCATGGCCAGAGTTTGCAAAAGGTTTTCCGTCTAATCAACGCTTGAACTTTTATTCTTGATGACCGTATCCCAATCAACTTGCTCGTCATTCACCGGTGGTCCTTCGTCCGCTGAGCTTCGCTGTAGTGATATTTTTCGGACGGCTGCATCCCAGTCATCATCTTCATCCTCCTCTTCAGTCGAATTCTGACCAGCAAACAGGTCCTTGGTGAACCTTTTTAACGCCTTGGTAAATGCCGCTTCCTCTTGGGGCAAGAGGTCGGGTGTTGATGGCCCTTCGGGGACGTAGTAATGCTCAAATCCATATAAACCGCCCGCATATCGATAATGGCGCTCCAGGATTATCTCAACCTCATTTTCGGTTAGGGCACGCCAGTGCGCCCCATCCCTGCGATTCATAAGCCAGTGGGATTGTAAATCCATCAAGTCAGCATTTTCGCAAAGGAGGGTAAAGGTGCTTACAGCTGTCATATGATCCAGCTTCACTTTGCCGTTGGCGCGGTGATACATCCACTCTAGAGGTCTGCGATTTATTTGAATGCTATCAAAGCTCAACTGGACAAGCTCGGATGGGCTAAAGTCATATCCCCAGGTCAGTAAGATTAAGGCAAGGTCGCGCTCGGCTTGAGGGCTTTGCGCCAAATGGCGCCGGAAGACGTTTAGAACTCTTGCAGACTCTTGTGCCGATTTATAAGTGAACACTTTGTTGCGCGTCACCCATCGGAACTGTCGGTAAAAAGGGAGCAACTCGTGCAGTAGTTTGTGAGCATCTATTGCTTTGTATCGATGGTGTTGCCACCGGATGACGGATAAAACCATCGAGGCTACTTGCTGACAACTAAGCTCATCAGCATTTAGTAACCCTGACCCAAGCAATTTATTCTCCAGGTTCGCTGATAGTAAACGCCCTGGCATCGCCGGGCATGGATAAAGCGCGACGTGGCTGAGAAAGAAGTCTTTGTAGATAAAGGCTAAAGGGATTGGCCTATCGATCGTGATTTCGTAGGTTGCTTGCAACCAAAGATCAAAGTGCTTCAGGTCGCGTCGGATTTTCACCGACTTTCGGTAAGGAAAGTCCAAAGCGAAATGTTCCGCATCACTTGCCCTTGGTATATCTTCGGCTGGCTGGCTCATTATTGGATCGCTCGCTGTTGTGAAAGCGGCATGACCTCGCAGCGCACGCATGCTCGTATCTGAGTTTAGCTCTGACTGCGTCGATTGTAGGTGCGATCCTCGGCTGCACCTGGCCCACGGCCCAGACCGGTATGCGCGTCCATTATTGCTGTCTTACGGTCACAGAACACCCTCAGCCTCAGCGGCACCACACGCATGCCCCATGGCTGCCAACTCGGCTTTGATTCGGCGATGGCCATAGATCCCATTCAACTCATGGTGGATGGTGCGGTTCCCCTTGCTCAGACGCCGATTCGCCATCTCTCTCGCCAAAGGTGGACGCTGCCAGGCATAAAGAACTACCTCACCGCCGGCGTGCTGAAATTCCCTTGCCTGGCCCGCGAGCATCTCTCGCAATTTGTCTTTCGTTGGCATTCATGTCCTGTTACGGGCCAATAGTTGTCACTTAGCCGAGGACTGATTAGGGCAGTCGCCTGTACTAACTCTTTTAAACGCCGGCTCTTGGACTGGCGGTGGCAAATGTCCAAGCGCCTTCAATTGGGCAGTAGCTTTGGCTAGCTGTTGCTCCAGGGTCTGTACTTGCTCTGTTTGCACCGTGCGGGCCTCATCGAGTTGAGCCACCTCTCCCTGCAGGGCCTGACATCGCTGCTCCAGCGTTTCATTCGTACGCCCCATACTGGTTAGAGCGCTCTGAGTGCTCACCAAAGCCTGATCCCTCTGCGAGAGGAGCTGCTCCAGTGCATGCTGATCCTTCTGATGCTGCCGCGCCTCGGTGACCATTCGTGCATTGTCACGGTTCAGCTGAGTCAACTCGTCCTGCTTGATCATCAGCGTTTGTTGCAGCTGGCGTACCTCGGCCTGAAGCTGGCTGATCTGAGCGTCGTGGCGGCGCTGCTCCTGTTCTCGCTGTTCCTTGCTGGCTTGGCGGTAATGCTCCATGCCGTCACGAGCGTGCTGATGCATGTCCTCAAGCGACTGAATGCGCTCATCGCGCTCTTTGACGCGCACCTCCAGATCCCGAAGGGATTGAACCATTCGAGCGTTGTCGATTTCGATAACTTGCCGCTGTTGCTGTTCTCGAAGAGCCAGCTCCTGAGCTGCTTGTAGCTGCTGCGCCAGGCTCGAACTCTGTGATTCGAGGTCTCGCATTCGGGCCTCGAATACGGCCGACTGCTGCTGTACCGCCGAGCGTTCGCGCCTCAGCGTTTCGTGGGCTTCGACCACGGACTGCTGCGCCTCTTGTTTCAGTTGGTCCAGCAACTGTCCCATCAAATTTGTCAGCGGTCCACTCAGCGAATCCCCCGACAAGGTCGGCTCGCTCTCGGCCTCGAGCTCCTTCAGATAGCGGTGGATCGTGCTCTTGGAGCCGGTGTTACCCAGTTCGATGCGAACCGCATCGATGCTGGGGTAAATGCCGCGAGCTAGGAGGTCATTCCTGGCTTTCTGCACGACAGCTTTGTTGACGCCACCGCGGGCCATAAGTGGGCCTCCTGACAATTTCGTTCTGTGGTATGTACTATGTAGATACATGGCACTTTATCAAGAATTTTATTTTTGTTCTGCTTCTATTCTAGAATTGGGTAATCACGAATTATCCAAGGTGAAGCGGCTTTTTCGTCGTTTGCCAGTCGCTCACCGGTACACCAGGGGGATAGGCCCAGATGAGCCAGGACATCGAGCGGTACCTGCAGGCCGGCACTCGCGCCAACACGCGGCGCAGCTACCAGCAAGCGCTCGAGCACTTCGAGGTGACCTGGGGCGGCTTTCTGCCGGCGACCAGCGATGCCATCGTGCGTTACCTGGTCGATCACGCCGCCACGCTGTCCAGCAACACCCTCAAGCTGCGTCTGGCAGCGTTGGCGCAGTGGCACACCAGCCAAGGTTTCCCCGATCCGACCAAGACCCCGCTGGTCCGCCAGATCCTCAAGGGCATTCGGACGCTGCACCCACGGCAGGAGAAGCAGGCCGAGCCGTTGCAGCTCCTCCAACTTGAGCAGTGCGTGCAGTGGCTGTCGCAGGCCGAGGGGAGGGCACGAGCGGAAGATGACTGGCCGCGGTTGCTGCGCTGTTGCCGCGACCGCGCGCTGATTCTGATTGGTTTCTGGCGGGCGTTTCGCAGCGATGAGCTCTGCCGCCTGCAGGTCGAGCACATCCAGGTGCGGAGCGGGGAGGGGATGCAGCTCTTTCTGCCGTGGAGCAAAGGCGACCGGGACAGCCATGGCCAAACCTTCAGCGCGCCGGCGCTGGCCAAGTTGTGTCCCGTACAGGCCTACGTCGACTGGATAAGCGTGGCAGGTATCGCGAGGGGGCCGGTGTTCCGCAGTATCGATCGCTGGGGCCATCTGGGTGAAGAAGGCCTGCACCCGAACAGTGTCGTTCCGCTCCTGCGCGCCGTCCTACAGGCGGCAGGGCTGCCAGGGGAGCTGTACAGCAGCCATTCGTTGCGCCGTGGCTTTGCCACCTGGGCCACGCGTAATAGCTGGGACCTCAAGGCGCTGATGCAATACGTCGGCTGGAGCGATGGCCAGTCGGCCTTGCGCTATGTCGAGAGCGTCGGGGTGTTCCCGGGACAGCTGAGTACGCCACAGCTCATTCTCAGCGCCGAGAATCCGGAGTTAGATGGTCCAGCGGTGCGGACTTGAAAAACAACGTTTGCGTTCTAGCGTGCCGCTTTGGCAACCCATATGCTTGGCCTCAGGCCGATAGTCATTAGGTGAGGAGCAGTAATGCAGGAAATTCGGTTCTACCGTGCAAATGAAAAGCCTTATGGGGCCTTAAGTAACCTGTATAAGCGCGAAGTGTTGTTTGAGGATGTCGTGTATCCCACCTCCGAGCACGCTTACCAAGCGGGCAAGCCTCGCAAGGAAGCCGTGCGGGATTGGATCCTTGCGGCTCCATCGCCAGCGCTAGTGGCAATGGCTGCTCACGGTCTTTACTGGTGGGACATTCGCCCGGGCTGGTCGAAAGTTAAATTTGAGCGCATGCGCGCTATTCTCTTGGCCAAGTTCACTCAACACGAGGATCTGAAAGCGCTCCTGCTTTCTACCGGTGAGGCCCGACTCGTCGAGTCGGCCACTGTTGATAACGAGGTTAACAGGACTTGGGGCGAGGTCAATGGCAAGGGCAAGAATATGCTCGGAGTGCTGCTGATGGAGGTTCGCGACGAGCTTCGCAAGGCAGAAGCAAAGCCCGTAAGGGCTGTTAAAAAGCCGCGGAAAGCTGCTGTGTCAGTCGACTAGATCAGCGGGCCTGACAGCACACTTCAAGTGGGTCCGTGCTACTGACCGCGATGGCGTGTGTCTTCTGCCGGGCAAGCTTCCCGAGTTGCGAGGCTGTCGCTGTTTCGCTTGCCTGATTGTCGCGGCCAGTGCACAGCTGCTGGGCGAACGAAAGAATCTCGTCGGGTGTAAGAACCCTCAGCAACCCTCGAGCGCCACGGGTTAGACAGTTCATTGAGGAAAGCGCCTGACCAAACGACAGCGCGTGTTCCAGCTCGCTTTCCTTGAGGTCACTCCAGTCGTGCACTCGGTTTTGCTGTAGGGAGTACACCAGTCCAGCGGTGCACCAGTCACCTGCTCCTGCAGTGTCTGCAACCTCTGGTAGGGGAAAGGCTGATAGCTGGCGCCACTCGCTGCCGGAGACCGGACTACGGAAGCGCAGCCCGCGTGGGCCTAGAGTCTGGATCTCAACCAGAATGGAGCTGGGGAGTGGTCGAGAAAACGAATGGAAGCGCTCATCCGCGTATTTGATGATGTGGACGTTCTGCAGAATTGCGGAGAAAAGATCTTCATCGTCGCCGGCAGTAGAAGGCTCGAATACGACCAAGGCTCCAGATTCGTAATAGGACTTTGCTAGCTCATAACCTGCCTTGGTAGGCCGATCGAGATAGAAGACATCGGTCTTTGATTGCCCCTGCAAAGCTTTGTTGACGATGCGGTCGTCACACTCGACTATGGGGTAATGCTTCTTCCCACAGCAGGGGCAGCTGAAGCTGAAACGGTGTGTTGGAGAGCTACTGCTTTGAGGCGCTAGCTGATGCTGGTAGATCACGTTCGTGCGTTGGGAACTGGAGATATCCACGAATCGTAGATCTGCCCCAATGGCTTGAAGCTCATTGCAGAGTCGTTCGCCGGCAGGGTCCTGGCCAAAGCTTGCAACAGGCGTAGCGGCCCAACCCAAGGATCCCAGGATGGACAAAACGTTACCTGTCGACCCACCCAGTGCAGAACCCAAGCGGCGAGAGTCCGCTCCTAAAATCACGTCCAGGGCAAAGAGCCCAGTACCGACAATTCGATTCTGCTGCCACATATTTTCTCCTCCCCATCCTGGAGAACCCTTACGGACGGCGTAACCAAGCGTGCCACATACGGTCTGGCTTGTCTTTTGAGACCTGCGGAACCGTCTGCTGTTCACATCGGTAACCCATCGTCTCAGAGTATACCACTGGCAAATCTAGCGATATGGCGGCAAATAGCATGCCGAGACTCCCCATCTTGCTGCCGCTGGGCGACAAAATGGTGCGTGGAGGCGTTTCACCAAAGCTCTTGAGGGCGGACTCCCGCCCATTGTGAATGCGCTCAATCGTCGCAAAAACGTCCGTCGGGTCCGACTCGTGGGCATAAATAATGTCTAGGAGGTTCACGTCCCAATCTGTAAGGATCAAGTCATGGAACTCCCGCATCAGCTCATCTCCGCGGCGAGGATCTAAGGCAGGAAAGGGCAGGATTGGTGCGACCTCCTGCGGCCGTTCTTTACGAAAAATGCGGTCCAATGAATCCCGGTTTTTTTCGGAAAGTTGAGGAATCCAAAGCTTGATTGCTTGGATCACCTCATCGGTATCCATGTCCGCCTGGAAACCATGCATGTACTGCGGAGAGTCCGTGTACATTGCGGTTGTCTTGAGGGGGGAGACGGCGCGATCAGCAATCACTACATGAGCATTTGTCTTGCTCTCGTACGCCTGTTTCACCAAGGGAAAACATACGCCTCGGGACATGGTTGTTGCGTCCACAATTACATCGGTGTAATCGTTTGCCAGCCATTTGGCGAAGGTCGACGCTGCGTTTCTGCCGGCAATGCTGGCTGTGTCTTCGGCGATAATGGTCACGGCTTCAAAGCTAAGGCTGTGCTGGCTCAGGATCTTCTCCAGCTCTTCTCGGATCTGATCCGCAGACTGCTCAAGGATCGGCGAAACTTCGGGGCGCTTTTCGATCAGGAAGAGAAAGTCAAAACACTGCAGGTCGCAGATCATCCTGGGGAAGTACAAGCACGCGTCGTTGAAACCGAGCGTGCCCACAAAAAGCGCTTTTTTGGCCAAGGTGAAGTAGCCATTGAAAAAGCCGAGACACTCCTCAGAGTCCTTATGAGTAATCAACTTCACAATGCTTACTCCTTAAGCAGAGACTGCAGGCCAGAGAGAGTGTCCTCAATGAAGCCACCGCGGCGCAAAGTCAAACCATAGGCGATGCTTGGAATTGCTCCGATTTCCAAAAGGCACCAAACACGCCCTTTACATTTATATTGAGGGACGAAGACTAAGGCCTTATAGGCAAATGCGAAATGCAGAACACGAGTAAGGCGTTCAGAGCGAGCAAGCACCTTGTCCATTTCTTCCTGAGGAATACCAATAGCATTGGCGCCATGGTCAAGAGGGGCATTGGGCAGTAGCGTACGCTCCACACAGCGAGACGCCATTCCGTGTATGAGATCTTTGACCAAGGCATGATATGGGAAATCCCATTCGTCCATGATCTTCGTTGAAAGCTTGCGCAAAGCATCATGTTGCAGCTTCGCCGACAGTTCTGGCTTTTTATTTCTAACGACTCGCATAATAAGCTCGTCGATAAGGGAGCCGGATAGGCGGATGAATTGTTCAATGTTGTTGTTGCTTGCGTCTGCGAGCTTGTCCATCCCAAAGTAATAAGGCCGCCCAAACTCATGAAATAATTGCAGGCGGGCACCTTCGAGCAGAGAGGGGCTTACAGTGCGATCACCTGTAATCGGCTCTTCCGCTGGCTCATCATCCAGCAGGCCAAGTTGGGGGGTTCTATTCCATTCACGCTTGAGTAAAATTCGAAATGCAGCAAGCGCCTCGTCGGGTGGTGTCTTTTCTGGAACGCGCGCGCGCAAAGAACTAATCACAGACTCAGAAAGCTTCGACTCCCGCTGGAGGCTATCTACAGATTTACGAAGCTGCTCAAGTTGGGAGGCAGTCAAGGTCACGCTGTTGTGATCAAGGACACTGGATAGGGTTTTAACAGAGCGACGCGAAAGGTCATTTATTCCACTCAGATACCGAGTACTGATATCTCGGGCCACACCTATAAATCGCTTATTGCGATGGCTTGGCTGCATCAATTTGAGGATGTAGTCCCGCCCACCAGTTGTGCCCGGTCGGTGTTCGCCTTCCTCTATCACGTCTTTAGCCATAGCATCCCGGTAGTCTTCAGGCGACACAACATCAGGACGGCACATTACCCAGCGGCCAATTTTTATGTTGCGCCGCTTAAGCCAATCGCGGAGTTGTGCAAACTGAAGCGGGTGAAGCTCATGCGCGTCATCGACTATTGCCATAGGCAGTAAGTCTACATATTCATCCGACTTTCCAGTTAGCCAGCCTTTTATCCTGAAAAGCTCTATATATTCAAAAACGTCATATGTCTCGTTTATGATTTCAGCCAAATCTTGCTCGCTGGGTGCTACTAGCGCGGTTATCACCTTGAAGACTGCGAGCTCTATTCGCCGCGCATGTTCACGAAACTCTCTTGGCGAGTCGGCCTTAAGGACTTTTCGCGCAGATTCCGAGTCGCTACGCGTCACAATCACAATTTGCTCGAGGTCTATTTCCTCGACGCTTTCGAGTTGCCTAAACCACCCCAGCACTGCCTTGGACTGCACATAGGCCCGCAGAAGCGTTGCCCGAATAGAGTCCGAATAGGGCAGATCCCAAATGCTTCGGAAGTTAGTGGTCATCGGCAATCGATAGGCCAGCAGCGACGGTGCTCCATCTCGCAAAATTTTGAGCTGAGCAAGTGCTATTGCTAATTCCTTATTGATCTCCACTGGGTCGCGCGCAAGCGTGGCCAAAGAGTCGAACTCAATGATTCGGGCAATTGTGGTCTTCCCGCACCCAGGAGTCCCAACGACAATGCTGAGCTTTTCCAGTAACTCCGTACCGTCTTGTGTGAAGAACTCCACCAGCGGAGCATGGCTGACAAGAGGGAGTAGGGTGTTTGGCTCGGCCACATACTCAGTGGCGCGCTTTTTAAATGGATTATCCATTAGTCGAGTGCCGTTTGCGTCGAGCGAAAAGGGGCTTCATTTTGTGTTGGCCTTCAGAGCCGCTATTAGGCGAATCAGCCCATAGCAAGGCAATTGAATTGTTTGGCGTATTGTGTTCAAGGACTAAAGGGAGCCCGCAATTTCTATACCCAAACCAGATGTCGTTCCCCACATGCTTATCTTCAATACCCTTGTCGTAATGAGCTTTGATGAGATCTATTAGCTCTGGAGGGGGCGTGTTGTCATTAACGACAATGGACTCTGGAAGCACATAGGAATATGTGGCGCTGTAGCTGAATTCCTCATGGCTCTCGCTAAAGCGCGCAAGTCGATCGTTGATCGTTTTTTCGGCTTGGGACGAGGCTAAATAATGGTGAGTATACAGGTGGCAATTTTTGGCGAGGATCTGGCCTACTTTTGCTTTGTTAGTATTGTAAAATTTGCTTATTTTCCCCTTCCACTCTCCTTTTTCCTCATCGAGGCGGAGCAGAGAATCACCTGAGCCAGCAAAGTCGTCTACCAAGCATACGGCCTCAAAATGTGGTGTCTCGTCTTTATATTCTTTTTCTATCAACCACTCCGTGAGCTCTTTTGTAAGGTTTTCCCATTTCAGGTCCGACATCTCACTGAAGGGCACGACTTGCTCATTGGATATCTTTCCTTCGTTATAACGGCGGAAGACATCGATGCGCGCACCATCGCTCAACCCTACGAAGATAGTTCGGCGACGGAGAAGCAGTAGTCGACGTTCTGCGGCAGCATCCGTCCAGGTCTCGTAAAACTGGACGCCCAGCTCCTTCGCAACTTGCTTGCGCATGAGCCTGTCCAGTTCAGGCATCATCAAGCTTACGAGGTGATGCATCTCGCGCTGAGTGATGTACACCAGTTGCTTTTTAATAATGCTGAAGGCAACACGACGCTGGGCAACCTGCCGGAACTGACTAAGCCAGTTCAATAAGGCAACATGGAATCGAGAGGCTGGCTGAAACCCTTGGTAGCCATCGTACTTATGGGTGATCATCAACTGAAGAGCGGAGAACTCTTCCGTTGCCTCCTCGTCACTCCAGTCCAGCTGTTCAGCTAACAACCTCAGGGCAATCTTACTCTTCAAGCAACACCCTCCTTGGAAAACCGAAGCTCAAAACCTTTGTCAGTTTTCTGCAGGAAATCTAAATATTGTTGAGTGGCCCCTGCTTGACTAGCGCCCGGAGACGCGAGGTTCCAGCACGAGGTCAACGATGCAGAAACACGGTCGGCGCTAAGGCTGCAGCCCTTGCTAAGTAACTCGTAGTCGTTACCTTCTTCATCGCCACTGTCTCCTAGACGCAAGGCTTGGGTAAGTGGGTCAAAACCAAACCGTTCTGCAATCGCCCGTACCACGTTGTTCTTACTGGTACGGCTATCCAATACGTCGATCGAATGGCCAGAGCAAAAAACTCTCCAGTCTCCGAGTCCTTCGGCATTGAGACGTGTACGCAGTGCCAAGCGGAGTTTTCTGGACTCCTCTGGACTGGATACTTTTATGGTCAGTTGTCCGCCTCTTACAGTATCCTCAAAGCTTTTCAAGCGAGGGTAGTAAGCAGTTGTTTTTAGCCAGCCCAAAAGGCTCAGAAAATCTGTGTTCGGTGTTGGGTGCTCGACTTTTACTTCAAGTGGTTGAAGTAGCGAACCACCGTAATAACCAACCCAAATTGCTTTGTGATACTCCGTAGGGAAAGCCTTAATAAGGTCGTCCCGAAGCGATCCACCTCGACCTGATGCGATTGAGAAGATGAGGCCATCATCGATCAGTTGGAGGATCCGCTTTGCTATGCGCGGGCACATGCCGCTAAAACGATCCTCTGCATTACATAATGTGCCGTCGAAATCACTGATGATTGCTTTGTAGACGGCTCCTTCCAGCTTGCCTTCATAGATCTTTGCCGCTACCTCAGCTTGAACCATCTCTTCTGATGAAACGCTTCGATGGTCGAACTTTCGGCGAGCCGCAAGCGAGTAGCGGTTCTCCGCTTGGCTCCATCCCTTGAAATATTGACTGCTATCCAGTCGGTAAATTTCCCGGCCAAAAGTAGGAACCGTGGGTTGCCCTGGATCGCGGTCTACCGCTCGGGCGATGGCTTCGGTTAGAAGAGTGGCCATAACTAGCCCAGAAACAACCAATTCATTCGGTTCGACACCAGGAATCTCAAGCTTAAACGTCAATATGTCCGTGGGGAAAAGAGCTAGAGTCGCTTCAGCCAGTTCCTTAGAGTCTGCACTATAAGCGGCAATGACGGCTGTACCGTCAGCACCATCCGCCAACTGTAAATGGCGGCCATGAGCGAATTGACGATAGTCTGCGATCTCGACCTTGGCCACTGCGGACTCGGAGAGCTTAGATTCTAAATCGATAGCAAAAGACTTAGTCATTGGATCGTGCAGAACGATGAAGTTACGTCCGCCCATCGCTTTGACTGTCACATCGCTACGCCACTGATCCCGGTACCACTGCAATCGGTCTACATTAAACAGCTGCGCTAGAAACTCACGACTGGTATCCTCAGGGAAGAGCGCCCTGTGCAAAAGCAAGACTGTTGCGATCAGACTGTTCGTTGCTAAATAGCCATCTTTGCCCCAGGGCATCTCATGCGAAAAGATTCGTGTTGCCCGGTTCTCAACAGCGCGCCTGGTCAGCGGATTGTCTTTGGTGAGAGTGAGCGCCGCACACGTCATGTCCGACTGCATTGCGTACGTCGCTGCGGCCAGAACATCTGGATTGCGGCCCTCTGCAGAAAGCAACATGACTTTTGAGGTAGGAGTGAACCTGGCTTTGGCCGACAGTTCCATCGGGGTCAGCGCACGGGTAGGAGAACCATGTGCGATCTCTCGTAACTCAGCTGCTGCGAACGCTGCTGAATATGAGCCTCCGGAACCAATGAAGCAGGCGTATTCACCGGTCCATCTACTCAAGTACCGATGGAGGGGTAACACGACTTGCTGCGTTGCCCACACATAGGTCGCATGAATAGCATCAAGCTCCGCATGATATGGTTTTCCCACTTACCACTCCTTCCTTGCCCGTCGACCAGCTGCACTAGTGGCACCATGCCTGTCTTCATGCGTTAGAGCAATGGTACAAGCCCATCGAGGTGCAATATTGGCTGGCCCAGAGAAGTTGCCGTAGCTACACCGCCAGCGATCTTCCTGCTGCGATTACTTTCGCGGAGGGAACATCAGGTCACCGTGCAGGGTACAGACAAGCCGATGGTCTAGCACATGGAACAATGCAGGGTTCTTATCGTCTTGGTCACCAACAAAGAAGAGATAGCTGCGCGATGTTTGCTTGGCTTTCTTGGCGTCCATGCCCTCCTTGCGGGCTACTTCTAGCTCATTCCTGAGGCGCGCGCATGCTACCGCTGACCACTCGCGCCAGTGGACGAGCACTTGGTAAGGCGAAAGCTCTCCTTCTACCCATTCCCCCGCATTGAGCGAGATGGTCAGGTGCTCGGGTGACTCGATGGCCTGTGACCATGCCAACTCGCCATAGAACACACGCGCTTGGGCAAACCGCTCAAAACCTTTAGAACGAAGTTTTTTGAAGGCGGTTTGATAGGTCGTCGGGGCGACGCCGGGGACTTCAAGCGAGAGATGCCTATCGTAGGGGAAGCGCAAAAATGCACGGCAGATCGGGCGAATACTGTTGGCTGCGCGCCGTCCCTCTCTGCGAGCTGTGTTGCCCGTTGCGTCCTGCTGACTAACGCTCTGCGTTCGTTGTTCCGTGCGAGGCAAGGCGGGGTCTACGATCGTTCGAGCATCAATCAGTTGTAAGCGGGCGGGGGACAAACCAGGGGAGGTCTCCAACTCGTGTTGGACACTTCCACGCTTGCCGCGAGCAATGACCTTCTTTTCTACCTCGACCCCACAACCCTGGCCGTGAGGGTCGAGAATAAAAAAGTGGGCACGATATAGATTCTCCGGCCGGTAAGAGCGCGGGAACACTTGGGTATTGCACCCGCTGCACAGGTACCCATCCGAGTTAACTGACGCCAACAGCTTGAGGTCTTCGGCCTCTACAATTTCCTGTGTAACACGATCACGAGCGTTGTCCATCACGCTTACTTCTCCATGGGTTGTGGGTATTCGCCTTATTCTCCGCCCAGCATACTGTCCGAAGAGATTGAGCTGTGAGGCAGTGTCGCAAAAAAAACCTGCGGTCCGCGAGCGGTCTCAGCGCACGAATGAACCTCCACATAAAGTGCTGGACGGTCCATTAATTAACCAGCGCCGATGTCGGGCTGGTGCCAACATACAACCAGAGGTTGCCATGATGAAAAGTCTTATCGAGCGACTTGGGCTGCCCCAAAGCCATAAGAGCCTGCATCAGGCGACCATGGCAGGACTCCCGGTTGAGCTAACCACGCGTTTGGCGGAAGAGCTGGGTATTGGTTCTTGCCTCGTGGCAGGCTGGATCGGCATCACTCCAGCGGCTTCCCTCATGACGCCTGCGGAGGGCGAGGCCTTCTGTCGGCTCGCGAATCTTGTCGACATGCTTCGGAACGTCTTGGAGGCAGATCAAGCCGCAGCGACTCGCTGGCTCACGTCGCCAAATATTGCGCTAGGAAACGTGCAGCCCGTTTCCCTGTTGAGCACCGAGTTCGGTGGCCGAGCTGTACACCAGGTGTTGCTCTCTATTGAGTACGGACTACCGGTTTGACTGACTCGCTGCTTTTGCTCTCGGTCAAGAGATCTTAGGCGTTGGCTTGCCGCCCAGTTGCGTCAGCATCGGCCACCTGTCATGACTCCAAGCGTATGCTGCCAGAGGAGTCCTGGTATTCATGGAGACGGAAATGACAATGCCGAATGAGCGCTCTCGCGCTGTGATAAAGACGCGAGATTTTCTCGTTGAACTGTCCCGAGATAGCAGCCTGCCTGAAAAGGTACGGCGAGATGCCAAGTTCCTTTTGCGGCACTTCCCTACGCAGGACGATGTGTTCCTGGCGGGGCGAATAGAAGAGCAGTCGGAGACCTTGCCACTGGGCGCAATGGGGCCAGTTTTCAGCTCCTCAATTACAGACTAGGTTCTCATCCCGCAGAAATGATAAAGGCGGCCTCAGGGGCCGCCTCGAACCAAGTTTCATCACCGGTACAGCGCCCGGGAGAGGAAGCTCTTGGGCTGCACACACAGAATAGCTGCAGGGGGATTGCGAAACCAGATTATTTTGAAGAGGGCTTTGGAGCGGAGGCTTCCCAGGTGCTCACCAGCTCATCAACCCTATCAGGGATCTGTGGCGATTTACTGAGCACAAGACAGCGGGCGGTACCGACATACTCTTCAATGAGGTAAAGGCTGTCCCCGACGTCGACCCCAAGCTCTTGGAGCACCTCGTCGGGAATGCGAATAGCTCCGTCACCATCCCAGTCTTCGATTACCACCTGCATCGATTTCATCTGCACATACCTACTCAGGTGACAGGCTGCTCTGAAGACTCATGATTTCTCGCTGGATCTTTTTCAGCAGCTCATCTGGCTTCAGTCCAGGCGTCTGCCGTTGGTACGCCAGAACCAGCAGCGTCAAAGGATGAATGCCGACAACCTCGGCAATCTGCTCAACCTTTTCAATCGATGGCTTCCACTTGCCGCGCTCGATTGCACTGATATAGCTCTGGCTGGGGCCCAGCCCTTCCTGGGGGAGATCCTTCAAATTTCTCAGATTCTTGATCACCAGACCAAGCGCTTCATTGAGTTCCATTTGCTGTCTCGCAAAAGGAACGATGAAGCCTTTTTAGCGTCTCTTGGGCTATGCTATATATAGCTTAAAAAGGGGTGTACTGATGTTTCTCACGTACAAGCGCGCTGAAATCGCGTATCCGCCGTTGTTTGGAGATGACTTCCAAATGTGGCGATTCGTCGAGCTCGAGGAGCATCGCCCTTGGTTTTACGTGGTGATCAATCGCCGCCGGAAGACCACCTCATGGCGGACGATGCTTCTGATTCCGACTGAAGAAGAGCTGGAGCACATGCTAGAAAAGCGCGCCGAGGGGACGCTAGTCGAGGCAGTCCAGGTTGTGCTGCCCGCAAGGATAAATGGGTCCAATGATTGGACAATGGAGAGGCTGACCGAGCTGGTAAGGGTCTATGATCCAGACGAACGAGTCTTGGGCTACGACTTCAAAACGGCATCAGGCCAGATCTACTCGCACAGGGACTGCCAGTACTCACAGGACGGAGCCAAGCGCCAGGTCTATTGTTCGATGATCTGTCCCGCATAAGATGGGCGCAGGCTCTCTCGGTTCTCGGTAGGGGCCACTCACTGCATTTGGCCGGCCAATGAAGGCTCTTCCCGAGAAAATCCTAGACATTATTCAACAGCTTCCAGAAGGCGAAGTTCTGACACCTGGCAGATTCGTGCATCAGGGACCTCGCCATGCTGTGCAGCGAGGGCTCTCTCGCCTGGTCGAAGGTGGAAAGCTGTTTCGTGTTGCTCGGGGCTTTTATATTGCTGCAGTCGAAACTCGGTTCGGCGCGCGCAAACTGGCACCGGAGATGATCATCCGCTCATTGGCAAATGTGCAGAGTGAGCTGATAGTCGCCACTGGGGCTAGCGTCTCCAATAAATGGGGGCTGACAACACAGGTTCCTGTTCGGTATGTCTTCCTAACCACCGGACGTTCTAGGGTGCTTCAGGTTGGCAAGACCACCGTATCGATTCGGCATGCGCCTCGATGGCTGATGGCTCTTGGCGCTACTGGAGCGGGGGATGCCATTCGAGCATTGGATTGGCTGGGCAAGGCAAGCGTAGGTGATGCCGTTTCAAAGCTTCATAAACTACTACCCGAGAGCGAATGGCGGGCTCTAGTGTCAGCTCACCGCTCATTGCCTGCCTGGATGGCGAAAGCCATCTGCGCTCGGTCGAATTGCACCTGAGCTCGCTCTGTCAAGTTGGGCTAGCTGTCTGCTGTAGTCTACTTACCGGCAGACCGACATCAGCTGGGATGGGGAAGTTCAATGTGAAAGCCCGTGAGGCCAGCCGCTGAAGTACACCAAATGCGGCCTTTGTGAGCCTCGATTATGGATCGGGTGATGGCAAGCCCGAGCCCGGCATTGCTCGGGCTACCTTCGCGTCGAGCAGGGTCTACCCGGTAAAAGCGGTCGAAGAGTTTCTCTAGATGCTCCGAGCTGATTGTGTTCCCTGGGTTCTCGATGCTGAAGGTAGTTGAGTCCGCTGTCTGGCGGATCAGAACCGAAATTCTCTTTCCCGCCGGCGTGTAACGCAGCGCATTGGACAGCAAGTTGGACAGCGCTCGATCAAGCATCAGCCGATCTCCTAGCACTTGGCCTTTGCCTGTGAGCGAAAGTTCAATGCCGCGCTCTTCGGCCAGAAGGTGGTAGTAGTCAAACAGCTTGAAGACTACGTCAGCCAGTTCGATCCTGGCCTGCTCGGGGATGATCAGGCCATTATCAGCCTTGGCCAAGAACAGCATGTCATCAATCATCCGAGACATGCGCTTCAAGTCCTCCAGGTTGGAGTACAGATTCTCCTCATAGGCATTGATATCGCGTTTTTTACTCAGCACGACCTCGGTGTGGGTCATCAGATTGCTGACTGGAGTTCGTAGCTCGTGGGCAATGTCGGCCGAAAAATTGGAGAGCCTAACGAAGGCATCCTCTAGCCGAGCCAACATCGCATTGAAGGAGAGAACCAGTTGCTGAAGTTCCCGCGGCACTGGTTCGAGAGGGATTCGCTCCTGTAACGAGCGAGCGGACATCCCGGAGGCCACATGAGTGACTTGCCGCAGAGGCCTAAGGCCGCTGCGAGCAACCACCCAGCCGAGTGCGGCACTGAACAGGGCGCTGATGACCAATCCAATCCAAAACCATCGTTGCAGCGTGTCGAAAAAGTGTGTGTGATTGGTGACGTCAAGAATCAGCAACGCAGTGAGCGGCTCAGCCTGATCGGCTACCGAGATTTGCTCCGTCATGCCACGGTACATGTGTTGGCCGTTCTGCCACTCCCACATGCTCTGCTCATTTGCACGTCTGAAACGCTCAGGTACTTCGACTGCTCTGGGGTCGGAAAACAGTACAGAACCGTCACTGGCCAGGATAGTGGCGGCCAGATCCTGATGGGCTCCCAGCAAAGCTCGCAACTGCGGTAATTCTTCCGAAAGGCTCGCTTCACCGCGAGCATTGTTGAGGATATGTTTGGCGGATTCGAGTTTCTCCACCAGGGCCTGCCGATCCAGCATCTTGAAGTGGTGCTGGCTGAGCATATTGAAACTCAGCCCTGCTACCGTCAGGACTGCAATTACCGCGGACATGAACATCAGGCTCATGCGTGCGGTCAGCGAAAGGTGCTTCATATTCACTCCGGAGCATCCATCATGTATCCCATGCCGCGGGCGGTATGAATCAGCTTGAGATCGAAATCGTCATCGATTTTTGCGCGTAGCCGGCGTACCGCAACCTCAATGACATTGGTGTCGCTGTCGAAATTCATGTCCCAAACCTGAGAGGCAATCAGCGACTTCGGGAGCACCTCGCCGCGCCGGCGCAGTAGCAGTTCCAGCAGTGAAAACTCCTTCGCGGTCAGGTCAATTCTTTTCCCGCCACGGATCGCACGCCGCTTCATCAGATCGACTTCCAGATCGGCAATTTTCATGGTGGTCTGCGTCGGCGAACCATTACCTCTGCGCAACAGCGTTCTGACCCTGGCCAGAAGCTCTGAGAAAGCAAATGGCTTGATCAGGTAGTCGTCCGCACCCAGCTCCAACCCTTTTACGCGGTCTTCCACACCATCGCGTGCCGTCAAGAACAGTACGGGGACGTCTTTTCCTGCTGCGCGCAACATGCGCAGCACTTCCCAACCGTCCAGCCCAGGCATCATTACATCCAGAATTAGCAGGTCATAGGCTTCGCTAAGTGCATGCTGAAGGGCATCTGTACCGGTCATAACCCGGTCGACATTGAACCCAGCCTCGGTGAGACCTTGCTGGAGGTACGTACCGGTTTTGGGTTCGTCTTCAGCTACCAGTAGTTTCATGTGTGCAGACTCCAAAAGTCGGGTGGCCTGAGTTTGCAGGCAAACCGCGGCCCCAACCAGAAGCTTACGAAAATGTAATTCTGACTTCAGCTCACTGACAGGGTGGCTTGTCTAGGGTGCAAGCATGAGTACTAGGTTGTGCTCTCGGCCCTCGACAGACCAAAAGCAGAGGTGCCGGCCATAGTTTGCACTGATGGAGACTGCCCATGAAATCGCTGAAACCTTTGCTTCTGGTTGGTTCGCTACTGCTGTCTTCCATGGCTTGGGCCGAAGGGGGCAGCGACCGTGTATTCGAGCGCATCCAGCAGATGCGCGACAAAGCAGAAGCCGTGCTGATCCAGGCGGAGAAGGCCCCGGTCGGCGAGCGGCATGTGCACATGAAGGAGCATATGAACATGCTCGAAGACATCATGAGCCAGCTGCACAACGAACATCCCGCGCCAAACATGTCTGCCGAAGAGCATCTGGCCTGGATGGAAAAGCATGACAAGCTGGTAGACGACGTGCTGGCTCAAATGATCCGCGAGCACAAGCTAATGATGGCCGACAAAGAGTGCCATCGATAAGGATTTTCCCATCTTCCAGGCCTTCCGTGATTGCTCCTTTGGCCTAGCGGCGCCTTTATGGCGCCGTGCTTTTTCCCAGCTGACGCAATTGTAGTTTTGGGGTCAGCGGCCTGGCAGCAAGCGGGGAATAGCATGAGATTTCCAGCACCCATCTCGAGGTCTCACCATGAAACGCTTACCCCTTAAACTGCTGATCAGCACTCTGTTCATCAGCACCACCTTTCCGGCATTTGCCGAGGTCGGCGGCAGTAGCAATGGCATTGGGCAGCAGGCCCAGGCGACGCCAGCGACTCGTACCATCTTGGTAAAGATGGACGACATCAACTACAGCCAGAAAACGATCGATGTGAAGCCAGGTGAAACCGTGCGCTTCGTTCTGAAGAACGAGGGCGCGTTGATGCACGAGTTCAACATCGGGCAGGCAGCGTCCCAGCTGGAGCACCAGCGCAAGATGGCGTCCTTGTTCAAGGACGGCACACTGACCCCGACCGGCATGGCCGAGCGCATTGTCTGGCATGAGCGTTATGGCATGGGAGACTCCAACCCTCCAGGCTATCCGGAAGTCATCAAAGCCAAGCATGACGACCCGAACGCGGTTCTCGTCGAGCCCGGCACAACCAAAGAGTTCGTGTGGACCTTCCCTAAGGCGGGCAGTTTGAGCTTCGCCTGTACATTGCCTGGGCATTACCAGGCGGGGATGGTCGGTGAGTTTGCTCTGCGTTAGTCCGGCATCGGTGCTACCCGTTGGCCGCGAGCTGGGTAGCACCGATCTGACGAACCTTACTGCGATGTAGTTTTCACGTCAGCGTACCGCCAGCTGCACCTCATTAGCATCGGGACTCATCCCTCCTCAACACCTCAGAGGCACACCATGAAACTCAGACCCGCTTTCATAATCACCACCCTTGGCTTGCTGCTCAGTGCTGCCAATGCGCTGGCCAGCCCGGGCCACAAGAAAGACAGTATTGGGCAACCGGGAGACGGTCAGGCAGTAGATCGCACCATCGAAGTCCGGATGGGGGACATCTTCTTCGAACCCAAAGCAATGGAGATCAAAGCAGGCGAGACAGTTCGCTTCGTCCTGAAAAATGACGGTGCACTGCTACACGAATTCAATCTTGGCAAAGCGGCATCCCATGCCGCGCACCAGAAAGAGATGGCCGCGATGTTTCAGAACGGCACGCTGTCCCCTACAGGTGCACATGACATGAGCAATATGGGCCATGCCATGGGCGGCATGAAGATGGTCGGTATGGAACACGATGACCCCAACAGTGTTCTTGTCGAACCTGGAGCACGCGAAGAGTTGATCTGGACCTTCTCCGCCGCCACCGAACTGGAGTTCGCCTGCAATATTCCAGGACATTATCAGTCGGGAATGGTCGGTAAGGTGACCGTACGCTGACGTTTATTGATACTCGCCAACTCCGTCCAGTCTGAGACACCTATAGTGATCCGGCCGCCATTGAAACGAGGCTATTGTCGTGGACCATACCCATCACACCAGTACCACTGAGCCGCCTTTTTGGAAGAGCAAGATTGGCATTGCGCTGATCATGCTGGCCGTAATAGGCATCTTCTATGTAGCGCGTGAGCATTACGGTCATCTTTCGCAGGCCCTGCCGTACCTCATCCTGCTGCTATGCCCGCTGATGCATCTGTTTGGCCACAATCACGGCGGGCACTCCCACTCCAGCAGCACCGCTGTTTCCAAGGACGAAGAAAGGACATAGATCGCATGCAAAAGACCTCCTGCCATCATGACCAGGATCATTCACATAACTCGCACGCCCACTCCGAGAGCCAGCGCGACCCGGTGTGTGGCATGGAGGTCAAACCTGATGGCCCTTATCGCGAGAGCTTTGAAGGGAAGGCCTATCATTTCTGCAGTGCGAAGTGCCTAGAGAAATTCCAAGCAGATCCTCATCAGTACATGAGCCATCAGTCTCATGGGGAGCATCACCAGCACGCGACTCCAGCACACACATCGACACCTGTAGGTGCTGAATACACCTGCCCGATGCATCCAGAAATCCGTCAACCGGCTCCCGGAAACTGCCCGATCTGCGGGATGACGCTGGAACCTGTCATCCCGGAGCTGGAAGAGGAGGAAAATCCAGAGCTGAAGGACTTCTCGCTGCGGTTCTGGTGGACCCTACCGTTGACCGTCATCGTGACCGTATTGGCGATGGCCGGCCATTCCTTGCAACTGTTTCATGGCACGACCCAGAACTGGGTCGAGCTGGCTCTGGCGACGCCCGTGACGCTATGGGGTGGCTGGGTATTCTTCACCCGCGGCATTGACTCCATCCGCCACCGCAGCCCCAACATGTGGACCCTGATCGGTTTGGGAACGGCCGCTGCCTACCTCTACAGCGTGGCCGCTACCTTGGTTCCGCAGTGGTTTCCGGCGGCTTTTGCCCAGGACGGACGTATCGGCGTCTATTTTGAAGCAGCCGCGGTGATTATCTCACTCACGCTGTTGGGCCAAATGCTCGAACTCAAGGCCCGCTCGCAGACTTCGGCAGCCATCAAGTCACTGCTGAGGCTGGCACCAAAGACTGCGCGTCGCATCAAGCCCGATGGCCAGGAAGAAGATATTCCGCTGACACATGTCCATCAGGGCGACCACCTACGTGTCCGGCCGGGAGAGAAAGTCCCGGTGGACGGTACGGTTCTAGAGGGGGAGAGCGCCGTCGACGAGTCGATGCTTACCGGAGAACCGTTACCCGTGACCAAGCGGGTAGGGGATGCCCTTATCGGTGCCACCCTGAACACCCACGGCAGCCTGGTGATGGAGGCGCAGAAGGTCGGTGCCGAGACCATGCTGTCGCAGATCGTTCAGATGGTGGCCAGAGCCCAACGTTCCAAGGCCCCCATGCAGCGTATGGCTGATGCGGTGGCAGGGTATTTCGTGGTCGGGGTGATCCTGATCGCGATTCTGACCTTCTTCGGCTGGGGGCTATTAGGGCCGGAATCAGGCTGGGTATTTGGCCTGATCAATGCGGTGGCGGTGCTAATCATTGCGTGTCCCTGCGCTCTGGGTCTGGCAACCCCGATGTCCGTCATGGTTGCGACTGGCAAGGCCGCTAGCAGCGGTGTGTTGTTCCGCGATGCCAGCGCCATCGAAAATCTATGCAAGATCGACATGCTCATCGTCGACAAGACTGGAACCCTGACTGAGGGGCGTCCCGTATTTCATAGTGCGGAAGGGACAGGCGGTTACGACTCCAATGAAGTGCTGCGCCTGGCTGCTAGTCTCGACCAGGGTAGTGAGCACCCGCTGGCTCATGCCATCGTCGATCATGCGCGCGGTCAGGGCATTGCACTGGTCAAACCGGACACTTTCGAATCTGGCTCGGGTATTGGTGTGCGCGGCCAGGTCGATGACCATCAGCTGCAGCTCGGCAACACCGCACTGATGGACGAGGCGGGCGTCGATATTACCCCGCTGCGCAATCGCGCCGAGCAACTGCGTCTGGAAGGCATCAGCATCATCTATTTGGCCGTTGATGGTCGCCTGGCGGGACTCCTGGCCGTTTCCGATCCGATCAAGCCTACTTCTCAACAGGCTGTCTCCAAGCTTCAAAGCGAAGACGTAAAGGTCATCATGGCCACTGGTGATGGCCTCACCACAGCAAGAGCCGTGGCGAAGCAGCTCGGAATCGAGGAAGTGCATGGTGAGGTCAAACCGCAGGATAAGGAGAAACTGGTCGCCGATTTGCAGGGCTATGGCCGTCGTGTCGCCATGGCGGGTGACGGCATCAACGATGCGCCCGCCCTGGCCAGGTCTGACGTAGGTATCGCCATGGGCACCGGTACCGATGTGGCGATGAACAGCGCCCAAGTGACGCTGGTCAAGGGAGATCTGATGGGCATCCTGCGAGCGCGCACCCTGTCAGTGGCAACCGTGAAAAACATGAGGCAGAACCTCGCCTTTGCGTTCCTCTACAACGCGATGGGAATCCCGCTAGCAGCGGGGCTGCTGTACCCGCTGACGGGGCATCTTCTGTCGCCCTTGATTGCTGCGCTGGCGATGAGTGTCAGCTCGGCGTCGGTGGTCTTCAATGCTCTGAGGTTGAAATCAACGGACATCGGATAGGCTTCCATACCACCGACCAGGTGATTATTCAGAAGCGCATCTGACCGGAAAATGCCGTACGGTAGTTTCCGGTCCGACCTATCTGTCGCAACACATAGTGACGAGGTGACGTTCGATGGACTGTTGCCGCTGCGGGTAGGAGACTGGTCGTCGTTAACCCATGAGGACTCTCCGTGGCCCGCATTCGCAGACTGATTATCAGCAACTTCCGATCTATCCAGGCGCTCGACTGGGTGCCGGCCCCAGGAATTAACTGCCTCATAGGTCCTGGCGATAGTGGAAAGTCCAGCATTCTAGATGCGATTGACCTTTGCGTCGGTGCCCGCCGGGGCGGCACGTTCGGCGACATGGACTTCTTCGCTCTGAACGTCGAAACACCCATCACCATCAGTGTGACGCTTGGCGATTTGCCGGTATCGCTGATGGATATCGATGTTTACGGCGAGTTCTTGCGTGGATTCAATCCAGGAACGGGAGAAGTCGAAGACGAACCGCGAGCGGGGCTGGAGACCGTTATCACCTTGCTCCTGCAAGTTGGTGCCGATTTGGAACCTACCTGGACACTTTTTTCTGAGCGTGCGGAGCAGCAGCAACTCGAACGCACTCTTCCCTGGAAGGAACGAGCGGCACTAGCACCCGCCCGTATCGGCAGCTTTGCGAGTTCGAACTTGTCGTGGAGTCGTGGCTCAGTGCTCAATCGACTTACCGATGAGCGCGCCGAGCTTGGTGCTGAACTGGCGCGCGCCGCTAGGCAAGCAAGAGCGAACTTTGGCAATCAAGCAGCCGAACATCTGACCCAGACGCTTGAGGTCGTGCAACGCACAGCACAGCATCTTGGCGTTTCGGTCGGGGCTATGCCTCAGGCGCTCCTTGACGCACATTCTGTGTCGATTGGCGAGGGGGCGATCGCGCTGCACAGTGAAACAGGTATTCCGCTGCGCTCCCTTGGCACGGGCTCGTCACGCTTGCTAGTGGCAGGGCTTCAAAGGGCTGCGGCCAGCGCCGCGCCAATTGCCCTGGTTGATGAGGTGGAATACGGGCTTGAACCTCATCGGCTCATGCGATTCCTGGACTCGCTGGGTGCAAAGGACGCTGCCGCTCCGTTGCAAGTGTTCATGACGACGCACTCGCCGGTCGCGCTGCGCGAGCTGTCCGGCAGCCAGTTATTCGTTGTTCGGTCAGCACCTCAGCGCCACAGTGTTATGCCAGCTGGGGAAGCCAACGAGGTACAAAGTACCCTTCGGAAGGACCCCGAAGCATTCCTCGCCAAATCCATCATCGTTTGCGAGGGGGCCAGCGAGGTTGGCTTCGCGCGTGGCCTTGACCAATGGTGGGTCAGTCTTGGCGCTACCTCATTCCTGGCCCATGGCGGCGCGTATGTGGACGCCGGCGGGGGAAGCCCCGATAACAGTCTTATCCGGGGAACAGCACTTCTGAACTTGGGTTACCGCGTGATGGTTTTTGTAGATGCCGACAAGCCTTCGACCGCGGGGCTCGCTGAAGCATTCTTGGCCGCCGGCGGGCAAATTCTTACATGGCGACCAGGCCTCACGTTGGAGGACGAGATCTTCCGCCATCTCAGTGAGCAAGCACTCGATGCACTTCTGGCGAAAGCCGAAACAATAGTGGGTGCAGAGCTGATGAACGCACACATTCAGACGAAGTCCCAAGGCCGCGTGACGCTGAACGATATCCGAGCCAAGCGACTCGTGGATGGGTACTCACCTGAGAGACGAGAGCTGCTGGGAACCGCATCCCGTATCCGCAACAGCGGCTGGTTCAAGTCGCTGACAACCTATCAGGAGGTTGCAAGGGACATCGTCGGTCCGTCTTTACAGAACGCCGAACCGGGCTTCATGGCAGTCACGAATCAGCTCTGGACGTTTACAAGTGCCCCCTGAGATTGATCTTTTCGCTATCGAGCGTGGCTCCATAACGGCCCCCGCAGGTTGTGGAAAAACGCAATTGATTGCCGAGACGCTCATCGCGCATACGCAGAGCAAACCCATCCTCGTCTTGACACATACGAACGCCGGCGTTGCGGCCTTACGGGCGCGCCTGAGACGAGCCGGTGTTCCTAACTCCGCATATCGAGTCTCCACCATTGACGGATTCTCGATGCGCCTGATCGCTAAGTTCCCAGCGCGAAGCGGCCATAACCCGCAGATCCTACAGCTGCATCAACCCAATACTGACTACCCGGCAATTCGGGAGGCCGCCATGCAGTTGTTGCAGGCCGGTCACCTCGCTCAGCCCCTTCGCGCCACCTATGCACGGTTGCTTGTCGACGAGTACCAAGACTGCAACGTCGTCCAGCACGCCATCGTGTCTGGTTTGGCCCAGGTGCTTCCGACCTGCGTGCTCGGTGACCCGATGCAAGCCATATTCAGCTTCCGTGGCAATCGACTGGTGCATTGGGCGAATGAGGTGCAACCCCTGTTTCCCGCAGCGGGAGAGTTGAGGATACCGTGGCGCTGGCGGCTGGCTGGAGCTGAGAACCTCGGGCAGTGGCTGCTCGCCATAAGGCAACAACTTCAAGCTGGTCAGCCGGTGGATCTGCGCACGGCTCCAGCAGAAGTGCGTTGGGTGCAGCTAAACGCCGGAACCGAAGTTCAGCAGCGACTGGTGGCCGCGAGAACCGAAGCTCCCAACGCTCAGGGTAGCGTCCTCATCATCGGGGACTCCATCAACGTGCAAGGTCGCCATCAGCTCACGAGCCAGACACCCGGTGCCATGGCCGTAGAAGCCGTCGACCTGAGAGATCTCGTCAACTTCGCCAGGAACTTTGACTTGCAGGGTGCCAATGCTCTGGCACAACTTGTGGAGTTTGCTTCCAGCGTAATGACGGGGGTAGGTGCAGCAAACCTGCGAACGCGCGTGGAGTCGCTGCGTGCAGGAAGGGCCCGAACGCCTCCGACCGCGGCCGAGGCTGCGGCGATCGATTTCGTAGCAGCGCCAACATTGGGGCAAGCGCTCCGTGTGATCGATACGCTCGCTGAGCAGCACGGGGCACGTGTATACCGACCGGAGGTTCTGTACTGCTGCCGGTCTGCAATGCAAGCGGTGGTGGGAGGTGCTGCCGACTTTCTGAGTGCAGCCATTCAAGCGCGAGAGCGCAATAGACACCTTGCCCGACCGATCGCAAGACGCTCTGTAGGCAGCACATTACTTCTCAAGGGGCTGGAGGCGGATGTCTCGGTTGTCCTGCATCCTGAGCTTATGACCCCCCAGAATCTATACGTCGCACTGACGAGGGGCGCAAGGCATGTCGTGGTGTGTTCACCAACCCCCATCCTTACGCCCGTGGTAAACGGCTGATCCTTTTGTAGCGCTTACGGGCTTGACCTTGCCATCGTGTCAAGGTCGATGCTGTCCGTGCGGTAACTTGAGCCGCGGACGAAATGAGGTGAAAGACATGTTTAGTCTGAGTGTTGCGGGGATGGGCTGTGGCAGTTGCGTGAGCAAAATCACGAAGGCCATTCAAGCTCTGGATCAGGATGCACGAGTAGAAGTGGATCGAGCGGCCGGCAAGGTCACCGTTGAGAGCACAGAAAGTGCCGAATCGATCCGCGAACTCATCCAGGAGCTTGGCTATTCGGCCCAGGTCAGCGCTTGAGCGCTGACCTGCTATCCCACTAAATCTCCAGTTCTGAGAGCTCTTTTAGCCCTGGGATACTGGTGACCTCGTTGGTCATACCTTCTGAACCATCTCGGCCGCGAAGCCAGTTTGAGTGATCGCCTGGCTCGCGCATTTCCAGCGTGTCATAGGAGTACCGCTTGCGCTTGAACAGGCTTTTCAATGCAGCGAACTCGTGGCTTTTTTCGTCATCTATGCCGACGACTTCTCCTGCAAGCCGCTCCCAGTGACCAACGCCGTCGGCCAGCATTGCCTGATAGGTCTCCGGGTCAAGCAAGGCTTGCTGTTTGAAATGAATGATGCGGTGAGTCATAGAAGCGCTCGGAGTGGCCAAAGAGAGAGCGCTAGCCTAAAGGTTCCGGGTCATTCGTGTAATAGCTGGCCGCGCTTTAGCAAACCGTCGTTGACCCACAACTTCAACCAGGTCGCGGCTTGCAAGGGAGCTTGCTCGCCATGCGTGGCGCTCAACGACTCGCAGAGTTCAGCGAACGATCCGCCCTCGATGAGAAACTGCAATGCCGAAGCCTCCGCTGGCTCCAGGCTCCGGTACTGGCAGACGAGTTCATGACGCCAAACAAGACAGGCTAGGTTCGTTGGCAGGCGGGTAACATCAGGCAGCAAGCTGCCGGACTTGGCGGCTTTCCACAACTCCAGCGTGTTGTACTGCAGCTGCAACCACCGGGCAGATGCAGTCAGGGAAACCCTGAGTGAAATCCAGTCTTCAGCCGAAAAATCACTCATGGTCTCCAGCGAAAGCGCTTCGACATCCTGAGCGTCGAAGGCCAGTGTAAAGGCCCATTCCAGTTCCGCGAGTTCGCGCATCGGCGATAGTTGGGGTTCTTCGACGTAGCTGCTAATGAACTCGGGCAGCTTCTCGCCCAGCCAGCGAATGCTGAAATGTCGTGGTGGCCAGGCGGCCAAGTAGGCCAGTGCGAGCTGCTCGAATGATTCGTTGCCGATCCAGTGAAGCAGGGCAGGGAAGTCTTCTCGCAAGACCGCAAGCAGGCGCGAACGGTAAGCGTTGTGGTAGATCTGCAGGCCTTCGAGAGCACTCAGCGCTGTGCTACCTCGGATCTGCTCCAAAAGCTCGTTGGAGGGCAGGCCACTGTCACCTGTCAGGTAAGTTTCAAATGCAGTCTGTAGGGCGATCAGGCTCAAGGGGTGGCCCCCGATATCACAGATTTGGCGATAGCACGGGCATGTGCTAATTCGGACAACAGCTCTTCCAGCGGCGGAAACTGGTCATCCCGCTCGATCAAGGTCGATGTCGGGCCCAAGTAGCTCAAAGTCTTGCTGTAGAGAGACCAAACCGGATCAGCGATGGGCTGGTCATGGGTGTCGATGAGGTACTGCCCGTAATCGCTGTGCCCGGCCAGGTGAATTTGCCGAATCCGCTCGTGCGGCAATTCCATGATGAACTGCCAAGGGTCGAAACCCTGGTTGCGCGAACTGACGTAGACGTTGTTCACGTCGAGAAGCAGCTCGCACCCGGTCAGGTAACTGAGCTCCGAGAGGAACTGAGACTCGCTCATGCTGGATGTTGTCCACTGCACGTAGGAGGAAACGTTCTCCAGCACGATGGGACGTTCCAAAACATCCTGCACCAAGCGCACCCGGGCCGCGACATGCAGCAGGCTCTCCTGGGTAAACGGCAGCGGTAGCAGATCGTGAAGTTGATGGGCGTTGCCTCGACTCCAGCACAGGTGATCAGACACCCACTGAGGCTGCACCCGATCCGCCAGCTGCTTGAGCTGTCGTAGGTAGTCTATGTCCAAGGCATGTGAGCCGCCAATCGAAAGAGATACTCCGTGCATCACCAGGGGGTAGTGCTCGCCGATCGCATCAAGGAAGTAGAGAGCCTTGCCGCCCTCCACCAGGTAATTCTCGGAAATGATCTCGAACCAGTCGACCGCAGGCCGTTCCTCCAGGATCTGCCGGTAATACTCGTTGCGAAGGCCAAGACCGAAACCCAGAGTTTTGCGCTTACTCATTCGAGACTCCAGCAGGGGAGTGGCATGCACTCCCCTGAACCGCCTTATTCGCTGGTTTTGCCACCGGCTTCGTCACATTTGGCCTGGGTCATCAACTTGAACCCCTGGCCTTTGCATTCGCCTTGGCCTTTGCAGTCGTTTTTCGCGGTCATGCAGTCGTTCTGCCCTTTGCAACCATTGACCCCGAAGCATTTCACTTCTGCTGCTTTGGTGTCCTGGGCCGCCTGGACGGGCAGGGTGGAGAACAGGCTGGCGGCTACCAGAGCCAGGGCGGCACCGGTAGCTACGTTGGATTTGTTCGACATAGTGGCTATTTCTCTTGATTGTTTGATGGTCGCGATCCGTCGGTGCGAATGAGCGAGTTAGCTCAGGCATTGCTGCCGAGCAGGCCCATGGAATCCGCAAGGCTTCTCGGGCAAGAAGACAGTACCGAGCCTTCAGGAGGGCCTACAAGAAAGAAATAGCAACCTGACAGAACTGTAATGTTCAGATCAGGTTGCTGACAGGGCTTCGTGGTTAACGTAACAGCGAGCTTAAGGCTCGCCCCCACTAGTTACGGGGGCTTCTAAACTTACGAGGATTCACGAAATGAAATCGATCAAAACCCTGTTTGTAGTTGCTGCCCTGAGTGCTTCCACTCTGGCGATGGCCGAAGGCGGTGCCGATCGCACGTTTGCACGCATGGAGCAGGCCCGTCAGGTCTCGCTGGAAGCGTATCAGCTGGCCAAGCAGCAGAAGGATGGAGCTCCCGTCGCCGGCAGCCAAGCCAAACAGGCGGAACACGCCAACTGCTGAGCCCCTTCAACCTTACAGAAATGTAATCACCCGGATGGTTGAGATATGGCAGTTTTATACTGCTTGGTGTCGGGGGGGCTTGCGCAGCACGCAAGGCTTGAAGATCAAATCTCCCAATACTGGAGCAGTCAATGAACCCGAGACCGGATGCACATCACCGGCTCATCTGACGGATTGGACATAACGGCATGCAAAGCAAAACCACAAGACGTACTTTCGTCAAAGGCCTCGCCGCCGCCGGTATTCTCGGCGGCATGGGCATGTGGCGCACGCCGGTCTGGGCGGTAACCAGCCCAGGTCAGCCGAACGTGCTGAGCGGTAACGATTTCGACCTGTTTATCGGAGAGACTCCGGTAAACATCACCGGCGCAGCGCGTACCGCCATGACGATCAATGGCTCGCTGCCAGGCCCAATCCTGCGCTGGCGGGAGGGCGAGACCGTGACGTTGCGCGTACGCAACCGCCTCAAGGAGGACACGTCCATTCACTGGCACGGCATTATCCTGCCGGCGAACATGGATGGCGTTCCGGGCCTGAGCTTCCATGGCATCGCCCCCGACGGCATGTATGAGTACAAGTTCAAGGTCAACCAGAACGGCACCTACTGGTATCACAGCCACTCGGGGCTCCAGGAGCAAGTCGGCGTATACGGCGCGCTGGTCATCGACGCCAAGGAACCCGAGCCCTTCAGTTACGACCGTGATTATGTCGTGCTGCTGAGCGACTGGACCGATGAAAATCCAGCGCGGGTACTGGCCAAGCTCAAAAAGCAGTCGGACTACTACAACTACCACAAGCGCACCGTTGGTGATTTCATCAATGACGTGAGCGAGATGGGGTGGTCCGCTGCGGTAGCCGATCGCAAGATGTGGGCCGAGATGAAGATGAGCCCGACGGATCTCGCTGACGTCAGTGGCTACACCTACACCTACCTGATGAATGGCCAGGCACCTGATGGCAACTGGACCGGCATATTCAAACCGGGCGAAAAGATCCGCCTGCGCTTCATCAACGCCTCGGCGATGACCTATTTCGATGTGCGCATCCCGGGCCTGAAGATGACTGTGGTTGCGGCCGATGGTCTGCACGTCAAACCGGTCAGCGTCGACGAGTTCCGTATCGCCGTGGCCGAGACCTACGACGTGATCGTCGAACCAGACAGCGAACAGGCCTATACCGTGTTTGCCCAATCCATGGATCGCACTGGCTATGCGCGCGGCACCCTTGCTGTACAGGAGGGATTGAGTGCACCGGTACCCAGCCCCGACCCGCGTCCGCTGATTGCCATGGGCGACATGGGTATGGATCACGGCAGCATGGCCGGAATGGACCACGGCAGTATGGCGGGCATGGATCATGGGAGCATGCAGGGTGGCATGGCCGGCATGGATCACAGCCAGATGGCTGGAATGGATCATTCGGGCATGGCAGGCATGGCAGGCATGGCAGGTGCCATGCAGGCACACCCAGCCTCAGAGACCAACAACCCGCTGGTCGATATGCAGACCATGACACCGACGCACAAGTTGGACGACCCAGGTATTGGTTTGCGAGACAACGGCCGACGCGTCCTTACGTACTCTGACCTGCGCAGCACCTTCCTCGACCCGGATGGTCGCGAACCAAGTCGCACCATCGAGCTGCACCTTACCGGGCACATGGAGAAATTCTCCTGGTCCTTCGATGGCATCAAGTTCTCTGACGCCGAGCCTCTGCGCCTCAAGTACGGCGAGCGTGTTCGCATCACGCTGGTCAACGACACCATGATGACTCATCCGATCCATCTTCATGGCATGTGGAGCGACCTGGAGGATGCGAACGGCAATTTCTTGGTGCGAAAACACACCATCGACATGCCGCCAGGTTCCAAGCGCAGCTATCGAGTGACTGCCGATGCGTTGGGGCGATGGGCCTATCACTGCCACCTGCTGCTCCACATGGAAATGGGCATGTTCCGTGAAGTTCGTGTGGATGAGTAAAGGAGATTTCTGATGAGCACTTTTATGAAGCGAAATGCCCTGACTGGCAGCGCAGTCATGTTTAGCTTATTGGCTGCCCTGCACGCACCGGTTTCGTTGGCAGGTGAGGGGCACAGTGAGCACGAACAACATGCTGCCGAGTCGGCTGCGCCCAAGACCGCCAGTGGCAATCACGCAGATCAGTCGAAGGATAAGGCGACTGGCCAGCAGATGGATCATGGCGCCATGGATCACGGAGACATGAAGCATGACGGCATGAATCACGAAAACATGATGGATAAGCATGGCGGCACCGAAGCCGAAGCAGGTTCGAACCATGACCACTAAGTTTTCACGTCCATCTCTCTTGGCGCTGGCTGTGTCGCTGAGTGCGTTCAGCGGCGGCGTTACCTTGGCTGCGGAAGAAATGGATCATTCGGCAATGGGGCACGGCGCCATGTCGATGGACCATAGCCAGATGAACCACGGCGCTACCAAAGCGCCGATGGAGGGCATGGATCACAGCAAGATGGACCATGGTGCCATACAGGGTGCTTCGGGCAGCATGGATCATAGCCAAATGGGCCACAGCCAGAGCCAAGATAAGGCTCCAGTCATGGACCACAGCAAGATGAACCATGGCGCCATGCAAGGGCAGATGGAAGGCATGGATCATTCAAAGATGAACCATGGCTCCACTGAAGACCCAAGAACCACCAGCCGTACGCCGATTCCCGTTCTGACGGATGCTGATCGCCAAGCGGCTTTCCCGCCTCTACCTGGCCATAAGGTGCACGACAGCGCCATCAACAGCTTTTTCCTGCTCGATCAGCTCGAATACCAGGATGCAGATGAGGGCAGCACCCTGGCCTGGGATGCGTCGGGCTGGGTAGGCGGTGACATCAACCGGGTCTGGTTCCGCTCCGAAGGCGAGCGTACCAACGGCGTGACTGAGGATGCGGAGTTGCAGTTGCTGTACGGCCGCTCGATCGGCCCTTGGTGGGACGTCGTCGCGGGCGTTCGCCAGGACTTCAAACCCGAGTCGCCGCAGACTTGGGCCGCCTTCGGCGTTCAGGGCATGGCGCTTTACGCCTTCGAGGCCGAAGCCACCGCCTTCGTAGGTGAGAATGGCCAGACCGCTGCCCGACTGGAGGGCGAGTACGACATTCTGCTGACCAACCGACTGATACTCCAGCCAACTGCCGAAATGAACTTCTACGGCAAGAACGATCCTGAGCGTGGTGTCGGATCGGGGTTGGCCAATACTGAGCTCGGCTTGCGTCTGCGTTACGAGATTGTCAGGCAGTTTGCCCCCTATGTCGGGGTCTCCTGGAGCCGCTCCTATGGCAACACGGCAGACATGGTCCGCGACGAGGGCGGTGATGTAGACGAGGCGCGTTTTGTAGCCGGTATCCGGATGTGGTTTTGAGAACCTGACATGAAAAGAACAATTAAAACTTTGGTGGCGGCCGGCGTGGTCGGTAGCACAGCTGTCCTGGCCGGCGCCTATTTTGGCGTGGTCAATGTGGGGGCCGACGATCCCCATTTTCCTGCGGTGTATGCGTTTCTCACAATGGCCCGTGACCGCTCTATCGAGGTCCGTTCGCGGGACATCGAGGTTCCTAACCTGGATGATAAAGCTCTTATTCGCGCCGGTGCGGGCAACTACAACTCCATGTGCATCGGCTGCCACTTGGCGCCAGGTGTGGCGGAGACCGAGTTGAGCCAATCGCTTTATCCTGCTCCTCCCAACCTCGCCAAGATCGGTGTCGATGGCAATCCGTCAGCAGCGTTCTGGGTGATCAAGCATGGCATCAAGGCAACGGGTATGCCTGCGTGGGGCAAGAGCATGGGAGACGAGTACATCTGGGGCATGGTTGCCTTCCTCAACCAACTGCCGACGATGGATGCCAAGCAATACCAAACACTCGTCGCATCCAGTGGCGGCCATCAGCACGGTGGTGGGGAAACGCAGATGCATAACCATGAAGGACAGCACGGCGACAACAAGCCTGGCCATCATGACAATAGTGGCGGTGGCGATGACCATCATGGATCAGGTGATGCTGGAGAGCCTGGTCATCACGATGCCGCGGCTACGGATAGCGAGGGTGGCTCCGCACCTAAGGCAGGTCACCATTCGGATATGAGTGGCGATGACCACCATGCTGGAGATGAGGCGTCGTCCAACGGAGGTGATCATCACGCCGAGCAGGCTCCGAACGCCTCGCCCAAGACCCACACCCACGCCGATGGCAAAGAGCACGTACATGAAAGCTAAATATCTGGCCTTACTGGCCGCTCTCTCCGTCACGTCTGCGGTTCAAGCAGCTGATGCCCTGACGATTGATGTCCATCGTGATGCCAATTGCGGATGTTGCAAGAAGTGGATTTCACACCTCGAAGCGAATGGCTTCAAAGTCGTCGACCATGTTGAAAGCAACATGACAGCAGTGAAGCAAAGACTGGGCGTCGCGCCACGGTTAGCGTCTTGCCACACCGCGGTGATTGACGGCAAGTTCGTCGAAGGTCATGTGCCGGCGGCTCAGGTCATCGAACTCACCAAGCGCGATGATCTGCTGGGCATCGCTGTTCCCGGGATGCCGGCGGGCTCCCCCGGCATGGAAGTCGATGGCGTACAGCATGCCTACCAGGTCATTGGCTTGACCAAGACGGGTGCCGATCAGGTCGTTGCAGAATATCCCGCCGAGTAGCAGCCCATTCCACCGCGGCCGCTTGGGAACGAGTGGCCGATCTTCTTCACACTTCCCCTAAGTAAAAAAGGCGCCCGACGGGCGCCAAGGGCTGTCTCCAAACCAAAGGAGCACTAGAGGGGACAGCAGAGTCAAAATGCGAGCGGCATTCACACCGCTCGCGCACTGGCGTTAAAGCACTTCCAGTGGGTACTCGACGATGAAGCGGAACTCATCCAAATCCGACTCGAAGTCAGTGGCGCGAGTCGTGGCTTGTCGAATGCGGAAGGACATGTCCTTCAGTGATCCAGACTGCACAACGTACTTGGCCTCGATGTCACGTTCCCAGCGCTTCTGGTTGGTCAACGGATCGCCATTGTCATCTCGGCGCATATAGACTTCGTTTGCGTTGCTGTAGTCGGCATCCCAGCCCTGAGCATATCGAGTCATGAAGCTCAGTCCGGGCACACCGAAAGGCTCCATATCCAGGTCATAGCGCACCTGCCATGACTTCTCCTTGGGCGAGTTGAAGTCACTGTACTGAATGGAGTTGTCGAGGTAGATGGAGTCAGATTGGCGCAAGTAGTCGAAGTCGTCATCGCCGTTGTTGCGCTGGAGTCCAACCAGGACGGTGTGCGCGCCGAACTGGATGCCGACCTTACCGCTCCAGATGTTGTTATCGAAGCTCCCGAGGAGCTGCTTCCCTTCATCAACTGCCTTGTAGTAGTTCAACCCACCGATCAAGGTGACATCGTCCGCAAGCGGATAGCTCAGCGTGGTGCCCGCATAGTATTGATTCCAGGCATCCTTGAGCCGACTGGTGTAGAGACTGAAGCCCAGGTTGTCGTTGAGCGTGTAGTCACCGCCGAAATAGGCGATCCATGGAGAGTCGACTTCGCCCGCGTAGAAGGTGGCGAAGCCGTCACGCATGCTGCTGCTGTTGGGTTGGCTCATCGAATGAAGGCGACCGCCTTGAAGCGACAGTCCTTCCACACTGGTGTTGGCCACGGTGATGCCGCGGAAACTCTCCGGTAAAAGCCGCGCATCACCGTACTGGACGACCGGGCTGACAGGAAAGACATCGCCTGCCTTGATTTCGGTATCCATGAACCGTGTTTTTACTGCACCGCCCAGCTTGGAGTAGTTGTCCTCAGCCTGCCCGAGGCTGTTATACGGCATCACATCGACTGAGCCGCCTGCACCAGAGCGACCGTCGCCTGTATCCAGCTTGAGTCCCAGCATTGCAAAGGCATCGACACCAAAGCCTACGGTGCCTTCGGTGTAGCCAGACTCGAATCGGCCTATCACGCCATGCGCCCACTCTTCCGAATAGCCATTACCCGAGCTGCTGGACTGGCCTTTACGGAAATCGCGGTTGAAGTAGAGGTTTCGATTGAGAATGGTCAGGCTGCTGCCTTCGATAAATCCCTCGCCTTTCTCGCCGGCGGCCATTGCAGCTTGCCCGGTACTGACGCTCAGAGTGAGCAGAGAAAGTCCTAACAGGGTTCTGTTATTCATAAATGCTCCTGATGTTATTGGCAGTTGTCATTGTGTGGTCGCATATATGTGCCAAGCGCGCCGGGCATAGCCAGGCACGCCTTGGTCATATTTCCACATGCCAAATAACGTCAGGGTGACTTGGAAATTACATTTCAGTCAGCGCGATGTCATTTATCTAGTTTTGATTACGGCAACCTGTCCCGGCTGCCCGGTATTCAAGAATATTCAGATCGCCATTGGAGTCCTCGTAGGTCATCTGGGCCGGCATCACACCGCAGCTAGAGTCCGTCGGGGTAGTGGCCACGACCCTGGCGATATCGAGTTTCATGCCGTAGCGGTAATGAATAACTTCAGGCGGATTCTTTCCGTTAGCGGCAGCATACTCTTGCATGGCCTGCTCATTGGCCTGAATCATCCGACCATAGACACGATCAGCGCCGCCTTCTGCCAGAGCTGCAGAGGAAACAACCATAGCGGAAAGTGCAGCAATGACTTTGAGGTTTTTCATGTTTAATCACTCCTTCAAGGTGGTGATTAAAATATAAACGCAAGACCCTGTCACAAACGTGAAGCGAGAATTACATTCCTGTAATGGATCTAAACTCTTTGAGAGTAAAGGTTTTGATACGTCAGTTATGTTTGGCACTCGTCAGAGCAATTACAGGCGTCGGCTACCGAAGATAACAATTTCTACCCAGGTATCAGTGAGTGGGTCATTGGAAAGTCAGCTTTGGTGAGGCGATCGTTAGCGGTAGTAATGCACTCTTGGCGGCTCCCCATAGTCGCCGTCTGTGCATTTCGCTAAATGCGTGCGCTGCACAAACAGTGCAACGCACGGATTATTGCTAATTACAGCAGTGGAAGGGTGTAGCTCACGATCAGGCGGTTCTCATCAACGTCGTTGCCGAAGTTGGTTGAACGTAGTGTGGCGTTGCGCCATTTAACGCCCAGGTTTTTCAGCGCACCGTCCTGAAAGACATAGGCGATGTCAGTATTGCGCTCCCACTCCTTACCATCGGCACCGCCTGCGCCTAGATCAATATTGTCGCCGGTCAGGTAACGGGTCATGAACGTCAAGCCAGGGATGCCAACGCTGGCAAAGTTGAAGTCATAGCGGACCTGCCATGAGGTTTCGTCTTTGTTGGCGAAGTCACCGATTTGCACATAGTTGACCAGGAACGGATCGGTGCCGTTGATGTAGGCGTAGCCGGTGTCTCCGCTCATGCTCTGGTAACCAACACCGAGTGCGTGACCGCTAAATGCATAGGTGAACATCGCCCCGAATGCCTTGTTGTCGACGTTGCTGTTGCCCTCGTCGGTGGAGCGAGCGTAGCGCAGATCAGTTTTCAGCGATTGCTTGTCACCTAGCGGCAAGGTGTGCAGGACCGTGAAAATATGCTGCTTGTAGAAACCGTCTAGATTGCCGTAGTTGTAGCCGGTGGCTAGGTTGCTGTTCCACTTGTAGGTTGCTCCGGCGAAGTTGAATTCATCGCTATTCTGGGTTCCGCCGCCGCTGATAGCGCGGGCTGCGCCGCTGGTAATGCTGAGGTCTTCGCTATCGGATGAGTCGCGCTGGCTTACTTGTTTGAGCTGGCCGGCATCGAAGGTCAGGCCGGCAATCTCCAGCGAATTCAGGTGCCCGCCTTGAAAGGTCTGTGGCAGCAGGCGCGAATCGTTTGCTTGGACGGTTGGCAGTCGAGGTTGCAGCGTGCCCAGTTTCAGCACGCTGTTTGAAGCGCGCAGCTTCGCGGTTAAGCCCATCTCACCATATTCATCCTGCGCTGCACGAGGTGCTTCTTTGTTGCGTTTTAGAAGGCCCGTGCCTGAACGATCAGCGCTGGAGTCCAGCTTGAGACCCAGCATGCCGATGGCGTCGATACCCACGCCGACTGTCCCTTCAGTGAAGCCGGATTCGTAGCGCAGCAGGAAGCCCTGGGCCCATTCCTCCTGCTTTGACTGGCTAGCTGAGTCTTGGCGGAAATCACGATTGAAATAGAAGTTGCGCGCTTCCAGACCAGCTTTGCTATCTGCCAAAAAATCAGCTGCCGCTGGTTGACTGAGACCGAGTCCTCCAGCGCTCAGCAGGAGCCCGCACGTGACTCGGTTAAGCCATTGAGAGTTGGGGGTAGCAATGAGCATGTAATTATCCTCGTCGAAAACATGTGTGGTAGACGTGGGGCAGGCTCGGGTAGGCGTATTACACTTGCACATACTTTCGATGACATTTTTATTTCAATGATCGAGAGGGCGAATGAAAGCCTTACAGGGCGAGGGTTTCAATGCAGGAGTGGAAACTTTTGTTTGTTTCAGCGAGATGACTATTTGGTGAATTAGCTGCTTGTGGACTACTCAGGGCTACTGAGTGAACCAGTTGTGGCGATCTTCAAAGGCTTTGTAGATGAGCGATACCAGTGTCTGCACTTCTGATTGCTCTGCTGCCAGCGGGGACGTTGAAATCCAGACCACCCGTTCCAAGGCAGTCTCGAATAACTCGTCAAGGGGCAGCAGGTTACGGTCTACATGGGAGATGTAGCCAGGTAGCAGGCCAATGCAGGAGGAGTTACGCAGCAAGTCAACGACCCACTCTTGTGAATGCACTTGAATGACCGCGCTTTGGCGCTGACGGATCAGCTGATTCCATGGTTCGAAACTGTCAACCGTTGTGTTTCCCGCGAGCTGAACCAGCATGAAATCCTTGAGGTCGGCTACAGAACTCGGTAGGCGTTTACCCGCATAACGTTTGGCCATATGGGCACGATAGGGAATTCGTGCAAGCATCAATGGTGTTGTCATTGCAAAGCTTGGAGTCGGTCTTGGCGTGCCGGGATCGGTGATCCAAATCATGACCTCTGCCAGCCTCTCGGGCTCGCCCTCCTGTGGGATGATTTCTAGTCTCACGGCCGCGTCATTACGCAGCCAGGAGATCAAATCACGGGCCAGCAGGTCGGTGAGCAGTGCCGTCGGCACCGCAAGACGTACCAGAGCTCGCTGGACACTGACGTCCTCTGGATGCAGGTCACCGAATTTCTGGATCAGTAGTTGTTGTAATTCACGTCCTGTTGCGCTCAGGCTGAGCTCGCGTCCTTTATAAAGGAATAGCGGGGTACCTACAGTTGCCTCCAGCTTCCTGAGTTTTTTGCGCATCGGCACGATATGTAAGTTTAGGCTGCGTGCAGCCTGCCTAAAGCAGGCGCAGCGCGCGCTGGTCAAGAAAATCTGTGCTAGTTGGTGGTCGATGGTGAGAGGGTCGAACATGGGGGGCGATCAAAGCTCGTGCCAAGCAAAATGCATGTACTTTGAGCTTAACGAGACGAACCTAACGCCAGGATCGCAGCAGGATTACTTATTTGTAATCTGATGGAGGGAGGAGCTTTATGTTTGGAATTGAACTTCCGGCAGTATCACTTTATCAGCGCGGGCGGTTCTAAGCGCGGCACTCGACTACTAGTTCCGCGCTGAGGTTTGATGATTACAACAGCGGAAGTGTGTAGCTGACGATCAGGCGGTTCTCGTCAACATCGTTGCCGAAATTGGTTGAACGTAGTGTGGCGTTGCGCCATTTCACACCCAGGTTTTTCAGCGCACCGTCCTGGAAGACATATGCGATGTCAGTATTGCGCTCCCATTCCTTACCATCGGCGCTGCCTGCGCCTAGATCAATATTGTCACCAGTCAGGTAACGGGTCATGAACGTCAAGCCAGGGATGCCAACGCTGGCAAAGTTGAAGTCATAGCGGGCCTGCCATGAGGTTTCGTCTTTGTTGGCGAAGTCGCCGATCTGCACATAGTTGACCAGGAACGGATCGGTGCCGTTGATGTAGGCGTAGCCGGTGTCTCCGCTCATGCTCTGGTAGCCAACACCGAGGGCGTGGCCACCAAAGGCGTAGGTAAACATTGCTCCGAATGCCTTGTTGTCGACGTTGCTGTTGCCTTCATCGGTGGAGCGGGCGTAGCGAAGATCAGTTTTTAGCGACTGCTTGTCACCTAGCGGCAAGGTATGCAGGACAGTGAAAATATGCAGTTTGTAGAAGTCGTCCAGGTTGCCGTAGTTGTAGCCAGTGGTCAGGTTGCTGTTCCATTTGTAGGTCGCCCCGGCAAAGCTGAACTCATCGCTCGTCTGGGTTCCACCGCCACTGATAGCGCGGGCAGAGCCGCTGGTAATGCTGAGGTCTTCGCTATCGGAGGAGTCGCGCTGGCTTACTTGCTTGAGCTGGCCTGCATCAAAGGTAAGCCCGTCAATCTCCAGCGAGTTGAGATGTCCGCCCTGAAAGGTCTGTGGCTGTAGGCGCGAGTCGTTCGCTTGGACGGTTGGCAGCTTGGGTTGCAGCGTGCCTAATTTCAGCACGCTGTTCGAAGCACGTAGCTTCGCGGTTAAACCCATCTCGCCATATTCATCCTGCGCGGCACGAGGTGCTTCTTTATCGCGCTTGAGCAGGCCCGAGCCTGAGCGATCGGCGCTGGAGTCCAGCTTGAGGCCAAGCATGCCGATAGCGTCGATGCCCACGCCGACTGTCCCTTCGGTGAACCCGGATTCGTAGCGCAGCAGGAAGCCCTGGGCCCATTCCTCCTGCTTTGATTGGCTGGCTGAGTCTTGGCGGAAGTCGCGATTGAAATAGAAGTTACGCGCTTCCAGACCGGCTTTGCTGTCTGCAAAAAATTCAGCGGAGGCTGGCTGGCTAAGACTGAGTACCCCAGTACTCACCGCGACTGCCAAGAGGGTCTTCTTCATTGTTGTTTCTCCATGCTCAGGGGGTTGGCATATCGGGGAGCCGTCGCTGTATGCCGTGCTCTCCGAATAGGGGCGGGTTCCTCTGCAGCCAATCTTCGGCTGGTCGTTATGCCTGTACGCCTGCAGGGTCTAGGTCGAGGAACCATTGCGGACTTTGGGGAAGATCAAACGGAACACGGTGAAGCTGCCTGGCAGGCTGCTGACCTCGACCGTGCCCTGATGCAGGCTCATGATCGAGCGAACAATTGCCAGGCCAAGCCCTGTTCCACCTTCGGCACGAGAGCGGCTGGTATCGACACGGTAGAAGCGTTCGAACAAATGAGGGATGTGCTGTGCGGGAATGCCAATCCCGGGGTTTTCCACCGAGAACGATACGGTTTCGCTGTGCTTTTCGATCAGCAACGAAATGTTTGCGCCGATGGGGCTATGTCGAATCGCATTGGACAACAGGTTTGAAATCGCGCGCTGCACCATCAGCCGATCACCGAAGGTTAGGCCTGCTCCGACAATGCTCAGGCTGATCTGCTTCTCTTCCGCGGAGATGCTGAACAGATCCACAACGCGTCTTGCCTCATCTTCTAGGGCAATCTTCTCGAAGGGAACCAGGGACGCCGGGTGGCTGACTTGAGCGAGAAACAGCATGTCGGAAACAATCCGGGTGACGCGCTCAAGCTCTTCTGTACAGCACTCCAGTACGGCTTTGTATTCCTCTGGCGGACGCTCTCTGGAGAGAGTTACCTGGGCTTTGCCCATCAGGTTGGTGATGGGCGAACGCAACTCATGGGCCAAGTCATCAGAGAATTGCGATAGCTGCTGAACGCCGCCATCAAGTCGATGCAGCATGAAGTTGATGCCGTGGGCCAGCGCGCTGAGTTCTTGTGGAAGCTTATCCACGGAAATTCGGTGGGTCAGATCCTGTGTGGAGATCAGCGATGCAACCTGGCGAAATTGCCGGAGCGGAGAAAGGCCTCGCTGCACGATCCACCATGCGCCCATGCCAATCAGCGCGAGCAGAAGAGGGAGTGCGATCAGTGTTGACTTGAGGTAGGCACTGAGCAGTGCTTCGTCGGCAGATCGATCAATTGAGAGTAAGACCCTGACGTGGTCGCCGTCGTTGAGCAGCATCACCTTGGATGCGGTCAGGAAGTTGTTTCCCTCAGTATCCGACCAGCTTTGGTAACTAGGGGTATCGCCTGCTGGTATGTTGGCAAGAATGGGCTCCCTGGATTTCTCACCCAGATTCAGGAGTAATTTGGTGCCTGACTTTTTCCCGTAGATCGTCAGGTGCAGGTTGTCATGCCCCATGACCAGATCCAGCAACTCGTGAGGTTGCTGGGCAATTGCATGTGCACTCATGTCTTCGGCGAGATTGTGCTGAATCTGCTCCAGTTTGCCGTCAAGACTCTGCTTGGCCAACGAGTCCAGCTCATGGGTAAGCGCGAAGTAGGCGAGTGCCGCTAGCAGAACAACCAGTGCCGCCCCCATCACGCTGACCGACAGGCCAAGGCGCATGGATAGACTGGCCGGCTTCATGCCCGTTCCTCAAGCACGTACCCAACACCCCTGAGGGTGTGGATCAGTTTGTTATCGAACGGATCATCAATTTTGGCGCGTAGCCTGCGGATGGAGACTTCGACGACGTTTGTGTCGCAGTCAAAATTCATATCCCAGACCAGCGAAATGATCTGGGTGCGCGATAGCACTTCCCCAGAGCGGCGCATCAGTAGGTGCAGCAACGCAAACTCTTTAGTGGTCAGGTCGATGCGCTGCTCACCACGGAACGCGCGGTGCCTCGCCGGATCAAGCTCAAGGTCGGCTACCCGCAGCACTTCCGGTACTGGAATTTGCTCGCTTCGCCGTAGCAATGTACGAACTCGCGCAAGTAATTCAGGGAACTCGAACGGTTTGACTAAATAATCATCTGCCCCCAAATCCAGGCCTTTAATTTTATCCACTAAGCGCCCGCGTGCAGTCAGCATTATCACGCGTGTACTGCTGTTACTGCGTATATGCTCAAGCACGCCCCAGCCATCAATTTCAGGCAGGTTTACATCAAGCACTACCAAGTCGTAAGCGTGTTGCCTAACAAGGTGGAGACCGTCCACGCCAGTGGCTGCCTTATCAACTACATAGCCACTTTCGCTTAAACCTTGGTGTAAGTATTCGGCAGTCTTGGGCTCGTCCTCGACAATAAGGATTCGCATAAAAATTCACCTTAAAATGTGCAGCCAGTATTTTTTAGATATTCTTTTGTTGTGGCTGCGGAGTGGTTTTAATTCTTTCATCGGCGGTCACGGATATGACCTACGGCTTTTCAGGTTGCTCCAAGGCTAAAGCCTGAAGCGGCTTTAGGGTCAAGCTGTAATGCCTATTTCGCATGGCTCCAAGGTGTTAAGCGACAACGTGTCGCAGTACTTGCCCTTATCCAAAACCCCCAACTTTTGACTGGCAGGGCTGCCCGGGGCGCTACACGCGAGGCAACCGCTATTTAACTGTGTTTGTTTCTAGTTGTTGCTGGGCGCTAAATCGCCTGCTCTCTTGAGCGCTGCCAATACTAATACAGGCCTACTTGGAAAGGTGCTGGATAACGTATTTGTAATTTTCCAGTCACCTTGCTGATAGGCGTGGAGCACTACATTCTGCCGGGAATTGGCTTTCTACTTATTTTCCCAAGTAATGATCCTCGATATCCCTCGGGATTAATAAATATAAAGGCCTTCATTATATTCCAGCAGAGTTAGTTCTGCGGAGGACTTTTAAGTGCATGTAAAAACAATGGCCGGACATGGAGTTGGAGTAGGTAAGTTCTGTGTGTTATCAGGGCTACTGGCTGCATTGTTAATTGCTCCAGTTCCAACAACTGCTGCCGAATCAACAAGGCAGTCAATAACGATTGATGAGGCGTTGGCGCAAGCGCTCACTGAGAACCAGGAGTTCGCTGCAGCACAATGGAATACAGGTATTGCCGAAGGTGCTCGTACTCAAGCTGGGCTGATCCCGAATCCTGAGTTGTCCTGGAGCGTTGAGGACACGCGCAGTGAGTCGCGCGTTACCAGCATTCAGGTATCTCAGCCAATTGAGCTGGGCGGCAAGCGTAGCGCGCGTATTGATGTGTCTGAGCGTGATCAGGACGCGGTGGCGATTGATCTGGAGCGTAAGAAAAACATCTTGCGCGCTGAGGTCATCCAGGCCTTTTACTCAGCCCTGCGTGCCCAGGAAGGACTGCAGCTTTCCACTCAGTCGTTAGACCTTGCCCGTCGCGGACTTCAGGTGGTCGAAGGGCGCGTAAAGGCCGGCAAGGCTTCGCCAATCGAAATTTCGCGTGCTCAGGTGCAGCTTTCGGAAATTCAACTGGAGCTGAATCGCGCACGCCTCAATCAAAGCAATGCCTACAAGCAACTGGCGCTCATAACGGGTGCCGAGACACCGAACTTCGCGCATGTCGAGGGTGATCTTGAGCGCCTGCCGTACCTGCCGTCGCAGGCTGAGATGCTTGCACGCATAACAGATACAGCGGACCTACGGCTGGCCAGCACGCACATCCAGCGTGCCGAGTCTTCCTTGGAACTCGAAAAGTCGCAGCGCATTCCAGACCTCACCGTCAGTGTTGGCAGCCAATACGACGAAGGGCTTGGCGAGCGCGTCAATTTGCTCGGCTTGTCGATGCCTATTCCGTTGTTCAACCGTAACCAAGGCAATGTGCTGGCCGCTGCTCAAGGAGCTGACCAAGCGCGGGATTTGCGCAATGCCGCAGAACTCCGCCTGCGCGCGGAAGCCCAGCAGGCATTTGAGCAGTGGGAAAGCGCTAGAAGTGAAGTCGACTCGATCAGCGGCACACTGCTGCCGACCGCGCAGCAAGCAGTAGAGGGCGCAGTACGTGGATTCGAGATGGGCAAGTTTGCCTTTATCGATGTACTCGATGCTCAGCGCACCCTCGTAAGCATGCGCTCCCAGTACCTGAATACCCTGGATGAAGCTATCTCGGCCTGGGTGAGCTTGGAGAAGATTTACGGCTCCCAACTCAACATCGAATTCAAAAAATAAGCATCTCTGCGCACCTACATAACGCCTTAGACGGTCGCGTCATGCGACATGAAGCCTCGCCTGCTTTCCTGGCGGCTGCATGTTTATTGAGCGCGTTTAGTCGCCGCCTGGGCATGAATCAAATTCAATACTTTTGATAATTTGGAGTTACCAATGGCATCAACAACTCCCAGAAAGCAGTGGCTGATGATTGTGGCTGTTGTCGTCATCGGTTTAGCCGTGGCGGGCCTGATTCTAAGTGGTAGCCCTGGTAAGTCCGGGGAGGAAGGCCATGGCCATGATGAGAGTCATGAGGATGTATCGGCTCACGCAGATCCCGAGCACCACGGGGAGGCTTCGGCCGACGAGCATGAAGAGGCCGATGAGCATGCAGATAAAGAGCACCATGAAACTGTAGAACCCACCAAGGGCGAGCATGGCGGCAAGCTTTTCACCGAGGGTGATTATGCGCTTGAAGTGACGATTTTTGAGGAGGGCGTAGAGCCTCAGTTCAGGCTCTATACCTACCTGGACGGCAAGCTTCTAAATCCTGCTGAAAGCACGGTGCAAGTGACCTTGTTGCGTCTTGGCCAACCTGCGCAAATCATCAATTTCAGCAAAGAGAATAACTACCTACGTGGCGATGCCGCGGTTGTAGAGCCGCATTCATTCCAGGTTTCCATCAGCGCCACGCACAGTGGCAAGAGCTATTCGTTCGGTTACGAGCAGGTTGAGGGCCGCGTGACCATGACGGATGCGCAGCTTGAGCAGGGTGGCGTCACGCTCGCCACTGCTGGTCCCGCGAAAATCGCCTCCACGCTGCAAGTGCTCGGCGAGGTTCGTTACAACGGTGACCGCACGGTTCAGGTGACCCCGCAACTTGCCGGGCGCGTCGACTCGGTGGCGGTTAGTGCTGGCGATACGGTCAGCAAGGGTCAGGTATTGGCCAAAATCTCCAGCCAGGCGCTGGCCGAACTGCGTGGCGAGCTACTGGCCGCCCAGCAACGCTCTGCGCTTGCCCGCACGACCTATGCACGTGAAAAGCAATTGTGGGAAGAGAAGATTTCCGCCGAGCAGGACTTCCTGCAGGCGCAAGTTGCCATGCAGGAAGCTGCTATCGCAGTGCAGCGCGTCCAGCAACAAATCGCTTCGCTGGGCGGTGCACCGGCCAAAGGCCAGAATCTCACCGAATTCGAGATTCGTGCCCCTATCGATGGCGTGATAACCAGCAAAAGCATCTCTGTTGGTGAAGTACTCAAAGAGGATTCCGCAGTCTTTACCGTCTCGGATTTGTCGACCGTATGGGTGGACTCAACCGTCGCGGCGAAAGACTTGGGCGTAATCGCCGAAGGGCAAAACGTTGTCGTGAGCTCCAGCGCATTCGCCGCCACGGCTAAGGGCTCCATTTCCTATGTCAGCGCTCTGGTTGGGGCGCAAACCCGCTCAGCGACTGCTCGCATCGTGCTAGCTAACCCAGATCGGCTATGGCGGCCTGGTTTGCCAGTGACGGTCGAGGTGATTGCCGAGGAGAACAACGTTCCCGTTGCAGTAGCGGTCGAAGCGATCCAGACCGTTCGCGATTGGCAGGTAGTGTTCGGCCGCTTCGATAACCAGCTAGAAGCTCGGCCTCTTGAGCTGGGCAAATCCGACGGCCGCTTCGTCGAGGTTATCTCGGGTCTGAAGGCGGGCGATCGATACGCGCTGAAGAACAGCTTCCTGATCAAAGCTGAGCTTGGCAAAGCCGGCGCGAGCCATGACCACTAATTCGGAGTCGAGCTATGAAACAAGTTACAGCTATTTTTCGCCCGATCCGGCTTGAGGCCGTCGAGCAAGCTTTGCATGCACTGCCACACCTGCCTGGATTTACCATCCTGCCCGCCCATGGTCATCCACGTGGCCACGGCAAGGATCACAGCTACATCGCCGACGAGTGGAACCCCGACGCCCATCAGCATCTCGTGCTGCTGGCGTTCTGTTCAGAAGAAGTTGCCGATGAGATCGTCCATGCCATCGAGAAGGCCGCCCACACAGGTGTACCCGGTGATGGAATCGTCGCCGTGGCCCCTTTGACCGACGCATTGCGCATCCGTACTGGAGAGCGCGGTGATGCTGCGCTTTAGGGGAAATTGACATGTACGAACGATTAATTCGCTTCGCCATCGACCAGCGCTGGCTAGTCTTGCTGGCTGTGCTCGGCATGGCAGCGTTGGGTGTTTACAGCTACCAGAAGTTGCCGATTGATGCGGTTCCCGACATCACCAACGTGCAGGTGCAGATCAATACCGAGGCAAAGGGCTACTCGCCACTGGAAACCGAGCAACGCGTGACCTTTCCGATTGAATCGGTAATGGCTGGGCTGCCCAACTTACAGGAAACGCGTTCAATCTCACGTTACGGGTTGTCGCAGGTCACCGTCATTTTCGAAGACGGCACAGACATCTACTTCGCTCGTCAGTTGGTGAATGAGCGGATACAGGAAGCGCGTGGAAATCTACCCAGTGATCTGTCGCCGAGCATGGGGCCAATCGCTTCTGGTCTGGGCGAGATCTACATGTGGACCATCGAGGCGCAAGACGGTGCGAAGAAGCCGGATGGCAGCACCTATACACCGATGGATCTGCGTGAGATTCAGGACTGGATCGTCAAGCCGCAACTGCGAACCGTCAAAGGTGTTACCGAGATCAACACCATTGGCGGTTATGCCAAGGAGTTCCAGGTTTCACCCAAGCCGGAGCGCCTGGTCGCACATGGCCTCAGCCTGCAGGACATTGTGGTTGCGTTGGAGAGCAATAATGCCAACGTTGGTGCGGGCTACATCGAACGCAGCGGCGAGCAGTACCTGATCCGCGCTCCGGGACAAGTCGGCAATATCGCTGACATCGCCAACATCATCATCAAGAACACCGATGGTGTTCCTGTGCGCATCGGTGATGTGGCCGAGGTTGGCCTGGGTAAGGAGCTGCGCACCGGTGCCGCTACTGAGAACGGCCAGGAGGTGGTGCTCGGCACTGCCTTTATGTTGATTGGTGAGAACAGCCGCTATGTATCGCAGGCTGTCGACCAGCGCATAAAGGAGATCAATCGCAACCTGCCGAAAGGAGTCATAGCGAAGACGGTCTATGACCGCACTGTATTGGTCGATAAGGCCATCAATACGGTGAAGAAGAATCTGATCGAAGGCGCTCTGCTGGTTATCGCTATCCTGTTCCTGTTCCTGGGTAACATTCGGGCGGCCCTCATCACCGCAATGGTGATTCCGCTGTCGATGCTGTTCACCTTTACGGGCATGGTCAGCAACAAGGTCAGCGCGAACCTGATGAGCCTTGGCGCACTCGATTTCGGCATCATCATCGATGGTGCCGTGGTGATCGTAGAGAACTGCGTGCGTCGTTTGGCTCACGCCCAGGCCGCAGCAGGCCGAACGTTGACCCGTAATGAGCGCTTCCATGAGGTGTTCGCGGCGTCGAAGGAGGCGCGTCGTCCACTGCTGTTCGGCCAACTGATCATTATGGTGGTGTACCTGCCGATATTTGCGCTGACCGGCGTGGAAGGCAAGATGTTCCACCCAATGGCGTTCACCGTGGTGACAGCCCTGTTCGGAGCCATGATCCTCTCGGTGACATTCGTCCCGGCAGCTGTTGCACTGTTCCTCAATGGCAACGTCAGTGAAAAAGAAAATCGGCTAATGGCCTGGGTCAAGCAAGGCTACGCGCCGTTGCTAGATTGGGTCATGGTCAGCAAGCCGTTAGTGCTGACCATTGCGACAGTCATCATGGTGCTTTCTGGTTTAGCTGCTTCGCGGATGGGCAGTGAGTTCGTGCCGAGCCTGGATGAGGGCGATATCGCTTTGCATGCCCTGCGTATTCCTGGCACTAGCCTTTCGCAAGCAATTGAAATGCAGGTGCAACTCGAACAACGAATCAAATCCTTTGCCGAGGTTGATACGGTGTTCGCCAAGCTTGGAACCGCTGAAGTCGCAACCGATCCAATGCCGCCGAACGTGGCGGACAACTTTGTCATGCTAAAGCCGCGCGACCAGTGGCCCGATCCTGATCGCAGCAAAGCCGATTTGGTTGCGGCGATGCAGGAGGCGGTTGAACAGGTTTCCGGCAACAACTATGAGTTCACTCAGCCCATTCAGATGCGCTTCAACGAGCTGATCTCCGGCGTACGCAGTGACGTCGCAGTGAAAGTGTTTGGCGATGACATGGATGTGATGAACGAGACCGCCGAGCAAATCGCTGAGGTGCTGGAGGGTATTCCAGGAGCAGCTGATGTGAAGGTCGAACAGACCACCGGTCTGCCGATGCTCAGCGTACAAATCGACCGTGAGAAAGCCGCACGATTCGGTTTGAATGTCTCGGAGATTCAGGACGCCATTTCCACCGCCATCGGCGGGCGCGAGGCGGGTGCACTGTTTGAAGGTGACCGGCGTTTCGATATCCAAGTTCGCCTGGCGGACGAGTGGCGCAATGATGTCGACAAGATCCAGCAGCTGCCTATTCGTCTGGCCAATGGCGATGGGCTGGATGGCCCAGGGTTTGTGCGCCTGGCTGATGTGGCGAGCGTGGTGTCCGCACCGGGGCCGAACCAGATCAGCCGTGAAAGTGGCAAGCGTCGCGTGGTGGTCACCGCCAACGTTCGCGGCCGCGATATTGGCTCTTTTGTCGCCGAGGCCGAGAGCAAGATCGCCCTGGCGGTTAGCGTCCCTACAGGCTACTGGACGACCTGGGGCGGCACCTTCGAGCAGCTTCAGTCGGCAGCCAAGCGCCTGCAGATTGTCGTACCGGTCTCGTTGCTGCTGGTGTTCACGCTGCTCTTCATGATGTTCGGCAATGTCAAAGATGGCCTGCTGGTATTCACCGGCGTGCCCTTCGCGCTGACCGGCGGGATCATGGCCTTGTGGCTGCGTGATATTCCGCTCTCGATCTCTGCGGGGGTGGGTTTCATTGCGTTGTCGGGTGTCGCGGTACTCAACGGCCTGGTGATGATTTCCTTTATTCGCAGTTTGCGTGAGAACGGCATGGGGCTGGACGAGGCTATTCGTGAAGGCGCGTTGACTCGTTTGCGGCCGGTGCTGATGACTGCTTTGGTTGCGTCTCTGGGCTTTATTCCAATGGCCACTGCCATCGGTACGGGCGCAGAAGTTCAGCGCCCTCTGGCGACGGTGGTGATTGGCGGAATCCTGTCTTCAACCGTGCTGACGCTGCTGGTTTTGCCATTGCTCTACCGCTTGGCCCATCGTCTGCGCTAAGTTCACAGCGCTATTCGTGTGCAACTGAAAAGCCCCGCTCTTGAGCGGGGCTTTTTGCTTACCGTAAATACCGCTCAATGTGGGCGGTGACTGTGCCTGTGACGTCCTCAGCGGCTTTTTTTACGCCAAATAAGAATCGGAACTGCCCGGATGTAGACAAGCTCACCCACCAACTCAACCAGCGTCTGGGTGATGACCGCTGCGGCTGCAAGCCCCCGTATTTCTTCAGGCAATGCCAGGGCCAGCGGAAGAACCACCAACGAGTTACGTGTGGAGGTACTGAAAGTAACCGCTCTCGCCGTCGAGGCGGGCAGTTTATAAGCTCTTGAAGCCAGTGCGCCCACTACGGGGGCCAAAAGCATGAAACCGATGTACACCGGGATCACCGGTAAAAGCTGGTCGATATCACGAACCACCGGCGAGATTTGCGACCCAACCACCGCAATGAGAACTGCCGCCATCGCAGGGACTGGCATCCATGCCCATACGGTGTTCCAGCGACCTACGAACCGTGAGCGCTTAGCCAAGGCTGCTGTAGCAACCGCGAGCAATAAAGGCACGACAATCAGTGCGAGAAAGGCTTCAGCGAAAGGCGCTATCGAGATAACGACTCGGGATTGCTCCCCTAGCATGAAAGCCAAGTACACAGGCAACAGCACAAGCTGCAACAGCAAGAGGATGGGGGTTGCTGCAAGAATCGCACGCGAGTCGCCTTTGCCAATGTGAGTAAAGACCACCACGTAGTCGATACACGGGGTGAGCAAAACTAGAAGAGCGCCTATTAGGATTGCCGGGTGTTCTGCGAGCCCTCTGGTGAGTGCCCATACCAGCAGTGGAATCAGTACGAAATTGGCGATAAGCAAGGCTGACATGAAGCGTTTGTTGCTAAGACTTTTGCGGAGATCAAGAAAGGGAATTTGCAGAAACATCGCGTACATCAGCACGGCGATAGTCGGGGTCACTAATGCGTTCAGGCTCTGCGCCGCTGCAGTAGCTATTAACCCACCGATTGCCGCTGCAATGACCGCGACGAAATAGATCGGTATCTGGTTTTGTTCAAGTGCATCCCTACTCATAGCATCCTCAAGGATGAAAAACGTCAGCTTACATGAGGAAGCGAAAAGCGTGGCGATCCTCTTGGATGGCTTGAATCATGAAAGATTGAGATGGGCACGGCGTCTGGCTATTGAGTGGGTATCTGCTGACGGTGCAAGGGCGCGGTATTCAAATGACACCGTGTTCTAGCATCGGGGTGATAGCCGAGTGCCTTTGCAGATATCAGGCAGATCAATCTAAAGGCCTTCACCGGTATCATTTTGCCCTTCTTGCTACACGCTGACAGCGATGGCTTGTTGCAGATATGAATGACTTGCGGAAGAGAAGAGTTAGTTGTCTAGCTTGGAGGTTTAAACTCCCAGTGAATCTTTCTTATTATTAAAGATTAAATAAAAAAAGCGCCCCGAAGGGCGCTTAGGGTACACCTCTTTCCAAAGGAGCTCGGGAGCTTCTAGAGGTGAACATCGTTCGGAAGTGAGCGGTTAGTCAGCGTTGGTTTCTTTTTTAAGATCGGTATTGGTCCGATCTTGGTTGCTGGTCTTAACCTTTAGTTCGTCCGCCGGTTTGGCAGCAGGCTCAGTTCCGTGAATTCGTTTTTGATCTGCTCGAAATTTTGCCTGAGCTTTCATTGAGCGATCATAGCCATCTTCTGCATAAGACTGTGTGGAGCCGACAAGAAGTACTGATCCAATAACTAGGGCTTTCAACATCTTCATAAGGCAGGCCTCGTAAAATTCAATTATTAGCTTGTCGAGGTTCATGGACAAGTTCTGCAAGTTCGAGTGAATTTTACGGAGGTGAAGCTAACAGCAGCGTGAGCCCAACATTACATTCTTGAAATCTAATAACTGCCTATCTTGTTATGCATGAGCGGGCAGTGCTTTTAGAGCCCGCCCGCCCATCCATTTTTAGAGCACGCTCAGTGGGTACTCGACGATCAGACGAACCTCGTCCAGATCCGACTCGTAATCCGTTGCGCGGGTAGTCATCTGGCGAACACGGAAGGACATCTCTTTCAGTGAGCCCGTTTGGACGACGTACTTGGCTTCGATGTTGCGTTCCCAGCGCTTCTGGTCAGTCAGCGGGTTGCCATCGGCATCACGACGCATATACACACTGTTGGCGTCGGAATAGTCCGCATCTGTACCCAGCGCATAGCGCGTCATGAAGGTCAGTCCAGGAACGCCATAGCTGGCCATATCTAGGTCGTAGCGCAGCATCCAGGACTTCTCTTTCGGCGAGTTGAAGTCGCTGTACTGAATAGAGTTGTCGAGGAAGATGGAATCAGACTGGCGCAGGTAGTCGAAATCATCGTCGCCGTTGTTGCGCTGGTGCGACAGGGCAACGCTGTGTGCACCGAACTGCACACCCACTTTGCCGCTGTAAATGTCGTTATCGAACTCACCCAACAGCTGCTGGCCGTCATCAACAGCTTTGTAGTAGTTCAAGCCACCGAACAAGGAAACACTGTCGGTCAGCGGGTAGGTGAAGGACGTACCGGCATAGTGCTGCTTCCAAGCATCCTTGAGTTGGCTGCTATAGAGACTAAAGCTCAGGTTGTCATTTAGCGAATAGTCACCGCCGAAATAGGCAACCCATGGAGACGCGACAGAGCCCGCATAGAAGGTTGCGAACTCATCACGCATGGTGCTGACCTGCGGCTGGCTCATGGCATGCAGGCGGCCACCCTGAAGGGTCAAACCATCAAAGCTTGTGTTCTCAACCGTAACGCCGCGAAAGCTTTCCGGTAGCAGGCGGGAGTCACCGTAGTGAACCACCGGCGTCATGGGGAACACATCACCCACTTTGACAACGGTGTCGAATAGCCGGGCTTTTACTGCACCACCCACTTTGGAGTAGTTATCTTCGGCTTCACCATCACTATTTACCGGCAGCAGATTAACAGTACCACCTGGGCCATATCGACCATCCCCGGTATCCAGTTTAAGGCCGAGCATGGCGAAGGCATCAATACCAAAGCCTACGGTACCTTGGGTAAAGCCCGACTCGAACTGGCCAATGATCCCGTGTGCCCAAGCTTCAGTATAACCATTGTCAGTGTTGCTCGACTGACCTTTACGAAAGTCACGATTCATGTAGAAGTTACGGTTGAGAATATTGAAACTGCTACCTTCTACAAAACCTTCGGCTTGCTCTTCTGCGGCCGCCATGAGCGGAGCTGCACTGACAATCGCCGAAAATACTGCAAGGGATAGTTTGGTTTTATTAAGCATTTATTGCTCCTTTATAATTGGCAGTTATTAGTCTAGTTTTCGCCATGGCGTTCTTATAGGTATTGCACCCTCAAGCGCTCTGCGCCTTTGGGGAGCTGAGCCCTATCCTTGCAAGCTGAAGATAACTTGAAGATGATTGGAAAATTACAATTCTGTAATCTTCACAAGGCGGCAATGAAAGTTGTCTTAAAGCGACATTTGAATTCAGATTTTCAATAGAATCCGACGGGTAGGTCGAGAGAGCTCCAGCCTTGATCAGGCCGAATGTTCATGACTGCCAGCTCATAGGACGGTGCACTCAGATAGATCGATAGCGCCGGGCTGATGTGACAAGCCGGCTGGGGGTGACGCCGGTTGATCTTGTTTGGATGCTCGTAAGCGTCCACCCGAATCACCTTGCGTGATTCGGGCATGCTGCTCACTCCCGCCGTGTAAGCCAGCATTTCGCTGACGAGCTGGAGCTGGCAGGCGCACTGCGTATATTCCAGCTCATGGCAGTAATGGTGCATGAAACTGTGACCGCATGGGTGTGAATAGCCATGGGCTCAGCGCTTACCAGACGAAGAGTTGGTTGATGCGACCAAGAACCTAGCAAGGTGCGATTACTACAGCGGCTGAGAGTTTCCGTAGTTAAAGCCATTTGCCGCCAAGGTTGCCCAGCGGCGCTGACGGTGGGCGTAGAACAGGCGCGCAAATAGCCAGACGAACGGAGTGAGGACGCCCGCCTTGATGGTCACGCTATCTCGGTAAAGCGTTCCGCCGTTGACCTCTTGTGCCGTAATGAGGTGATCCCACTTGCTGATCAGCGGGCTGTAGCCGTTGTCTCTTAGCATGAAAATCTGAGCATTTTCCGTCTGCGGGTATGTAATCACAATCGCCTGACGGCCAATGGGAAGTACGCCGAATAACTTCAGCTTGACCCAGTAAGTGCCCTCGTTCCAGGTGCCAGGAAACTCAACGGGAGTCAGCGGGCTGAAACTCAGCAACGGTGATGCAACCTGATGCAGCAGACGTGGCGTGCGCACCTGGGCGATCACCTCTGCCAGTGAGCATGGCAGCTGGGTAGAGATATCAATTTGCATGGGCGCAATCACCGACCGGATTGAGTTTACTTGTCATCGGCAAGCAAGGTCTGTGGTTCTTCGGGAACCGGCATGGGCTTGAAAGCACTGACCCTGGAGCGGCCTGTATTGCCGATAGGCACCCAGATTTTGGAGAACAGCAGGGCCGCGAAAATACGTGGTAGTTGCCCCGCGACCTCGCGGTAATCGCCGGTCTGCCAGCCGAGCACAAGCATCAGTCAGTGTGACCCAGCATGCAGCACGGGTTGGCGTTGGGTCAGGATGTGCGCGCGCTCTAACCATTGAAAGGCATCTGCGCTGCGCTGTTCCTGCATGGCCTGCCGGGCCTGCTGAAAGGCTTGTTCAATTGCGAGTTGCAATGCTGCTTTCATCTTCAATCCTCCGATCCTACTTTTTAAGCAGGCGCAGGCCGTTGAACACCACCAGCAGGCTGACGCCCATGTCGGCAAAGACGGCCATCCACATCGTCGCCTGCCCCGTTAGGGTAATGGCGAGAAACAGGGCCTTGATCCCTAACGCCAGCACGATGTTCTGCTTGAGGATGACGGCGGTCTGTTGAGACAGGCGGATGAAGGCCGGGATCTTGCGCAGGTCGTCATCCATCAAGGCCACATCCGCAGTTTCGATGGCCGTGTCCGTGCCGGCGGCGGCCATGGCGAAACCGATTTCAGACTTCGCCAGCGCCGGCGCATCGTTGATGCCATCGCCGACCATCCCTACAACGTAGCCGCGCGCCTGCAATGCTTCAATGGCCTGCAATTTGTCGACTGGCAGTAGGTTGCCGCGTGCCTCGTCGATGCCTACCTGCTGTGCAATCGCATCTGCGGTGTGCGGGTTATCGCCGGTCAGCATTGTGGTCTTCACGCCAAGCGCATGAAGCTCCTCAATTGCCTGGCGGCTGGAGCCCTTGACGGTATCGGCAACGGCGAACAGGGCAATGGCACGCTGCGGATTGCACAGCACCACCACTGTTTTACCTTGGCGTTCGAGACGCTCCAGCGTCGCTTCCAGCTCGGGTGAGCAGAGGCCAAGCTCTTCCACCAGGCGGTGGTTACCCAGGTGGAAATCTATGCCTTCGATGGTGCCTCGAACACCTCGACCCAGTAGGGCTTCGAATCCTTCAACGGCGGTAAACGCCAGCCCATTCTTACTGGCATGCTTGGCTATCGCTTGCGATACCGGATGGTCAGACCGACTGGCGAGGCTGGCGGCATGTGTGCGGTAGACTTCTGAGTCCTGATCAACCAGCGGCATGTAATCGGTCTGCACCGGCTTGCCGTGAGTAATAGTGCCGGTCTTGTCGAGTGCCAGGAAGCCAAGCTTGCCGCCGGTTTCAAGGTAGACACCGCCTTTGATCAGAATGCCTTTGCGCGCAGCCGCAGCCAGGCCACTGACAATGGTGACGGGCGTTGAAATAACCAAGGCGCAAGGGCAAGCGACCACCAGCAGTACCAAGGCACGATAGATCCAGTCGTACCAGGGTTCGGCCATGAAGAGTGGCGGCACAATGGCGATAGCCAGGGCGAATAGGAATACGACAGGGGTGTATACCTTGGCGAATTGGTCGACAAAGCGCTGGGTCGGAGCACGTGAACCCTGTGCCTCTTCGACCGCGTGAATGATGCGTGCCAGCGTAGTGTTGGCAGCGGCTGCCACGACGCGGTATTCCAGCGAGCCTGCTTGATTGATGGTGCCAGCAAAAACCGGGTCTCCGACGGTTTTCTCTACGGGCAGGCTTTCCCCCGTGATCGGCGCTTGGTTGATGGTGGAGTTGCCGGAAGTCACCTCGCCATCGAGGCCGATTCGCTCGCCAGGCCGAACCCTGACCAATGCACTTAAGGCTATGGTTTTAACCTCAACTTCAAGCCATGAGCCGTCTGCTTGCTGCACCGTGGCGCGCTCTGGGGTCAGATCCATCAGGCCGCGGATGGCATTACGAGCCCGACCCAGCGATTTTGCCTCGATCAGCTCGGCCACAGAAAAGAGGAACATGACCATGGCGGCTTCCGGCCATTGCCCAATCAGCACCGCACCGGTAACCGCAATACTCATCAGTGCATTGATGTTCAGGTTGCGGTTCTTCAGCGCAATCCAACCCTTTTTATAGGTCGTCAGGCCGCACAGCAGAATGGCGAGCAGCGCCACACCGGCCACAACCCACTCAGGTGCAAGCTCGGCGAAGTGCAGCACTTCAGCCGATACGGCAGCCACACCGGATAGCGCCAAAGGCCACCAAGCCTTCTTGCGCGGCGCTGCTTGCGCTTCATCGTTTACTGTTGCTGCACCCTCAACCACTGGCGTGAAACCAAGGTCGCGAATCGCTGCCAGGGCTGCTGGCAATGCTTCTGCTGTGTGGCTAAACGTCAATACGCGCTGAAGCAAGTTGAACTCCAGCGCGCTGATGCCGGTCAGGGAGGAGAGCTTGTCGCGGATCAGCTTTTCTTCCGTTGGGCAGTCCATCTGTTCGATTGTGATGCGGGCTTGCCCCTCAGCAGAGAGCGGTTCTGCTTGCATACCTAGGGATGAGATCGCCGCTTCAATAAGAGCGGTCGACGGCAAGCTGTGCCATACCCCAAGAACGCGATTGATCAGATTGAAATCGAGCTTGTCTATGCCAGCCAGCTTGCTCAGTTTGTCTTGAATCAGCGTCTGTTCGGTGGGGCAGTCCATTTGTTCAATACGGAAACTGCTGAGCCTGGAGCGAACCATGGCATTTACCGTTGTAGTTGCCGTGGCCGAGCACTTAAACGCGCCGCTGGGGTCACAGCAGACATCCTTTGAAACCGCTTCAGGTTTTTGTTCATCACTGCAGCAACCAGCCATGGGGGTATCCTTATTGGTCAGTGCTGTAGAGTGAACACCCTGAAGCCACTACAGGGTCAAGAGTTTGTAGAAGGGGTATTTCATGAAAATTGGAGAGCTGGCCAAGCTTGCCGATTGCCAGGTTGAAACGGTTCGCTATTACGAGCGTGAAGGGCTGTTGCCGACACCGGCTCGCAGCGAGGGCAATTATCGTCTTTACAGCAGTGAGCATCTTGAGAGGCTTACGTTTATTCGTAATTGCCGAACACTGGACATGACCCTGGACGAGATCAGAAGCTTGTTGGCGCTGATGGATCGGCCAGAGGGGAACTGTGAGGGTGTGAATAGCTTAGTGGATGAGCACATCGAGCATGTGCAAGCGCGAGTGACCAGCCTCCTGGCACTGCAACAACAGCTGGTTGAGTTACGACACCGTTGCGCCTCTGAGCGGGGTGTAGACGAGTGTGGAATTCTCCAGCGCCTGAATACCACCGGCGGAGTCAGTGCACTTCCAGATGATGGCCATACCCACGTTGGGAAAAGCCATCGCCACTAAACAATGCGCCACCACCTGCAGTACTCGGCACGAGACATTGCAGGCGGTGGTGCGGGTTCGTTTGTTTACAGACTGCAAGCGCTTATTTGCTTTGTTCGATTTCAGCTTTAACCAGATCAATCAGTGGCTGTGCACCAAAGCTCAGGAGCGGTTTGCCATTCACAAAAAACGTGGTCGTCTGGCGCACGGCAGCAGCCTCCCAGGCTTTGAGCACCTGAGGGTCACTGTGCCATTGCCGTTGAGCTGAACCCAAGGGCGAGTACCTGAGTGTTAAACGCGTGATTTAAGGCAGATAAGCCCCTTTTCGTCATCTGGCGGAGGGGCTCTCCTGAACACTCAGAGCTATAGCTCCTGTGGTGAGTAACTCTTTCGTTTGCCCTGTCGACGCATCAGCCAGTACGCGGCCGGCAAAACCAACATGGACATCAGCGGCGCGGTAATCATGCCGCCGACCATGGGCGCGGCGATGCGCTTCATCACCTCAGATCCGGCACCTCCGCCCCAGAGGATTGGCAACAGGCCGGCGATGATCACGGCCACCGTCATCACCTTGGGCCGCACACGCAGCACCGCGCCTTCACGAATTGCCTCCAGTAGGGCCGGATCACCGCTGCGCCCGGTATCCACACGCGCATGCCAGGCGTTCTTCAGGTACAGCAGCATGATCACCCCGAACTCGGCCGAGACGCCGGCCAGGGCAATGAAGCCCACGCCGGTGGCCACCGACAGGTTGAAGCCGAACCAGTAGAGCAGCCAGATGCCGCCCGATAGGGCGAAGGGCAGGGTGGCCATGATCAGCAGGGCCTCGCCGAAGCGGCTGAAAGTCAGGTAGAGCAGCACGAAGATAATCAACAGAGTCGCCGGCACCACCCAGGCCAGCCGCGCATTGGCGCGCTCCAGAAACTCGAACTGACCGGAGTAGGAGACGGTCATGCCGGCGTCGAGTTGTACCCGCTCGGCGACGCGCTGCTGCAGCTCGCGCACGGTCGAGGCCAGGTCGCGCCCACGGACATCGACATAGACCCAGCCGGACAGTCGCCCGTTCTCGCTGCGCAGCATCGGCGGCCCTTCGGTCAGAGTTACCTGGGCGACGGTGCCCAAGGTGATCTGCTGGCCGGCTGGAGTGAGGATCGGCATACGCCGTAGTGCCTGCGGACTGTCTCGCCACTCCTTGGGATAGCGCAGGTTGATCGGGAAGCGGGCCAGTCCTTCAACCGTCTCGCCTATATTGCTGCCGCCGATGGCGCCCGATACCACCGTCTGCAGATCGGCGATGCTCAGGCCATAGCGCGCCGCGGCCAGCCGATCGATCTGGATATCCACATAGCGACCTCCGGTCAGGCGTTCTGCCAAGGCCGAACTCACCCCAGGCACCTCTTTGGCCACGGCCTCGATATCGCGCGTTATGCGCTCGATGTCGACCAAGGAGGTTCCGGAGACCTTCACCCCAATGGGGCTCTTGATCCCCGTCGCCAGCATGTCGATGCGGTTGCGGATGGGCGGCACCCAGATATTGGACAGCCCGGGGACCTTCACCGCGCGGTCCAGCTCCTCGATCAGCTTTTCCGGCGTCATGCCCGCACGCCATTGCTCGCGCGGCTTGAACTGCACCGTGGTCTCGAACATTTCCAGCGGCGCCGGGTCGGTGGCCGTCTCCGCTCGCCCGGCCTTGCCGAACACCCGCGCCACTTCCGGCACCGTGAGGATCATCCGGTTGGTCTGCTGCAGCAGTTGGGTCGCCTTGCTCGCCGGCAAGCCGGGCAGGGCCGAGGGCATGTACAACAGGTCGCCCTCGTCCATGGGCGGCAGAAACTCTCCTCCGAGTCTGCTGAGGGGCCAGAGGCTGGACAAAAAGACCAGCACGGCCAGCGCCAGGGTCACTTTTGGCCAAGCCAGCACCCACTCCAGTACCGGCCGGTATGCGCCGATCAGCCAGCGGTTCAAGGGGTTCTGTTGTTCGCTGGGGATATGCCCGCGAATCCAGTAGCCCATCAGCACCGGTACCAAGGTGACCGAGAGTCCGGCGGCAGCCGCCATGGCATAGGTCTTGGTGAAGGCCAGCGGGCCGAACAGGCGGCCTTCCTGGGCCTCCAGGGTGAAGACCGGGAGGAAGGACAGGGTGATGATCAGCAGGCTGAAGAACAGCGCCGGCCCGACCTCGACCGCGGCTTCGCCGATCACCCGCCAGTGCGCCTCGCCCTGTAGCTGCTCACCAGGGTGTCGAGCCTTCCAGGTTTCGATGTGCTTGTGCGCGTTCTCGATCATCACCACGGCGGCGTCGACCATGGCGCCGATGGCGATGGCGATCCCGCCGAGCGACATGATGTTGGCATTGACGCCCTGGTAGCGCATGACGATGAAGGCCATGAGGATGCCCAGGGGCAGGGTGATGATCGCGACCAGCGACGAGCGCAGGTGCCAGAGGAAGAGCAGGCAAACCAAGGCCACCACCACGAACTCTTCCAGCAGCTTGTAGCTGAGGTTATCGATGGCGCGGTCGATCAGTTGCGAGCGGTCATAGGTGGTGACCACCTCGACGCCGGCCGGCAGGCTGCCCTTCAGGCTGTCCAGCTTGGTCTTCACCGCAGCGATGGCATCGCGGGCATTCTTTCCGGAGCGTAGGATGACCACGCCGCCTACCACTTCACCCTGGCCATCCAGCTCGGCAATGCCACGCCGCATCTCTGGCCCCAGCTGAATGGTGGCCACCTGACCCAGCAGCACCGGAACTCCGCTGGCCGAAGCCCGCAGCGGCACATTGCGGAAATCCTCCAGGCTCTCTAGATAGCCTGAAGCCCGCACCATGTACTCGCGCTCCGCCAGCTCCAGGATGGCGCCGCCGGTTTCCTGATTGGCGCTCTTCAGCGCCGCTTCGACCTCCTGCTGAGTTACCCCATAAGCCACCAGCTTTTGCGGATCGAGCAGCACCTGATACTGCTTGACCATGCCCCCGAGGGTAGCCACTTCGGCCACGTTGGGTAGGCTCTTGAGCTCGTACTTGAGGAACCAGTCCTGCAGCGCCCGTAGCTGCGCAAGATCATGTTGGCCGCTGCGGTCGACCAAGGCGTACTGGTAGATCCAGCCCACGCCGGTGGCATCCGGCCCAAGGGTGGTGGTAACACCCTCGGGCAGGCGTTCCTGCGCCTGGTTGAGGTACTCCAGCACCCGCGAGCGCGCCCAGTAGAGGTCGGTGTCGTCCTCGAACAGCACGTAGACGAAGGAGTCGCCGAAGAACGAGTAGCCGCGCACCGTCTTCGCCCCCGGTACCGAGAGCATGGTTGTGGCCAGTGGGTAGGTCACCTGGTTCTCGACGATCTGCGGTGCCTGTCCGGGAAAGCTGGTTCTGATGATGACCTGGGTGTCAGATAGGTCCGGCAGTGCATCCAACGGCGTGTTGCGCAGCGACCAGAGGCCCAGGGCGGTGATGAACAGGGTGGCCAGCAGTACCAGGAAGCGGTTGCCGATCGACCAATGGATCAGGCGCGCGATCATGGCTGGTCTCCTTCCTTGCGGAGCTGCTCGATCAGCAGGCCGGAGTTTGTCTGACGTGCGGCGATGCGTACGTGATCTCCTGGCTTAAGTCCCACAGCTACTTCGGAGCTGACCAGAGGAAAAGCCATGGTCATACCTGGCATATTCAGGCTCTCGAAGGGGCCATGCTCCAGGGTGACTTGTTTCCCGTCCAGTGCGCGAATAACGCCGTGAGACACATGCAGCCCCTCCGTGCTGTCCTGTTCTGCATTGCCGGCCAGGATGCCCTGCAGGCTGGCTTCCGAATCGATGAGGAACTGGCCGGAGGTAACGACCGCCTGACCTTCCTCAAGACCGGAAAACACCTCCAGACGCCCATCGGCCTCGCGGCCCAAGGTGATTTCCTGGGGACGGTAGCGTCCGTCGCCTTCGGCCAGCATCACCAATGCACGCTTCCCGGTGCGAATCACGGCTTCACTCGGCACAAGAAGCGTGGATTGTTCGACGGCACTGTTCAGGCGTACGGCGGCGAACATGCCGGGGCGCAACTTACCGGCAGGGTTGGGTAGCTCGCTGCGTACCGTGAGCGTGCGCGTTTGCGGATCGGCACTCGGCAGCAAGGCTATGACGCGGCCCAGCAGCGGTCGATCAGGAAAGGCCGTCAGGTTGGCGCGGATCTCGTCCCCGACCTGGATACTTCCGGCCATGGCCTCGGGTATCGCCGCATCGAGCCAGACACTGGACAGCCCGTTGATCAACGCCAGATCCTGCCCGGCTTCAACGGTCATCCCGGCGCGTACCTGCAAGGCTTGGAGCTCGCCGCTGATAGGTGTGGTGAGGGTTTGCACTGCCCGCGGTTTGCCGCTGCGGCGAACCTGCTCTATCAAAGCTTGTGGCATGCCGAGCAGGCGGAGGCGCTCTTGGGCCGCAGTGATCAAGCGGGCGTCACCGGTACGCAGTACCGCGAGGAACTCCAACTGCGCGGCGGACCACTCGGGAATCAGCAGGTCGACCAAGGGTGTTCCAGCTGGCAGTACATCGCCAGGGGCACGCCCGTAAACCCGCTCGACGAATCCGCCAGCGCGGGCCTGGAGGTTCGCTACCTCTCGCTGGTTATAGGCCAGGGAGCCGACCACCTCGATATCCGAGGGCAGTACACCGCGGATCACCTTCGAGGTCCGCATTCCGAGGTTCTGCACGGCTTGAGCGGGGACGCTCAGGACAGACGGATCTTGCTCGGATCCTGCGTATTTAGGGACAAGCTCCATATCCATGAAAGGTGACTTGCCCGGTTTATCGAAGCGCTGCTCAGGCTGCATCGGGTCGTACCAATAGAGCACTTTGCGCTCGTCCGTCGGTGCGGAGCTAGGCAGTAGCTCGTGTTTGGCTTGCCGCTGGGCCAGCCAGTAGCCACCGCCCGCCGCGCCAATGCCCACGGTCAGCACGGCGACCGCAAAACCAAATGTCGATATCTTCATTTCAGGCCCTCCACATAGGCGTAGTACAGGCTTGCGGAGAGCTGGCTCAACTTGCGCTGTTGTTCAATCTGCCGCAGTTGCGCATCAATCAGGTCGCGCTGGGCAGTAATAACGGATGTGAGCTGGCTGTTACCGGCTTGGTAGGCGGCCAGTTCGAGATCGGCACGTTTGCTTGCAAGCGGGATCAAGGTTTTTTCGGTGCGTGACAAGGTCCTGCGCAGTTGCTCAAGCTCGGCAATACCGCCTTCCAGCTCAGCCTGATGGGCGCGCAGTAATGCTTCCTGCTCGGCTTCCATCTGCGACACGCTTTGTTGTCTGGCGTTGATCTTGGGCCCCTGACGTGTGCCTACGAACAACGGCAGGTCGAAGGTAAATTGCACCATCACCATATCGCCGAACTGGTTGTCGCGATTGTTGTAGGCAAACTCAACACCCCAGTCGGGGGTCTTCTCGGCGATGGCCTCGTTCAGCTCGGCGCTAGCCTCGCCGACTCGGGCGGAGGCAGCGCGCAACTCAGGGTGTGAGGCAATGCGTTGCTGCAGGTGCGGTGCCACCAGGTTCAGACTGGGAACACCTCCTTGCAAAGGCTGGTCAGCCTCGTTGCCTATCCAGCGGCGCAGCTTGGCACGAGCTACTGCCACATCGCGATTCAGTTCATCTCGCCGATCTTGTAACGCCAAAGCTTCCTGGTCGGCCTGCAACAGCTCGCCAGGCTGAGCACTACCGCCGGCAATCAGCGATTGCACGGTCGAGCGGAGCATCTCGATCTGACGGTCCAGTTGATCGAAGAGGCCAACACTGCGTTCGGCGTAGTACACATCCAGCCAGCTCACTGCCGTCTGGCGCTTGATCTCCAACTGCATGGCACGCTGCTCGGCCTCGGCTCGGCCTACTGAAGCCTCGGCCAACTGGCGCCGAGCCTGACGCTTGTCACTGTTGGGGACTTCCTGCATGAACCCAATGCGGCGCATGGTCATGGAGTCACGATTAAGCGTGTAACGGTCAGGGCCTTCGATCGGCAGGTTGTCGATGCCTAGAATCAGCTTGGGATCGGGCAGGGCGTCTGCGGGCTCGACAGCCTGCTGTGCCGATGCCACCTGCGCCTGGCGCGCGAGGTTCTCAGGGGCACTCTGCTCGGCCAGAGCTTGGGCTCGTTCGAAAGTTAGGGGCTGCGCCTGCGCGGCAAGCCAGGGAGCTGCCCAGAATGCGGCAGCCAACACACCGAGAAAGCCACGGCGTGGAAAAAGGAAAGCGGACATGCTTTCGCCTCCAATGCGATTGATCGAAGTCGCGACTACGAAACGTGACCGCGACGATGCGCCTGACTGTAAGGCGCGGGATGATCACTGCATTAGACGAAACGAGGAGGGCGCCAGAGTCCTGCGGGCTCTCGCTTAATCACCGACTGGGTCAGCAATATCTCGGGGCGTGAGGGGAGAGGGGATATGCTCTTGATCACGGTGGTCTGGAGAAGTCCTCCGGTCTTGCATTCCTGGCCGGGTTTGCAAGGGGACTTCTTGGCCACCCCATCAGACTTGTCCATTTGCTCGCAGCACGGAGCATCGGCCATTGCATGGCCCTGATGATCGGCGCTCTGCATCGGGCAAGGTTGTGCCGGCATGCTGAAAGCCACACCGCCGAAGGTCGGCAGCACGAGGCTAGCAATCATTACCAGGATCAATCCAATTCGACGCACAGCAATTCACCAGGCGGGCGATAGGGCGACGATAGCAGATTGCCCCGAGGCATGAACGCTCCTTTTGGCAATAGTGTTGATTTGGATCAAATAGAGTGTCATGCAGGGTATCAATCGGGCTCAACTGGTAGCTCCGTTTAACCGGATTTCTCAAGCTCGTAGGGTTCGCACCACCCGCTAGGCGCGCTAGCACAAGACCGGCCTCGCTAGCCGTTCAGTCGAGCCCCAAGTAGGAATTGGGGGCCTGGTCAAACATACTGTTGCTTAGGCGAGATGCAGGGGCTGCCTGCTTCGAGTAGGCCCAATCAGGCACCAAAAGCGAATTCTATAATCGCTCTATAATCACTTTATAATCGACTATAAACCAGATTCTAGAGCGCCCGGCGCTGCCTAAAAAGCCGATTCAAGCCGTTACTATTCATAGAAGAGACCAGGAGCAAAGTTCCAAATTGACTTCCAACAAACAGGTGGAGCCCCACATTGCTTTCCAATGCTGTCAAAGAGCAGTTCGCATCCACGCGGCCCGTGTGTCATACCCTGAAGGTGTCTCCTTGGAGTCTCAAATTTGTCGATTCACAGAAGATGAAGTTTCAAATTTTGCTTCCAAACCGCTCACGAGAGAGGTGTTCAGGTGCTTTCTGTTTCAAATTCACCCGATCACAAGCTTTGGTCAGTTGCCGCGAGGGAGGCTGTTTGTCTCCTAGGGGTTACGCTGGTAGCATCTACCATATTTAACATAATATACATTATGCGAATTAACGACATGACCATTACAATCAACCACCAACATATGGGTAGGATCATTTCCAGAGGCTTCGTCTAGACTGATCACCAAATGCCATCTGAACTCGAGTGAATTCATGAAGATTCGACACAAGATGATCGCCAGTGGCTTGATCAGTATCCTCAGCGCTGCGCTCTTGGGCGGTGTTGGTTTCTGGGGACAGACTCGTCTGGCTGCGGCCTTGGAAGAAAATGAGTTGAGCGTCACCGCGCTGCGTAACCACCTTGAGGGCGACATGATGCATGACGCTCTGCGTGCCGATGTGCTCGCTGCCTTCACCACCAGGCCAGGTGACGAAGCCGCCGTGCAACAGGTGCGTGACGACCTGGCCGAACACAGCGCCTGGTTCCAGAAAGCCATGGACGCCAATGCCAAACTGCCGCTGCCTGCAGACATCCGCAGTGCCATCGATCAGTCGCAACCGGCCCTGGCCGCTTACATCACCCAGGCCAAGAGTATCGTTGACAAGGCCCTGACCGATCCTCGCGCGGCCGAAGCCGAGATGCCGGTATTTCGCGACAGTTTCACTGCGTTGGAAGAAAAGAACGAGGCCCTCAGCAGCCTGATCGAAGCCCACAGTGCTCGGTCACGCGATGCCGGCCAGGCCGCCGTGAACCAGGCTGCGATCATGTTGGTGCTGGGTATCACCCTGACCTGCGCCCTCCTCGGCCTGATCACCTGGCATCTGATGCGCAGCGTTCTGCGGCCCCTGGACAAATCCGTGATCGCTGCTCGCGCCATCGCTAAAGGCAACCTGCGCGAACGGATCGACATCGACAGCGATGACGAGAGTGGCCAACTGCAACGCGCACTGGCTGACATGCAGAGCAACCTGCGCCAGATGATCGACAGCATCCGCCAGCAGAGCGAACAGCTACAGCAGACCGTTAACACCCTCAACGGCACCTCTCGGGACATCCTGCAAGCCACTGGCGAGCAATCGGAGGGCGCCACCAGCATTGCGGCCGCCATGGAGCAGATGATCCAGAACATCGCCCAGATCGCCAACCACACCCGCGATGCGCAGAGCATCTCCGCTCATTCCGAGCGCATGGCCGACAGCGGTGGCCAGGTCATCCTCGACGTGGTCGAAGGCATGAACCGCATTGCCGCTGCGGTCAACGAATCCTCGACCACCATCACGGCCCTGGGCCAGTCCTCCGAGGAAATCCATTCGATCATTCAGGTCATCAAGGGCATCGCCGAGCAAACCAACCTGCTCGCGCTCAATGCTGCCATCGAGGCCGCCCGCGCCGGCGAGGCTGGGCGTGGTTTCGCCGTGGTGGCGGATGAAGTACGAGGCCTGGCGGCCCGTACCGCCCAATCGACCCAGGAAATCACCGCCATGATCGAGCGCATCCGTAACAGCACGGCAGACGCAGTGGCCAGCATGCAAACCGGCGTCGACAGCGTTGGCGAAGGTGTGGCCCTGGCGCGTCAGGCCGGCGACTCGATCAACGAGATACGCAGCGGCACGCAGCGAGCCGCCCAGGTGGTCGAGGAGATCTCGCACAACATCGACGAGCAGAGCAAGGCCAGCAACGAAGTGGCACAGCGCATCGATCACATCGCCCAGATGTCGCAGCACAATACCCAGACCGCTAACGAGCTGGCAGCGGCAGCGCAAAATCTGGATAAGGTGGCTCAGGGCATGCAAGGCGCGGTGCAGCGCTTCCAAACCTGAAGCCGGACTCGAAACGGCACTGTTGCTCACCCTATCGCCGTCGGGCTTCCAAGGTCTGCTGCCGCCTTGCGTCCCTCCTTTATCCATACAAGCGACCTGCACCCCGCCTGAACACAGATCAATCAGTAGAAACTTCCCAGCGCCTGCCCCAGTCCACCCTACTCCACCAGCCATGCAGGACGGTAGCGACCCGCTGCGGCTCGTTCGTCAAGCCACTGTCTTGTCTGGCCCACGTTGCGATTACAAGGGAGGACTTCCATGGCCACGACAGTCGGTGACTTCATCGTCGAGCGCCTTTATCAGTGGGGTGTACGGCGCATCTATGGCTACCCTGGGGACGGCATCAACGGGGTATTCGGCGCGCTCAACCGCGCCAACGGCAAGATCCGCTTCATCCAGGCCAGGCATGAGGAAATGGCTGCCTTCATGGCCGCAGCGGACGCCAAATTCTCCGGCCAGCTAGGCGTATGCATCGCCACCTCCGGACCGGGAGCCGCCCATTTGCTCACCGGCCTCTACGATGCGCGTATGGATCACATGCCGGTGCTTGCCATCGCCGGCCAGCAAGCGCGCACCGCGCTCGGCGGCCACTACCAGCAGGAAGTGGATCTGCTATCGCTGTTCAAGGATGTCGCCGGCGCCTTCGTTCAGCAGGCCAGTGCGCCGGCACAGGTGCGCCACCTGGTGGATCGCGCGATCCGCACCGCGCTCGGCGAGCGGCGGGTGACCGCGATCATCCTGCCCAACGACCTGCAGGAGGCCGAGTACGCCGAGCCACCGCGCAAGCACGGCACGCTGCACAGTGGTGTCGGCTACACGCGGCCAAGAGTGTTGCCCTATGACGAAGATCTGCGCCGCGCTGCCGAGGTGCTCAATAGCGGCAAGAAGGTGGCCATGCTGGTGGGAGCCGGCGCACTGAAGGCCAGTGACGAGGTATTCCAGGTGGCCGAGAAGCTCGGCGCCGGCGTGGCCAAGGCGCTGCTCGGCAAGGCCGTGCTGCCGGACGAACTGCCCTGGGTCACCGGCTCCATCGGCCTGCTCGGCACGGTGCCGAGCTACAAGATGATGGAAGAATGCGACACCCTGCTGATGGTCGGTTCCGGCTTCCCCTATTCCGAATTCCTGCCCGAGGAAGGCCAGGCTCGCGGCGTACAGATCGACCTGCAGCCGGACATGCTCGGCCTGCGCTACCCCATGGAGGTCAATCTCGCTGGCGACGCCGCCGAGACCCTACGTGCGCTGCTGCCGCTACTGGAGGACAAACAGGAGCGTAGCTGGCGCACCAGCATCGAAAACTGGCGCAGCGACTGGGAGCAGACCCTGGAGGAGCGTGCCCTGGTCTCGGCCAAGCCGATCAACCCGCAGCGGGTGGTCTACGAGCTGTCGCCCCGTTTGCCGGATCGCGCCATCGTCACCTGCGACTCAGGCTCCTGCGCCAACTGGTATGCCCGCGACCTGAAGATTCGCCGTGGCATGCTCTGCTCGCTATCCGGCGGTCTGGCCTCCATGGGCGCGGCGGTGCCCTATGCCATCGCTGCCAAGTTCGCCCACCCGGATCGACCGGTGCTGGGCCTGGTCGGCGACGGCGCGATGCAGATGAACAACATGGCCGAGCTGATCACCGTGGCCAAGTACTGGCGTGAGTGGGAGGATCCGCGCTGGATCATGGCAGTGTTCAACAACCAGGATCTGAATCAGGTCACCTGGGAGCAGCGCGTCATGGAAGGCGATCCCAAGTTCGAGGCCTCGCAGAACATTCCTGACGTGCCCTACCACGCCTTCGCCGAATCCATCGGCCTGCAGGGCATCCTCATCGAACGCGAAGAGGACGTCGGCCCGGCCTGGGAACGCGCCCTGGCCGCCGAACGGCCGGTGTTGCTGGAGTTCCGAACCGACCCGGACGTACCGCCGCTGCCACCGCACATCAGCTTGGAGCAGGCGAAGAAGTTCGCCAGCACCCTCCTCCATGTCGATCCCGAGCAGCGCGGCATTCTCGCCCAGACTGCCAAGCAGGTGTTCGGCTCGCTACTGCCGGGCCAGCACAAGGACAAGTGATGGTGCCGCCCATCAGCCAACTGCGCGTCAGGGCCTTTCGTGTGCCGACCGATGCGCCGGAGGAAGGCCAGCACCCTGGTGCTGAGCGACCAGAGAGCTTGAATCTGCTATGGCTATAGATTGCTAGATGGTGCCCGAAGCCGGACTCGAACCGGCACGCCATTGCTGGCGAGAGATTTTAAGTCTCCTGCGTCTACCGATTTCGCCATTCGGGCGGTAGCGCTGTGCGAAGGGCGGACTATATACAGCCCTCCGCCTCCTAGCAAGGCATGCAAAGCACGCCTTGGGGAATGAAAAAGGCCTCGTAAATCATCGATCTACGAGGCCTTTTGAATTGGAGGCTGAGGTCGGAATCGAACCGGCGTTCACGGATTTGCAATCCGGTGCATAACCACTCTGCAACTCAGCCTTGAAACGAACGAGTCGCCTTGGCGACTCGTGTAAAACTGGAGCGGGAAACGAGACTCGAACTCGCGACCCCGACCTTGGCAAGGTCGTGCTCTACCAACTGAGCTATTCCCGCTTGTCTTGTCGACGGGCGCCATTCTATAGAATCGAATGGTGCCGTCAAGCCTTTGATTCAAAAATACTTATTTCTTTTCCGTGGTGGTGCTGAGGTGCGGCCAGGCGGCCAACAGGTAGTGCAACATCGACCACAGGGTCAGTACCGCAGCGACCACCAGCAGCACATAGCCGAGCACCACCCAGAAGGTGAAAACCGGTGGATTGCCCAGCAGGATGACCAGGGCGACCATCTGCGCCGCGGTTTTCCACTTACCCAGATTGGACACGGCCACGTGCGCCCGCGCACCCAGCTCGGCCATCCATTCCCGCAGCGCGGAGACCACGATCTCGCGGCCGATGATGGTGGCCGCTGCCAGGGTCAGCCAGAGGTTGGAGTGCTCGGCCACCAGCAGCACCAGCGCCACCGCCACCATCAGCTTGTCCGCGACCGGGTCGAGGAAGGCGCCGAAAGGCGTGCCCTGCTCCCAGCGGCGTGCCAGATAGCCATCGAGCCAGTCGGTTACGGCCGCAATGGCGAAGACCCCACTGGCCGCCCAGTAACTCCAGGAGAACGGCAGATAGAACAGCAGTATGAAGACCGGTATCAGCGCGACCCGGAGCAAGGTAAGCAAGTTGGGGATATTCATCGGCACAACTAGGCTGCGAGGTGAACGGGCATTCTACTCGCTGTGCAGAGTGTCATAAATCGACTCAGCGAGCTTTTTACTGATTCCGGGCGCTTTGGCGATCTCCTCGGCGCTGGCACGGGACAGCTCCTGCAGCCCACCGAAGTGATTGAGCAGTTCACGCCGCCTCTTGGGGCCGATGCCAGGCACTTCTTCCAGCGTCGAGGTACGCCGCGTCTTGCCCCGCCGCGCACGGTGCCCAGTGATCGCGAAACGGTGCGATTCGTCGCGGATCTGCTGGATCAGGTGCAACGCCGGTGAATTGCCGGGCAAGGTGAATTCGTGCTCGGCGTCATTCAGATACAGCACTTCGAGGCCGGGCTTGCGCGTCGTGCCCTTGGCCACGCCGAGCAGGATCAGGTCGGGCACGGCCAGTTCCTGCAGCACTTCGCGGGCCATGGCCAGTTGCCCCTTGCCGCCGTCCACCAGCAGCACGTCGGGCAACTTGCCCTCACCCTCCTTGATCTTGCTGAAACGTCGGGTCAGCGCCTGATGCATGGCGGCGTAGTCGTCGCCGGCAGTGACCCCTTCGATATTGAAGCGGCGGTAATCGGACTTGAGCGGGCCTTCGGGGCCGAACACCACGCAGGAGGCGACCGTCGCCTCGCCGCTGGAGTGGCTGATATCGAAGCACTCCATGCGCTGCGGTGGCTCGTCCATTTGCAACACGTTGGCCAGGGCCTCGAAGCGCTCGGCCAGGTGTTGCCGATTGGCCAGGCGCGCGGCCAGCGCCTGTTCGGCATTGGTCACGGCGAGCTGCTGCCAACGAGCACGGGTGCCGCGCACGCGCAAGCTGATGCTCAGGCTGCGGCCGCGCAGTGATTCGATGGCTTCGATCAGCGTGGCGAAGTCTTCATGCTGCACGTTGACGATCAGCTCGCTGGGCAGGTCGCGCTCGACATTACCCAGGTAGTACTGGGCGAGGAAGGCCATCAGCACATCGCCGCCCTCCTCCTCGATGGCCACCTGCGGGAAGAAGTTCTTGCTGCCCAGCACACGCCCACCGCGCACGCTGATCAGGTGCACGCAGGCGCCGCCCGGGGTGAGCATCACCGCCACCACGTCGACATCGCCTGTACCGCCTTCCATGCTCTGCTGATCCTGCACGCGGCGGAGCATGGCTATCTGGTCGCGCAGCTCGGCAGCCCGCTCGAACTCCAGAGCCATGGCGGCCTTTTCCATGCTGGCGGAAAGCTCTTCGCTCAGGGCGTTGCTGCGACCGTCGAGGAACATCACCGAGTGGCGCACGTCCTCGGCGTACTCCTGGGCATCGACCAGGCCGACACAGGGCCCCTTGCAGCGCTTGATCTGGTATTGCAGGCACGGCCGCGTGCGGTTGCGGTAATAGCTGTCTTCGCACTGGCGAACGAGAAAGGTCTTCTGCAACAGCGCAAGGCTCTCACGAATCGCCAGCGCACTGGGATAAGGGCCGAAATAGCGTCCCTTGGCCTTCTTCGCACCACGGTGGATACCGAGACGGGGAAACTCGCCATCGGAGAGAAACACGTAAGGATAGGATTTGTCGTCGCGCAACAGGATGTTGTAGGGCGGCCGCCATTCCTTGATCAGCGTCTGCTCGAGCAGCAGCGCCTCCGTCTCGTTGCCGGTGATGGTGGTCTCGATCTGCGTGATGCGCGCCACCAGCGCGGCGGTCTTGGGCGCCTGCCCGGTCTTGCGGAAGTAGCTGGCGAGGCGCTTCTTGAGGTTCTTCGCCTTACCCACGTAGAGCAGTCGGCCCTCGCCATCGAACATGCGATAGACGCCGGGGCGGCCACTGCAGGTCGCCAGGAAGGCACTGGAATCGAACGCAGCGGACATCTTCAGTTGACGGCGTCGACCATGCCGTGGCGTACCGCGAGCAGAGCCAGTTCGACGTCGCTGGTGATGGAAAGCTTCTCGAAGATGCGATAACGGTAGGTGTTGACCGTTTTCGGCGACAGGCACAGCTTGTCGGAGATGGTCTGCACCTTGTGACAGTTGGCGATCATCAGGGCGATCTGGATTTCCCGCTCGGAGAGCAGGTCGAACGGCGAGCCGCTGGTCTGCGGCTGGAAGGATTTCAGCGCCAGTTGCTGCGCGATCTGCGGGTCGATGTAACGCTGCCCGGCGAACACCAGGCGAATGGCCTGCACCATTTCATCCAGCGCGGCACCCTTGGTCAGATAACCGGCGGCACCGGCCTGTAGCAGGCGCGTGGGGAACGGGTCTTCCTCGCACACGGTGACGGCAACGACCTTGATGTCGGGATGGCTGCGCATCAGCTTGCGGGTAGCCTCCAGGCCGCCGATGCCAGGCATCTTCACGTCCATCAGAACCACGTCGGGTTTGAGTTCGCGAACCTTGAGCAGGGATTCCTCCCCGGTGCAGGCTTCGCCGACCACTTGTAGGCCATCGATATCGGCGAGCATGCGGGTAATACCCGTGCGAACCAGATCGTGGTCGTCGACTACCAGCACCCTAATCACTCGCCACCTCATTGCCCATTGTCAGCCACCACGCACGACGGTGAAATTCTACTTGCCGAGCACCATAGCAGGCAGGCTGATGAAGGCCCAGCTTGGCGCATGGCAGTCAAAAATTAAGCGTCAGATTAAGGTAAGGCGTTGCACAAGGCAAAAGAGAAATTGGCGGAAGCGGTGAGATTCGAACTCACGGATAGTTGCCCATCGACGGTTTTCAAGACCGTTGCCTTAAACCACTCGGCCACGCTTCCGTATTCGTAGTGCGCAGGCCAGGGATGTTGCATGCCTGCGCAGCGCTGCGGGCGGCAATCTTACCGGAACGCAACACACTGTCAAACTCTCTGTCTTGGCACTCGGGTAAGCTCTGTTATGATCCTGAACAATCGGATTACGGATCCCCTCGTACTTACCAGGAGTGTCGCCATGCAAGAGCAAGATTATGTACTCAACCACTCGCAGGCCGACCAGCTCGAGGTCAGCCGCGTGCTGCGCAACACTTACAGCCTGCTGGCCATTACCCTGGCCTTCAGCGGTCTGGTAGCCTTTCTCAGCCAGCGCGCCAACCTGCCGTACCCAAACTTCTTCGTGGTACTGATCGGCTTCTATGGCCTGTTCTTCCTCACCTATAAGCTGCGTGATTCGGCCTGGGGCCTGGTCTCCACCCTCGCCCTGACCGGTTTCATGGGCTATACCCTCGGCCCGATCCTCAACCTCTATCTGGGCATGGCCAACGGCGCGCAAGTGATCACCTCGGCGTTCTCCATGACCGCGCTGGTGTTCTTCGGCCTGTCCGCCTACGTGCTCACCACCCGCAAGGACATGAGCTTCCTCAGCGGCTTCATCACCGCCGGCTTCTTCGTGCTGATCGGCGCGATGCTGGCCAGCTTCTTCTTCCAGATCAGCGGCCTGCAACTGGCGATTAGCGCCGGTTTCGTGCTGTTCTCCTCGGCGTGCATCCTGTTCCAGACCAGTGCCATCATCCACGGTGGCGAGCGCAACTACATCATGGCCACCATCAGCCTCTATGTGTCGATCTACAACCTGTTCATCAGCTTGCTGCAGATCTTCGGCATCATGGGTGGTGACGACTGATAGGTTTCGTCCCCCTCTGAGCCCGCCTCGGCGGGCTTTTCTTTTTGTGCGCAGCACCACCTGGCCTTATCATTGCCGCAGTTTTGAGCTGTCGGACGCCCCATGAAGTTTGCCATCGCCCTGTTCGCCGCCCCCCACCTGCCCGCCTCGCGCCGCGCCCTGCGCTTCGCCCAGGCGGCATTGGCCGGCGGTCACGAAATCGTCCGCCTGTTCTTCTACCAGGACGGCGTGCACAGCGCCGCCAGCAACGTGGTCACCCCGCAGGATGAGCTGGATATGCCCAGGGAGTGGCGCGAGTTCGTCACGGCCAACGGCCTGGACGCCGTGGTATGCATCGCGGCGGCGCTGCGCCGTGGCGTGCTGGATGAGGCAGAGGCACAGCGTTACGCCCGCCCGGCCGCCAACCTGCAGGCGCCCTGGGAGCTGTCCGGGCTGGGTCAGTTGCACGAGGCGGCGCAACAGGCCGACCGCCTGATCTGCTTCGGAGGCCACTGATGAGCAAATCGCTGTTGATCATCAGCCGTCAGCCCCCCTGGAGCGGCCCCGGCGCTCGCGAGGCACTGGATATCGCCCTGGCCGGCGGCGCCTTCGACCTGCCCATCGGCATGCTGTTTCTCGACGATGGCGTGCTGCAACTGAGCACTAGCCAGCAGCCTGGCGCGCTGCAACAGAAGGATCTCGGCGCCAATCTGCAGGCCTTGCCGATGTTCGGCGTCGAGGCGCTGTATGCCAGCCAGCGCAGCCTGAACGAGCGCGGCCTCGGCGAGGCCGAACTGAACCTCGAGGTGCAGCGCCTGGACGACAGCGCGCTGACCGCCCTTCTCGACCGCTACGACCAGGTGATCACCCTCTGATGGCCACCCTGCATATTCTTTCCCATTCGCCATTCGCCGACAGCCGTCTGGCCAGTTGCCTGCGTCTGCTCGGTGCAGGTGACGCCCTGCTGCTCAGCGGCGATGCGGTTTACGCGCTGCAACCCGGCACGGCCAATCTGCAGGCGCTGCAACTGATGCCGGCCAGCATTGCCCTGCATGCCCTGGACGAAGACCTCACCGCCCGTGGCCTGCAAGCACCGGAGCGGGTGCAGCCAGTGGACTACCCCGGGTTCGTAGAACTCTGCACCCGCTATGCCAAGGTCAATAGCTGGTTATGAGCTCGCTGAACGTCGGTGGACGCGAAATCGCCCTGGACAAGGACGGCTACTTGGTCGACCTGCAGGACTGGTCACGCCCTGTCGCCGAGGCACTGGCCATCGGCGAAGACCTGCAACTGAGCGATGAGCACTGGGAGATCCTCCAGCTATTGCGCGACTTCTATGCCGAATTCCAGCTCTCGCCAGCCAATCGCCCGCTGATCAAATACGTGGCGTTGAAACTGGGTGCGGAAAAAGGCAACAGCCTGCACCTCAATCGCCTGTTCAAGGGCACGCCCGCCAAACTCGCGGCCAAGCTCGCTGGCCTGCCGAAACCGACCAATTGCCTATGAATCTGCTCACTCCCGCCGAACACCCTTTCGCCCAGTTCGTGCGCATTCTCGGCAAGGGCAAACGTGGCGCACGCGGCCTGACCCGCGAGGAGGCCCGAGAAGCCATGGGCATGCTGCTCGATGGCAAGGTCGAAGACACCCAGCTCGGCGCCTTTCTGATGCTGCTGCGGCACAAGGAAGAAAGTGCTGAGGAGTTGGCCGGTTTCACCGAAGCGATCCGCCAGCGTCTGCCCGCACCGGTCGCCCAGGTCGATCTGGACTGGCCGAGCTATGCCGGCAAGAAACGCCATCTCCCCTGGTATCTGTTGGCGGCCAAGGCCCTGGCCGCCAGCGGCGTGCGCATCTTCATGCACGGCGGCGGCGCCCATACGGCCGGGCGCCTGTATACCGAACAACTACTCGCGTGCCTGGATATCCCGCGTTGCCAGGATTGGCAGGCAGTGACAGACAGCCTCGACCAGCACAACCTGGTCTTCGCCTATCTGGGCGACTGGATGGCGCCCCTGCAGCGCATGATCGACCTGCGCAACACCCTCGGCCTGCGCTCGCCGATCCACTCCCTGGCGCGAGTGATCAACCCACTTGCGGCCCGCTGCGGCCTGCAAAGCATCTTCCACCCCGGCTATCAGGCCGTGCACCGCGAGGCCAGCCGCCTGTTGGGCGACCATGCCATTGTCATCAAGGGCGAAGGCGGCGAGATCGAGGTCAACCCGGACGTCGCCTGCCATCTGTACGGGACGCGCGATGGCGAGGCCTGGGACGAAGAGTGGCCAGCGCTGTCGGCGCAGCGCCACGTCAAACCCGAGCGCCTGGATGCCGAGCACCTGCTGGCTGTCTGGCGCGGCGAGGCCGAAGATGACTATGCCCGCCAGGCCATTCTGGCGACCATGGCCCTGGCCTTGCGTGGCCTGGGCCTGGATCGCGACGCAGCCTTCAGCGAGGCGGAAAGACGCTGGAATGCTCGCCACTTATCGAGCTGACCGATAGGCGGATCCAGGTTTTTCCATCTTTCTATCGAAGCAACCGCGATAGACTGCAGGCTCATTCGCACACAAGAGGTAGGCCGAATGGGTTTGCTGATCGAAGGCACCTGGCACGATCAATGGTACGACACCGGCAAGAGCGGCCGCTTCCAGCGCGAGGAAGCGCAACGCCGTCACTGGATCACCGCCGACGGTAGCGCCGGCCCCAGCGGCGAGTCAGGCTTCAAGGCGGAGGCCGGGCGTTACCACCTGTACGTTTCCCTGGCCTGCCCCTGGGCACATCGCACCCTCCTTCTGCGCAAGCTCAAGGGCCTGGAAGATCTGATCGAGGTATCGGTGGTCAGTTGGCTGATGGGCGATCACGGCTGGACCTTCGACCCTCAGCACGGCTCCAGCGGTGACAAGCTCGACGGCCTGGAATACCTGTATCAGCGTTATACCGCCGATGACGCCCAATATACGGGCCGCGTTACCGTGCCGCTGTTGTGGGACAAACAGCAGCAGCGCATCGTCAGCAACGAGTCGGCCGAAATCATCCGCATGTTCAACAGCGCCTTCGATGGCTTGACCGGCAACGACCTGGACTTCTATCCGCAGCCGCTACGCGAGCGCATCGATCGGCTCAACGATGGCATCTATCCGGCGGTGAACAACGGCGTCTACCGCGCTGGCTTCGCCACCACCCAGGAGGCCTACGAAGAGGCTTTCGAGGAGCTGTTCACCACGCTCGACGAACTGGAAGCCCTGCTGGGCGAACGGCGCTACCTGGCCGGCGAGTACCTGACCGAAGCCGATATCCGCCTGTTCACCACCCTGATTCGCTTCGATGCCGTCTACCACGGGCACTTCAAGTGCAACCTGCGGCGCATCCTCGACTACCCGAACCTCTCCAACTGGCTGCGCGAGCTGTACCAGTGGCCGGGCGTCGCCGAAACGGTGGACTTCACCCATATCAAGTCGCACTACTACGCCAGCCACGCCACCATCAACCCGACCGGGGTGATTCCCAAAGGGCCGCAGCAGGATTTCAGCCTGGCGCATGATCGCGAGCGCTTGCCAGGCAAGGGTGTATATCACCCGTAGGCCGATTGTGTTGGGCGGATCTTATTGATTCCCCCTGCTTCGCTCAGGCATCAGAGCCCGCGCTGCGCGCCCTCGAACCAGGCCAGCTTGTCACGCAGGGTGACCACCTCACCGACGATCACCAACGTCGGTGCGTGCACTTCGTGCTCGGCCACCAGCTGCGGCAAACTCTCCAGCGTGCCGGTAAATACCCGCTGGCTCTGCGTGGTGCCCTGCTGCACCAGGGCCGCCGGCGTGTTGGCTGCACGGCCGTGCGCGACCAGTTGCGCGCAAATGTCTGGCAGGCCGACCAGGCCCATGTAGAACACCAGGGTTTGCCCTGGCGCCACTAGATCCTTCCAGGGCAGGTTGCTGCTGCCGTCCTTGAGATGGCCGGTGACGAAGCGCACCGACTGCGCATGGTCGCGGTGGGTCAGCGGGATACCGGCGTAGGCGGCGCAGCCCGAGGCGGCGGTGATGCCGGGTACCACCTGGAAGGGAATGCCCTCGCCCGCCAGTTGCTCGATCTCTTCGCCACCACGGCCGAAGATGAAGGGGTCGCCGCCTTTCAGACGCAGCACCCGCTTGCCTTCACGCGCCAGGTCGATCAGTAGCTGATTGATCTGCTCCTGCGGCACGGCGTGCTCGGCGCGGCGCTTGCCCACATAGATGCGCTCGGCATCGCGGCGACACAGGTCGATGATCGCCGGGGCCACCAGGCGGTCATACAGCACCACGTCGGCCTGCTGCATCAGGCGCAGGGCACGGAAGGTCAGCAGGTCGGGGTCGCCAGGGCCGGCGCCGACCAGATACACCTCACCCAGCGCGCGCGGGGCGGCACCGGCCAGGCGTTCTTCCAGCAGGCGTTCACCTTCCTCCGGCTTGCCGGCGAATACACTCTCGGCGATCTGCCCCTGGAACACGTCCTCCCAGAACACCCGGCGCTGCTGCACATCCGGGAATAGCTGCTTGACCCGATCACGGAAGCGCTTGCCGAGGTTGGCCAATTGGCCATAGGTGGCCGGAATCCAGGTTTCGATCTTGGCGCGAATCAACCTGGCCAGCACGGGGGCATCCCCGCCACTGCTGACCGCGACGATCAGCGGCGAGCGGTCGACGATGGCCGGGAAGATCACGCTGCACAGCGCCGGCGCATCCACCACGTTGACCGGGATGCCCAGCGCTTGCGCCTCGGCAGAAATGCGCGCATTGAGCGGCTCGTCGTCGGTGGCGGCGATCACCAGCCCGACGCCCTGCAGGTCGCCGCGGGCGTAACCGCGCAGAAACACGCCAGCCTCGCCGGCCATGGCCTGCAGTTCGCTGCGGATCTCCGGAGCCACCACATGCAGGCGCGCCCCGGCCTCGGCCAGCAGACGCGCCTTGCGCAGCGCCACCTCACCACCGCCAACGACCAGCACTGGGCGGCCCTGCAGCTTGTGGAACAGCGGAAGGAATTGCATAAATCAGCCTCGCATGAGGTGGGAAGACGAACGGCGGCTCGTAGGGTGCGCCGTGCGCACCGAACTACGCGGAAAGACCTTGGTGCGCACAGCACACCCTACGCGCGGCGACCATCGTCAGGCGTGCCGTTTGGAAACGAGGCGGCCGTGCCACCCCGCTGAACCGGCTTAGCCGATCACCTCGATACCGCCCATATAGGGCTTGAGCACTTCGGGCACGCGAATACTGCCGTCGGCCTGCTGGTAGTTTTCCAGTACCGCGACCAGGGTGCGCCCCACCGCCAGGCCGGAGCCGTTGAGGGTGTGCACCAATTCGGTCTTGCCGGTTTCCGGGTTACGGTAGCGCGCCTGCATGCGGCGCGCCTGGAAGTCGCCGCAGTTGGAGCAGGAGGAAATCTCGCGATACTTGTCCTGGCTCGGCACCCAGACTTCCAGGTCGTAGGTCTTGGTGGCACCGAAGCCCATGTCGCCCGTGCACAGGGCCAGCACCCGGTAAGGCAACTCCAGCGCCTGCAGCACGCGCTCGGCGTTGGCGGTCAGGCTTTCCAGCGCCTCGTAGGACGTGCTCGGCTCGACGATCTGCACCATCTCCACCTTGTCGAACTGGTGCTGGCGGATCATGCCACGGGTATCGCGCCCGGAGGCACCCGCTTCGCTGCGGAAGCACGGGGTATGGGCGACGAACTTCAGCGGCAGTTGCTTGGCATCGAGAATCTCGCCGGCCACGATATTGGTCAGCGACACCTCGGCGGTGGGGATCAGGTAGAAGTCGGCCTCGCCCTCACGGGTGATCTTGAACAGGTCTTCCTCGAACTTGGGCAACTGGCCGGTGCCCTGCAGAGCCGGCGCCTGCACCAGATAAGGCGTATAGGCCTCTTCGTAGCCATGCTCGGCGGTGTGCAGGTTGATCATGAACTGCGCCAGGGCTCGGTGCAGGCGGGCGATGGGCCCGCGCAGCAGGGCGAAACGGGCGCCGGACAGCTTGGCCGCGGTCTCGAAATCCAGCCAGCCATGCTGCTCGCCAAGGGCGACGTGATCCTTGATCTCGAAATCGAAGGCACGCGGGGTGCCCCAGCGACGCACTTCGACGTTGCCCTCTTCATCCGCCCCTACCGGCACCGACTCGTGCGGCAGGTTGGGAATGGTCAGCAGCAGGTGATCGAGTTCGGCCTGGATGCCATCCAGCTCACGCTTGGCCTCGTCCAGTTCATTGCCCATGCGATCGACGTCGGCCAGCAGCGGTGCGATGTCCTCGCCACGCGCCTTGGCCTGGCCGATGGACTTGGAGCGGCTGTTGCGCTCGGCCTGCAACTGCTCGGTGCGCACCTGCACCGACTTGCGCTGACTCTCCAGGGCCTCGAAGCGGGCGACGTCGAGGACGAAGCCTCGGGTGGCGAGGCGCTCGGCGATTTCGGTGAGTTGCGTGCGGACGAGTTTGGAATCGAGCATGTTCGGGTCTCAATACATCGGCGAAATAAGGTGACGGCCACCAGCGTGACGCGGGTGGTGGAGTGTAAAGCTTTAGCGGGTCAGGACGCCAATCGAGCCAGGCTCAGACCGGCCCAGGCCGCCAGCAGACCACCCAGGATACTGAGTGCCAGGTAGCCGATGGCCTCCGGGGCACGCCCGCCCTCCAGCAGTTTCATGATTTCCAGGCTGAACGAGGAAAAGGTGGTGAAACCGCCCAGCACGCCCGTGACCAGGCCGGTGCGCAGCTCCAGAGGCAGATCGGTGCGCGTCAGGAACAGGCCCGAGAGCAGGCCGATCAGCAGGCAGCCGACGATGTTGACGGCAAGGGTGCCGAGGTAGAAATGCCGTGGCCAGTTGCCAGCAACCCAACCCGCCACCAGAAAGCGCAGCACGGAACCCGCCGCGCCTCCCACGGCAACAGCAAGGGCTACGCGGATCATGGTTTTCTCCTCTGCCTTGGGCTGCTGGCATCCAGTTGACGCAGATGCTGCAGCTTGTCGCGAATCTTCAGTTCCAGCCCACGCGGCACCGGATCGTAATACTGGCGTGGTTCGAGGGCTTCGGGGAAGTAATCCTCACCTGCGGCGTAGGCGTCCGGCTCGTCGTGGGCATAGCGATACTCGTCGCCATAGCCGAGCTGCTTCATCAGCTTGGTCGGTGCGTTGCGCAGGTGCAGCGGCACTTCCTGCGAGCCCTGTTCGGCGGCATCGCGCATCGCTGCCTTGAAGGCCGTGTACACCGCGTTGCTCTTGGGCGCGCAGGCCAGGTAGACGATGGCCTGGGCCACCGCCAACTCACCCTCCGGACTGCCCAGGCGCTCCTGCACGTCCCAGGCATTGAGACACAGGGTCAGGGCGCGTGGATCGGCATTGCCGATATCCTCGCTGGCCATGCGTACCACACGGCGGGCGATGTACAGCGGGTCGCAGCCGCCGTCGAGCATGCGCGCGTACCAGTACAGCGCGCCGTCGGGGCTGGAGCCGCGCACCGACTTGTGCAGCGCGGAAATCTGGTCGTAGAAGGCCTCGCCGCCCTTGTCGAAACGCCGGCGGCTGTCACCCAGCAAGTTCTGCAGCAGTTCGACATCGATCTCGCCGCCGTCCTCGGCCAGGTCGGCGGCATTCTCGAGAAAGTTGAGCAGGCGCCGGCCATCGCCATCGGCAGCAGCCAGAAGAATCTGGAAGGCCTCGTCCGGCAGGCTCAACTGGCGCTCGCCCAGGCCTTTCGGGTCGTTCAGGGCGCGATTGACCAACTTGCGCATGGCCGCTTCGTCGAGGCTTTTCAGCACATAGACGCGGGCCCGCGACAGCAGTGCATTGTTCAGCTCGAACGAGGGGTTTTCCGTGGTGGCGCCGATGAAGATCAGCGTGCCGTCTTCCACGTAGGGCAGGAAGGCGTCCTGCTGGCTCTTGTTGAAGCGATGCACTTCATCGACGAAGAGGATGGTACGCCGCCCATACTGCGCCGCGTGCTGCTGGGCCACCTCCACGGCCTGGCGGATTTCCTTGACCCCCGAGAGCACGGCGGAAATGGTCTCGAAATGCGCGTCGGTGACCTTGGCCAGCAGCCGCGCCAGGGTGGTCTTGCCCACCCCAGGCGGGCCCCAGAAGATCATCGAATGCAAGGCGCCCTGCTCCAGCGCCTCGCGTAGCGGCTTGCCCGGCCCCAGCACGTGCTCCTGGCCGACGTACTCGTCCAGGCTGGTGGCACGCAAACGCGCAGCCAGTGGCTGCGCGACGGGTTGGCGGCCGAACAGATCCACGGCTTACTCCTGGATGACGTCCGCGCCGTCGGGGATGTCGAAGCTGAACAGGCTGTCGTCGACCGGCTCGTTCATCTTCACGTTGAGGAACAGGATATTGGTGCGCTGGCCGATGCTGTCGATCAACTGCATGTCGTTGAGCACGCGGTTGCGGAAGGACAGGCGCAGGCTGTCGAACAGGCTGTCCTTGGCCTTGGGCTTGAGGATGAAGTCGACCACGCTGCCGCCTTCCTTGTAGTCGATCCCGAAGTTCTCGCGAATCTGCGACACGTCACCGGAGAGCAGCAGCGCCGGGGTATGGGTCAGACGCTGATCGAGGGTCTGGATGGTTACCTGCTCCAGATCCGGGTCGTACAGCCAGACCTTCTGGCCGTTGGAGACCAGCAACTGCTCCATGGGCTGGTCGGTATGCCAGCGGAACAGCCCCGGGCGCTTGAGCACCAGTTGCCCGGCGCTTTCCTGCAACTGCGTGCCGCTGGCATCGAGGGTCAGTTGGGAAAAACGGGCGCTGATGGTCTGCGCCTGGTTGAGCAATTCGGTCAGACGCTTGACGGCCGCGTCCTCGTCGGCATGAGCGGTGAGCCAGGTGAAACTCAGAGCAGCCAGCAACAGCAGGCGGATAAAGCGCATATGAACCCCTTGAGTCCGTGTAAGGATTGCCGGCAGCCGGAGCCGCCTCGAAATATCTAGACCGCAAGCCCAGCAGCCGGTGCCGGGCTGTCAGTCGCGTGACGGCCCGGGCGCGATGACCTCGCGCGAGCCGTTGGTGTTCATCGCGGTCACCACCCCTGCCATTTCCATCGCCTCGATCATCCGCGCGGCGCGGTTGTAGCCGATCTTCAGCTTGCGCTGCACGGCGGAAATGGAGGCTCTGCGGCTTTCCAGCACGAAGTTGACGGCCTCGTCGTACAGCGGGTCTTCCTCGCTGCCCTCACCGCCCCCTTCGCCACCGCCGCCCTCGAAGCCCGCACTGCCGCCTTCGTCGACACCGGCAAGGATGTCCTCGTTGTAATCCGGCGCGCCGCGCAGCTTCCACGCCTCGACCACGCGGTGCACCTCGTCATCGGAAACGAAGGCGCCATGCACACGGATGGGCAGACTGGTGCCGGGCGGCATATAGAGCATGTCACCGTGGCCCAACAGTTGCTCGGCGCCACCCTGATCGATGATGGTGCGTGAGTCGATCTTGCTCGACACCTGGAAGGCCATGCGCGTCGGGATGTTGGCCTTGATCAGGCCGGTGATCACGTCCACCGAGGGACGCTGCGTGGCAAGAATCAGGTGAATGCCGGCTGCCCGCGCCTTCTGGGCGATACGAGCGATGAGCTCTTCCACCTTCTTGCCGACGATCATCATCATGTCGGCGAATTCGTCCACCACCACGACGATGGTCGGCAAGGGTTTGAGTAGCGGCGCCTCGTCATCCATGTTCTCGCGGCGGAACAGGGGATCCGGGATGGGTTCGCCCGCTTCGATGGCATCCTTGACCTTGCGGTTGAAGCCCGCCAGGTTGCGCACGCCCATCTTCGACATCAGCTTGTAGCGCCGCTCCATCTCGGCCACGCTCCAGCGCAGGGCGTTGGCCGCCTCCTTCATGTCGGTGACCACGGGGCACAACAGGTGCGGAATGCCTTCGTAGATCGACAATTCGAGCATCTTCGGGTCGATCATGATCAGCCGCGCATCTTCCGGGCTCGACTTGAACAGGATCGACAGGATCATGGCGTTGACCCCCACCGACTTACCCGAGCCGGTGGTACCGGCCACCAGCAAGTGTGGCATCTTGGCCAGATCGGTGATCACCGGCTTGCCGCCGATGTCATGTCCCAGGGCCAGGGTCACCGGCGACTTGGCTTCGTCGTACTCCGGCGTCGACAGCACTTCGGAAAAGCGCACGATCTGCCGATTCTCGTTGGGAATCTCGATGCCTACGGTGGTCTTGCCTGGGATCACCTCGACCACGCGCACACTGGTCACCGCCAGCGAACGGGCCAGATCCTTGGCCAGGTTGGCGATACGGCTGACCTTGACCCCAGCGGCCGGCTGGATTTCGTAGCGGGTGATCACCGGGCCCGGGTGAATCGAATCCACCGCCACCTCGACGCCGAACTCCTTGAGCTTGATTTCCAGCAAATGGCCGACGCCGGCTAGCGATTCCGGCGAATACTCGACCTTCTTCGCCTCGGCCGGGTCGAGCAGCGAGATCGGTGGCAAGGTGCCTTCCACGGCGCTGTCAACGAACAGCGGCGCCTGCTTTTCCTTCTGTACGCGTTTGCTCGGCTCCGGCGCCTTGGTGGGCGGCGGCGTGGCGATGACCGGAGCCGGGCGCTTTTCGCGCTCGCTCATGTGCTTGCTCAGCGATTCCTCGCGCTCAAGCATGCGCTCCTTGACCCTGGCCTGTTCGCGGCGGTCGGCGATGACCGGCGCGGCCACTTCGTTGACCCGCTCGTCCAGCTCGCGCAATTGCGCGACCATCTGCTTGCGCTGACTGCGCGCGCTCCACCAGCCACTGATGGCACCGTAGATCAGCTCGATCAGATCGAGGGTGATCTTGCCGGTCAGATCCATCACGCGGAACCAGGACAGGTCGGTGAACACGGTCAGCCCGAAGAGAAACAGCGCCAGGAACAGCAAGGTACTGCCCTGCACGTTCAGCGCGTGTACCGCCAGGTCGCCCAGGCTGGCACCGAGCATGCCGCCGCCGGAACCCTGCATGCCGGGGCCGGCGGCGAAATGGATGTCGCCCAGCGCCACACCCGAGAGAATCAGGAACACCAGGCCAATGCTGTGCCAGGAAAACATCCAGCCATTGAAGTGCCAGGGTTGATTGCGCGTGCGAAACACCTGCAGGGTCTTGACCCCCAGCAGCAGCGGGAAGATGTAGGCGAAATAGCCCAGCGCGCCGAATAGCGCACTGGACAGCCAGGCACCGATGCTGCCGCCGGCATTGGCAATGCGCTGTACCTGAACGCTGTTGTCCCAAGCAGGATCCGAAGCGCTATAGGTGAGCAGCGTCATCAGCACGTACACACAGAGTGCTGCCAGGGCGATCAGAGCGCCTTCCTTCAGCCGGTACTGAAGTTTCAGGCGCCAATCCAGAGTCTGCGAGGTGGAATTCTTCAAAACAGCCATATCCTGCGCGCTAGGCGCGTCCATCGGTAATTGCCGCAAAAGGAGACATTGTACGGCTTTGCCCGCCTATCGTCATAACCTGAGCAATCAGACGGCGCTCCCGCAGCAGCAATGCTTCGGTGTAGCATAGCCGCCAGCAGATTCCATGCGGCTCAATTGGAGCATGCATTCTCTTTTGTGACAAAGGCTTATGGGGTTTTTTTATGAGCGAAGTCAAGCATTCACGCCTGATCATCCTGGGTTCCGGCCCTGCCGGTTACAGCGCTGCCGTCTACGCTGCGCGCGCCAATCTCAAGCCCGTGATCATCACCGGCATCCAGCCTGGAGGTCAGCTCACCACCACCACCGAAGTGGACAACTGGCCCGGTGACGTCGAAGGCCTCACCGGCCCCGCCCTGATGGAGCGCATGCAGAAGCATGCCGAGCGCTTCGACACCGAGATCATCTACGACCACATCCACACCGCCGAGTTGCAGAGCCGCCCCTTCGTGCTCAAGGGCGATAGTGGCACCTATAGCTGCGATGCGCTGATCATCGCCACCGGCGCCAGCGCCCAGTACCTCGGCCTGCCGTCGGAAGAGGCCTTCTCCGGCAAGGGTGTTTCGGCCTGCGCCACTTGCGATGGCTTCTTCTATCGCAACCAGGTGGTGGCCGTGATCGGTGGCGGCAATACCGCCGTGGAAGAAGCGCTGTATCTCTCCAACATCGCCAAGGAAGTGCACCTGGTGCATCGCCGCGACAAGCTGCGCGCGGAGAAGATCCTGCAGGACAAGCTGTTCGACAAGGCCGAGAACGGCAACATGCGCCTGCACTGGAACCACACCCTGGATGAAGTACTCGGCGACCAGACGGGTGTCACCGGCGTGCGCCTGAAAAACACCCTCGACGGCAGCACCCAGGAACTGGAGCTGGCGGGTGTGTTCATCGCCATCGGCCACAAGCCCAATACCGAGCTGTTCATCGGCCAACTGGACATGCACGACGGCTACCTGAAGATCAAGGGCGGCAGCGAAGGCAATGCCACCGCCACCAGCATCGAAGGCGTGTTCGCCGCCGGTGACGTGGCCGACCACGTCTACCGCCAGGCCATCACCTCGGCCGGCGCGGGCTGCATGGCCGCACTGGATGTCGAGAAGTTCCTCGACAACAACTGACGGACAAGGGCGAGCCGCCACGCTTGCCCTCCCCTGCCCTGCCGGAAAACTGCGCATGCTGACCTGGCTGCAACGTGACTCATTGCAATTCCCGCCACTCGACAAGGCCATGCGCGAGCCCAATGGCCTGCTGGCAGCCGGCGGCGACCTCAGCGCCGAACGTCTGATCAGCGCCTACCGCCACGGCTGTTTTCCCTGGTTTCAGGACGGCCAGCCGATCCTCTGGTGGTCACCGGATCCACGCACGGTGCTGTTCCCCGAGGAGCTTCACGTTTCCCGCAGCCTGGCCAAGCTGTTGCGCCAGCAGCGCTTTCGCGTCAGCTTCGACCAGGACTTCGCTGCCGTCATCGCTGCCTGCGCTGCGCCGCGGGATTACGCCGATGGCACCTGGATTACCCACGGCATGCAGCAAGCCTATCTGCGCCTGCATGAGCGCGGCCTCGCCCACTCGGTGGAGGTCTGGCAGGACGAGGAACTGGTCGGCGGCCTGTATGGCCTGGCCATGGGTCGCCTGTTCTTCGGCGAATCCATGTTCAGCCGTACCGACAACGCGTCCAAGGTGGGTTTCGTCACGCTGGTAGGCAAACTGCAGCAATGGGGCTTCACCCTCATCGACTGCCAGATGCCCACGCAACACCTGCATAGCTTCGGCGCCAGAGCCATACCGCGCGCCACCTTCGCCGAGTATCTACAGCGTTATCTGGACGAGCCCAGTACAGCCGACTGGCATCCATGACTCAGCGGGCGAATGCCGACAGCTTGTGACCTCGACAGATATTGCCCAACGCGTGTGGTAGGCCTCAAAACCCTGGCTTACACTCTAGAGGCAAGGCTTTAACGAGGTACCACCATGACCGAGCTGGCTCGCCTGAAGTTCTACGCCACCCAGCCCCATCCATGCAGCTACCTGCCCGACGAACAGGCCACCACCCTGTTTCTCGATCCCAGTCAGCCCATGGATGTACAGGTGTATGCCGAACTTTCCGACATGGGCTTTCGCCGTAGCGGCGACCATCTCTATCGCCCGCACTGCCAGCAATGCACGGCCTGCATTCCGGCGCGCATTCCCGCCGCGCTGTTCATCCCCAATCGCCAGCAACGCCGCATTCTCAAGCGCAACGAAGACATCCACGTGCGCTCGGTACGTCCGGCATTCACCGAGGAGTACTACGATCTGTACGTGCGCTACATCGAGCAGCGCCATGCCGATGGCGACATGTACCCACCCAGTCGCGATCAGTTCGCCACCTTCCTGGTGCGCGACCTGCAGTTCTCTCGCTTCTACGAGTTCCGCCTGCAAGATCGCCTGCTGGCCATCGCCGTCACCGACGTGCTACCCAATGGCCTTTCGGCGGTCTACACCTTCTATGACCCCGACGAGGAGCGACGCAGCCTCGGCCGCTTCGCCATTCTCTGGCAGATCGGCGAAACCGAGCGCCTGGGCCTGCAAGCCGTTTACCTGGGCTACTGGATCAAGAACTGCCGCAAGATGAACTACAAGACCCAGTACCGCCCCATCGAGCTCTTCGTCAATCAACGCTGGACGCTGCTGACCTAGGGTCTGTTGACGTTTCGCTCGCGGTTCGCGCCGAAGCGTCAACAGACCCTAGCGCCCTCCATCAACCTTCCAAGCCCTCTCGACAATCCAAGCCACTTGGCGTAGCCCTCTGTTTTCGGGCACAATGCACGCCGCTTTTGCCTGGCGCCAGTTGCACCGGGCCATTTTCTGGATACCGAGGGCTTTACTGCATGTCGAAAGAAGACAGCTTCGAAATGGAAGGCACTGTCGTCGACACCCTGCCCAACACCATGTTCCGCGTGGAGTTGGAAAACGGGCACGTCGTTACCGCGCACATCTCCGGCAAGATGCGCAAGAACTACATCCGCATTCTCACTGGTGACAAGGTGCGCGTCGAACTGACACCTTATGACTTGAGCAAGGGCCGCATCACCTACCGCGCCCGTTAAGCCAAGCACCAAACGAAAACGCCCGGCATCTGCCGGGCGTTTTCGTTGCCCCCTAAGGGCAACTCTAAAAACTACCTGCGTTGCCATCGCCGCGTTAAAAACAGGCTCAAAATGCTCATTTACAACACGTAAACTGCGCTTTTTCGCCTGTTTTTGCGGGGCCGCCATCGGTATTGCGCTGACTGCCTCGCTTACGTTTTTAGAGGCGCCCTAGAAGCGCAGCGGCCGAAGCCGCTGCAACCTGCGTGGCGATCAGGCGACCTCCGCCGCCGTCTCGAACTCGAAGCTCGGCTCGCCATCCTTGATGTCGATATAGACCACGCCGCCGTGCTCGGCCAGTTCGCCAAAGAGGATTTCCTCCGCCAACGGACGCTTGATCTTGTCTTGGATCAGGCGTGCCATCGGCCTGGCGCCCATCTGCACGTCGTAGCCACGTTCGGCCAGCCAACCGCGCGCCGCATCGCTGACCTCCAGCGTGACATGCTTGTCCTCAAGCTGCGCCTGCAGTTCGGTGAGGAACTTGTCGACGATGCTCTTGATCACTTCGTGACTCAGGCGGCCAAACTGGATGATGGTATCCAGACGGTTGCGGAACTCCGGGGTGAAGCTCTTCTTGATGACTTCCATGGCATCGGTGGAGTGATCCTGCTGGGTGAAGCCGATCGACGCCCGCGACGCGGTTTCCGCACCGGCGTTGGTGGTCATGATCAGGATCACGTTACGGAAGTCCGCCTTGCGCCCGTTGTTGTCGGTCAGGGTGCCGTGATCCATCACCTGCAGCAGCAGGTTGAAGACTTCCGGGTGAGCCTTCTCGATCTCATCGAGCAGCAGCACGCAGTGCGGCTGCTTGGTGATGGCCTCGGTGAGCAGACCGCCCTGGTCGAAACCCACGTAGCCGGGCGGCGCACCGATCAGGCGCGACACGGTATGGCGTTCCATGTACTCGGACATGTCGAAGCGCACCAGCTCGATCCCCAGCGCTTTGGCCAGTTGCCGCGCCGCCTCGGTCTTGCCGACACCGGTGGGGCCGGCGAAGAGGAACGAGCCCACCGGCTTGTCCGGCGCCTTGAGCCCGGCGCGCGACAGCTTGATAGCTGTGGCCAGCGAATCGATGGCGGCGTCCTGGCCGAAGACGGTGAGCTTGAGGTCGCGCTCCAGATTGCGCAGCAGTTCCTTGTCGGAGCTGGAGACATGCTTCGGCGGAATTCGCGCGATCTTGGCGACGATGTCCTCGACCTGGGCCACATCGATACGCGCCACGCGCTTGTCTTCCGGCTGCAGGCGCTGATAGGCGCCGGCCTCGTCGATCACATCGATGGCCTTGTCCGGCATATGCCGGTCATTGATGTAGCGCGCGGCCAGTTCGGCAGCGGCGCGCAGAGCCTCGTCGCTGTATTCGATGTGGTGGTGTTGCTCGAAACGTGCCTTGAGCCCCTTGAGGATGCCGACGGTATCCTCGACCGAGGGCTCGACCACGTCGACCTTCTGGAAGCGACGTGCCAGGGCGCGATCCTTCTCGAAGATGCCACGAAATTCCTGGAAAGTGGTGGAGCCGATGCAGCGGATCTCGCCGGAGGACAACAGCGGCTTGAGCAGGTTGGAGGCATCCATCACTCCGCCCGAGGCAGCCCCGGCACCGATGATGGTGTGGATCTCATCGATGAACAGGATCGCGTGCGGGCGCTTGCGCAGCTCGTTGAGCAGCGCCTTGAAGCGCTTCTCGAAGTCGCCACGGTACTTGGTGCCGGCCAGCAAGGCACCGAGATCCAGCGAGTAGACCACGCTGTCGGCCAGCAGGTCGGGCACTTGTTCGTCGACGATGCGCTTGGCCAGGCCTTCGGCGATGGCGGTCTTGCCGACGCCAGCCTCGCCGACCAGCAACGGGTTGTTCTTGCGCCGACGAGCGAGAATCTGCGCCACGCGCTCGACTTCATGCTCACGACCGACCAGCGGATCGATGCGGCCCTGACGGGCCAGCTCGTTCAGGTTGCTGGCATAGGCATCGAGCGGATTGCCAGAGGCGGAAGCTTCGCCACCCTCCTCGTCCTGCATCTCCGGGTCATGCTCATGCTGATCACCATGGCCCGGCACCTTGGAAATGCCATGAGCAATGTAGTTGACCACGTCGATACGGGCCACGCTCTGTTGCTTGAGCAGGAATACCGCCTGGCTTTCCTGCTCGCTGAAAATCGCCACCAGCACATTGGCGCCGGTCACCTCGCGCTTGCCGGAGCTTTGCACATGGAACACCGCGCGCTGCAGCACGCGCTGGAAGCCCAGGGTCGGCTGGGTTTCGCGGTCTTCGTCATGCTGGGGAATCAATGGCGTGGTGGAGTCGATGAACTCCTGCAGGTCATGGCGCAGCTTGTCGAGATTGGCTCCACAGGCACGCAGCACGCTGGCTGCCGCCTCGTTGTCGAGCAAGGCCAACAGCAGGTGCTCGACCGTCATGAACTCATGACGCTTGGCGCGAGCCTCTTTGAAGGCCAGATTGAGGGTGACTTCGAGCTCTCGGTTCAACATAGCTTCACCTCATACCCAAGTGGCCGGCGTTAGCCGTCCTTCTCTATTTCACAGAGTAGCGGATGCTGGCTCTCCCGTGCGTACTGATTGACCTGCATGGCCTTGGTCTCCGCAATGTCACGGGTGTAGACGCCGCATACCGCACGTCCTTCTGTATGGACGGCCAACATGATCTTGGTCGCCAGCTCCCGATTCATGCCGAAGAAGGTTTCAAGCACTTCGACGACGAAATCCATCGGGGTGTAGTCATCGTTGAATAGGACAACCTTGTACAGCGGTGGTGCCTTGAGCGCTGGCTTGGATTCCTGGATCGCGACGCCAGAGGAGTCGTCCTCATGCTCTGCCGGGTGATCCTGATTGAATGTTAGTCGAATCTGGCTACTTGCATGCATGTTGGAATCAAAGGTTCTCGGCTGGACGAACGGGGGGGATGCTTGAAGGAGTTTGACTGACTTCTCAACCCATTGCCGTGCCAACTTGACTATCGGCAAAAGGGTGTTACAACCAATAAATACCCTTTCAATTTCAGGGTTTCAGGGATTCCGCGCCGTCGCCCAGCCGGATCGGTTAACGCGCGGAATCGAAGTGGATGATACTCCAGAGATGGGGTTCTTTGCAGAGGGATGTGAGCATGCTCAGCGGTAAGGTCAAGTGGTTCAACAACGCCAAAGGCTATGGATTCATCCTGGCCGATGGTCGAGATGAGGACCTGTTCGCCCACTACTCGGCCATTCAGATGGAGGGTTACAAGACACTCAAGGCAGGTCAGGCGGTTCGCTTCGACATCGTGCAAGGGCCCAAGGGCTTGCACGCTGTCAACATCAGCGCCGCCACCACGGCAACGGACGCCACTGTCAGCGCGCCACACACGGCCAGCAGTGAGAGCCCCGTCGACGCCTGATACTTCCCTGATCCACCAAGAGAAAAGGCCAGTCATGTGACTGGCCTTTTCTTTATCTACAGCCTGGCATTACATGTGCGAGATCATGGCGTCGCCGAACTCGGAGCAGGACAGCAGCTTCGCCCCATCCATCAAACGCTCGAAGTCATAGGTGACGGTCTTGGCAGCGATGGCGCCATTGGTGCCCTTGATGATCAGGTCGGCCGCTTCGGTCCAGCCCATATGGCGCAGCATCATCTCGGCCGAGAGGATCACCGAGCCCGGGTTGACCTTGTCCTGGCCAGCGTATTTCGGCGCGGTACCGTGGGTCGCCTCGAACATGGCCACCGAATCCGACAAGTTGGCGCCCGGCGCGATACCGATGCCGCCCACTTCCGCCGCCAGCGCATCGGACAGGTAATCGCCATTGAGGTTGAGGGTGGCGATTACGTCATACTCGGCCGGACGCAACAGAATCTGCTGCAGCATGGCGTCGGCGATTACGTCCTTGACCACGATGTTCTTGCCGGTGCGCGGGTTCTTGAACTGCATCCAGGGGCCACCATCGAGCAGCTCGGCACCGAATTCCTCGCGAGCGAGCTCATAGCCCCACTCCTTGAAGGCACCTTCGGTGAATTTCATGATGTTGCCCTTGTGCACCAGGGTCACCGAGCTGCGATCGTTGTCCACCGCGTACTGCAGAGCCTTGCGCACCAGGCGCTTGGTGCCAGCCTCGGAAACCGGCTTGATGCCGATGCCGCACATGTCGGTGAAGCGGATCTTCTTGACCCCCATCTCTTCGGTGAGGAACTTGATGACCTTCTCCGCCTCGGGACTGCCGGCTTTCCATTCGACGCCGGCATAGATGTCCTCGGAGTTCTCGCGGAAGATCACCATGTCCACGTCACCCGGTTTCTTGACCGGGCTGGGCACGCCCTCGAACCAGCGTACCGGGCGCTGACAGACGTACAGGTCGAGCTCCTGACGCAGCGCCACGTTGAGCGAGCGAATGCCGCCGCCCACCGGAGTGGTCAGCGGCCCCTTGATCGAGACCACGTAATCACGCACGGCCTCGAGGGTTTCCTTCGGCAGCCAAGTGTCCTGGTCATAGACTTGGGTGGCCTTCTCGCCGGCGTAAACCTCCATCCAGGAAATCTTGCGGGCGCCGCCATAGGCCTTCTCGACTGCGGCATCGACCACCTTGAGCATCACCGGGGAAATATCCACGCCGATACCATCGCCCTCGATGTAGGGGATGATCGGGTTGTTCGGCACATTCAGCGACATATCGGCATTGACGGTGATTTTGTCACCCTTGGCTGGCACCTGGATCTTTTGGTATCCCATTGCTGGACTCCATCTCATGGTTAGACAGTGTGCACTCCCGAGAGTAGCGCAAAGAGAAGATTCAGACACGCATGCAAAGGTCTTATGCAACTGGGCATTCTGCGACGCGTCGACGCAGTGATATACTGCTTAGGTGACTAACGAGTCATAAGGGGTGGCCCGTCTGGAACCGGATGGCAGCCTCTTGAAACCTGTGGCAGGCCACCACCGGCCACAGGCTCGAAACGCTCGACACTCTACGGGTGCATCCAACATCACCGCGGCGAGTCCTCGACCCGGCCCCACCACCAGGGGGCTCAAGCGCTTACCAGCGCAGGTCGAGTTTCTATGCGCGCTCAGCAAAGAAGAGAGTTAACGCTAAATGTCCACCCCCTCGAAGATCATCTACACCTTCACCGACGAAGCTCCGGCCCTTGCTACCTATTCGCTTCTGCCCATCGTGGAAGCCTTCGCCGCATCGGCCAATATCGCCGTTGAAACCCGCGACATCTCTCTTGCCGGGCGCATCCTGGCAAGCTTTGCCGACCGCCTGGATGCCGACAAGCGCATCGACGACGACCTGGCCAAACTGGCCGAGCTGACCCTGCAGCCGGACGCCAACATCATCAAGCTGCCCAACATCAGCGCCTCCGTACCCCAGCTCAAAGCTGCCATCGCCGAGCTGCAGGCCCAGGGCTACAACATCCCCAACTTCCCGGAAGACCCGCAGAGCGAGGAAGACAAGGAAGTGCGCGCCCGTTACGCCAAGATCCTCGGCAGCGCGGTGAACCCGGTGCTGCGCGAAGGCAACTCCGACCGTCGCGCCCCGGCCGCGGTCAAGGCCTACGCCCGCAAGCACCCGCACAGCATGGGCAAGTGGAGCATGGCCTCGCAGTCCCACGCCGACTACATGCGCGGCGGCGACTTCTTCTCCAGTGAGCAATCGATCACCATGGCCAAGGCCGGCGACGTGCGCATCGAGTTCGTCGGCAAGGACGGCAAGGTCGAGGTCAAGAAGCAACTCGCCCTGCAGGAAGGCGAAGTGTTCGACAGCATGTTCATGAGCTGCCGCAAGCTGCGTGACTTCTTCGAGAAGACCCTGCAGGACTGCAAGGAAACCGGCGTGATGTGGTCCCTGCACGTCAAGGCAACCATGATGAAGGTCTCCCACCCGATCGTCTTCGGTCACGCCGTCAGCGTCTACTACAAGGACGTGTTCGACAAGTACGGCGCGCTGTTCAAGGAACTGGGCGTCAACCCGAACAACGGCATCAGCAGCGTCTACGACAAGATCAAGGCGCTGCCGGCTTCGCAGCAGGAAGAAATTCTCCACGACATCCACGAGGTCTACGCCCATCGCCCGGAAATGGCCATGGTCGACTCGGTCAAGGGCATCACCAACCTGCACATCCCGAGCGACGTCATCGTTGACGCCTCGATGCCGGCGATGATCCGCAACTCCGGTCAGATGTGGGGCAAGGACGGCAAGCAGAAAGACACCAAGGCCGTCATGCCTGAGAGCACCTACGCTCGCATTTACCAGGAAATGATCAACTTCTGCAAAACCAACGGTGCCTTCGACCCGACCACCATGGGCAGCGTGCCGAACGTCGGCCTGATGGCGCAGAAGGCCGAAGAATACGGTTCTCACGACAAGACCTTCGAGATGACCGCCGATGGCACCATGCGCGTCGTGGCCGCCGACGGTACCGTACTGATGCAGCACGAAGTCGAAGCCGGCGACATCTGGCGCGCCTGCCAGACCAAGGACGCGCCGATCCGCGACTGGGTCAAGCTGGCTGTTACCCGCGCCCGTCAGTCCAATACCCCGGCCATCTTCTGGCTGGATCCTGAGCGTGCCCACGACCGCGAGCTGCAGAAGAAGGTCGAGCTGTACCTCAAGGACCACGACCTGACTGGTCTGGACATCCGCATGATGGGCTACAACGAGGCCATCCGCGTATCCATGGAGCGCATGATCCGTGGCCAGGACACCATCTCGGTAACCGGCAACGTACTGCGTGACTACCTGACCGACCTGTTCCCGATCATGGAGCTGGGCACCTCGGCCAAGATGCTGTCCATCGTGCCGCTGATGGCGGGTGGCGGCATGTACGAAACCGGCGCCGGCGGTTCCGCGCCCAAGCACGTGCAGCAACTGGTGGAAGAGAACTACCTGCGCTGGGATTCGCTTGGCGAGTTCCTGGCCCTGGCCGTGTCGCTGGAAGAAACCGGCATCAAGACCGACAACGCCAAGGCCAAGGTGCTGGGCAAGACCCTGGATCAGGCCACCGGCAAGCTGCTGGACAACAACAAGTCCCCGGCGCGCAAGGTGGGCGAGATCGACAACCGCGGCAGCCACTTCTACCTGGCGCTGTACTGGGCGCAAGCCCTGGCCGAGCAGAACGACGATGCCGAGCTGAAGGCTCACTTCACCCCGCTGGCCAAGCAACTGACCGAGCAGGAAGCCACCATCGTTGCCGAACTGGCTGCCGTACAGGGCAAGCCGGCCGACATCGGCGGCTACTACCGCTCCAACCCCGAACTGACCAGCAAGGTGATGCGCCCCAGTGCAACCTTCAATGCTGCTCTGGCTGCACTAAATGCCTGATAAGGCCTGAGTGTGAAAGAACCCCGGCCTTGTGCCGGGGTTCTTTTTTATGGCGCGATGTCGAAAATCCCCACTTCCATCTGGAGCAAGCGAAATGCAGTGGCAACCCCATATCACCGTGGCCACGGTCATCGAAGACCAGGGCCGCTTCCTCTTCGTCGAGGAACTCAAGGCCGGTCGCCTGGTACTCAACCAGCCTGCCGGGCACCTAGAAGCCAACGAATCGCTGCGCCAGGCCGCGCTGCGCGAAACCCTCGAAGAAACCGGCTGGGACGTGGAGCTGACCGGCCTGACCGGCATCTATCTCTACACCGCGCCGAGCAACGGCGTGACCTACCAGCGCGTGTGCTTCAGCGCCCGCCCGTTGCGCCACGACCCCGAGCGCGAGCTGGACGCCGACATCAGCGGCATCACCTGGCTGACCCGCGACGAGCTGGCCGCCCAGCCCGAACGCTGGCGCAGCGAACTGGTACTGCGCTGCGTGGACGATTATCTGGCCGGCATCCGAGGTTCTCTGGAGCTGGTGCGCGATTGATCGTCAGCGCGCGCCTCGCGTAGGGTGCGCTGCGCGCACCACGAAATAGCGCAATGCCTACTTGGTGCGCACGGCGCACCCTACGGCGCAAGGGCACCCGCCTCGATCACCCTGGATTTCATCCGGGCTATGGGGGCAGGCTTTCTGGTAGACTCGTCAGTTTTTCAGGCTTCACTCGCAGACTCCCATGCAAGCACCTAGCACCCAACGCGTGATCGTCGGCATGTCCGGCGGCGTCGATTCGTCCGTTTCCGCCCTGCTACTGTTGGAGCAGGGTTACCAGGTCGAAGGCCTGTTCATGAAGAACTGGGACGAAGACGACGGCACCGAATACTGCACCGCCATGGATGACCTGGCCGACGCCCAGGCCGTATGCGACCGCATCGGCATCAAGCTGCATACCGCCAACTTCGCCGCCGAATACTGGGACAACGTGTTCGAGCACTTCCTGGCCGAATACAAGGCCGGACGCACGCCTAACCCGGACATCCTCTGCAACCGCGAAATCAAGTTCAAGGCCTTCCTCGACTACGCCCTGAGCCTGGGCGCTGACCTGATTGCCACCGGCCACTACGTGCGCCGCCGCGACATCGAGGGCCGTACCGAACTGCTCAAGGGGCTGGATCCGAACAAGGATCAGAGCTACTTCCTGCACGCCGTCGGCGGCGAGCAGATCGCCAAGACCCTGTTCCCGGTCGGGGAACTGGAAAAGCCGCAAGTGCGGGCAATCGCCGAGAAATACGAGCTGGCCACGGCGAAGAAGAAGGACTCCACCGGCATCTGCTTCATCGGCGAACGCCGTTTCAGCGACTTCCTCAAGCAGTACCTGCCGGCCCAACCGGGCGACATCGAGACCACCGATGGCCAGGTCATCGGCCGTCATCATGGCCTGATGTACCACACCATCGGTCAACGCCAAGGCCTGGGTATTGGCGGCATGAAGGATGCCGGCGACGAGCCCTGGTACGTACTGCGCAAGGATCTGACCCGCAACGTGCTGATCGTCGGCCAAGGCAACGAGCACCCCTGGCTGTTCTCCCGCGCCCTGCTCGCCTCGGACATCTACTGGGTCAACCCGGTGGATCTGAGCACCCCGCGGCGCCTGAGCGCAAAGGTGCGTTATCGCCAGAGCGATCAGAACTGTACCCTGGAGAGAACCGAGAACGGCTATCGCGCCCTGTTCGACGAGCCCCAGCGCGCCGTTACCCCGGGCCAGTCCGTGGTGTTCTACGACGGCGAGGTGTGCCTGGGTGGCGGTGTGATCGAAACCGCCGAAGCTTGCCAAGAGGGTGCTCGATGACCCCGATTCAGGAGCAATTGGTCGCCCTCGGCGCCGTCTTCGAGGCCGCCGTGCTGGCGGACCGGATCGCCCGCACCGGCCAGATCAGCGAAGCGTCGCTGGGCTGCATGCTCGGCAGCCTTCTCGTCCGTGATCCGCAAAGCACACTGGACGTCTACGGTGGCGACGACCTCAACCTGCGTGACGGCTATCGCGCTCTGATCAGCGCCCTGGAACGCAACCCGTCGGCCCTGCAGCGCGAACCACTGCGCTATTCCCTGGCGCTGATCGGCCTGGAGCGACAACTGGACAAACGCAGCGACATGCTGGAAATCATGGGCAGCCGCCTGGATCAGATCCAGCAACAGGTCGAGCACTTCGGCCTGGTGCATGACAACGTTATCGCGGCTTGTGGTGGCCTGTACCAGGACACCATCAGCACCTTCCGCCAGCGCATTCAGGTGCATGGCGACATGCGTTTCCTGCAGCAGCCGAACAACGCCGCGAAGATCCGCGCCCTGCTGCTTGCCGGCATTCGTTCGGCCCGCCTGTGGCGCCAACTCGGTGGGCATCGCTGGCAACTGGTATTCAGTCGCGGCAAGTTGCTCAAGGAACTCTACGCCCTGATGCGCGCCTGAATGAGCGCCCCGACTCGCAGCAGCAGACCGCTGCAGGGCGCCCTCCTGCTGGCCATATCCGCCCTGCTGTTCGCCTTTACCGGCGTCGGCATCCGCGAGATTTCCGCCAGCGTCAACAACGAGTCGGTGGTGTTCTTCCGCAATCTGGTGGGCGTGCTGTTCTTTCTGCCACTGCTGTTGGTGCGCGGGGTCAGGCCACTGCGCACCACTCGTCTGAAATCTCACCTGTGGCGCACCACCTACGGCCTGGCGGCGATGTACTGCTTCTTCTACGCCATCGCCCACCTGCCGCTGGCCGACGCCATGCTGTTCACCTACTCGGCACCGGTGTTCACTCCGCTGATCGCTCATTTCTGGCTCAAGGAGCCGCTGACTCGACGCATGCTCATCAGCAGCCTGATCGGTCTGTGCGGTGTGGCCCTGGTGGCCAAACCCAGCGCCGCTCTGTTCGAGGGCGAAGCATTGGTCGGCCTGGCCGCCAGCCTGCTGGCCGCCTTCGCTTTCGTGTCCATCCGCGAGATGAGCGACAGCGAGCCAGCCACGCGCATCGTCTTCTATTTCTCGCTGTTCAGTGCGCTGTTTTCCGCCATTCCCTTGTCTTGGAGTTGGCAACCACTGGATGCCAACCAGCTTGGTTGGCTGCTGGGCATTGGCCTACTGGCCACCGCCAGCCAGGTGATCATGTCGCGCGCCTATGGCCTGGCACCGCCTGGGCTGATCGGCCCAGTCGCCTACCTGGCCATCGTCTTCGCCGGCCTCATCGCCTGGCTATTGTGGGGCGAGACGCCGGACAACCTCTCGCTGCTCGGCGCGGCATTCATCTTCGCCGCCAGCCTGCTTCCCATCAGCCGCAAGCGACAAGCTGCAAGTAACAGCAAGAACCGCAGCATTTCCTGAGCGGGTTCTACTTGCCGCTTGAAGCTTGAAGCTTGAAGCTTGCGGCTGCTCTTTCATGTACAATATGCGCCCTTTTCGTCAGAGGCCATCCAGGCGCCTGAGCTAGAGCCCGCTTCAATGAGGCAGGCGTCATGCGCAGAGCCTCGGATGACCTATCAGCCCGACAGCCCGAGAACGCCCACATGCAGCTTTCCTCGCTCACCGCGGTTTCCCCCGTCGACGGCCGCTACGCCGGCAAAACCAGCGCCCTGCGCCCCATCTTCAGCGAATACGGCCTGATCCGTAGCCGCGTCCTGGTCGAAGTGCGCTGGCTGCAGCGCCTGGCCGCCCACGAAGGCATCCCGGAAGTCGCGCCCTTCTCCGCCGAAGCCAACGCCCTGCTCAACGAGCTGGCAGAGAACTTCGCCGTCGAGCACGCCGAGCGCGTCAAGGAAATCGAGCGCACCACCAACCACGACGTCAAGGCCGTGGAGTACCTGCTCAAGGAGCAGGCCGCCAAGCTGCCGGAACTGGACAAGGTCAGCGAGTTCATCCACTTCGCCTGCACCAGCGAGGACATCAACAACCTGTCCCACGCCCTGATGCTGCGCGAAGGCCGTGACAGCGTGCTGCTGCCGCTGATGAAGCAACTGGCAGGTGCCATTCGTGAACTGGCCGTCAAATTCGCTGACGTGCCGATGCTCTCGCGCACCCACGGCCAGCCAGCCTCGCCCACCACTCTGGGCAAAGAACTGGCCAACGTCGTCTACCGCCTGGAGCGGCAGATCGCCCAGGTCGCCGCCGTGCCGTTGCTGGGCAAGATCAACGGCGCCGTGGGCAACTACAACGCCCACCTGTCGGCCTACCCGAGCATCGACTGGGAGGCCAATGCCCGTCAGTTCATCGAAAACGACCTGGGCCTCTCCTGGAACCCCTACACCACCCAGATCGAGCCGCACGACTACATCGCCGAGCTGTTCGACGCCATCGCCCGCTTCAACACCATCCTCATCGACTTCGATCGCGACGTCTGGGGCTACATTTCCCTCGGTTACTTCAAGCAGAAGACCGTGGCCGGCGAGATCGGCTCCTCGACCATGCCGCACAAGGTCAACCCGATCGACTTCGAGAACTCCGAAGGTAATCTGGGCATCGCCAACGCCATCTTCCAGCACCTGGCCAGCAAGTTGCCGATATCCCGCTGGCAGCGCGATCTGACCGACTCCACCGTGCTGCGCAACCTGGGTGTCGGCTTCGCTCACAGCGTCATCGCCTATGAGGCAAGCCTCAAGGGAATCAGCAAGTTGGAGCTCAATGCTCAGCGAATTGCTGAAGATCTGGATGCCTGCTGGGAAGTGCTCGCCGAGCCGATCCAGACCGTGATGCGCCGCTACGCCATTGAGAACCCCTATGAAAAGCTCAAGGAATTGACCCGCGGCAAGGGCATCAGCGCCGAAGCGCTGCAAGCTTTCATCGACGGTCTGGACATGCCGACCGCCGCCAAGGAAGAGCTCAAGCAACTGACTCCGGCGCGCTATATCGGTAACGCCGTGGCTCAGGCCAAGCGTATCTGAGTACACCAGCCTCGAGGACGCCCGGCTGAGCCGGGCGTTTTTGTTTAAAGGTTTTTATCCATTTCAAGGGCTTATCGATGAATCCTGATACTCCGCTGCAGTTGCTGGGTGGCCTCACAGCCCGTGAATTCCTGCGTGACTACTGGCAGAAGAAGCCGCTGCTGGTGCGCCAGGCCATTCCTGACTTCGAGAGTCCGATCAGCCCGGACGAACTGGCCGGCCTGGCGCTGGAAGAAGAAGTCGAGTCGCGCCTGGTGATCGAGCATGGCGAGCGCCCCTGGGAGCTGCAGCGCGGCCCATTCAACGAAGACACCTTCCAGACGCTGCCCGAGCGTGACTGGACCCTGCTGGTGCAAGCCGTCGACCAGTTCGTCCCGGAAGTGGCCGAACTGCTGGAAGACTTCAAGTTCCTGCCCAAGTGGCGCATCGACGACCTGATGATCAGTTTCGCCGCCCCTGGTGGCGGCGTCGGCCCGCATTTCGACAACTACGACGTATTCCTGCTGCAGGCTCACGGCCATCGCCGCTGGCAGATTGGCCAGATGTGCGATGCCGACAGCCCGCTGCTCCCCCACGCCGATCTGAAGATCCTGGCTCAATTCGACCCAACCGATGAATGGGTGCTGGCACCCGGCGACATGCTCTACCTGCCGCCCTGCCTCGCCCACTGTGGCACCGCTGAGGATGATTGCATGACCTATTCCGTGGGCTTCCGCGCGCCAAGCGCCGCCGAAGTACTGACCCATTTCACTGACTTCCTCGGCCAGTTCCTGCCCGACGAAGAGCGCTACAGCGATGCCGACATCCAGCCCAGCGAGGATCCCAACCAGATCCAGCGCGACGCCCTGGAGCGTCTCAAGGCCTTGCTCAACGAACACATGAGCGACGAGCGTCTGCTGATGACCTGGTTCGGCCAGTTCATGACCGAACCCAAGTATCCGGAGCTGGTCGCCGGCATCGAGATCGAGGAGGAAGACTTCCTCGGCGCCTTGGAAGACGGCGCGATCCTCATCCGCAACCCCAGCGCGCGCATGGCGTGGTCGGAAGTGGGTGAAGACCTGGTGCTGTTCGCCAGCGGCCAGAGCCGCTTGGTTTCGACCAACCTGCGCGAGCTGCTGAAGCTGATCTGCAGCGCCGATGCGTTACATGTGGAAAACCTCGGCGCCTGGCTGGCCGACGACGAGGGGCGTACCCTGCTGTGGGAACTGGTCAAACAGGGCAGCCTGGGGTTTGCCGATGAGTGAGATCACCGTTCGCGTGGCGGATTGGTACCGAGACAGCGCCGAACTCCGCCGTATCCGCGACACCGTCTTCGTCGCCGAGCAATCGGTACCGCCCGAGCTGGAATGGGACGCCGAGGATGCCGAAGCGGTGCACTTCCTCGCCGAGGAAGGTGATTACGCCGTGGGCACCGCGCGTCTGCTACCGGATGGACATATCGGTCGTGTCTCGGTACTCAAGGACTGGCGCGGCCTCAAGGTTGGCGAGACGCTGATGCAGGCGGTGATCGCCGAAGCGGAAAAACGCGGCCTGCATCAGCAAATGCTCACCGCTCAGGTGCACGCCACGCCGTTCTATGAAAGGCTAGGCTTCAGGATTGTCAGCGACGAGTACCTCGACGCCGGCATACCGCACGTCGATATGGTGCGCACCAGCCAATAGAGAAGCAGATGAACGACAAACACGTCCCGGCCGACACAATCGATACGCCAGAATCCATGGAAATGGCGGCCATCGAATTTCAGTCGCCGGGGCGTTTTGCCGTGCACAATCCAGAGCCCGTCACGCCAGAGGCGAGGCAGTGGGATGCTGCTCCCTTCATCCTTGGTCAGCATGAGCGCCTGGAGCGTTTCAGCCAGCCGCCGGAAGCTTGCGCCCACGTTCTGGCACTGATGCAGCAGGCGCAACGCAGCCTGTGCCTGTACAGCGACGACCTGGAGCCCTGGCTCTACAACCATGGCAGTGTGCAGCAAGCCTGCAGTCGCTTTCTGCTGGCAAGCCCGCGGGCACGCCTGCGCATCCTGTTGCGCGATACGAGCCGCGCCGTGAAGGAAGGCCATCGCCTGCTCGCCCTATCGCGGCGACTGTCTTCCAACCTGCATATCCGCAAGCTCAATCCTGATTACCCCAGTCTCGAGCAAAGCTATCTGATTGCTGACGACAGCGGTTTGCTGCTGCGCCCAGAACTCGATCAGCATGCCGGTTACGCCGTCTACGCCGATCCGGCGCGCGTGCGTCAACATCGGACCCAGTTCGACCAGGCCTGGGACACCAGCATTACCGACCCCGATCTGCGGAGCTTCCTGCTATGACCCTGCGTAAGCTGCTCACTGCCCTGCTGCTCTGCCTGTGCCTGCCCCTGCAGGCGGCCACGGAGGTGATTCCGCTGAACTACCGCACCGCCGACGAGGTGCTCGGCGTGGTGCAGTCGATGCTCGGCAGCGAGGGCAAGGTCAGCGCCTATGGCAACCAACTGATCGTCAATGCGCCGCCGGCCAAGATCGGCGAAGTACGCGTACTGCTACAGCAGCTCGATACCCGCCCACGGCGCCTGCTGATCACCGTGGAAAGCGCCGATAGCAGCCAGCAGAACGACCGCGGCTATGGCGTCGACGGCAGCCTCAGTGCCGGTAACGCCGAGGTGCAGATCGGCCGTGGCGAAGTCAACGGCCGTGACCAAGTCCGCATCATCCGCCGCAGCACCGACAGCCGTGGCGGTGGCACCCAGCAGGTGCAGGCCACCGAAGGCTATCCGGCGCTGATCCAGGTGGGCCAGAGCGTGCCCTTGACCAGCACCCGCACCGGCCCCTACGGCCAGGTCTATCAGGACACTCAGTATCGCGACGTGACCCGCGGCTTCTACGTGACAGCAAGCCTCTCCGGCGAACTGGTACACCTCACCATCAGCAGTCAGCGTGATCGGCTCAGCAACAGCCGGCCGGGCGCGATCGACGTGCAGAGCACCGATACCCGTGTCAGCGGCCGTCTCGGCGAGTGGATGACCCTGGGCGGCGTCAGCGAGCAAAGCAGCTCCGGCGAGAGCGACGTCCTGCGCCGCTACAGCACCCAAGGGCGTGAAGACATGTCCCTGCGCATCAAGGTCGAAGCCCTCGACTGATATCTCCGACCAAAGTCCAATGCCCCTGCCCCTCTGGAAGCATGGACAAGTCGCGCAACCCCTGAAAGCCCTGAAACGCCCGCCCCATGCGGCGCGGTGCGTGACCGACCAGTCGTCTACTGAATATGTAGTAGTCCGAAAAAAGCACTACAAAACGTTTGACGAAGCACCTGACGAGAGGCATGATGGCTTCGCTCCCGCTAGCCAGGGGTCCTGAAAAGGATCTCCAGATCGCCAACGAAGCACTTCGTAGCGGTCCGTGTCCCAACAGCCCACAAGGCCGTACGACGAGGTTGCGACTGGAACGAAGTTGTCCTGAGGGACGGGGAAGCGTCAAGTAACAGACAGATCGCCAGGCTCAGCACTGCGCCAAGGGTTTCCACGAGCCCGAAGCCTGTAGCAACCTGCGACCTGCTCGCCTGCCCCCCCTCCTCGCAGTACAACCTCGCCTTTCAGCCGTTTTCTCGCCGTCGAAGTGGTAGCCGCCCGCAGCCGTCGCATTCATGCGCGTCTAGAGTGGGTAGTTGGTGCTCAAACAACACATTCTTTGAAGGATTGACCATGTCCGCATATCAAAACGACATCAAGGCTGTAGCCGCTCTGAAAGAGAAGTTCGGCAGCAGCTGGAGCGCTATCAACCCCGAGTCCGTCGCCCGTATGCGCGCCCAGAACCGCTTCAAGACTGGTCTGGAAATCGCTCAGTACACCGCTGACATCATGCGCAAGGACATGGAAGAGTACGACGCCGACTCCTCCCTCTACACCCAGTCCCTGGGCTGCTGGCACGGCTTCATCGGTCAGCAGAAGCTGATTTCGATCAAGAAGCACCTGAAGACCACCAACAAGAAATACCTGTACCTGTCCGGCTGGATGGTCGCCGCCCTGCGCTCGGACTTCGGCCCGCTGCCGGATCAGTCGATGCACGAGAAGACCGCCGTCTCCGACCTGATCGAAGAGCTGTACACCTTCCTGCGTCAGGCCGACAGCCGCGAGCTGGATCTGCTGTTCACCGCGCTGGATGCCGCTCGCGAAGCCGGCGACCAGGCCAAGGCTGCCGAGATCCAGAACCAGATCGACAACTTCGAGACCCATATCGTCCCGATCATTGCCGACATCGACGCGGGCTTCGGTAACCCGGAAGCCACCTACCTGCTGGCCAAGCGCATGATCGAAGCCGGTGCCTGCTGCATCCAGATCGAGAACCAGGTTTCCGACGAGAAACAGTGCGGTCACCAGGACGGTAAAGTGACCGTTCCCCACGCCGACTTCCTCGCCAAGATCGCTGCCGTTCGCTATGCCTTCCTCGAGCTGGGCATCGACAACGGCGTGATCGTCGCCCGTACCGACTCCCTGGGCGCCGGCCTGACCAAGCAGATCGCCGTCACCAACAAGCCGGGCGACCTGGGCGACCTGTACAACTCCTTCCTCGATTGCGAAGAAATCTCCGAAGCCGAGCTGGGCAACGGCGACGTCGTGATCAAGCGCGAAGGCAAACTGCTGCGTCCCAAGCGCCTGCCGTCCAACCTGTTCCAGTTCCGCAAGGGCACTGGCGAAGATCGCTGCGTACTGGACTGCATCACCAGTCTGCAGAACGGCGCCGACCTGCTGTGGATCGAGACCGAGAAGCCGCACGTTGGCCAGATCAAGGGCATGGTTGATCGCATCCGCGAAGTCATCCCGAACGCCAAGCTGGTCTATAACAACAGCCCGTCCTTCAACTGGACCCTGAACTTCCGTCAGCAGGTGTTCGACACCATGGTTGCCGAAGGCAAGGACGTGTCCGCCTACGACCGCGCCAAGCTGATGAGCGTGGAATACGACGAGACCGAACTGGCCAAGCTGGCCGACGAGAAGATCCGTACCTTCCAGCGCGACGGTTCGGCCCATGCCGGCATCTTCCACCACCTGATCACCCTGCCGACCTACCACACTGCGGCTCTGTCCACCGACAACCTGGCCAAGGGCTACTTCGCCGACCAGGGCATGCTGGCCTACGTCAAGGGCGTGCAGCGTCAGGAAATCCGTCAGGGCATCGCCTGCGTCAAGCACCAGAACATGGCTGGCTCCGACATCGGCGACAACCACAAGGAGTACTTCGCTGGCGAAGCTGCTCTGAAAGCCAGTGGTAAAGACAACACCATGAACCAGTTCCATTAAGAACGGTTCCCCGCAGCGGGCCACGCACCCGCTGCGCCTTTTGCCTAATCCGCCCCGGCTTGCCGGGGCTTTTTTATGCCTGGCGGTATCGCAAACGTCTCTGCCGGCGTCCTTCGGCGCCCCCAAAGAAGCAGTACCAACCCAGTGGTTTATTGCCCCCCTTCTCCATGCTTTTTTGTGCAGCAGCGCACAGCGTCTGTCACTATTCCGTCGCTTTACTTGGTTAGCGTCATGGCTCCGTCGATCAGCCTAACCAGGAGCCCTCCGTGCGTAATCAAAAAGAGCAAGACGTGCTATTCGGCAATGGTGATGAACCGCTTAGCAATACGTCCGATAACCCCCATATCCATGACCTCATCGAAGCCGGTCTGAGCCGCCGCCAGGTGGTAGCCGGCGGTGCTGCGCTCGGCGTCATGGGTTTTCTCGGTGTTGCCCTGCCCGGCAGCGCCGAGGCCGCCAGCAATCCGCTCAAGGATCTGCTCGAACGCCTGAAAAAGCGCAACAAGCGTCTGCCATTCGATCCGGTGGCGGTTACCCGAGCGGATACCATCACCGTGCCAGCCGGTTACCGGGCTAGTGCTTTCATCCCCTGGGGCACGCCAATTCGTGGCAGCTTCCCGGCATTTCTCGAAAACGCCGGCAACAGTGCCGCCGATCAGGCCGACCAGACCGGCATGCACCATGACGGCATGCACTTCTTCCCCATCGATGGTCAGCGCGGTGGCGGCCACAAGAGCGACCACGGTCTGTTGGTGCTTAACCACGAATATATCGATGCCCAACTTCTGCACCCCAACGGCCCGACGCTGGTCGGCGGCATGCGCAGCAACGCCGATGAAGTGCGCAAGGAAATCAACGCCCATGGCGTTTCAGTGGTTGAGGTGCGCCGCACGCGCGGCCAGTGGGAGGTGCTGCCCAGCGCGCGCAACCGTCGCATCACGGGCGCTACACCGATGCAGATCAGCGGCCCCGCACGCGGTCACGCCCTGCTCAGGACCCGCTACAGCCCTGACGGCACTGCCACTCGCGGCACACTGAACAACTGTGCCAATGGCTTCACGCCCTGGGGTACCTACCTGACCTGCGAGGAAAACTGGGCCGGCTATTTCGCCAGTGGCGACGCAGATCGCCCGCGCGAGATGACCCGCTACGGCGTGGGCAGCGCCAGCCGCTACGGCTGGGATCACCTGGCCGGTGACGAATTCCAGCGTTTCAATGCCACCCGCCTGGCCGCCGATGCCAATGGCGACTATCGCAACGAGCCGAATCACTTCGGCTGGATCGTCGAGATCGACCCCTTCGCACCGGAATCCGCCCCGGTCAAGCGTACCGCCCTGGGACGTTTCGCCCACGAGGGCCTGGTGTTCGCGCCGGTCAAGCCGGGCCGTCCGGTGGTCTGCTATTCCGGCGACGACTCGCAGAACGAGTACATCTACAAGTTCGTCAGTCGCGGCAGGTACATACCGGGTCGCAGCAACGGCAGCCTGCTCGACGAGGGCACTCTTTACGTGGCGCGCTTCAAGGCCAACGGCAAGGGCGAGTGGCTGGCACTGGATATCAAGAACAAGGCTTTCCAGGCCGCCTGCGAGGCCGCCGGGGTAAGCTTCGCCGACCAGGGCGAAGTGCTGATCAACACCCGCCTGGCTGCCGACATCGTCGGCGCCACCAAGATGGATCGCCCGGAATGGGGCGCGGTGAACCCGAACAACGGCGACGTCTACTTCACCCTCACCAACAACAGTTCGCGCACCGTGGTCGATGCAGCCAACCCGCGTCCGGCCAATGCCTATGGCCACATCATCCGCTGGCGCGAGCAGAGCCGCGACTATGCCGGCCGCGAGTTCGTCTGGAGCCTGTTCCTGCTGGCAGGCCCAGAGAACGACAGCCTCGACCTCAACGGCAAGCCGCTGACCGCCGACAATCGCCTGGCCAGCCCGGATGGCCTGTGGTTCGATGAGGACGGTCGCCTGTGGATTCAGACCGACATGAGCGGCAGCCAGCTCGCCAGCGGGCCATTCGGCAACAACCAGATGCTGGTGGCCGAACCGACCACCGGTGAGATGAAGCGCTTCCTGGTTGGCCCCGTGGGTTGTGAGGTCACCGGTATCACTGCCACGCCGGACTTCCGCACGCTGTTCGTCAATATCCAGCATCCGGGTGAAGGCTCCACACCAACGAATTTCCGCAGCACCTGGCCGGACGGCCCCGGCCGTCGCCCACGCTCGGCCACAGTGATCGTCACGCGCGAAGACGGTAAGCCGCTGTTCTAAGCCTGTCGCAGGCCCCCTCTCCCGTGCAGGGCGAGGGGGCCTCCTCTGTGCCGCCGACAGGCTGAAAACAACCGACTGCAGAACGCGGCAAGCGGCTTGAACAGCTAAAACGAGCACACGCCTGGACGGTCATTGCGACCGCACCCATCACCCTAACCTTCCTGTCGTCATGACAGAAAAATTACTTTTTCTTATATAAAAAAGCTATTAATGCACTTAATGCATTAAAAATGCCGCCTGCCATCTCCTTGCAGAGAGCGAGTCTCAACACGAACGAAAGGGTTTTATTAGCATTCGTCCGCGCAATTTTTCTTCTGCTACCTTTAATCCTAGGAGCAGTGCGGATTTTGCTGCGAAAGTTTCGTTCGTCCATCGGTATTGCTTCCAAAGTATGCTCGCGCGCCGCCGCCAAGTCTCGGACAATACTGACCGTTAAGCCCTTCGAGCGGCGTTACCAGTGCAGCACGCCCCCGATTCAGAGCGGTGAACGCGACAGAGTGTTGCATGGGTGCAACGAGGCAATGCAGGTGCGTAAAACAATGAACCTATCCGCCGCGCGCCAATCTGCAACATCAGGCTCCTTGTGATGAGCGCTTGGCTGCAAGCGAGCCACAGGGCAAGGGTTTTGACACAAAGAAGACCGAATTTATTTGACGCTGGAAATTTACTTATGCCGTTCATCGGGCATAGAATTGTTTTCAGGATTTTTCAGAGCCCGTGCAGCCTGCGCGGCTCCATCATGAATAATAGAAGCCGTCTCTTTACCAAGGGGTACCGGCATGCCTGATGCGGTAACGACCATGTCCCAGAACTGGGCTTTCGCTGTCTTCTTGCTGGGTGTCTGCGGGCTCATTGCCTTCATGCTCGGCCTTTCCAGTCTGCTCGGCAGCAAGGCCTGGGGACGTAGCAAGAACGAGCCTTTCGAGTCGGGCATGCTTCCTACCGGCAGCGCGCGTCTGCGCCTGTCAGCCAAGTTCTATCTGGTCGCGATGCTCTTCGTGATCTTCGACGTTGAAGCCCTCTATCTCTTCGCTTGGGCAGTCTCGGTGCGCGAAAGCGGCTGGGCGGGCCTGATCGAAGCTACAGTTTTCATAGCAATTCTGTTGGCAGGTCTTGTCTATCTTTGGCGTATCGGGGCGCTCGATTGGGCACCGCAGGGACGTCGTGAACGGCAGGCGAAGCTAAAACAATGAGGCTTTGGCGATGCAATACAAACTTACTCGGGTCGACCCGAATGCGCCCAATGAGGCGTATCCGATCGGCCAGCGGGAGGTCGTCTCCGACCCGCTGCTAGAGGATCAGGTTCACAAGAACATCTACATGGGCAAGCTCTCGGACGTGCTTAACGGCGCGGTCAACTGGGGGCGCAAGAATTCCTTGTGGCCGTACAACTTCGGCCTGTCCTGCTGCTATGTGGAAATGACCACCGCCTTCACCGCCCCGCACGACATCGCGCGTTTCGGTGCGGAAGTCATTCGCGCATCCCCCCGCCAGGCCGACTTCATGGTCATCGCCGGCACCTGCTTCATCAAGATGGCGCCGGTCATCCAGCGTCTCTACGAGCAGATGCTGGAACCCAAGTGGGTCATCTCCATGGGTTCATGCGCCAACTCCGGCGGCATGTACGACATCTACTCGGTCGTTCAGGGCGTGGACAAGTTCCTCCCCGTGGACGTCTACATTCCCGGCTGCCCGCCCCGTCCGGAGGCGTTCCTGCAAGGCTTGATGCTGCTGCAGGAATCCATCGGCCAGGAGCGCCGCCCGCTATCCTGGGTCGTTGGCGATCAAGGCATCTACCGTGCCGAAATGCCTTCGCAGAAGGAACAGCGCCGCGAGCAGCGAATCGCCGTTACCAACCTGCGTAGCCCCGACGAAGTCTGAGCCGATGCTTGCCTGCGCAAGCGTCATGCCCACTTTCTACGTTGATCGACAGCGACCGAGACCATGACTCAAGACACCGTTGTGTCCATACCGCCTTACAAGGCTGACGACCAGGACGTCGTCACCGAACTTCAAGCCCGCTTTGGCGAAGACAGCTTCACCCTGCAAGCGACGCGCACCGGCATGCCGGTACTCTGGGTCGCCCGTGAGCGCCTCATCGACGTGCTCACCTGCCTGCGCAACCTGCCGCGCCCCTACGTGATGCTCTATGACCTGCATGGCATCGACGAGCGCCTGCGCACCCAGCGTCGCGGCCTGCCGGACGCCGACTTCACGGTGTTCTATCACCTGATGTCGCTGGAGCGTAACAGTGACGTGATGATCAAGGTCGCCTTGTCCGAGCGCGACCTCAACCTGCCCAGCGCCACCGGCATCTGGCCCAACGCCAACTGGTACGAGCGCGAAGTCTGGGATCTGTACGGCATCACCTTCAGCGGCCACCCACACCTGAGCCGCATCATGATGCCGCCGACCTGGGAAGGTCACCCGCTGCGCAAGGACTACCCGGCGCGCGCCACCGAATTCGATCCGTTCAGCCTGACCCTGGCCAAGCAACAGCTTGAGGAAGAAGCTGCGCGCTTCCGCCCTGAAGACTGGGGCATGAAACGCGGCGGTGAGCACGAGGACTACATGTTCCTCAACCTCGGCCCCAACCACCCATCGGCGCATGGTGCCTTCCGCATCATCCTGCAGCTCGACGGCGAAGAGATCGTCGATTGCGTGCCGGAGATCGGCTACCACCACCGTGGCGCCGAAAAGATGGCCGAACGGCAGAGCTGGCACAGCTTCATCCCCTACACAGACCGCATCGACTACCTCGGCGGGGTGATGAACAACCTGCCCTACGTGCTTTCGGTGGAGAAGCTGGCCGGCATCAAGGTGCCGGCCCGTGTCGACTTCATCCGCGTGATGCTCGCCGAGTTCTTCCGCATCACCAGCCATTTGCTGTTCCTCGGTACCTACATCCAGGACGTTGGCGCAATGACCCCGGTGTTCTTCACCTTCACCGACCGCCAACGCGCCTACAAGGTGATCGAAGCCATCACCGGCTTCCGCCTGCACCCGGCCTGGTACCGCATCGGCGGCGTCGCCCACGACCTGCCGCGCGGCTGGGACAAGCTGGTCAAGGAATTCGTCGACTGGCTGCCCAAACGCCTCGACGAATACGAGAAGGCGGCGCTGAAGAACAGCATCCTCAAGGCCCGTACCATAGGCGTGGCGCAATACAACACCAAGGAAGCGCTGGAATGGGGCACCACCGGTGCCGGCTTGCGCGCTACCGGTTGCGACTTCGACCTGCGCAAGGCACGCCCCTACTCCGGCTACGAGCACTTCGAGTTCGAGGTGCCGCTGGCGGCCAATGGCGATGCCTATGACCGCTGCATGGTGCGGGTGGAGGAGATGCGCCAGAGCATCCGCATCATCGATCAGTGCCTGAAGAACATGCCGGAAGGCCCGTACAAGGCCGATCACCCGCTGACCACGCCGCCGCCGAAAGAGCGCACGCTGCAGCACATCGAAACCCTGATCACCCACTTCCTGCAGGTTTCCTGGGGCCCGGTCATGCCGGCCAACGAAGCCTTCCAGATGATCGAGGCGACCAAGGGCATCAACAGCTACTACCTGACGAGCGACGGCAGCACCATGAGCTACCGCACCCGGATTCGCACCCCCAGCTTCGCCCACCTGCAGCAGATCCCCTCGGTGATCCGCGGCAGCATGGTGGCGGATCTGATCGCCTATCTTGGCAGTATCGACTTCGTCATGGCCGACGTGGACCGCTGATCATGAGCACGCTAATTCAGACCGACCGTTTCACCCTCAGCGAAACCGAGCGCTCGGCCATCGAGCACGAGATGCATCACTACGAAGACCCGCGCGCCGCCAGCATCGAGGCGCTGAAGATCGTGCAGAAGGCACGCGGCTGGGTGCCGGACGGTGCCGCTGACGCCATTGGCGAAATTCTCGGCATCCCGGCCAGCGACGTCGAGGGCGTGGCCACTTTCTACAGCCAGATCTTCCGCCAGCCGGTGGGCCGCCACGTGATCCGCGTGTGCGACAGCATGACCTGCTACATCGGCGGCCATGAATCGGTGGTCAGTGAGATGCAGAAGCAGCTCGGCATCGGCCTTGGCCAGACCACCAGCGACAATCGCTTCACCCTGCTGCCGGTGTGTTGCCTGGGCAACTGCGACAAGGCTCCTGCGCTGATGATCGACGACGACACCTTCGGCGACGTCCAACCTGACGGCGTCGCCAAGCTGCTGGAGGACTATCCATGAGTCGGCGCACCGCTATGAAGATCCTGACCTCCATCGGCCCGGCCAACCGCATCGCCCGCAGCGAAGAAACCCACCCGCTGACCTGGCGTCTGCGTGACGACGCCCAGCCGGTATGGCTGCAGGAGTACCAGCAGAAGAACGGCTACACGGCCGCGCGCAAGGCACTGACCGAGATGGCCCAGGCCGACATCGTGCAGACCGTCAAGGAATCCGGCCTCAAGGGCCGTGGCGGCGCCGGCTTCCCCACCGGGGTGAAGTGGGGCCTGATGCCGGCCGACGAATCCATGAACATCCGCTACCTGCTGTGCAATGCGGACGAAATGGAGCCCAACACCTGGAAAGACCGCCTGCTGATGGAGCAACTGCCGCACCTGCTGGTGGAAGGCATGCTGATCTCGGCGCGTGCGCTCAAGGCCTACCGCGGCTACATCTTCCTGCGTGGCGAATACGTCGACGCCGCCGCCAACCTCAATCGCGCCATCGAGGAAGCCAAGGCTGCCGGCCTGCTCGGCAAGAACATCTTTGGCAGCGGCTTCGACTTCGAGCTGTTCGTGCATACCGGCGCCGGCCGCTACATCTGCGGCGAGGAAACCGCGCTGATCAACTCGCTGGAAGGCCGCCGCGCCAACCCGCGCGCCAAGCCGCCCTTCCCCGCTGCCGTCGGCGTCTGGGGCAAGCCCACCTGCGTCAACAACGTCGAGACCCTGTGCAACGTGCCGGCCATCGTCGGCCAGGGCGTGGACTGGTACAAGGGCCTCGCACGCCCCGGCAGCGAAGACCACGGCACCAAGCTGATGGGCTTCTCCGGCAAGGTGAAGAACCCCGGCCTGTGGGAACTGCCGTTCGGCGTCACAGCGCGCGAGCTGTTCGAGGACCATGCCGGCGGCATGCGCGACGGCTACAGGCTCAAGTGCTGGCAGCCTGGCGGTGCCGGCACCGGTTTCCTGCTGCCCGAGCACCTCGAGGCGCAGATGTACGCCGGCGGCATCGCCAAGGTCGGCACGCGCATGGGCACCGGCCTGGCACTGGCAGTGGACGACTCGATCAACATGGTGTCCCTGCTGCGCAACATGGAAGAGTTCTTCGCTCGCGAGTCCTGTGGCTGGTGTACGCCGTGCCGCGACGGCCTGCCGTGGAGCGTGAAGATTCTCCGTGCCCTGGAGCGCAAGCAAGGCAGCCGCGAGGACATCGAAACCCTGCTCGGCCTGGTCAACTTCCTCGGCCCGGGCAAGACTTTCTGCGCGCACGCACCAGGCGCCGTAGAGCCGCTGGGCAGCGCGATCAAGTATTTCCGTGAAGAGTTCGAGGCCGGTGTGGCCCAGGTGGCGACCACGCCCCGCACGCCGGCGACCGCGAGCTGAACAGACGAATTCCCTTAGCCAGCCGCTTTAACCAGCGGGTAAACGAAGACTTAAAGAAATGGCCACTATCCACGTAGACGGCAAAGATTTCGAAGTCGATGGTGCAGACAACCTCCTGCAGGCCTGCCTGTCCCTCGGACTCGATATCCCCTACTTCTGCTGGCACCCGGCGCTTGGCAGCGTTGGGGCGTGCCGCCAGTGCGCGGTCAAGCAGTACAACGACGAGAACGACACCCGTGGTCGTCTGGTCATGTCCTGCATGACACCCGCCACCGACAACACCTGGATTTCCATTGACGACGAAGAAGCCAAGCAATTTCGCGCCAGCGTCGTCGAATGGCTGATGACCAACCACCCGCACGACTGCCCGGTGTGCGAGGAAGGCGGCCACTGCCACCTGCAGGACATGACGGTGATGACCGGGCACAACGCCCGTCGCTATCGCTTTACCAAGCGGACTCATCAAAACCAAGAGTTGGGCCCCTTTATCGCTCATGAGATGAACCGCTGCATCGCCTGCTACCGCTGCGTGCGCTACTACAAGGACTACGCCGGCGGCACCGACCTGGGCGTCTACGGCGCGCACGACAACGTGTACTTCGGCCGCGTCGAGGACGGCACGCTGGAAAGCGAGTTCTCCGGCAACCTGGTCGAGGTCTGCCCGACCGGTGTGTTCACCGACAAGACCCACTCCGAGCGCTACAACCGCAAGTGGGACATGCAGTTCGCCCCGAGCATCTGCCATGGCTGCTCCAGCGGCTGCAACATCAGCCCCGGTGAGCGCTACGGCGAGCTGCGCCGTATCGAGAACCGCTTCAACGGCTCGGTCAACCAGTACTTCCTCTGCGACCGTGGCCGCTTCGGCTATGGCTACGTCAACCGCGAAGATCGCCCGCGTCAGCCACTGCTGGCCGGCCAGGCCATCGGTATCGATGCCGCGCTGGACAAGGCCGCCGAGCTGCTCAAGGGCAAGCGTGTGATCGGCATTGGCTCGCCGCGCGCCAGCCTCGAAGCCAACTTCGCCCTGCGCGAACTGGTGGGCGCCAACAACTTCTATAGCGGCATCGCCGCTGGCGAACTGGCCAATATCCGCCTGATCCGCGACATCCTGCAAAACGGCCCGCTGCCGACCCCGACCCTGCGCGATGTCGAGCTGCACGACGCCATTTTCGTCCTCGGCGAAGACCTGACCCAGACCGCCGCACGCCTGGCCCTGGCCCTGCGCCAGGCGGTCAAGGGCAAGGCCACCGAAATCGCTGCCGGTGCGCGTATTCAGGACTGGCACATGGCGGCGGTGCAGAACGTCGCTCAACACGCTCTGCACCCGCTGTTCATCGCCAGCGTCGCTGAAACCCGCCTCGACGATATCGCCGAGCAGTGCGTGCACGCCGCGCCGGCCGACCTGGCCCGTATCGGTTTCGCCGTGGCCCACGCCATCGACCCGAGCGCACCGGCCGTCGACGGCCTGGACGCCGAAGCCGGCGAACTGGTGCAGCGCATCGCCGATGCCCTGATCAATGCCAAGCGCCCACTGATCGTTTCCGGCGCCTCCCTGGGCGATAAAGCCCTGATCGAAGCCGCCGCCAATGTCGCCAACGCGCTGAAGAACCGCGAGAAGAACGGCTCGCTGAGCCTGGTGGTGCCCGAGGCCAACAGCCTGGGGCTGGCCCTGCTCGGTGGCGACTCCGTCGATGCCGCACTCGATGCTCTGAGCAACGGCCAGGCCGATGCCGTGATCGTGCTGGAAAACGACCTGTACCGCCGCGCCGATGCCGCCAAGGTCGATGCCGCACTCAGCGCAGCACAGACGCTGATCGTCGCCGATCACCAGCGCACCGCCACCAGCGAACGCGCCCACCTGCTGCTGCCGGCGGCCAGCTTCGCCGAAGGCGACGGCACCCTGGTCAGCCTCGAAGGCCGCGCCCAGCGCTTCTTCCAGGTCTATGAGCCGAGCTACTACGACAGCAATATTCTGATCCGCGAAGGCTGGCGCTGGCTGCACGCGCTGCACAGCACCCTGCAAGGCAAGGCCGTGGACTGGACGCAACTGGATCAGGTCACCGAGGCCTGCGCCGCCAGCAACCCGCTGCTGGCCGGCATCAAGGACGCCGCGCCTAGCGCCTCGTTCCGCATCAAGGGCCTCAAGCTCGCTCGCGAGCCGCACCGCTACAGTGGTCGTACCGCCATGCGCGCTAATATCAGCGTGCACGAGCCGCGTCAGCCGCAAGATCAGGACACCGCCTTCGCCTTCTCCATGGAAGGCTACGCCGGCAGCAAGGAAGATCGGCAACAGATTCCGTTCGCCTGGTCGCCGGGCTGGAACTCGCCGCAGGCCTGGAACAAATTCCAGGACGAGGTCGGTGGTCATCTGCGCGCTGGCGACCCCGGCGTACGCCTGCTCGAAGCTGCCGGCAACGCCCTGCCCTGGTTCGCCGTGAACGCCGCGTTCAACCCGGCAGCCGGCACCTGGCAGGTGGCGCCGCTGCACCACCTGTTCGGCAGCGAGGAAAACTCCGCGCGCGCCAAACCGATTCAGGAACGCATGCCCGAGCCCTATGTGGCCCTGGCCCGCGATGAAGCGGCACGCCTGGGGGTGAATGACGGCGCGCTGCTGGCCCTGCGCGTCAACGGCCAGGCCCTGCGCCTGCCGCTGCAGGTGCGTGATGACCTGGCCATTGGCCTGGTCGGCCTACCGGTCGGCTTGCCGGGCATTGCCGCGACGCTCGCCGGTGCCAGCGTGACCCTGCTGCAGGAGGCCGCGCAATGAGTTGGCTGACGCCCGAACTGATCGAGATCGTCATCGCGGTACTCAAGGCCATCGTCATCCTGCTGGTGGTGGTGGTCTGCGGCGCGCTGCTGAGCTTCATCGAGCGCCGTCTGCTCGGCTGGTGGCAGGATCGCTACGGCCCCAACCGTGTGGGGCCGTTCGGCATGTTCCAGATCGCCGCCGACATGATCAAGATGTTCTTCAAGGAGGACTGGACGCCGCCGTTCGCCGACAAGTTCATCTTCATCCTGGCGCCGATGATCGCCTTCTCGGCGATGCTGATGGCCTTCGCCATCATCCCCATCACCCCGACCTGGGGCGTGGCGGATCTGAACATCGGCATCCTGTTCTTCTTCGCCATGGCGGGTCTTTCGGTCTATGCCGTGCTGTTCGCCGGCTGGTCGAGCAACAACAAGTTCGCCCTGCTCGGCAGCCTGCGTGCCTCGGCCCAGACCATCTCCTACGAGGTGTTCCTGGCCCTGGCGCTGATGGGCGTAGTGGCGCAGGTCGGCTCGTTCAACATGCGCGACATAGTCGACTACCAGGCGCAGAACCTGTGGTTCATCATTCCGCAGTTCTTCGGTTTCTGTACCTTCTTCATCGCCGCCGTCGCCGTGACCCACCGTCACCCGTTCGACCAGCCGGAAGCCGAGCAGGAGCTGGCCGATGGTTACCACATCGAATATGCCGGCATGAAATGGGGCATGTTCTTCGTCGGCGAATACGTGGCCATCGTCACCGTGTCGGCGCTGCTGGTAACCCTGTTCTTCGGTGGCTGGCATGGCCCGTTCGGCATCCTGCCGCAGATTCCGTTCTTCTGGTTCGCGCTGAAAACGGCCTTCTTCATCATGATCTTCATCCTGCTGCGCGCGTCGATCCCACGCCCGCGCTATGACCAGGTCATGGCCTTTAGCTGGAAGTTCTGCCTGCCGCTGACCCTGATCAACCTGCTGGTGACCGGCGCCGTCGTGCTGGCCACGGCCCAGTAAGGAGAAAAGCAATGTTCAAGTACATCTGGGACGTGCTGGTCGGTACCGGCACCCAACTGCGCAGCCTGGTCATGGTGTTCAGCCATGGCTTTCGCAAGCGCGACACCCTGCAATACCCGGAAGAACCGGTCTACCTGCCGCCGCGCTACCGTGGCCGCATCGTCCTGACCCGCGACCCCGACGGCGAGGAACGCTGCGTGGCCTGCAACCTGTGCGCCGTGGCCTGCCCGGTGGGCTGCATCTCGCTGCAGAAGGCCGAGACCGACGACGGGCGCTGGTACCCGGAGTTCTTCCGCATCAACTTCTCGCGCTGCATCTTCTGCGGCCTGTGCGAGGAAGCCTGCCCGACCACCGCGATCCAGCTCACCCCCGATTTCGAGATGGGCGAGTTCAAGCGCCAGGATCTGGTGTACGAGAAGGAAGACCTGCTGATCAGCGGCCCCGGCAAGAACCCGGACTACAACTTCTACCGCGTTGCCGGTATGGCCATCGCCGGCAAGCCCAAGGGCGCCGCGCAGAACGAGGCCGAGCCGATCAACGTCAAGGGCCTGCTGCCATGACTCGTTCTTACCCTCTCCCCCAGCCCCTCTCCCGCACGCGGGAGAGGGGAGCAATGAGGAGCTTCTGATGGAATTCGCGTTCTACTTCGCCGCCGGTGTGGCGGTGGCAGCGACGGTCGGGGTGGTTACCAACACCAACCCGGTACATGCCCTGCTCTATCTCATCGTCTCGCTGCTGGCGGTGTCGATGGTGTTCTTCGCCCTCGGTGCGCCCTTCGCCGGCGCGCTGGAAATCATCGTCTACGCCGGCGCCATCATGGTGCTGTTCGTCTTCGTGGTGATGATGCTCAACCTCGGCCCGGCTGCCGCCGAGCAGGAGCGCAAGTGGCTGACGCCCGGTATCTGGGTCGGCCCGGCGATTCTCAGCGCCCTGCTGCTCGGCCAGTTGCTCTATGTGCTGCTCAATCACGTCAGCGACGCCCATATCGGCCACACCACGGTGGAAGCCAAGGCAGTCGGTATCAGCCTGTTCGGGCCTTATCTGCTGGCGGTAGAGCTGGCCTCCATGCTGTTGCTCGCCGCACTGGTCGCCGCCTACCACCTGGGCCGCCACGACGCCAAGGAGCCCACCGCATGACTGGAATCCCACTCGAACACGGCCTGGCCCTGGCCGGCGTGCTGTTCTGCATCGGCCTGGTCGGCCTGATGGTGCGGCGCAACATCCTGTTCATCCTGATGAGCCTGGAAGTGATGATGAACGCCGCTGCACTGGCCTTCGTCGTCGCTGGCGCCCGTTGGGGCGCGGCTGACGGCCAGGTGATGTTCATTCTGGTGATCACCCTGGCAGCCGCCGAGGCCAGCATCGGCCTGGCGATCCTGCTGCAGCTGTATCGCCGCTTCAACACCCTGGATATCGACGCTGCCAGCGAGATGCGCGGATGAACCTTCTAGCCCTGACTCTATTCTTCCCGCTGCTCGGCTGGCTGCTGCTGGCCTTCTCGCGCGGACGCTTCTCGGAAAACACCAGCGCGCTGATCGGTGTCGGCTCCATCGGCCTGGCCGCCGCCAGCGCTGCCTGGGTCATCGCCGCGTTCCTCGGCAACCCGCCGGCCGGCGGCGCCTACAGCCTCACCCTGTGGCAGTGGATGAGCGTCGAAGGCCTGGCGCCGAGCTTCACCCTGCATCTGGATGGCCTGTCGGCCACCATGCTCGGTGTGGTCACCGGCGTGGGTTTCCTGATTCACCTGTTCGCTAGCTGGTACATGCGCGGTGAAGAAGGCTATTCACGCTTCTTCGCCTACACCAACCTGTTCATCTTCAGCATGTTGCTGCTGGTATTGGGCGACAACCTGCTGGTGCTGTTCTTCGGCTGGGAAGGCGTGGGCCTGTGCTCGTACCTGCTGATCGGCTTCTACTACAAGCACGTGCCCAACGGTAACGCAGCGCTCAAGGCCTTCATTGTCACTCGCGTCGGCGACGTGTTCCTGATGATCGGCATGTTCCTGCTGTTCATCAACCTCGGCACCCTGAACATCCAGGAGCTGATGGTGCTGGCGCCGCAGCAATACGCGGCCGGCGACACCTGGCTGTGGCTCGCCACGCTGATGCTGCTGGGCGGCGCGGTCGGTAAATCCGCCCAGTTGCCGTTGCAGACCTGGCTGGCCGACGCCATGGCTGGCCCGACCCCGGTGTCGGCGCTGATCCACGCGGCGACCATGGTCACCGCCGGCGTATACCTGATCGCCCGTACCCACGGCCTGTTCCTGCTGACCCCGGAAATTCTCGAGCTGGTCGGTATCGTCGGCGGCGTGACCCTGGTGCTGGCCGGCTTCGCCGCCCTAGTGCAGACCGACATCAAGCGCATCCTCGCCTACTCGACCATGAGCCAGATCGGCTACATGTTCCTCGCCCTGGGCGTCGGCGCCTGGGATGCGGCGATCTTTCACCTGATGACCCACGCCTTCTTCAAGGCCCTGCTGTTCCTTGCCTCCGGTGCGGTGATCCACGCCTGCCACCACGAGCAGAACATTTTCAAGATGGGCGGGCTGTGGAAGAAGCTGCCGCTGGCCTACGCCAGCTTCGTCGTCGGTGGTTCCGCGCTGGCTGCCCTGCCGCTGCTGACCGCCGGTTTCTATTCCAAGGACGAAATCCTCTGGGAAGCCTTCGCCAGCGGCCACAGCGAGCTGCTCTATGCCGGCCTGCTCGGCGCCTTCCTGACTTCGATCTACACCTTCCGCCTGATCTTCATTGCCTTCCACGGCGAGCAGAAGACCGAGGCTCATGCAGGCCATGGCATCGCCCACAACCTGCCGCTGCTGGTGCTGATCGTGCTGTCCACCTTTATCGGTGCCTGGATCACCCCGCCGCTGGCCGGTGTGCTGCCGCAAAGCGCCGGGCATGCCGGGGGCGAGGCCAAGCACAGCCTGGAGCTGCTGTCGGGGCTGATCGCGGTGAGCGGCATCGTCATCGCCGCCCTGCTCTTCCTAGGCCGGCGCCGCGTCGCCTCCGCCGTAGCGCAGAGCGCGCCGGGCCGCCTGCTGAGCGCCCTGTGGTTCGCCGCCTGGGGCTTCGACTGGCTGTACGACAAGCTGTTCGTGCGCCCCTATCTGCTGCTCTGCCACCTGCTGCGCCGCGACCCCATCGACCGCGGCATCGGCCTCATCCCGCTGCTCGCGCGTGGCGGCAACGCCGCACTGGTGCGCAGCGAAAACGGCCAGGTGCGCTGGTACGCCGCTTCGATCGCCGGGGGCGCCGTACTGGTGCTCGCCGCCATCCTCTTTCTGAGTTAAGGAAAACAGCCTGATGATTCTGCCCTGGCTAATCCTGATTCCCTTCATCGGCGGCCTGCTGTGCTGGCAAGGCGAGCGCTTCGGCCACGTCCTGCCGCGCTGGATCGCCCTGATCACCATGAGCCTGCTGTTCGGCCTGAGCCTGTGGCTGTGGGTCAGCGGCGACTTCACCCTGGCGCCAGCCCCGGACGGCGGCCCGCGCTGGGCCCACGAGTTCGTCATCGACTGGATCCCGCGTCTGGGCATCACCATTCACCTGGCAATGGACGGCCTGTCGGTGCTGATGGTGGTGCTCACCGGCCTGCTCGGTGTGCTCTCTGTGCTCTGCTCGTGGAACGAGATCCAGAACCGCGTCGGCTTCTTCCACCTCAACCTGATGTGGATTCTCGGCGGCGTGGTCGGTGTGTTCCTCGCGGTCGATCTGTTCCTGTTCTTCTTCTTCTGGGAAATGATGCTGGTGCCGATGTACTTCCTCATCGCGCTCTGGGGTCATAGCGGCAGCGACGGGCGCACCCGCATCACCGCCGCCACCAAGTTCTTCATCTTCACCCAGGCCAGCGGCCTGATCATGCTGGTGTCGATCCTGGCCCTGGTGTTCGTGCACTTCAACCAGACCGGCGTGCTCAGCTTCAACTACGCCGATCTGCTGAAGACCCAACTGGCACCGGGCACCGAATACCTGTTGATGCTCGGTTTCTTCGTCGCCTTCGCGGTGAAGTTCCCGGTGGTGCCGGTGCACTCCTGGCTGCCTGACGCCCATGCCCAGGCGCCGACTGCCGGCTCGGTGGATCTGGCCGGCATCCTGCTGAAGACCGCCGCCTACGGCCTGCTGCGCTTCGCCCTGCCACTGTTCCCCAACGCCTCGGCGGAGTTCGCCCCCATCGCCCAGTGGCTCGGCGTGTTCGCCATCCTCTACGGCGCGCTGCTGTCCTTCGCGCAGACCGACATCAAGCGCCTGGTGGCCTACTCCAGCGTGTCGCACATGGGCTTCGTGCTGATCGCCATCTATTCCGGCAGCCAGATCGCCCTGCAGGGCGCGGTGGTGCAGATGGTCGCCCACGGCCTGTCCGCTGCTGCGCTGTTTATCCTCTGCGGCCAGCTCTACGAGCGCCTGCACACCCGTGACCTTCGCCAGATGGGCGGGATCTGGGCGCGCATGCCCTGGCTGCCGGCCATCAGCCTGTTCTTTGCCGCCGCCGCGCTAGGCCTGCCCGGCACCGGCAACTTCGTCGGCGAGTTCCTCATCCTGATCGGCAGCTTCCCCGGGGCACCCTGGGTCGTGGTGATCGCCGCCAGCGGCCTGGTGCTGGGCTCGGTATACGCCCTGGCGATGATCCACCGTGCCTACTTCGGCCCGGTGCAACAGGACGCGCCGCTACCGGGCCTGAAAGCCCGCGAACTGGCCATGGTACTCGGCCTCGGCATCCTGCTGATTCTGCTTGGCGTTTACCCGCAACCGGTGCTCGACACCTCCGCTGCCAGCATGCATGGCGTGCAGCAGTGGATGGCTGGCGCCCTCGATCAACTCGCCTCGGGCCGGTAAGGGTAAGGATTAGAGACTCATGGAACATCACGCTGTCGACTTCACCCTGCAACACCTGATCGCCCTGCTGCCACTGCTGGTGACCAGCCTCACCGCTGTCGTGGTGATGCTGGCCATCGCCGCCAAGCGTAATCACACGGTGACCTTCATCCTCTCGGTGGTGGGCCTGAACCTGGCGCTGTTGTCGCTCATTCCTGCGCTGGAAGTGGCACCGTTCGAGGTCACCCCGCTGCTGCTGATCGACAAGTTCGCCTGCTACTACATGGCCCTGGTGCTGGCCGCCAGCCTGGCCTGTATCACCCTGATCCACGCCTACCTGGGCGGCGATTCGGGCAAGGGCTACCCCGGCAACCGCGAGGAGCTGTACCTGCTGGTATTGCTGTCCGCCGCTGGCGGTCTGGTACTGGTCAGCGCGCAGCACCTGGCCAGCCTGTTCATCGGCCTGGAACTGCTGTCGGTGCCTACCTACGGCATGATCGCCTATGCCTTCTTCAACAAACGCTCGCTGGAGGCCGGCATCAAATACATGGTGCTGTCGGCTGCGGGCAGTGCCTTCCTGCTGTTCGGCATGGCGCTGCTGTACGCCGACTCCGGCAACCTGGCCTTCGCCGATATCGGCATCAGCCTGATGCGCGAGAGCAGCCAACTGATGCAGATCGGCATCGGCATGATGCTCATTGGCCTGGCCTTCAAGCTGTCGCTGGTACCCTTCCACCTGTGGACACCGGATGTCTACGAAGGCGCGCCGGCGCCGGTGGCGGCCTTCCTGGCGACAGCCAGCAAGGTGGCTGTGTTCGCCGTGCTGTTGCGTCTGTACCAGATGTCTCCGGCCATGAGCGGTGGCTGGCTGAACGAGCTGCTGACCCTGATCGCCATTGCCTCGATCCTGTTCGGCAACCTGTTGGCCCTGCTGCAGAACAACCTCAAACGCCTGCTGGGTTACTCCTCCATCGCCCACTTCGGCTACCTGCTGGTGGCGCTGATCGCCAGCAAGGGCCTGGCCGAGGAAGCCGTCGGCGTCTACCTGGCCACCTACGTGCTGACCAGCCTCGGCGCCTTCGGCGTGATCACCCTGATGTCGACGCCCTACAACGGCCGCGATGCCGATGCGCTGTACGAGTACCGTGGGCTGTTCTGGCGCCGTCCGTACCTGACCGCCGTGCTCACGGTAATGATGCTGTCGCTGGCCGGCATTCCGCTGACCGCAGGCTTCATCGGCAAGTTCTACGTGATCGCTGCCGGTGTCGAGGCGCAACTCTGGTGGTTGCTCGGCGCCATGGTGCTGGGCAGCGCCATCGGCGTGTTCTATTACCTGCGGGTGATGGTCACCCTGTTCATGCGCGAACCCAACCTGCATCGCCACGATGCGCCCTTCGACTGGGGCCAGCGTGCCGGCGGCATCATGCTGCTGGTGGTCGCCCTGCTCGCCTTCTTCCTCGGCGTGTACCCGCAACCGCTGCTGGAACTGGTTCAGCAAGCCGGACTGGTCGCCCTGGCGCAGTAAACGACAAGCCCCGCCGATGCGGGGCTTGTTCTTTTGAGGGTCGCGCTCAACGCCTGTGAGAAAGCTCCAGGGCCCAACGGCGTCTCTGAACCCCGGCGAGGAAATCAGTGCCTGATCAGCGTCGAGTAGTCGTATAACCCCTGCGCCTCATTGCGCATTGCGCCGCTTACGGAAGCGCCCGGGGGCGACACCGAACATTTCCCGAAAACGCCGCTGAAAATGCGAGAGGGTGACGAAACCGCAAGCCACCGCGACCTCGAGCAAAGACTTGTTGGTGTACTGCAGCAATTGCCTCGCCCTGGAAAGACGCAGCTCCAGGTAATAGCGCGGCGGGGTCGCTTTCATATGACGGCAGAACAGGCGCTCGAGATGACGACGCGAAATGCCTGAGTAGCGTGCGATCTCATCGATTTCGATGGGGTCTTCTATGTTGCTGTGCATCAGCTCGAGCGCTGTCCTGAGCGGGTTCGGCAAGGTTGTATCGAGATCGATCGAGGCGACGGACACATCATAGGTCTGCCCCATCCTGTCGCAGCTCAGCACCTCTTCGACCGAACCGATCAACCCGGCATCCGCAGTCTTGCGCACGACCTCCAGCATCATGTTCAGCGAGCTGTTTGCCCCAGCGCAGCTGATTCGCTTGCGATCGACTACATAGGAGTGAGTCGTCACCTTCACCCTGGGGAAGAGCTCGGCCATCATCACCCGCCCTTCCGGGTGAAAAGCGCACTCATGGCCATCCATCAATCCCGCTTCAGCGAGAAAGTAGGCGCCGTTCCACAGTCCGCCAAGCAAGGCCCCGCCAGCGTCGGCCTGACGCAACTTGCTTCTTAGCAACGGTATGGCGTGCAGATGGGTACGGAAACCACCGCACACCACGACCATGTACATGCCGCGCCCATTCAGATCGGCGAGCCGGCAGTCGACCGCGATGGAGATCCCCAGGTCGCTGACCACCACGTCCTGTTCCCCCACCACGAGTACCTGGTAAAGAGGCGTGCCGTTCATGAGATTGGTGGTGACCAAGGCATCCACTGCGCCGGTGAACGCCATCATCGAGAAGTTTTCCAGCAACACGAACGCCACTGGAAAAACAGCGGCGGGCCGTGTGTCACCTGGCTTGGGTTCCAGGTGCATACGATTCTTGTCTTTCAGAACACTCTCGAACGATGTTTTCACTGAGCAGAGGACTCCTGGCGAAGGTTATTGACCTTAGCCTGTGCACGAGGCCAGCGACTAACGCCGTGCGACCACGAACAAGCGTGGAAACGGCAGCAATACCCGACCATCGCCCTGCTGCGCATAGGCCTCGGCGATCGCTGCCTGGTAGCGCGCCAGGAATGCAGCCTGCTGCCCGGCATCCAGCGGTTGCAGGAATGGCAACAGCGCTGTGGACTTGAACCACTCCACCACCGCTGCTGCATTCTTCAATACATGGAAATAGGTGGTGCGCCAGATATCCAGCTCGCTGGCATGAGGGCTGAGAATGTCGTAATAGGTCTGCGCGCTATGCCGCTCGGCATGACGCACCTCGCCGATGCGCGCCGCCCACGGGCCGTCTGCCGCCACTTCGCGGGCCAGACGGTGCGCCGGCTCATTCAGGTTGTCCGGCGTCTGGATCGCCAGCCAACCGCCAGGCGAGAGTTGCGCCAACAGACGCGGATAGAGTTGCGCGTGATCCGGCAGCCATTGCAGCGAGGCATTGGCCAGGATCAGTTGCGGCGCGACCTCGGCCTGCCAGTGCTGGATATCCGCCAACTGGAAGTTCACCTGCGGCAGCCGCTCACGCGCCGCGCGCAACATGTCCTCGCTGCTGTCGATACCCATCACCTGCGCCTCTGGCGCGTGGGCCTGCAATACAGCGGTGGAATTGCCGGGGCCACAGCCCAGATCCACGGCCCGTTCGATGCCCTGATGCGGCACCGCCGCCAGAAGATCGTGGACAGGTCGGGTGCGCTGACGCTCGAACAGGGAATATTGCTGAGCAGACCAGGCCATTGTCAGACTCCTTCATTTCACTCGCAGCGGCAGAATAACAGGGCGCGCCGGCAGTTTTCCGCTCCCCGCCACGGCATCACTGGCGGAAAGCCGCCATGCTGCGTGAACTGGGTCACAGCCCTGTTACGCAAGCCAGCGCCCTGGCGGAAATTCGCCACAATGGCACGAGCCTTGCGATTGGAGGGCACGCCCGTTGCCCAACAATACACTGCCGTGAACATCGCAACGGGCCCGAGCGACCAACACAGAGCGCCACCCACGAGCGCTCACACCACCGACAAGAAGAAAAGGAAGCAGTATGTTCGACATCCTCCGAGCCCTGGCTACCGGTGCCCTGGCGCTGGCCGCCCTCAGTTGCCAGGTGGCGCTGGCCGATGAACCTATCCTGATCAAGTTCTCTCACGTGGTGGCCGACAGCACCCCCAAGGGCCAGGGCGCATTGCTGTTCAAGCGACTGGTGGAACAGCGCCTGGGGGGCAAGGTCAAGGTCGAGGTCTACCCCAACTCCAGCCTTTACGGCGATGCCAACGAGCTGGAAGCACTGAACAAGAACGAGGTGCAGCTACTGGCGCCCTCCCTGGCCAAGTTCGAGCAGTACACCAAGCAACTGCAGGTATTCGACCTGCCCTTCCTGTTCGATGATCTGGAGGCGGTCAACCGCTTCCAGAAGCGCGCCAAGGGCCGTCAGTTGCTGCGCTCGATGGAAGATCACGACATCGTCGGCCTGGCCTACTGGCACAACGGCATGAAGCAGTTGTCCGCCACTCGCGCGCTGCATGTCCCCGCCGACGCCAAGGGCCTGAGCTTCCGCATCCAGCCCTCGGCGGTACTGGAAGCGCAGTTCGGCGCGATTGGCGCAAATAGTCAGAAACTGCCCTTTTCCGAAGTCTTCAACGCCCTCAAGAGCGGCCAGGTGCAAGGCGCCGAGAACCCCTGGTCGAATATCTACAGCAAGAAGCTGCATGAAGTGCAACCCTTCATCACTGAAACCAACCACGGCGTGCTGGACTACATGCTGGTGAGCAACTCGCGCTTCTGGTACAGCATTCCGCACCATATCCGCACCGAGCTTGAAGCCATCATCGACGAAGTCACCTATGCGGTGAACAAGCAGGCCGAGGCCGACAACCTGGCCGACCGCCAACGCATCATCGACTCCGGCCGCAGCCAGGTCATCAGCCTCACCCCTGAACAGCGCCAGGCCTGGCGCGACGCCATGCGCCCGGTGTGGGCGCAGTTCGAGCAGCAGATCGGCGCGGACGTGCTCAAGGCGGCGCAGACGGTCAACCGTAAGCACCGCGATTGAACCTTCCCGACGCGTGGCGGGAAATCGCCACGCGTGCGCGCTACTCGGACGCCTCGCCCTGCCAACCGCCCCCCAATGCCGCGATCAGTTGCACGCTGGCCAGCAGGCGATTGCCCAGCAGCGTCAGGTTGGAGCGCTCGTTGTTCAGCGCCGTGGCCTGCACGTTGACCACGGCGTTGTAGTCGACGGTACCGGCGCGGTACTGGTTCTCGATCAGGCGCAACGACTCGCGTGCGGCATCCAGCGCCTCCCGCTGCACGCTGCTTTCCTGCTCCAGCACGCGCAACTGCACCAGGTAATCCTCCACTTCGCGGAAGCTGTCCAGCACCGCCTGGCGATATTGCGCCACGGTCTGGTCATACACCGCCTGGGTGCGCTGCAGCTCGGCGCTGCGTGCGCCGCCATCGAACAGGGTGAGGGCCAGTTGTGGGCCCAGCGACCAGAAACGGTTGGGCACCTCGATCCAGTCGGCGAAGCTGCTGCCTCGATAGCCACCGCTGGCGCTGATGCTCAGGTCGGGGAACCAGGCGGCTTCGGCCACGCCGATGCGGGCGTTGGCGGCCATCACCCGGCGCTCGGCGGCGGCGACGTCCGGGCGCCGCTCGAGCAATTGCGAAGGCAGTGCCACCGGCACCGCCGGCAGGGTCGGCACGCTCGCCCGTGGTGCGATGCTCAGTTCGGCCGGGCTGACTCCCACCAGCACGGCAATGGCGTGTTCGAGCTGGGCGCGCTGCCAGTTCAGGTCGATGGCCTGGGCCTGGGTGCTCTTGAGCTGCGTGGTGGCCTGGGACACGTCAGACCTGGGTACGATGCCGGCGCGGTACTGGTTCTCGGTCAGGCGCAGCGAGCGCGCATAGGCCGCCACCGTGGCATCGAGCAGGCGCTTCTGCTCGTCGAGCACGCGCAGTTGCAGGTAGTTCTGCACCAGCTCGCTCTGCAGGCTCAGGCGCACGGCGGCCAGGTCCGCCGCGCTGGCGGCGTAGTCCGCCTGGCTGGCCTCCAGATTGCGCCGCAGCTTGCCCCACAGATCCAGCTCCCACGCCGCGCTCAGACTCAGGTCATAGCTCTTGGACACGCTCGAACCACTGACGACCGACGAGCCTGCGAAGCGCGAATCGCTGCCCTCGCCCTGCCCGCTGCGCGTTACCCCGGCACTACCGGATAGCGTCGGCACGAAGCTGGCGCGGGCACTGCGCACCAGGGCCCGCGCCTGGCGGTACTGCGCCTCGGCGGCCGCCAGGTTCTGATTGGACACCTGCAGACGCTCGACCAGGGCATCGAGTTCGGCATCCCCGTATAGCTGCCACCAGGCGCCCCGTTCCAGGGCGTCGGCGGGGCTGGCCGTCTTCCAGCCTTCAACCTGTTTGAACTGCGCCGGCACGGCCAGCTCGGGGCGCTGATAGTCCGGCCCCAGGGCACAGCCACCGAGCATGCCAGCCAACAGCAAGGAGACGAAGGTTCGTGAGAAGGGAGCTCGGTTCATAGCGGATTTTCCAGCGAAGCGTCGCTGCGCACGCCACGCCAACGATTGACGCGATGCCGCAAGCGGTCGAAATAGAGGTACACCACCGGAGTGGTATAGAGCGTCAGCAGTTGGCTGAGCAGCAACCCGCCGACGATGGTCACACCCAGCGGCTGGCGCATTTCCGCCCCGGCGGCATTGCCCAGCACCAACGGCAGAGCACCGAGGATGGCGGCCAGGGTGGTCATCAGAATCGGGCGGAAACGCAGCAGGCAGGCCTGTCGGATCGACTCCTGCGGGCTGAGCCGTTGGCCGCGCTCCAGTTGCAGGGCCAGGTCGACCATCATGATGGCGTTCTTCTTGACGATACCGATGAGCAGGAACAGACCCAGTAGCGAGATCAGGCTGAACTCCATGCCCACCAGTTGCAACGCCAGCAAAGCGCCGACACCGGCCGAAGGCAGCGTGGAGAGAATGGTCAGCGGGTGCACGTAGCTCTCGTAGAGCACGCCAAGGACGATATACACCACCACCAGCGCCAGCAGGATCATCAGCGGCTGGTTGCCCTGCATCTGCTGGAAGGCCGCGCCGGTGCCGCCCATCATGCCCTGTACTTCGGTGGGCAGGTTCAGCCTGGCCACGGCTCGTTCGATGGCCTCGGTGGCCTGCTCCAGGCTTACTCCCTCAGCCAGGGAGAAGCCGATGTTCTCGGCGGCAAACTGGCCCTGGTGCTGCACCCGATCCTCTTCCAGACTCAGCTCCCAGCGGGCGAAGGTGGACAGCGGCACGCGCGCGCCGTCGGCGCTGATCACCTGGATCTGCCCCAGGGATTCCGGGTACTGGGCGTACTGCGGGTCGATCTCCATGACCACGCTGTACTGGTTCAGCGCCTCGTAGATGGTCGATACCTGACGCTGACTGAAGGCATTGTTGAGCACCGCGGTGATCATGCTCATGTCCACGCCCAGACGGCTGGCCGTCTCGCGATCGACCACCAGGCGGATCTGCTGTGCGCCTTCGTTCTCCTTGGCGTCGATATCGGTGATTTCGGGCAAGGCGCGCAGGGCCTCGCGTACCTTCGGCAGCCACTGGCGCAGGGCGTCGAGGTCATCGGAGAGCAGCAGGTACTCGGTGTCCGAGCTGCGCCCCTCGCGGCCACCGAACTGCAGATCCTGATCGGGCATTAGGAACATGCGCCCGCCGGGCACCTTGGGCACTTCGTGGCGCAGACGGTTGATCACCGCCTGTGCCGACAGTTTGCGTTCTTCGATGGGCTTGAGGCGCACGATCATGAAGGCATTGTTGATGCCGCTGGCACCGCCGATGAAGCCGGCCACGCTGTGTACCGCAGGGTCGGCCAGCAGCGCCTTGCGAAAGGCCTCCATCTTCGGCTGCATGACCTGGAACGACAGGCCGTCGTCACCGCGAATGAAGCCGATCAACTGGCCGGTGTCCTGCTGTGGCATGAAGGTCTTGGGCACGCTGACGAACAGGTAGAGGTTCAGCGCGATGGTCGCCAGCAGGCTCAGCAGCATCAGCAGCGAGTGGCGCAGGGCCCAATCCAGGCTGCGCCCGTAGAAACCCAGCACCCGGGTCTGCAAGCGTTCACCCCACTGCTGCAGGCGCCCGCCTGGCTGCTGCTCCTCGGCCTTGAGCCAGCGCGCGCAGAGCATCGGCGTCAGGGTCAGCGACACCAGCAGGGAAATCACGATGGCCACTGCCAGGGTCAGCGAGAACTCGCGGAACAGGCGCTCGACGATGCCGCCCATGAACAGGATGGAAATGAACACCGCCACCAGCGACAGGTTCATCGACAGCAGGGTGAAACCCACCTCGCGCGTGCCCTTGAAGGCGGCCTGCAGCGGTTTCTCGCCGTTGTGGATGTGCCGGGCGATGTTCTCCAGCACCACGATGGCATCGTCCACCACCAGGCCGGTGGCGATGATCAGCGCCATCAGCGACAGATTGTTGAGGGAAAAGCCCAGCAGGTACATGGCGGCGAAGCTGCCGATCAGCGATACCGGCACCGCCAGCGCCGGAATCAACGCTGCCCGCCAGCTCCCGAGAAACGCCAGCACCACCAGGATCACCAGGGCCACGGCGATCAGTAGGGTCTGCTCCGCCTCATGCAAGGTGGCGCGGATCACCGGCGAGCGATCCATCGCCACCTGCAGCTCGACGCTGGCCGGAATCACTTCGCGTAGGGCTGGCAGCGCGGCGCGAATGTCGTCGATGGTCTGCAGGATGTTCGCCCCGCTCTGGCGGTTGATCACCAGCAGCACCGACTCCTTGTCATTGTAGAAACCGCTGTTGTAGCGATCCTCCACGCCGTCGGTGACGCTGGCCACGTCACCGAGGCGCACCGCAGCGCCGTCCTGGTAGCGAATGATCATCGGCAGGTAGTCGGCGGCGCTGGCTAGCTGGTCACTGGCCTGCACCTGCCAGCGCCGCTGGCCATCCTCTACCGCCCCCTTGGGGCGCAACACGTTGCTCGCGGCGATGGCCTGGCGCACCTCGTCCAGGGCGATGCCGTAGTGATCGAGCAGGCGCGGCTCCAGCGCCACGCGCACCGCCGGCAGCGAGCTGCCGCCGACCTGCACCTCGCCGACGCCACCGACCTGGGCCAGCTTCTGCGCCAGGATGGTGGAGGCCACATCGTATAGCTGGCCCTTGTCCAGGGTCTTGCTGGTCAGCGATAGCACCATGATCGGCGCCTGCGACGGATTGATCTTGCGGTAGCTGGGCATGCTGCGCATGCCGCTGGGTAGCAGCTCGCGGGCGGCATTGATCGCTGCCTGCACCTCACGGGCAGCGGTGTTGATGTCCTTGTCCAGGTCGAACTGCACCATGATCCGCGTATTGCCCTGGCTGCTGCGGCTGTTCATCTGGCTGATGCCGGAGATGCTGCCGAGCGAGCGTTCCAACGGCGTGGCCACGGTGGCCGCCATGATCTGCGGGCTGGCGCCGGGCAGGCTGGCCTGCACGGTGATGGTGGGAAAATCCATCTGCGGCAGCGGCGCCACCGGCAGCAGGCCGAAGCTCACCCCGCCCAGCAGCATGATCGCCAGGCTCAGCAGCAGGGTTGCCACTGGGCGACGGATAAAGGGAGCGGACAAGTTCATAGCGGCAAGCCACAAGCTTCAAGCTGCAAGCGAGCAGCAGAAGCCCGGCAGCGGACTGCCTTCAACTTGCGGCTTGTCGCTTGCAGCTTGCCGCTCATACCCCTACCCCCGCCGCACTACGCCCCGTAACCCGTCGCGACAGGCGATCGAAGTACAGGTAGATCACCGGCGTGGTGAACAGTGTCAGCACCTGGCTGACCAGCAGGCCGCCAACCATCACCAGGCCCAGCGGCTGGCGCAGTTCGGCGCCAGAGCCAGAGGCCAGCATCAGCGGAATGGCGCCGAACAGCGCGGCCAGGGTGGTCATCAGGATCGGCCGGAAGCGCAGCAGTGCTGCCTGGTAGATCGCCGCTTCCGGGGTCATGCCCTGATGCCGCTCGGCCTCCAGAGCGAAGTCGATCATCATGATGGCGTTCTTCTTGACGATGCCAATGAGCAGGATGATGCCGATGATGGCGATCAGGCCCAGATCGTTGCCGGTCAACAGTAGCGCCAGCAAGGCGCCGACGCCCGCCGAAGGCAGCGTGGAAAGAATGGTGATCGGGTGGATGTAGCTCTCGTAGAGCACGCCGAGCACGATGTACATGGTGACGATGGCCGCCAGGATCAGCAGCAAGGTCGACGACAGCGACGCGCGGAAGGCCTCGGCAGCGCCCTGGAACTGGCTGTCGATGGCGGCAGGCAGGCCGATGTCCTGCTCGACCCGCTCGATTACCGCCACCGCCTCGCCCAGCGACACCCCCGGTGCCAGGTTGAACGACAGGGTCACCGCCGGGAACTGGCCGATATGGTTCACCAGCAGGCTGGCCGGGCGCTGCTCGACACGTGCCAGCGAGGACAGCGGCACCTGCTCGCCGTCGCCCGTGGCGACATGAATCTGACCCAATGCCGCCGGGCCGATGCGCCCGCCGTCGCGGCTTTCCAGCACCACCCGGTACTGGCTGGCCTGGGTGTAGATGGTGCTGATCTGGCGCTGGCCGAAGGCATCGTACAAGGCGTCGTCGATGGCACTGACCCTGATGCCCAGGCGCGCGGCGGCGTCGCGGTCGATATGCAGATACACCTGCAAGCCACGGTTCTGCAGGTCGCTGGCCACATCGGTGAGCTGCGGCTGCCGGCGCAGCGCCTCGACCAGGCGCGGCGTCCAGCTTTCCAGCAACTGTCCATCGGGCGATTCCAGGCTGAACTGGAACTGGGTGCGACTGATGCGATCCTCGATGGTCAGATCCTGCACCGGCTGCATGAACAGCTCGATGCCCGGCACCTTGGCCAACTCGGGGCGCAGACGCTCGATCACCTCGCTGGCGGTGACGTCGCGCTCGGCATGGGGCTTGAGGTTGATCAGCAGGCGACCGGTGTTGAGCGTCAGGTTGTTGCCATCGACACCGATTGAGGACGACAGGCTGGCCACCGCCGGATCCTTCAGGATCACCTCGGTGAGACGCTGCTGACGTTCGCTCATGGCGGTGAAGGAAATCGACTGCGGCGCTTCGGAAATGCCCTGGATCACCCCGGTGTCCTGCACCGGAAAGAAGCCCTTGGGCACCAGCACATAGAGCAACACGGTCAGGCCCAGTGTGGCCACGGCCACCAGCAGGGTCAGCGCCTGGTGACGCAGCACCCAGTTCAGGCCGACGCCATAACGCTCGATCATGGCGTCGATGAAGCGCCCTGCAACCTGGTGAAAACGCCCCTGCTCTGCGGCGCCTTCGACCTTGAGCAGGCGCGCACACATCATTGGCGTCAGGGTCAGCGACACCACCAGGGAAATCAGGATGGCCACCGCCAGGGTGATGGCGAACTCGCGGAACAGACGACCCACCACGTCGGCCATGAACAGCAACGGAATCAGCACGGCGATCAGCGACAGGGTCAACGACACCAGGGTGAAGCCGATCTGCCTCGCGCCCTTGAGCGCGGCGTTCAGCGGCGTCTCGCCCTCCTCCAGGTGGCGGGCGATGTTCTCCAGCATGACGATGGCATCGTCCACCACGAAGCCGGTGGCGATGGTCAGCGCCATCAGCGTCAGGTTATTGATGGTGAAGCCGGCCAGGTACATCACGGCGAAGGTGCCGATCAGCGACAGCGGCACCACCACCGAGGGGATCAGGGTGGCCGACAACTTGCGCAGGAACAGGAAGGTCACCATCACCACCAGGGCGATGGCCAGCAGCAATTCGTGCTGCACGTCGCGCACGGCCGCGCGGATGGTCTGGGTGCGGTCGGTAAGTACCCTGACCTCGACGCTGGCCGGCAAGGTGCTGGTCAGTTGCGGCAGCAGTGTCTGGATGCGCTCGACCACGTCGATGACGTTGGCCCCCGGCTGGCGCTGGACGTTGACCAGCACTGCCTGGTTGCGGTCGGCCCAAGCCGCCAGGCGCTCGTTCTCGGCGCCGTCGATGATCTCGGCGACATCCTCCAGGCGCAGGGCCGCGCCGTCCTTGTAGGTCAGGATCAGTTCACGGTATTGCTCGACCGACTTGAGCTGGTCGTTGGCATCGAGCTGGGAAACCCGAGTCGGGCCGTCGAAATTGCCCTTGGGCTGGTTGACGTTGCTGCGGGTGATCAGGCTGCGCACGTCGGCCAGGCTCAGGCCATAGGCCGCCAGCGCCTCGGGGTTGACGCGAATGCGCACGGCCGGGCGCTGGCCACCGGCCAGAGTGACCAGGCCGACGCCGCTGGTCTGCGCCAGTTTCTGCGCCAGGCGGGTATCCACCAGGTCGTTGACCTGCGGCAGCGGCAAGGACTTGGAGGTCACCGCCAGGGTCAGCACCGGGGTGTCGGCCGGGTTGACCTTGTTGTACACCGGCGGGGCCGGCAGATCCTCCGGCAGCAGATTGCTCGCCGCATTGATCGCCGCCTGCACCTCCTGCTCGGCCACCGCCAGGGAAATCTCCAGATTGAAGCGCAAGGTGATCACCGAGGCGCCACCGGAGCTGCTCGACGACATCTGCTTGAGCCCGGCCATCTGCCCGAACTGGCGTTCCAGCGGTGCGGTCACGGCGCTGGTCATCACGTCCGGGCTGGCGCCCGGGTAGAGCGTCAGCACGCGGATGGTGGGGTAATCCACCTCCGGCAACGCCGATACCGGCAGCAGGCGGTAGGCAATCAGGCCGCCGAGGAAGATCGCCACCATCAGCAGCGTGGTGGCGACCGGCCGCAGGATGAACGGGTGGGAGATGTTCATGGATCCTTCCGTGCTGCCCCTGCTCCGGGCGCGTCACGCGGCGGCACACTGGTTTCGGCCGGTACCGCTTCGACCACTTCCACCTGGGAGCCGTCACGCAGGCTGTCGGTGCCTTCCAGCACCACCCTTTCGCCAGGCTGCACGCCATTGCCCACCAGGCTGCGTTCGCCGGCGCTGGCGAGGATCTGCAGCGGACGCAGGCTGACCTTGTTGTCGCCATCAACCACGTAGACGAAGGTACCCTGACTGCCGAACTGCACCGCCGCCGAGGGCACGATGGTGACGCCCTGACGGTCATCCACGCGCAGGCGCACGTTGACGAACTGGTTGGGGAAGAGCATCTGCTCGGCGTTGTCGAAGCGTGCCTTGAGCTTCACCGTGCCGGTGGCGGTGTCGATCTGGTTGTCCAGGCTCTCCAGCACGCCTTCGGCCAGCTTGTGGCGTTCGCCGCGATCCCAGGCCTCCACCTTCAGGGTGGCACCCTCACGGCGACGCTGCAGCACCTGCGGCAGATCCTGCTCGGCAATGGTGAAGACCACGGCGATCGGATCGGTCTGGGTGATCACCACCAGCGGCGTGGTATCGCCACTGCTGACCAGATTGCCGACGTCCAGTTGGCGCAGGCCCAGGCGCCCGGCAATCGGCGCGCGAATCTGGGTGAAATCGAGATCGAGCTTGGCCTTGGCTACATCCGCCTGGTTGCTCTGCAGCGTGCCACGGTACTGGCCCACCAGCGCCTGCTGGGTATCCAGGGTCTGCTTGGCGATGCTGTCCTCGGCGTACAGGCCCTTGTAGCGCTGCAGATCCAGCTCGGCATTGCGCAGTTGCGCCTGGTTCTCCTGCAGCGTGCCTTGCGCCTGCTGCAGCGCCGCCCGATAGGGACGGGGGTCGATCACCGCCAGCAACTCACCGGCCTCGACCTTCTGCCCTTCCTCGAACAATACCTTGACCAGCTCGCCGTCGACCCGCGAACGCACGTTCACCGTGTTGTAGGCGGTCACCGTGCCCAGGGCCTTGAGTTCGATGGCGAATTCCCCCCGCTGCACCTCGGCCAGACGCACCGGCACCGGCCCCCTGTCACCGAAGCGCCCCAGCCCCATCGTTGGCGCGGGCGTCTTGCTCGGCCAGAACCACCACAGCAGCAGGAGCAGCGCGGCGAGCAGCACCAGAGCGATCAGCCATTGGCGAGAGGATTTCGTGGAAGCCTGGGGGGTATTGGACATGGAGAGCGCGGGATCACTTCTGTAGGAGCCGGAACGATAAGCACTGGGCGACGGCAAGCAAAGCCCATTTACCCGTTTTTTACCCTGCGCTTACGTAACCAACTGTTTGCACGTTCTGCTTGCGCAAATGAAAACGGCCTGCAAGGCAGGCCGTTTTCAGTGCACGTACGCCGCTTACTTGAGCACGGCCAGCGCAGCGCTGTAGTCCGGCTCGTTGGCGATCTCGCTCACCAGCTCGCTGTGCAGCACCTTGTCCTGCTCGTCCAGCACCACCACGGCACGCGCGGCCAGGCCGGTCAGCGGGCCGCTGGCGATGGCCACGCCGTAGTTCTTGAGGAAGTCGGCACCACGCAGGGTGGACAGGTTGATCACGTTTTCCAGACCTTCGGCGCCGCAAAAACGGGCCTGAGCGAACGGCAGATCGGCGGAGATGCACAGCACCAGAGTGTTGGCCAGTTGGCTGGCCTCACCGTTGAACTTGCGCACAGAGGTTGCGCAGGTCGGGGTGTCGACGCTCGGGAAGATGTTCAGCACCTTGCGCTTGCCAGCCAGGCTGGCCAGGGTGACGTCGCTCAGATCGCCGCCGACCAGGCTGAACGCCGGAGCTTGCTGACCGACCTGCGGCAGTTGCCCCTCGACCTGCACCGGGTTGCCTTTGAGAGTGACTTGCGCCATTGGAACGTTCCTTTTTTCAGTGGGTTTTGCGGGAAACCGGTCGCCCGAGCGTTTCGCTCGGGCTTTGTCAGTGGGGTGTCAGACTAGCGCATAACCAGGGCCGATACACCATCGGCAGTGCGGGGGTTTGAGGATGGTTTCAGGGAGGCTCCTTGATGGCTTGATTGATACCGGACTGGCAAGTTTGTGTGTTGGTTCGTTGAGTGTTCTGGACGCCGCTTTGGGTGTCTTCAGATACTCCGGGTTTCGCCCCCTCGGGCGACTCACTTTTCTTTGAAATGCGCAAAGAAAAGTAAGCAAAAGAAACGCACCCCCGCCATCCGGCCCCGGCTGCGCCGGGGTTCGTTCGTTCCATCATTGCTCCGAGGGCCCGCCGCGAAGGGCCATCCCTGGCCAGTCGCGGCTCTCGCGGCATCCATGCCGCTCAACCCTCTACACAACGATTCCACTCACCCTCCTGAAGGGGGCTTTCGCGCGCCTGAGCGAATGGGCACTCCATAGGTTGCTCGGCGTGTTCTAGTGGCCATGAAGTCACGACTGGGTCGTCGAGTTAAACCAATACTTTCATTCGCGTAGGTTCATTCGCCTGGATAGCTTGCCGGCTTTCAGCCGGCATCCCGGTCAGCCCTAGGGCTGACACATGTACAAGCACTGCGCACTACTTCTGGGTTACCTCGCGTTCAGGCGCGTGCAGAGCCCGCCCAGGAGGGCGAACGCAATCGTCGTGGAAGAGGTCGAGCGACATGGATGTCGCGAGAGCCGCGATGGGCCAGGGATGGCCCACCGTGGCGGGCCTCTGGAACGGCGATGGAGTGAGCGAACCCTGGCGAAGCCAGGGCCGGATGACCGGGCGGAGGGTTTTGGTTACTTTTGCCCTACAAAAGTGACTCGCCTGGGAAGGCGAAATCAGAGACATCAGCAGAAACGCGGCAATCCGGAACAGGCACAAGAATAACCATCACAGGCCAACAAGATCACACACAAACTTGCCAGTCCGGTATCAACAATACCCCCCTCAAAAATCCCGCCGATAGAACAGATCCAACGAACTGGCCAGGCCGCTGGCAGCCTCCAGATAAAGCCGCTTGGTCAGTTCGTAACGCAAGGCGATGGTACTGGCCGGCTCGAATACCCCAACCCCATAACGCAGGCTCAGCCGGTCGGTGATGGCGCCGCTGGCCACCACGCTGGTGGTGATGCCACTGCCCTGGGTGTCGAGCTGGAAGTCCTGAATGCCCAGGCTGCTGGCCAGGCTGCTGGTCAACGAGCTGCTGCCAGCCAACCCCAAAGCCAGGGCCGCCTGACCGAGCATGTTGTTGTCACCGCTGCTCTGCCCCATCGGCCGGCCCAGCACCAGATAGGACAAGGCCTGCTCCTGGCTCATCGCAGGCTCGGAGAAGATGGTGGTAGTGGGTTGCTCGGCATTGCCGGACAGGCGCAGCCCGGCCACCACATCGTCGACCTTGCGGATGGCCTCGACATCGAGGAAGGGCTGGTCGATCGGCCCGGCGAACAGCAATCGGGCGCGGCGGATGGTCAGGCGCTGGCCATAGGCGCGGTAGCGACCGTTGACCAGATCCAGCTCGCCACGGGTGTCCAGGTCATCGCCGATATGCACACGCCCGCGCAGGTCGGCGCTGAGGCCGAAACCGCTGAAGGCCAGCTTGTCCTGGCCCACCTCGACCATGACGTCCATGGCGATACCCAGGGGCTGCTGCTCGCTCGCCGGTGCCTGGCCGACGATCTGCGCATCGCCGGATACCTTGACCGTCGACGGCGGCAGCTCGCGCACGCTGATCTTGCCGCGCGGGATGGCCACCTTGCCACTCATGGCCAACTGCTCCTGGCGCAGTTGCAGACGCAGATCCGGCTCCACCTCCATCTTCGCGTAGGGCTCGACCGTCAGCGGCAGGCGCTGGCCCTGCAGGCTCAGATCGGCCTGCAGCCCCTCGAACCAGCTCAATTCGCCGCGCAGGCTGCCGCGCCCCGCCTCGCCGCTGCTCCAGGTGCCATCGAGCTGCATCTGCTCGCCAGCGATGCGTGCCTGCAGTTGCAGGTTCTCCAGGCTGATGGGCAGCTCGCTACCGGCCAGCTCGCCGTTCTCCAGACGCAATTGGCCGTTGACCTGCGGCTCCAGCAGATGCCCGCCAATGCTGCCGCTGCCCAGCAGACGCCCTTGCAGGCGCTCGGCCATGGGCACGAAGGGGCGCAGCACTTCCAGGTCGAAGCCGCTCAGGCGGAACTCGCCCGTCAACGGCTTGCGCTGCGGGCGCGGATCGAGCTGCGTGCGCACCAAGAGCTCGCCCAGGCGTTCGCTGCGCAGGCTCAGTTCGCTGTCCACCCGCTGCGGACGCAAGGTGCTGTCCAGACGCAGGCTGTCATAGGGAAAATCCAACCACTGCTGCTGATCCACCTGGCGAATGCGCAGGGTGCCAGCACCGGCATCGACCCGGATGTGGCCATCGGGCCCGCTTGTCGGCAGCTCCACCTTGAGCCGTGCATCGAGCTGGCCCTGCCAGGCGAAATCATCCGGCAGCCAGGGTTGCAGGCTGGCCAGGGGGAAGTTCTCCAGCGTCCAGTCCAGGCTCGGTTGCGGCGCCAGACGTTGCTGCGCGCCACACAGGCTGGCCGGGCCAGAGCGCCAGCAGTGCCCCCCCAGGCTCAGGCGGCCGTCGGCCAGGCGCTCCAGGGCCGCCGGCTGCTGCAACTGCCAATCCTGGCCGCCGCTGTGTACCTGGCCGCTGGCGATACGTCCGCGCCAGTCGCCCTGCTCGTTCAGGCTGCCGTCGGCCGCCAGTTGCAGATTCAGCAGCGGCCCTTGCAGATTCAGGGTCAACGCCTGGCGGCGGATATCACCCTGGCCCCGGGCCTGCAAACGACCGAGAAAGGTGTCGTCGATACGGATGCCGTGCAGATCCAGACTGACCTGGGCCTGTTGCCGCGCATCCAGCTTGCCCTGCAGTTGCAGGCGGCGCAGGCTCGGCTCGCCGAACGCCAGGCGCTCGCCACTCAGTTGCGCTTGGCCCTGCGGCGCCTGCAAGGTGCCGGCCAGGCTGACCTGCCCCTGCAGTTGTCCCTGCAGCCCCGGCCATAGCTGCCCCAGACGTGGCAAAGCGAGTTCGAGCTGGCCGCGCAGGCGCTGATCCAACGCCCCCTGGCCGCTGACGCGGTTATCGCCCAGGCGCACCTGCAGGCGCTCCAGTTGCCATTGTTGCCCGGCTCCGCCGCCCTTGACCTGCAATTGCGCCGGCTGCCCGCGCAGGCGGCCAGCGAGGTCGATATCGGCCTGCGCCTGCAAGGTGCCTGCGGCAAAACGCCCCGAGGTATTGAGCGGGCCCGCCAGGTTGCCCGGCATCTGCGCCAGCCAGTAACCGGGGTCGAGGTCGCTGAGCTGGAGCCTGGCCTGCCAGTCGATGACCTCGGCGAAGCCCAGCTTGAGCACCCCTTCGGCACGCCCTTGGCCGGCTTGTAGCTGTATCTGGGGCAAGGTCACCTGCTCGAGGTCTCCGCTGAACGGGCTGATCAGGCTGAAGGCGCCGGCCGGCCCCTGCAGTTGCGCGTCGACATTGCCCAGGTAGTTGCCGCCGCTGTAGCTCATTTCGGCCTGCAAGCGTTGCAGGCTCACTGGCAGCGGCTCATCCAGGGGGTAAAGGCGCTGCCAGGGGAAATCCTCCCAGGCCAGTTGCGCATCGGCGATGAAGGCCGCCTGCCAGTCAAGCTTGCCCTGCAGTTGCAGGTGTTGCTCGCCCTCGGCCTGAATGCGCAGTAGCTGGATATCCGCGCCGCGAGCATCGACTCGACCAGCGAGCGTCACGGCCATGGCCCCCTGCTCGGCAGGTAGGCTGGCCGAGCCTTCGACCCGGTAGCCACTGGCAAGATCGCCCTGGGCACGCAGATCGACTTGCTGCAACTGCAAGGTGGCAGGCAGTTCGGCACTGGCGCTGAAGGCCGGACTGGTCAGATGCAACTCGACCGGCAGGTGTTCGGCCAGGGCCTGCACCTGGCCAACCAGGCGGCCTTCGAGGTAACCACTGCTGTCGGCCTGCACCTCGAGGCTGTGCTGCAATTCACCGCCGACCTGCAGGGCTAGCGTCCAGGGCTTGCCATCGACGGACGGCAGGCGGGCACGCCCGCTCAGGCTGGTCGGCCAGGCGCCTTGAGGTTGCAGTTCACCGCTAAGCTCCAGGGCCAGTTCATCGCGCTGCACGGCCAGGCGTTGCAGATGCACACCCCCCTCGTCCCAGTTGGCGATCAGGCTCAACGCCTGCACCTGCGACTGGCCGTCAATACGCAGCTCGCCCAGTTGCACGTCACCCAGTTGCAGGCGCAACGGCAGATCGAGCGCCGGCAGGCTCAGGGGGGCGCTGTCGCTGGACGCGGAGGGAGGCAGGTCGAGGCCGGCTTGTTGCACGTGCAGACGATCCAGGCACAGGGTCAGGCGCAGCAGGCAGGCCGGCGACCAGGCCATGTCCAGGCCTTGCAGCATCAGGCGCGTATCGCCCTGTTGCCAGATCAGGCTATCGGCTTGCCAGGCGCGGCCCAGACGACCGTCGAAGCCCTGCACCTGCAAGCCCGGCACCTGCGTCAGCAACCAGCGGCTGCCCGCGCTGCTGCCCAGCAGCACGCCAATACCCAGGGCGAGCATCAGCAACAGACCCAACAGGCCGCCGGCCAGCCATGCCCAGGTGCGCCTCACAGCTCCGGCCCCATGGAAAAATGCAGACGTATGCCGCCATCGTCATCCAGCGCATGGGCCAGATCCAGGCGCAACGGCCCCACCGGCGAGATCCAGCGAATGCCGACCCCCACACCGGTCTTGAGGGTGGGAAACTCCAGCGAGTTGAACGCGTTGCCCTGGTCGACGAAGGTGGCCAGGCGCCACTTGTCCGTGAGGCTGTACTGGTATTCGGCGCTGGCGGCGAACAGGTAACGCCCGCCTATCCTGTCGCCGCGATCATTCTCCGGCGACAGGCTCTGGTAGTCGTAGCCACGCACGCTCTGATCGCCACCGGCGAAGAAGCGTAGCGACGGCGGCACGGCGGAAAAGCCATCGGTCTCGGTGCCACCGAACTGCACCCGGCCGAGGAAACGGTGGTTGTCGAAAACCGTGGTCAAGCCCTTGAGCATGACATTGCCATGCAGCACGTTGGCATCGGACAACACGCCATCCACCGCGCCGCGCAACTCGAACTGCAGGCGATAGCCCTCATTGGGATCGAGGCGATTGTCGCTGCGCAGCAACGAATAACTGGCACCGGGCATCAGCAAGGTGCTCAGCCCCGAGTCATTGCCCAGGCGATATTCCTCGCGCTGGGCCTTGACCGACAGCACGCGCTGCCAGCCGCCCTCGCGCTGGCTGTGCCATTCCGGGCCAAAGGTGAGCAGGCGGCTGAGGCTGTCGCTACTGGCCAGCTCCTCGTACTGGTAGCCGCCAGCAATACGCAGTTTGTCGGTCAAGGGCGGGTCGCCGGGAATGTCGTACCACAGGCCGACGTTCTGCCTCGGCGCGGACAGCTCCATGTCCACCCCATAGCTGTGCCCCTGCGGGTTGCGCCAGTGACGGGTCCAGTTGGCACGCAGCCGTGGCCCCACATCGGTGGAGAATCCCAACCCCAGGCCCAGGGTACGCGGCTCGCGGGTCTGCAGGGCGATGCTGACCGGAATGCGCAACTGCTCGGCCTGGGCCGGAATGGCATCGACCCGCACCGACTCGAAATAACCGCTGGACTGTAACGCCTGATAGAGCTCGGCGATCAGCGCCGAATCGTAGGGTGTATCGGCCTTGAACGGCACCATGCGCCGCAGCAGTTCCTCATCGAAGGGAAACTTGCCGGTGAAGGCAATATCCCCCAGGCGATAACGCGGCCCACTGACATAGACCAATTCGATGTCGGCGACTCCGGCGGCCGGATCGATACGCAGCGTCTGCTGGGTGAACCTGCCATCGAAAAAGCCGTAACGCGCGGCCTGGTTCTGGATCAGTCGCTTGGCATCTTCGTAGCGCCCATGGTTGAGCACCGCCCCTGGATGCAGGCGACTGTTGCTGGGCACGCGAAACGCGCTCAGCTCGCTGGCCGGGCCTTCGATACGAATGTCGACGTTGCGCAGGCGCACGCGTTCGCCCGGCTCCACCTCGAGGATCAGCCGCGGCGTTTCACCGGGCTCGACCCGACTGCGGATGCGCGCCTGGTAATAGCCGAGCGCCTGCGCCGCTTTCTGCGCCTCGTTCTCGGCGATGCGCCGCACGCGCCGCAGGGCCTGGATATCCCGCCCCTGTAGCGTGCCGACATAACCTTCGATGTTGGCCTTCAAGGCCGAGTTGGCTGGCGTGACCCGCACATCCAGCTCTGTGGCAGCCGTGGCGCAGGCGCTGAAGAGCATCAGCAGCAAGGTACGCCGAACCTGTATCCATGCACTCATGGCGGCGGATGCTAACACGTCACAACACGCACGCCAGCGCGACTCGCCCCTCTGTTGCTGGACGTTCAGGCTGGAGCCGCTACCAGACTTTGCGGGTTGGGATGGAAGAACACATGCTCGACCACCGGACCGATGGCCAGCTCGCCAATTTCCTCGTAACCCTGGCGCCGATAGAAATCCAGATAGCGAGCGTTGCCGGTATCCAGCACCACGCCCTGCGAGCCAGTATCCTCGGCACACCAGTTATGCAGGGCTGCGAGCAGTTGCTCGCCGTAGTGCTGGCCCTGAAACTCCGGATGAATGCCGATCAGCGGCAGCACGTGGTAAGGCCCCGGCGGCAGGCAGGCGATCACCGCCTCATGGTATTCGAGGTAGCGTCGGGTACAGCGCAAGCCGGTGCTCAGCAGCATGCCCAGGCGCCAGCGCCAGCTTTCGGTGATGTCCAGACGCCGTTGCGGTGGCGCGATCAGCGCTGCGCCAATCAGCCGCTCATCGAGCAGCAGACCGATGGCCGGCAGTTCTTCGGCGAAGTGCTGCTTGACCAGCTCGCGTACCGTGGCCCGCACCCGCTGGTCGAAGCCGGCCCGCTCGGCCTCGAACAGGTAGGCGAAGGTAGGTTCGTGGCGGTAGGCGTGATAGAGCACGGAGCGCACTTCACGGGCGTAGCCGGCATCGAGCAGGCGAATTTCGGCAGGCGTGTCATGGGGCATGGCTGACCTCTACTGGTTGGGGTCTTGGAACCCATTCACGCACTGCAGTTCGTGGACAGGCTCTTTATTGGCAAGCTAGCAGCGACCCAGCACAACCGCCAGGCGCTGGCCGCCACGGCCCATGTCGGCTAGCATCGCCTTTTGCCTTCAGGGATCACCGCCCGTGAAAATCGTTTCCTTCAATATCAATGGCCTGCGTGCCCGTCCTCACCAGTTGCAGGCACTGATCGAAAAGCACCAGCCCGATGTGATCGGCCTGCAGGAAACCAAGGTGGCCGACGAACAGTTCCCCGAGGCGGAGATTCGTCAGCTCGGTTATCACGTGCACTATCACGGGCAGAAAGGCCACTACGGCGTCGCCCTGCTCTCGCGCAACGAGCCGCTGAGCCTGCACAAGGGCTTTCCCGGTGATGGCGAGGAGGCCCAGCGCCGTTTCATCTATGGCACCTTCGCCGATGCCCAGGGCAACCCCATCACCGTGATGAATGGCTATTTCCCCCAGGGCGAGAGCCGTGACCACCCGGTGAAGTTCCCGGCCAAGCAACGCTTCTACGCCGACCTGCAGCAATTGCTGGTGGAGCGCTTCGACCCGCAACAGGCGCTGGTGGTGATGGGCGATATCAACATCAGCCCCGAGGACTGCGATATCGGCATTGGCGAGCCCAACCGCCTGCGCTGGCTGAAAACCGGCAAGTGCAGCTTCCTGCCGGAAGAGCGCGAGTGGCTGGCCACCCTCAAAGACTGGGGCCTGGTGGATAGCTTTCGGCAGCTCAACCCCGAGGTGAACGACCGTTTCAGCTGGTTCGACTACCGCAGCCGGGGCTTTGAAGACGAGCCCAAGCGCGGCCTGCGCATCGACGTGATCCTCGCCAGCAAGCCGCTGCAGGCACGCCTCAAGGACGCCGGCATCGACTACGAACTGCGTGGCATGGACAAACCCTCCGACCACGCACCAATCTGGCTGGAACTGGCCTGAATAGACGGGTTCGTCATATCCCTGCAATCTCTTCGTCTTAATGTGCGCGGCATTTCCAGCCAACCCCAGAGCACCTCTAACAGGCGGTTGAAAAACTACCTGCGTTGCCATTGCTGCGTTAAAAACAGCCTCAAAATGCTCATTTACAACACGTAAACTGCGCTTTTTCGGCTGTTTTTGCCTTGCACTGGCTGCCTCGCCTACGTTTTTCAACGGCCTGCTGCAGGTGCCCAAGACAAGGTGTTTGCCGCATGTCGCGCGCCCAAGCCAGCCAAGACCACGAACTGTGGAGCCGTACCCTTTCCCTGCTGCTGCTCGGTTTCATCTGCTATGCCCTGCCTCTGTCAGTGTTCGCCGCCCAAGATGACGCCCCGGTACTGCGCGTGCAGGGCTCCAATACCATCGGCGCCAAATTAGGCCCGGAACTGATCAAGGGCCTGTTCGCCGCTCAGGGCCTGAGCGATATCCGTATCGTGCCGGGCGCGGCCGACAACGAGCAACGCATTGTCGCCAAGGGCGCTGATGGGCGCACCCTGGTAGCGGAGGTGGCGGCCCATGGTTCCGGTACGGGGTTCGTCGCCCTCGAAGAGGGCAGCGCCGATCTGGCAGCGGCCTCTCGCCCGATCAAGGACAGCGAGGCCGAGGCGCTGGCCGCTCTGGGCGACATGCGTAGCCTGGCAGCCGAGCAGATCATCGCCATCGACGGCCTGGCCATCATCGTCAACCCCAGCAACCCCGTGGCCCGCCTGGACATCGAGCAACTGGCCCGCCTGTTCGCCGGGGAGATTCGCGATTGGCGCGAACTCGGCGGCCGCCCCGGCACGGTGACACTCTATGCCCGCGACGACAACTCCGGCACCTATGACACCTTCAAGGAGCTGGTACTGGCCCCCGGCGCGCACAAGCTGGCCGCCGAGGCCAAGCGCTTCGAGTCCAGTACCGCGCTGTCCGATGCGGTGAGTCAGGATGCCAACGCCATCGGCTTCATCGGCCTGCCCTACATCCGCCGGGCCAAGGCCGTGGCCATCGCCTCCGGGGATTCGCAGCCCATGTTGCCGAGCACCAGCCTGATCGCCACCGAGGACTATCCGCTGTCGCGCCGCCTGTTCCTTTACGCTCCACCGCGCTCGAACAACACCTGGGTGCGCGCGCTGATCGATTTCGCCCATGGCCCCCAGGGGCAGAAGATCGTCGCCGACAGCGGCTTCATCGCACAGACGGTACGCGCCATCGAGGTTGCCCCGTCCGCGCAGATGCCCGCCGAGTACCGCGAACTCGCCGCAAAGGCCCAGCGCCTGTCGGTCAATTTCCGTTTCCAGGAAGGCAGCGCCAGCCTCGACAACAAGGCCCAGCGTGACCTGAACCGGGTGCTGGACTACCTCAGCGGCCACGACAAGATGCAGAACAAGGCGGTGCTGGTAGGCTTCGGCGACCCCAAGAGCGCGCCCTCACGCGCCGAGCTGCTGTCGAAGCTGCGCGCCATGGCGGTACGCCGTGAACTGGCCAGCCAGGGAGTGCTGTTTCGCGACATCATCGGCCTGGGCGACGAGCTGCCGGTGGCCGCCAATGACGAAGACAGCGGGCGTATCCGCAATCGCCGTGTCGAGGTATGGGTCTACTGACCCGCCTGACCAGCGCCCAGCGAATATAAGGCTCTTCGCAGAATCTCGGGAAAGTCTGTCTTGAGACTGGACTGGCAAGTTTGTGTGTGATCTTGTTGGCCTGTGATGGTTATTCTTGTGCCTGTTCCGGATTGCCGCGTTTCTGCTGATGTCTCTGATTTCGCCTTCCCAGGCGAGTCACTTTTGCCCCGGATGGCCGGCCCGGGAAAAGTAACCAAAACCCTCCGCCCGGTCATCCGAGCTAGGCGCCCCCGCCCTGCTGCGCGAGGGTTCGCTCACTCCATCGCCGTTCCAGAGGCCCGACCGGATGCGGCCCACCGACGGTGGGCCATCCATGGCCCATCGCGGCTCTCGGCTTTGGCATCCTGCGTCGCTCTACCTCCTGCATCCATGTCGCTCAACCTCTTCCACGACGACTCTGTTCACCCTCCTGGGCAGGCTCTGCACGCGCCTGAACCTGCGGTAACCCAGAAGTAGTGCGGAGTGCTTGAACATTGGTCAGCCCAAGGGCTGACCTGAATGCCGGCTGAAAGCCGGCAAGCTATCCAAGCGCATGAAACTACGCGAATGAAACTATTGGTTTAACTCGACGACCCATAGCGACTTCACGACTACCAAAACACTGCGTGCAACACCTGGCATACAAGTTCGTTCAGACGCGCAAATACCCCCTTCAGGAGGCCGAACGTAGGCACTGCGCAGGGGGCGAGCGGCATGGATGCCGCGAGAGGCTTAAAGGGCCAGGGATGGCCCTTGTAAGCCGACCCCGGAGCGGTGCCGGAGTGAGGGAAGTCGAGCGCAGCGAGACCCGGATGGCGGGGGTGCCAGGCCTTTTTGCCTTCTTTTGTGGCGTTTGACAAAAGAAGGTCGCCGGGGGGCGAAACAGAGGACATCAGCTAAACGCGATAAGCAGCTTGAACACCGAAAACAACACACAAACTTGCCAGTCCAGTATCAATGCTGATTTTCCCGAGACTCTGCAAAGAACCTTATCTTGCTCAGGAGTTGCCGTTTCTGTGCGGCGAATCCACCCATTGCGGAATCACCCGCAGCACCAGCCACACCAGCAACGTCGCCAACACGGCGATGGCCTCGCTGCCAACCCCGACCGCCACGCCGATGGCCGCCGACGACCACAGCCCGGCGGCGGTGGTCAGGCCTTTCACGTCGGCCAGGCTGTTGCCCTTGAGGATGGTGCCAGCGCAGAGAAAACCGATGCCAGTGGCCACACCCTGGATCACCCGGCTCATGGCATCGCTGGCGGCGCCTTCCTGCTCCAGCACCATGACGAAGATGGCCGCGCCCAGGCACACCAGCATGTGCGTGCGCACCCCGGCGGCCTTGCCGGTGACCGCACGCTCGTAGCCGAGCAGGCCACCCAGCAGCATGGCCAGCAACAGGCGCAGGCTGGAGCGTAGCAGGTGCTCGACCTGCAGCAGGTCGGCCAGCTCCAGTTTCAGGGTGGCCAGCAGAGTTTCAGCCAGATCCATCGCACGCCCGCCTCAAGTCGTTTTCTTTGTCTGAGCGCCAAGGCCGGCGAGGGTTCGCCTGGCCGCTCGTCCAGGGCGGGGAACCAATCCGCTGCCCTGAGTTTCTCCTGCTAGGAAATCGGCCATCCGGCCGAAACCGCCTGGAGGAAAGCACCATGCCAAGGGGTAGCAAAGCCAAGTACAGCGACAAGCAGAAACGCAAGGCCGAGCATATCGAGGACAGTTACAAAGCCCGTGGCGTGCCGGAGGACGAAGCCGAAGCGCGTGCCTGGGCCACGGTCAACAAGCAGTCCGGTGGCGGCGACAAGCCCGGCGGATCGGGCCGCAGCACCAGCGGTGCGGAGAAAAAAGCGGCGCGCGAATCCTCTGCGCGCCGTGCGGCAAAATCGCGTCAGGGCGTGCCCCGCCCCGGGCAGAAGCTGGAGGCCATGAGCCGTGACGAACTGATGGAATTGGCGCGCAAGCGTGATCTCTCCGGCCGTTCACGCATGCGCAAGCAGGAACTGCTGGAAGCGCTGCGCAAAATGTAGGCATTCATTCGCGGTCATCGCCATCGCCCTCGACTACCTCGTCGCTCCACGGCTCACCGTCGAGCGGCGCGGAGCGGGCCAGTTCGGCTTCGTCCAGACCGATGCCCAGATCCACCTCGGTCTCGTCCACCACGCTGAGTTCCTCGTCCATGGGCCGATCGCCGCCCGGCTCGTGCGGGGAACGAGCGCCGCTGTCATCGATCAGGGTGTCCGGGCTGAGATCATCGAGGCTGACGTTGTCCTCGTGCTCGCTCTGCCCCTGGGTGGCGGCGCCGGTCAGCCCTGCCTGGCGCTCCGCAGTGCGCTCGTCCTGCGCTTGCTGGTCGTCCTGGAAATCCAGTGGTTTGTCATTGCGGTCTTGCATGGCAAATCTCCTGTGCGGGCGGCGGCATACAGCCGCCGCGCGTTAGCTCGACGCCTCGACTCAGGGCGAAATCGGGTCGCTGGCCGGAAAGGTTTCCTCCACGGCATGGTCGAGCTTGGACTCCTGGTGGGGCGCCCTGCTCGCTGCACTCTGCTCGTGCACCTTGGGCAGTGCGGCCCGCATGTCGGCGATGCGCTGGCGCAGGCACTCGATCTCGGCCTTGGGATCGCTGACCATCCCCTTGACCACGCAGTGCCCGGTCAGCCCGCGCTGCACCAGCACGGCACCGCCCAGCGCCTTGAGCACGCCCCCAGCGCCCCCACGGGATACGCCAGCGACTATGGCGGTGAGGCCAGTGGCGAGGGAAACCGCACGCTCCAGACGGTGGACGTTATGAGTGAGTGATGACATGGCATGTTCTCCTGGTCAGTGACGGAGCCGATACAGCCCCTGTGTGTTTTAGAAGCACCACCATCCAGCAAAGGTTCAGACAATCGGGCCAGTGGCCGGATTGCGTTCCAGCCCGCCGGATGGCGCCAGGCTGCTCTGCACCATCAACTCATCGACCAGGCTGCACAACGCCTCGCCATGGCCCAGGCCGGCAGCACGGGCCTGCCGGTAGCTGCGCAACTGCGCTTCGGCACTGCCATCCTGGCGCGCCAGGCGGCGGGCGCGGGCCAGTATCCATTGGTCAGCGGCCGGCACCCGTTCGCCGATCTGCTCCAGCACCCGTTCCAACCAGGCCTGGAATGGCAGGCTGCGGCGGCTGGCCGGCTCGATGAAGTCACCGCGCACACCACGGCGCTTGGCCCGCCAGCGGTTCTCCAGGGTCAGGGTGCGGGTCAGCGGGTCATCCACCCAGGCCGGGTGAGACGTGGCCAACAGGTGCTCGAGCATGGCGCGGAATAGCCCGGCGATGCACAGCGCATCGTCCAGGTCGGGGCAGGCATCGGCGATGCGCAGCTCCAGGGTCGGGTAGCGCAGCGAGGGGCGGATGTTCCACCACAGGTTGGCCGCCGAAGCGATGCAGCCGGTGTCGGTCATCACCTGCAGATACTGCTGGTAGGCATGCTCGTCGCGAAAGTGATCAGGGATGCCCATGCGTGGCCACTCATCGCACACCGCCTGGCGATAGCTCATCAGGCCCGACGCCTGCCCCTGCCAGAAGGGTGATGACGCGCTCAGGCCCAGCAGCAGCGGCAACCAGGGTATGAGCCGGTTCATCAGGCGGATGCGGTCGACGCCCTCGGGCACCCCGACGTGCACGTGCAAGCCCGCCAGCACACTGCGGCTGGCGACCAGGCGGTACTCGTCGAAGATCGTCTGGTAGCGGGCCAGCTCGGTGGCCTGCACATCCCGCCAGTCAGCCAGCGGGTGACTGCCGGCGGCGACGATGCCACAGCCCTGGCGTTGCGCCAGGCGGGCCAGGCAGCGGCGCGCCTGGCTCAGGTACTGGCGCGCTGCGGCGAGGTCGTGCAAAACCGGCGTCACCACCTCGAACTGGGCGGCGAACATCTCCCGGGTGAACCCTGTCCCCAGTGCCTGCCGGCACGTCGCGGCGAAGGTGTCGAGACCATCGCGGGCCACCTTCCTGGTGGCCAGATCCGTGAGGAAGAATTCCTCTTCGATGCCGAAACTGCTGTCTGTCATGGCCTGCTCGCATGGGTGGGTGCAGTGATGGAGCCGCTCCGAGGCTGCCAGGTTCAACCCATCGGACGGAGCGCCCGCAGGCCGAGATTTAGGTGGAATCTTTGTCCGAACCGGCCCCTCCTAGACAGAACATGGCCCTGCCACAGGAGAAACCATCCATGCCGATTGCCAGCCTCGCCACGCCGCTCGCCAAGCTTGCGCGCCCAGTCCCGGAGAGCGGCCCCTGGCAAGCCAGCTACCGCCAGTTGCTCGCGGCACGACCGGGTGCGCCTGCGGCACGGGCCGTTCTCGAAGCGAGCCTGGAGGACGCGGCGCAGTTGCCCTGCGACCTGCCCGAAGTGCCCGCCGAGCTGCCCCAGTGGTCGCGCCTGCACACTGCACAGGTCGGCGCCGAATACGCGGCCTACCTCGCCGAACGCCATGCCGGTGGCCCCCGACGGTACTTCGCCGGGCGCGCTCAGGCTCTGTACTTCCTGCGCGCAGTGGCACCGACCAAGGAGGTCGATGGCGCCTGGCTCTATGGCTGCCTGCCGTACTGGCGCGACCTGCGCCTGCAACCACTGGTGCGCACCTATCTGGAAGAGCTGGGCGACGGCCTGGCCGCGCAGAATCACGTACTGCTGTACCGTCGGCTGCTGGCGGCGCAAGGCTGCGAGCAGCCCAGTGCCCTGGACGACGGGCTCTATCGCCAGGGCGCCATCCAGCTAGCGCTCGGCCTGCAGGCCGAGACCTTCCTGCCGGAGGTGATCGGCTACAACCTCGGCTACGAACAATTGCCGCTGCACCTGCTGATCAGCGCCTACGAGCTCAAGGAGCTGGGCATCGACCCCTATTATTTCCAGCTCCACGTCACCATCGACAACGCCGCCAGCGGCCATGCCGCCAAGGCGGTGCAGAGCGTGCTGGACAACCTGCCGCAGGTGGGCGATGCCGAGGACTTCTACCGCCGCGTGCGCCTCGGCTATCGCCTCAACGATCTGGGCAGCGGTTCGTGCGCGGTGATCGCAGGTTTCGACCTGCAACAGGAGCTGGTGCGCATGCTCGAAGGCAAACGCCCCTTCGCCGCCCAGGCGCACTCGGATCATTGCCGCATCGGCGGGCGCACGGTGAACCAGTGGCTGGCAGCGCCCGAAAGCATCGAGGCCTTTCTCGATGCCCTGCAGCGTCATGGCTGGATCAGGCGCCATCGCGACCCCAGCCATAGCCGCTTCTGGCGCCTGGTGGAGGGTGAAGGGGCAGCCATGTTCGGCGTTTTCACCCCCTATGAGCGGCAGTTGCTGCATGACTGGATCGCTGGCGACCAGGCCCCTACCCTGAGCTTGCGCCGCCCCCCGCACAAGGAGGTGCTGAGCCTTCCGGCGGCCGCTGCCAAAGCCCCCCTGCAGGAGGCCGAACGCCAGGCGCTGAGCGACGAACTCAGGGCACTGCAACCGGACGAACGCGAAGCGCGTCTGATCGAACTGCTGGCCCCGGCCCGCCACCCCAGCGTGGCCGGCCTGGCCGCCACACGGCTGTTCAGCGACCTGCTGCAACAGGCCCGTTGAACCTGGAGAACACCATGCACGAAAGCGGCCTGACCCCGACCTGCGAACGCGACATCGCCCTGCTGCAACTGGGCAGCCTGCTGCGGGCACGCGGTTACCACTTCATCACGCCCACGCCACTGACCCACGAACGGGTCAATGCCCGCGCGGATGCAGCCCTGGCTGGCGATCTGCGCGATGTATTCGGCTGGAACCGTCCCTTCTCGCTGGAACTGCTGGATGAGCCGATCATGACGGCGATGCGTGGCGCCGAGGTGCTGCAACCCTGTGGGGATCTCTGGCGCAGCCGGGTGCGCTGGTCGAGCCTGGATGAACAACTCTACCTGCACGCCGGTTTTCCCACCGAGCAGGCCGATGCGGTGTTCTTCGGTCCCGACACCTACCGTTTCGTGCGCCTGCTCAAGGCGCACCTGGCCCATGAACGGCGGCCCATCCGGCGTATCGCCGACATCGGTTGCGGCAGTGGCGCCGGCGCCATCTGCACTGCCCTGGCGCGGCCCCAGGCCGAAGTGCTGGCCCTGGACATCAACCCCGAAGCGCTGGCCTTCACCACCGTCAACGCGCGCCTGGCCGGCCTGTTCAACCTGCAGGCCCGGCACAGCGATCTGCTGCGCGACGTGGACGGCCAATTCGACCTGATCATCGCCAACCCGCCCTACATGCTCGATCCGCTGCGCCGCACCTATCGCCATGGCGGTGGTCGCCATGGCAGTGCGCTGTCGCTGGCGATCTTCGACACCGCCATGGAGCGCCTGGCACCGGGCGGCACCCTGCTGCTGTACAGTGGGGTGGCGATCGTCAAGGGTGAGGATGCGCTGTTCAACGCCATCGCCCTGTCGCTGCGCGACACGGGCTGGGACTGGCAGTACGAAGAGATCGATCCGGACGTGTTCGGCGAGGAGTTGCAGAATCAGGCTTACGCCGAGGTGGAGCGCATCGCCTGCGTGGCCCTGCGTCTTACCTGCCGGCAATGAGCACGAGGCGGGAGCCCAGGGCCCCCGCCTTGGCTCAAGCGGCGCGTTTTTTCGATTCGCTCTCGAGGGTCTTGCGCATGGCCTGCATCTGCTCGCCCAGTTCCTCCAGGCGGCGTTTACCGAGCAGTTTGCTGGCTTGCGGAAACATGTCGCTCTCTTCTTCCTCGATATGGTGTTCGAGCAATTCCTTGAGCACTTTCACCCGCCCAGCGAACTCCAGGGTCGAGGGTGAAGTTTCCTTGATATCGGGCAATACCAAAGAATCCACGGCACGGTGTTCTTCCTTGGCTTCACTGGTCATCACGGTTTCTTCTTTCTTGCCGGCCTCACGGAAAGCCGGATAGAAGATGCGCTCTTCCAGTGCGGTATGAATCTGTAATTCCTGCTCTATCTTCGCCACCAGTTTCTTGCGCGTCTGCACGGCGCGCTCGCTGGTATCCTGCAGTTGTTCGAGCAGTGCCTTTACCGTCTCATGATCCTGCTTCAAAAGATCGATGGCGTTCATGGTCTCTCTCCCTTATCCAGGCTTTTTTCAATCACGGTCTTGCAGCTTTGGGAAATAATGCAAGGCCCGAGAAATCGGGCCTTGCAGACGGCTCAGGAGTCACGGCTGCCGTGACTGTTCTGGCCTCCCTTGCGTCCGGCTTCCGAGGCACGCTGGCGGTCATTGGCGAAGTTGCCTCCGCTGTTCTTGCCACCCTTGCGCCCGGCTTCGGAAGCCTTTTCGCGGTCGTTTGCAAAGTTTCCCGGATTCTTGTTAGCAGCCATGTCATGGCCCTCCTGAGTTTGATATTTCCGTGCAATGGCTTTATTGCCCTTGCAATTATTCAGGCAATCCAGACGGTGAGGTGTTCAGGTTATTTTAAGTGCCGTATATCGGCTCTTTTCGAGGATGGCGATGGAAGAAAATCTGGTTGTTTTTTTGCTGTTCATGCGCAGGAAACTTCATGCTTGATCCCTCACCGATGAACTCGGCGTACTGCTTCGCGAACAGTCCGCTAGTCCATGCCAGGCCCGGCACCCCACACCATGTCCAGTCCAGGAAGCCCCAATAAAAAACGCACGAACATCTGCATGCCCGTGCGTTCTTCACAGCTTCTTGTAGGAATGATCAGCCGTTGACCACACTCCCACCGTTGACATGCAACATCTGCCCGGTGACGTAGGAAGCATCGTTGCTGGCCAGGTAGACGTAGGCCGGCGCCACTTCGGCTGGCTGCCCCGGCCGCCCCAGTGGCGTTTCGGCGCCGAATTCGGCCACCTTGTCGGCACTGAAGGTGGAAGGAATCAGCGGCGTCCAGATCGGACCCGGGGCCACGCCGTTGACCCGGACTCCACGTGACGCCAGATTGATCGACAGCGAGCGAGTGAACGAGGTGATCGCCCCCTTGGTCGAGGAGTAGTCGATCAGCATCGGGTTGCCCTTGTAGGCGGTGACCGAGCTGGTGTTGATGATGCTGGCGCCGCTGTGCAGGTGCGGCAGCGCCGCGCGAGTCAGCTGGAACATGGCGAAGATGTTGGTGCGGAAGGTCTTTTGCCACTGCTCCTCGTCCATCTCCGACAGATCCTTGCGCGGGTGCTGCTCACCGGCATTGTTGATGAGGATGTCCAGGCGCCCCCATTTGCCGATCACCGCATCGATCACGCACTGACAGAAGCCCGCATCGCCGACGTCACCAGCCAGGGCCAGGGCCTCGCCGCCGTGACGCTTGACCTCGTCCACGGTCTTCTGCGCATCCTCGTCTTCGTTCAGGTAGACCAGCGCCACCTTGGCGCCTTCCAGGGCGTAGTGCACGGCCACGGCACGGCCGATGCCACTGTCGCCGCCAGTGATGATCGCCACCTTGTCGATCAGCTTGCCGGCAGGACGATAGGCTTCGTCGAGGTAGATCGGCTCGGGCTGCATGGCATGCTCGAGGCCGGGCTGACGTTGCTGATGCTGGGGCGGCAATGTCTTGTCGTTCATACGGGGCTCCTTGGTTCAGACAGCCTGCAAGCGTGGGCTCACGGCTGCCGGGTGGGTCTTGTGACGGTGCTCGAAACAGAAGTTGGTGGCCTGCACGTAGCCTTCGGCCGAACCGCAGTCGAAGCGCTGGCCCTTGAACTTGTAGGCCAGCACGCAGCCCTGTTCGGCCTGTTTCATCAGGGCATCGGTGATCTGGATCTCGCCGCTCTTGCCCGGCTCGGTCTGCTCGATCAGGTCGAAGATGTCCGGCGTGAGGATGTAGCGACCGATGATCGCCAGGTTCGACGGGGCATCCTCGGGTTTGGGTTTTTCCACCATGCGCTCGATGCGGAAGATGTCCTCGCGCAGCGCCTCGCCGGCGATCACGCCGTAGCGCGACACCTCCTCCATCGGCACCTCCTGGATGGCGACGATGGAACAGCGGAACTGCTCGTAGAGCCTGACCATCTGCGTCAGCACGCCATCGCCGTCGACGTTCAGGCACAGGTCATCGGCCAGCACCACGGCGAAGGCCTCGTCACCGATCAGCGGGCGGCCGGTGAGGATGGCGTGGCCGAGGCCCTTCATCTCCACCTGGCGGGTGTAGGAAAAGGTGCAGGAATCGATCAGGTGGCGAATGCCGTTGAGGGATTTTTCCTTGCTGGTGTTGGAGATCTCGTGCTCAAGCTCGTAGCTGATGTCGAAGTGATCCTCCAGTGAACGTTTGCCCCGGCCGGTGACGATGGCGATCTGGTTGAGCCCGGCCTCAAGTGCTTCCTCGACGCCATACTGGATCAGCGGCGTATCCACCACCGGCAGCATTTCCTTAGGCATCGACTTGGTCGCAGGCAGGAAGCGGGTACCGTAACCAGCAGCGGGAAACAGACATTTCTTGATCATGGGGCACCAATGTTCTGAGGGTGGGTACTAGGAAAGGACTCATCTGAGCGCCGCCCGGTTCAAGAATTTTTCATCCCCCTGCTCAGTGATAGCTCTGCTCGGGTGTCACCGTGCCGCGGAACAGATGACAACTCCAAGCGGAAGGACATGCTGAAGGCGAACTGCATGCGTGCCAGCCCCACGGCATGCAGCGAAGGGCATCAGACTCGCTTGTCGAATGTCGCGCGAATCGCTGGAAGGAAGGAGGCCCACCAGGAGCCTCCTCGGGGTGTGGCAAGACTCAACTACGACCGCCGTGGCTGTTCTGCCCGCCTTTGCGGCCAGCCTCGGAGGCCTTCTCGCGGTCATTGGCGAAGTTGCCGCCGCTGTTGTGTCCGCCTTTCTTGCCGGCCTCGGAGGCCTTCTCGCGGTCGTTGGCGAAGTTGCCAGGGTTCTTGTTGGTGGTCATATCGGTATCTCCTCAGTGACAGGGCACCAATGCCCTTGCACTGTTTTGGAGAAAGCCCCTGCGGCGGATGTTCAGCTTTTTTCTGCGCTGTACCGCGACACCGCGGACGAGCGGTTGTCTGCGCCTCAGTCTGCCTGCGGGATGATGGAGATCTTGCCGTTACGCTCGATGATCGCGTAGCGAATCTGCTCCAGGCGCTCCAGCCCGTTCTCGCGGGCCGACTCCATGACGTCATCGAGCGTCATGCGCGCTTTGTCCAGGCGCCATTGCAGCGGCACGCCATCCTCGACCACCACGGTCGGCGTGCCGTCGAGCAACTGCGCCAGCCGTTCGCTGCGGCGCTTGAGCAGCGAGGCGCCGACATCCAACACGATCAGGGTGACAATCACCAGCACCGCGTTGGTAACGGAAAAGTCCTCGCCCAACAGGGCCTGCTGGGTCGCCTCGCCCATGATCAACAGCAGCACGAAGTCGAAGGTGGAAAGCTGCGCCAGCGAACGCCGGCCAGCCAGTTTGAACAGGATCAGCAGCGCCAGATAGATGGCGCCCGCACGTAGTACGGCATCCATGGGAGTCTCCTCAGGGGTAGATGAACTGGCTGATCTCGACCCGCTGGCCAGCCGCTTGCAGGTGCGAACGATAGGCGCCGACACCGTCGGCCTTGAGCTGGATGCTGACCTCGGTGATGGCCGCGCCCTTGCCGAAGTGCAAGACCAGCCCGCCCTGGCCGTCGCTGACGCTGCTGGCCGGCTGCGGCTGGATCGATTCGATGGAGAAGCCCTGCAGCAGCTCGCCGCCCAGTTCCAGGGCAGCCGCGCGCGGTAACCTCACCAGCAGCAATGACGAAGCGCCGTTGCGCATGAAGCGCTGATAGTGCACCTGCAGCTCACCCCGGGGGCTGGCAAGACGGGCATCGCTCAGCGGCCCCTTGGAGAACAGACCGGCCAACGCCAGCGCAACCAGCAGAAGCAGGCCATACCAACCCACGCGCTCGATCTGCCAACCACGAATCTGCAGCGGCATGTTCTCGCGTACCGGCACACGGCGGCTGTTGCGTTCGGACTGGTGCATGGACGGTTCCTCCTGCCTGTTGTGACCGCTTGGCGCAGCAAAGGTCAGGAAAGAATCACGCTTCCGTCCGTCGGTTTGGGCGACCCTAGTTCAATCATGCCAGTCCCTTTACAGGTGCACCTGCAACGCAGGTGAACACCGAAACGCTGCACACGAGGAGATGGGATGAAACGCAAGACCTGCCGGACACCTGCCCGGGATAGCCAGAACCAGGCACCGATGGCGCAAAGACGCCTGCAGAGGTTTGGATGAAACCGGATGATCCATCGCTGACGCTGCTCTTCGGCAGCCCCAGGGAGCGGCTCGACTTCTATCGCCGGGAGATCCAGTACGAAACCAGCCTGCTGGCCGGGCGCACCAACGCCTATCTGTCGGCGCAGTCCTTCCTGGTGATCGCCTACGCCACCTCGATGGCCAACAGCAATGACGTCTGGGGCGAGCTCTTCACCCTGGTCTTCCCGACCCTGCTGGCGCTGCTGGGGGTGGTCAGTTCGCTGCATGCCTGGCCAGGCATCAAGGCGTCGGCGGCGATCATCGGGCATTGGCATTACAAGCAGGAACAACTGCTGCGCGGCGACCCTGGCTTCGGCCATGCCTACGATGACTTCCCGCTATTCAGCGAGCAGGAGTCGAGCCTGGATAGCGGCTACAAGTCGCTGCTCTTTTCCTTGCGCTCACCCTGGCTGTTCATCGTGTTCTGGGCCGGTGTGGGCGCCTTCACGCTCTGGCTGCAACTGCAGCCGGATCAGTCCTCAGGGCTTATCGAGAAGATGGAAACGTGGCAGCGCCAGGTGCCAATGGATCGCGGCCAGGCGCGCCAGCAGCACCACCAGCATGGCGGCAGCGGTATCCAGCCAGTGCGGGGTGCCGAGCATGCGCAGACCGATGAAGGTCAGCGCCCCAGCGATGCAGGCCGTGGCGTAGATTTCCTTCTGGAAGATCAGCGGTATCTCGTTGCACAGCACGTCGCGGATCACCCCGCCGACCACGCCGGTCATCACCCCCATGATCACCGCCGTGCTGATCGGCGTGTCGTTCTGCAAGGCCAGCTCGGTACCGTACACGGTGAACACGGCCAGGCCGAAGGCATCGGCGATCAGCAGGCCCTTCTCGTGGATCGGCCGGGTCATGCGCACCCAGGCCACGGTACCCAGCGCCGCCAGTGAGGCCACCAGGATGTAGGTGTCGTCGCGAATCCAGCTGACCGGGTGATTGTCCAGGATCAGGTCGCGCAGGGTGCCGCCACCCAGGGCCGTGACAATGGCCATGACCAATACCCCGAACAGATCCATGGCTTTGCGCCCGGCCATCAGGGCGCCGGTGATGGCGAACACGGCCACGCCGAACAGGTCGGCGAAATAGAACAGTTGCTGCATGATGGATGCTTACCTGACCGCCGTGCGCAAGGTGACGAATTCCTCGGCGGCGCTGGGGTGCACGCCGATGGTCTCGTCGAAGACCTGCTTGGTGGCGCCGGCCTTCAGCGCGATGGCCAGGCCCTGGATGATCTCGCCGGCCTCCGGGCCGACCATGTGGCAGCCCAGCACCCGATCGCTGTCGGCATCCACCACCAGCTTCATCAGGATGCGCTCCTGGCACTCGGTCAAGGTCAGCTTCATCGGCCGGAAGCGGCTCTCGAAGATCTTCACCTTGTGCCCGGCCTCGATGGCCTGTTCCTCGCTCAGGCCCACGGTGCCGATGTTCGGCAGGCTGAACACCGCCGTGGGGATCATCTGGTAGTCCACCGGGCGATATTCCTCGGGCTTGAACAACCGCCGCGCCACCGCCATGCCCTCGGCCAGGGCCACGGGCGTCAGTTGCACGCGGCCGATCACATCGCCGATGGCAAGGATCGACGGCGTGCTGCTCTGGTAAAGGTCGTCCACCTCGATGAAACCGCGCTCGTCGAGCCTGACCTCGACGTTCTCCAGGCCCAGGTTGTCGAGCATCGGCCGCCGCCCGGTGGCGTAGAACACGCAATCGGCGAGCAGCACGCGGCCATCCTTGAGGGTGGCCGCGAGCGAGCCGTCAGCCTGGCGCTCGATACGGGCGATGTCGGCGTTGAACTGCAGGTCGACGCCCTTCTTGCTCAGCTCGTCGCGCAGGTGCTCGCGCACGGCGCCGTCAAAGCCACGCAGGAACAGGTCACCGCGATAGAGCAGGCTGGTCTGCGCGCCCAGGCCGTTGAAGATCGAGGCGAATTCCACGGCGATGTAACCGCCGCCGACCACCAGCACCCGCTTGGGCAAGCTGGGCAGGAAGAAGGCCTCGTTGGAGCTGATGGCCAGCTCGCGGCCGGGAATATCGGGGATCTGCGGCCAGCCGCCGGTGGCGATGAGAATGCGCTCGCAACGGTGCCGCTGGCCATTGACCTCGACGGTGTGGGCGTCGACGATTCGCGCATGGCCCTCGAACAAAGTCACGCCGCTGTTGGTCAACAGATTGCGATAGATACCGTTGAGGCGCTGGATTTCATGGTTCTTGTTGCTGATCAGGGTCGTCCAGTCGAAGTTCGCTTCGCCCAGCGACCAGCCGAAGGCACTGGCCTGCTCGATGTCCTCGGCGTAATGCGCGCCGTAGACCAGCAGTTTCTTCGGCACGCAGCCGACGTTGACGCAGGTGCCGCCCAGGTAGCGGCTTTCGGCGACCGCGACACGCGCACCATAGCCCGCCGCGAAGCGCGCGGCACGCACACCGCCGGAACCGGCGCCGATCACGAAAAGGTCGAAGTCGTAACTCATGAGGTATCTCCTTGGCAGACCAGGAGCATACCGCAAAGCCCCACGCCAGGGGCTGTCATAGCCACGGGAGGAGAACAGTGATGCGCCCTACCCTGACCCACCTTGCCCTGCACGTTCCGGATCTGGATGCCTGCATAGCCTTCTATCAGCGCTTCTGCGGCATGCAGGTCGTCCACCAGCGCCCCGGTGACAGCCAGCGCATCGTCTGGCTGGCCGAGCCCGGCAAGGAACACCAGTTCATCATCGTCATCATTCCCGGTGGTCAGCAGCGCAACCTGGCGGAGGATGACTACAGCCATTTCGGCTTCGCCCTGGCCAGCCGCGCCGAGGTCGACCGTGTCGCGGCGATGGCCGAGGAACAGGGTTGCCTGATCTGGCCGCCGCGCGAGGAGCCCTACCCGGTCGGCTATTACTGCGGCCTGCGCGACCCGGCCGGCAATTACGTGGAGTTCAGCTACGGCCAGCCATTAGGGCCTGGCTCCGAAGAGATGCCCATCCCCTGAAATGCAAAACGCCACCCGAGGGTGGCGTTTCGTCGACCTGAGGGCGTATCAGAACGCCTTGCCGGTCTTGTACAGGTGCTCGAAGCAGAAGTTGGTGGCGTCGATGTAACCTTCGGCGCTACCGCAATCGAAACGCTGGCCCTTGAATTTATACGCCATCACGCAGCCTTGCTGGGCCTGGCGCATCAGGGCGTCGGTGATCTGGATTTCGCCACCCTTGCCCGGCGGGGTGCTGCGAATCAGGTCGAAGATATCCGGGGTGAGAATATAGCGGCCGATGATCGCCAGGTTCGACGGCGCGTCTTCGGGCTTGGGTTTTTCCACCATGTTGCTGACGCGGTAGATATCGTCGCGGATCATCTCGCCGTCGATCACGCCGTACTTGTAGGTTTCGTCCTTGGGTACTTCCTGAATCGCGACGATGGAGCAACGGAACTGGTTGTACAGCTTGACCATCTGCGCCAGCACGCTGTCACCTTCGAGGTTCAGGCACAGGTCATCGGCCAGTACCACGGCGAACGGCTCGTCGCCGATCAGCGGCTGGCCACAGAGGATGGCGTGGCCCAGGCCCTTCATCTCGACCTGACGGGTGTAGGAGAAGCTGCACTCGTCGATCAGACGACGGATGCCGACCAGGTACTTCTCCTTGTCGGTGCCCTTGATCTGGTGCTCCAGCTCGTAGCTCACGTCGAAGTGGTCTTCCAGCGCACGCTTGCCGCGCCCGGTGACGATGGAGATCTGGTCGAGACCGGCCTCGAGCGCTTCTTCAACCCCGTACTGGATCAGTGGCTTGTTCACCACCGGCAACATTTCCTTGGGCATTGCCTTGGTCGCAGGCAGGAAGCGGGTGCCGTAACCGGCAGCGGGGAACAGGCATTTCTTGATCATGGGACTCCCAATGGGGATGAGTGGATTGCGCGCTGTAGACCTTGCTCACGAATGATCGGGCCCGCAACGGCGGGCCTGGATCCTGGATCGTGAACGGCCCTTAGTCTATCAAGCCGCGCTAGCCTTACAACTCCCGGCTGCTGGCCTACCGATACCGCGGTACAGAAAACCCTGTTCCACCAGTTGCGTCGAGTCGTAGATGTTACGCCCGTCGAACAGCACCGGCATGCGCATGGCCCCGCGAATACGAGCGAAGTCAGGCTGGCGATACTGCTTCCACTCGGTGACCAGCACCAGGGCATCTGCGCCCTGGCAGGCCACGTAAGGCGACTCGCTCAGCGCCAGTTGGCCGCTCTCGATGGCCTGCGCATAACGCCGAGCCACACCGGCCAGGGCTGCAGGATCGCAAGCCTGCACCCGTGCCCCGGCATTGAGCAGAGCATCGAGCAGCACCAGGCTCGGCGCTTCACGCAGATCATCGGTACCCGGTTTGAACGACAACCCCCACAGCGCCACGACACGGCCTTGCAAGTGGCCGTTGAAATGTTCGCGAATGGCCTGGAACAACAGCGTTTTCTGCAACGCATTGCGGGCTTCGACCGCGCGCAGAATGCCAGGTTCAATGCCCTCATGCTCGGCGGTGCGGATCAACGCGCGCACGTCCTTGGGAAAGCACGAGCCACCATAACCGCAGCCGGCATAGATGAAGTGGGTGCCGATACGCTTGTCGCTGCCGATGCCACGGCGCACGTCTTCGATGTCCACCCCCAGGCGCGCGCAGATGCCGGCCATTTCGTTGATGAAGGAAATCTTGGTGGCGAGAAAGGCGTTGGCCGCGTACTTGCTGAACTCCGCAGCGCGCAGGCTCATGCACAGCAGGCGATCATGGTTGCGCAGGAACGGCGAGTAAAGGCGGCGTAGCACTTCCCGGCCGCGTTCTTCGTCGCAGCCGACGATGACCCGGTCAGGGCGCATGAAGTCCTCGACCGCCGAGCCTTCCTTGAGAAACTCCGGGTTGCTCGCCACTACCACCCGCGCGCACTGCTGCCGCCTGGCCAAGCCGGCGTTGATGCGCCGCGCCACCTGCTCGCCGGTGCCGACCGGCACGGTGGACTTGTCTACCACCAGGCAAGGGTGCTCGAGCTGCTCGCCCAGCTCGTCGGCCACGGCGAGCACATGGCTGAGGTCGGCGGAACCGTCTTCGCCACTGGGCGTGCCGACTGCGATGAAGATGATCTCCGCCTGGCGAATGCCGGCGGCCAGTTGCGTGGTGAAACTCAGCTGACCACTATTGGTCTGCGCCTTGAGAATGGGTTCGAGCCCGGGCTCGTAAATGGGCACCTCGCCCTTGCTCAGACGTGCCACCCGTAGCGGATCACGCTCCACGCACACCACCCGATTGCCCATTTCAGCGAAGCAGGCCGCGCTGACCAAACCGACATATCCTGCACCGATCACACAGATTCGCATGAGCATTCCTCCCCGTTTTCGCTGTGATTGCAACGAAACGCGGTGGCAGGGATATGGCGATTAGGTGAATGCCGTATGACAGCGATGCACGGGCCTCGCTGCTGACGGAGATGCTGCTCGCTCAGTATTTGAGACCAGAGGCTTTCGTTAAAACCTGATGCCAGGTTTTTATGGGGCTATTTGCTTGCTATCGGAGTGGCAAGTTTGTGTGAGTGCGCGGTTATTTGCGGCTACCGAAGCTGCTTATCGGCGTTCTGCTGATGTCTCCCGTTTCGCCCTCCTGGGCGAGTCACTTTGCGGGCAAAGTAACCAAACCCTCCGCCCGATCATCCGGCCCTGGCTTCGCCAGGGTTCGTTCGCTCCATCGCCGCTCCAGAGGCCCGCCGCGGTGGGCCATCCCTACCTAGGCAGCCCCGGCCATCGTGGCTCTCGGCTTTGGCATCCTGCGTCGCTCTACCTCCTGCATCCATGCAGTCGTCGCGACATCCATGTCGCTCAACCTCTTCCACGACGATTCCGCTCACCCTCCTGGGCGGGCTCTGCACGCGCCTGAACCCGAGGTAACCCAGAAGTAGCACGGAGTGTTTAAACATGGAGCAGCCGTAGGGCGGACTCAGGAGCGCCAGCGAACAGTCCGCCGGGCCATGCCCAGTTCGGCACCACAACCTACGTTCAATACTCCCACCAACGGCGTACTGCTTCGCGAGTACGCCCTTGTATCTCGACCAAAGCCTTTCAGTGAGGCTATGGTTCCCGACTGATCATCGGGGGAGGAGTTGCAAGCCGAGTACGCCCTGAAGCCTTGAGCCTGTAACGTAGATTGCGCTGCGCTCCTCCGCACTCATCCAGTAAGTCCGAACGGTATCCAGAGCCTCGAGCTCGCATAAACAAGGTTGGACGGATGCAGTGACGATCAGCTACCCAAAGGAGGAGGAGATGAGCACAGTTGTGGGTATCGACATCGCCAAGCACACCTTCGACATCGCGACCCTTCAGGCCAATGGCAAGCATCGCACCAAGGCCAAGCTGAGCAACGACCCGAAGGGCTTTAAAGTTCTGCTGCAATGGTTGGGCAAGCATGCTGAACCGCAGGCTTGGATCGTGATGGAGGCGACCGGCATCTATCACGAAGCGCTGGCTGAATGGTTGTACGAGCATGACTATAAGATCTGCGTATTGAATCCGACGCAGATTGCGCTTTATGCCCGCAGCCAGTTGCAGCGCGTGAAGACCGACAAGGTGGACGCCAAGCTGATTGCCGATTATGGCCATCTGCATCAGCATAAGTTGCGTGCCTGGAAGCCCGAGCAACCGGAGATCAAGCGCCTCAAAGCCCTGAATCATCGTCTGAAGGATCTTCAGGAGTTGGAGCGCATGGAACAGAACCGTCTGGACGTGACCAGCGATGTCAAAGTCGCTGCGTCGATTCGGTCGGTACTTGAGCATATTCGCCAGCAGATCGCTGAGACGCTGAAAGCGATCAAGCAGCACTTCGATGACAACGATGACCTACGAGGCCAGCGCGACTTGCTTAAAAGCATCGATGGCATTGCCGACAGAACCGCTACGTTGCTGCTGGCAGAGCTGGGCGACATGCAACGTTTCGGTGACAGTCGCGATGTTACGGCTTTTGCAGGTTTGAACCCTAAGCTGCAGGACTCGGGGAAGCACAAAGGGCATGTGCGCATATCGCGGATGGGCTCTTCAGTGTTACGTGCAGGGCTTTACCTGCCAGCAGTAGTCTCCCTGACCCACAACGCCGCGATCCGAGCGATGGCCAAGCGGCTAAAGGCACGAGGCAAGGCCGGCAAACAGATCGTCTGCGCGGCCATGCGCAAGCTGCTTTGCATCGCTTACGGCGTACTCAAATCCGGCAAACCCTTTGACCCGCAGCTAGCCATTGCGAGATGACGGGTAAGACGGTATCTACGCGAATGAAAGTTTTGGTTTAATTCGACAGCCAAATCGCGGCTCCACAGCTACCAGAGCACGCCGGGTATACCCGGAACCGATGTACGTTCAGGCGCGCTAACTCCCCCTTCAGGAGGCCGAACGTAGGCACTGCGCAGGGGGCAAGCGGCATGGATGCCGCGAGATACCGATGGCGGCCCCGCGTAATGGGCCAGGGATGGCCCATGTACGCCGACCCCGGAGCGGTGCCGGAGTGAGGGGAGTAGAGCGAAGCATGACGGGGACGCCTAGTTCCGGATGGCGGGGGTGCGTTTCTTTTGCTTACTTTTCTTTGCGCTGGGCGGCAATCCGAGTTCAAAGAAAAGTGAGTCGCCCGAGGGGGCGAAACCCGGACTATCTGAACACACCGTAGCGGCGTCCAGAACACCAAACAACACACAACCTTGCCAGTCCGCTGTCAGCAAACAGCATGGCGTCGCTGACGGCGCCTTACTTCAACACCCCCAGCAACTTCCAAACACGCCGCGATTCCGCATCGCTACTAAGCAGTTCCTCCAGCAGCTCGCTCAAGGGTTGCTGGCCCCACTCCACCACCCGGCGGATGACATAGGGCACCGGGCTGTGCGGTTCGCTGCGGGCCAGATAGTCAGCGATCAGGCTCAATTGCCGGTAGGCCTCCTCGCGGCTGCCCGGCACTGCGCCGGGTAACGGCGCTGCGGCCTGCTGCGGTGCGCCAGCCGGGGCGGCCTCGACCGGCACGGGCGAGATGGTCGGTGTATCGCTGCTCATCGGGGCGAACTCCTGCACGAGATGACGAATGTCTTCTAGCACCTGACGCAAGGGCGCGAAGCTGGGCGCCTGCTCGGCGAGCCAGGCATCGCTCCAGGCCTCGAAACGTTGCAGCGCGACGAGCCCGTCATCGAGCACCTGCAACCTGCCGCGCAACGGCTCGCCGGGTAGCTGGCGTATGGCCTCCAGGTACTTGCGCTGTTCCAGCCTGGCGCTTTCCGCCGCGACCTTGTCCTGCTTGCTGTCGCTGGCCTGAACCTGACGCGCCTGCAGAGACTTCCACTGGTGCAGGGTTAGCTGCGCCACCTCCTCGTTGTCCCCACCGAACACCGCCACCTGGGTCAGAAGTAGCTGGCTGTAACGGCGCACCATCCATTCCAGCGGGGGCACGCGCCAGGAGCGATCGCCCTCCTCCGCCTGCGGGTGCAGCTCATCGGGGTAGCGCTCGCACAACTCGACGAGAAGCTGCAGTGCCGATGCGATGCCATGCAGGCCATAGCGATGCAGCCAGGCTTCCCCCAGCCAGGCCGCGATCATCAGATCCTTGCTGCGCTCGCGCAGCAGCTCGCCGGCCAGATGTTCCAGCGCCGCCCAGTCACCCCGTTTGAGCTCGGCCTGCCAGACGCCCGCGGGCAGACTGGCATCGTCTTCGCGGCGTAGCTCTTTCAGGCGATCCCAGGCCGGGTCGTGGCGCAGGCTGGGCCCGCAGGGGGCGTCACCGGGGATCGGCTCCAGCAATTGAGTGATATCGATGGTGGTCATTGCAACGGCTCGTTGTTGGCCATGACGGGCTCGCCAAAGGGCATGCCGGGCGCGCTCACCGGCAGAGGGGGAATGGCCAGCGGCAGCTTGCTGCCCTGGCTGAGCATGGATACGCGCATGAACATCTGCGCCTGCGGCGTGGCGTCCCAGATGCCATGCACCGGCACCTGCAGGGTCAGGGGGAAGTCGGTGTAGTCCACGTTGGGCAGCAGTGGCGGCATGACATGAGTACGCAGCAGGCGCAGCAAGGCCCAGGGGCCGCGATACTCCCAGCCGGCTTCCAGTTCGTTGACGGCCATGCTCGGCTGCATGGGGTCGCTGACCGGGCGCTGCTGGCTGCCTCGCGCCCAGCGCAGCACCAGTTGCAGCGGCTCGCCCAGGTTCCAGCGCAGGCGCTGCCCGGCCTCCCCTGGGTGAGCGATCTGCTGGTTACCACTGTGCAACGACCAGGTGATCACCTGATCGGCACCCTGTTCCTGCTCCCGATCCGTGCGCCAGCGTACGTCCAGTTCGATGCCCAGCACGCCGGCCTGGTCGCGTATCAGCAAGGGGCCCAGCCAGACACGGGCCTGTTTCATGCGTGCGATGAAGTCTTCGGCAGCCAGGCGGTTGCCCGGGCTGGCCAGGCTCAGCCCCTTCTCGGCCGTCGGCAGATGGGTGTCGATCAACTCCAACAGATGCCGCACCCGCGCCGGATCGGCGTCAGCGCTGTCGAGGCTATAGGAGAAGGGAAAGCGCCCGGCCAGGTACTGGTTGAAATAATCGGCCAGCGCCCGCCAGGCTTCGGCGGCATCCTGCACCTGCAACTGATGGCAGCGACGGTAGGCCTGCTCGTTCAAGGAGCGGGTGTATTGAGCGAGGTCACCAGCGCCCTGGGGCAAGGTGGCGGTGGTCAGCACCTGGGCACAATTGGCCAGGTTCATCTCCACCAGATCACGGGTGACCAGTTGCTCGAACAGCGCCGGTGCGCTGGTGGGGTTCTGCGCCTTGTACTTGAGCACTTCATCGTGCATCGCGCTCAATCGGGCAACCTTGCTCTGCATGGTCAGAGGCAGATCAGGCTGGGCACGCAGCCAGTTCAGTTCGGGCAGGACGGCCTCACTGCTGGCGCTGACCGTGGTGAACTGACCGGCCAGGAAGGTCTTGAGATCCTGCACGTCACTGGAGCGATAGAGCAGCAGCCCGAGGTTGGGGTCGCCATTCCAGTCGGCAATATCGTAGCGCTGGGTGAACAACGCCAGCGCATCGATAACCTCCAGCGCCTTGTCGACATTGGCCATGGCCTGCAAGGTCAGTTGCGTTTGCAGCGTACCGGCCAGGTCGCCACGCCCCAGTTCCTTGAACCCCTGGATCACCTGGCTGGCCTGCTCGCCGAAAGCGCTGCTGTACGCCGTGCTCGTGGCAGAGGGGCGCGCCGAAGGATAGAGCGCCGACCACATGGCCAGCGCCACCGTGTCGCCGGCCACCTTGAGCATGCCGGTGCGATAGTCGGGGGCGATCTGCGGCAGTTCCTGATCCACGTAGTCGCGATAGCTTTGCTGATAGGCCAGGGCCTGGGCCATGCGTTGCTCGCTGGGCAGGCTCGGCGCACGCGGCCTGAGCAGCGCATCGGGGTCGCGCAGGGCGACGACGGCGAAGTCACGCTTGAGCAGGTCATCGATGCTGCGCGACAGCTTGCTGATTGGCTCCTGCAGCATCAGGCTGCCACCCGCCTGGCGTTGCAGCAGGCTGCCCTGGCTGGCGGAGCCGGCTATCCATTGCGTCTGGAAATCCTGGCGTAGCTGCTTGGCCTCGTCGTCCAGGGCACTGACCACGGCCGGGCCGAATACGCTGCTTTGCTGCACGCTGTTCATGAGGTCGCGGTAGCCCGGCGTCAGATCCTCGTTGCTGCCGTGACTCCAGGCGGAGTTGGTGAGGATGATCAGATCCTCGAGGTGACCGATGTAGGCATTGATTTCCTCGAGGCGCTGCAAGGACACATCGCGACCGTACTCCATGTCGTTCAGGTAGCGTTTGAGGTAGCCGGCGGGCCGCACGAAGTTGTCGGCAAGAAAATACTGGGTGAGCCAGAACCTCATCAGCGTCTGGAACTGGTTGGCCAGTGCCTTGCGCTGGGCCTCCAGATCGGGGGGCGCCAGGCGCGGCACGCCCAGGCCGCGCAGGGTTCTGTCATAGAAGGCGCGCTTGTTCAGGCTGGTGGGATCCAGGTTCAGCCCCAGCGCGTCGTTGCCCAGTTGCGCCATCGGCTCCACCACGCCCTGCTGGCCTGACAGCAGTTCCCTGAGCAGCTTGTTCTGTCGTTCCAGGTTGATCACGCCCTCGGCCAGGCTGCGTGCCTTGACGTAACTCGGCCATTGATCGGGTACGGCGCCCTGCACGTCGGTACGACGTTCGCTGATACGGATGGCCTGGAGTCTGGTCAGTTCATCGAACTGCAGTTGCCGCAACGGCGCAACCACCGACCGCTGCGCCATGTTCCTCAGCAGCAGATCGAGCTGATCGTCCAGTGCCGTGCCCCAGGACGTGGGGTAGACCAGGGACGCGTAATGCCAGCGTGGCGCCTGCTGCAGCAGGTTCCAGAACCCCTGGACGTTCTGCCGTGCATAGGCCTGGTTACGCTCCGGCGAGGTCTGGCTCATGCTCTGATGGTTGCCATGGGTTTCCTGCAGCAGGCGGCTCAGCACGCGCGCATCGGTCACGCCTTGCTGCCAGATCCAGAGCATCGCCACGGCCCAGCAAAGCCCGATGACGCCGGCAATGCCGGCTACCGTCTTCTGCCAGCGTCGGCGCAGGTTGAGGATGCGTGGCACAGCCTGGGCGAGCCCCTGCTCGGCCAGCAGGCGGCGCTGCCAAAGCTGCTGGGTGAATACCCCCTGCGCTGGCGCGCGTTCATCGCTGCTCAAGGCATCGTCCTGTGCAGCGCTGGCCTGGGCAGCGGTGAGGTAGATACCTCGCAGACGCGGCGCCTCGCCCTGGGCATTGCCCTGGAAAACCGGCTCCAGCAACAGGCGCAGATCGTCCTTGAGCGCCGCCAGTTGATCCGGTAGGCGGTACAGCTCCTCGGCCACTTCACCCTTCAGAGCGGCCGCTTCCATGATGGCGGCCTGCACGGCCTGGATCAGTTGGTCGCCAGCATCGTCGAGCCAGTAGCTCTGCCAACTGGCGTCGAGGCTGTAAGGCGATGACCAGCCCAGCGTCTGCTCACGGCTTTCCTCCGGCAGCACGGCCAGCAGTTCCTGAAAACCGGGCAGCGCCTCAAGACCACTGATCAGCACGTGCACCGGCAGGCTCAGGCCCAGGCGTTGCAGCAGTTCGGTGAAGCGCCGGCGCATCACCAGCACGTCCGCCGCACGCAGCTCCTCGTTCTGCAGTTGCGCCAGCGGGATCACCCAGACGATGCCATCCAGCGGACGCTGGCCACGCAGGCGCTGCAGGATGCCCAGCAGCCTGCGCCAGACGAAGGTCGGTGCCGTGCCATTGTCCTGCGGCAGGAACAAGGCCTGCGGCACCACCAGCACGGCGCCGTCCGGGTCGGCCCACCAGCGGCCGAACCAGGACGCGCGCCCGACCGGGGTCAACTGCCAATCGGCACAGAGCTGGCTGCCCTCACGGGGGTCACCCAGCAGCATCAGCCAGGGCGTCTGGTAGCGCGACTCGATGCCCTGATCGTGCTCCATCTTGCGCACCGCGGCATAGAAGCTGCGGATGGCCGTGCCCGATTGCGTGCGCAACCACCAGAACGCCACGACCAGAAGCGCCAGCAGGAGCAAGGCGCCGAGTACGTACAGCACGATGGTCAAGGTACTCATTGCGTGCTGCTCTCGGCCTGTTGCTCATTGAACAAGTACAGCGCCGGTTCCAGTTCCGCACGGATGTCACGCCACATCAGATGCCCGACGGCGGTCAGCAGCAGTGCCATGCCGGCGATGGCCAAGGTCAGGCGCAGCCCATCCGGCAGTGCGCGCCGCAACGGCAGGCGCAGCGGCGGCGTGCGCGTTGGCCGTGCCAGGCTGGCACTGACGCCACTCATGTTCGGCTCGCGTTGCCAGGCGAAGGTGAACAGCGCCTGCAGCCAGCGTGCATGGGTGGCCCGCCCGCGCTCGCTGCGCAAGGCGCCATAGAATCCCAGCATCAGGCATTGCAGGTAGACGTTGGCCAGGTCACGGGTGGCCGGGGCACGCAGCTTGAGCAGTCGATCGATGGCCCTCGGCACGCGCTCCCCGGCGCTGCGCGATCCATACAGGCGGGCCTCCAGCGGGCGCGCCTGCCAGGCGATGCGGCCTTGCCAATCGTCGAACAGCAAGCGTTCGTCGAGCAAGGCGACGAAGGCATAGACCATGGCCTTGACCTGATCCGGCGAAGAGGCGCCAACGCTGGCGAAGGCATCGCGCCACAGGTGGCGCACCGTACGCGTTGCGAGTTCCGCCATACGCTCGACCAACTGGCCGTCGCCCAGGGTGCTTTCCGTCAAGGCCTCCCGGGCGTCGCACCAGGCCAGCCAGGCCTGGCGGAAGGCCAGGCTCAACGGCGCGTCACCGAATGTGGGGGAATACAGGTTGATAGGCCTGGCAGACATCTACGCATCCTTGGCTGGGGAGAGACTCAATCGGGGTTGGTGGTGAACAGCACCACCTGCCAGGGGCTGACTTGCACGGCCTGAGCGGAGCCCACCAGGCACAGCGGCAATTCGGGGTCGAACCACTCGCCGGCCGCCTGGATCACGAACAGGTGGGTGTCGTCACCCAGGCCATAGGCCACTTGCTCGCTACGGCTCATCGGCTGATAAGGCAGGCCGTTCATGCGTTGCCGGCTGAGGGTGGTGACATGGGGTTCGGAAGCGATAACGGCATGGCTCAACCAGTCCTGCGCATCCTGCTGCCCGGTACCGGCCGGCATGCGCAGACCAACCACCAGACGCTGCCGACGCGCCTGGGTATCGGGCAAGCGAATGGCGAAACCTTGGGCAATGGCCTCGAACGGCAGGCAGCGATAGCCCACCCGCACCTTGTCCAGTGCCTGATGCAGCCACTGGATGACCTCGTCGAAACCGCGCTTGAGTTCCAGGTAATCCAGGGGGGCGAAGGGAGGAACGCCGCTGGCCGCGTCGAGCGCACACCAGGTGCCGGCCATGCCGGCGAGCAAGCCATGCAGCGTCTGCGGGCTGGCCACGCGCGAATTCAGCGCGGCCTCCACCTCGGGCAGCCGCGCCCAGAGCGCGGCCAGTTGCCGCCGCAGCTCCTCGATGTCATCGGCGTTACCGGCCTGTTCGGCCTGGCGCAAACGGCCGGCGAGAAACTGGCACTTTTCACGGCCACGGGCGCATAGCTCCGCGACCGCCTGCCCAAGCAGGGATTGCGGCAGCACCTGAGGCGCAGGTGGGGCATATGGCTGGCGGACGAAACCACCGGCTTCCTTGGCCACGCGCAACAGCGGCAGGCAGACCGAATCGACCCGTTCGCTCTCGGTCACCAGGCGCAGGTGCGGCCGCCAGACCAGTATGGGTTCAGGGTATTCGCCACTGGCCAGATCCGGCACCGCATCGCCTACCACCGATTGCAGGCGCCCCTGCAGCGGCAACACCTGGCCGCTGCGGCCGAGCGGATTGACCGCCAGGTAGAGGGTCACCTGGGCATTGGCCGCTGCTGCTGCGGCAGGGCCGACATCCAGTTCGAGGGTCGTGCCACTGCCAGGCTGCAGGCTCACCGGCAGGCCATCGGGCAATATGGCTTCCAGGGCCTGGATGCGTACCAGGCCTGCGCTGAGCGCGGCAGGGTCGATCTCCAGTTGGCTCACGCCCCAGAACCAGGGGTTGCCCGCCTGGGCGAAATGAGCCGCCAACACCTCGGCGCGTAGCGCCTGCAACTGGAAGTGTTGCGGCAGCAACTGCATGCCCTCGTGCCAGCAGACTGCGTCCGGCAAAACCTTCATACCGCTCCCCTCGACATCCGCTGTTGGTCTGGCACTGCAGGTGTTTTCAACGGCTTCGTTCGCTCAGAAGACGCATTTCCCTGCTATCGAAACGCAGCCACACCCGGCCTGGCTCGTTCAGGCGCAAACGATGCGCGCCTGGAGTGTTATAGCCGGCGAATACCAAAAGTCCAGCCGCCTCCTGCCCATCGAAGGGGAAGTCGCGTACCTCGCGAAACTGCCCTGGCACCAGCTCCAGGCTCCAGATTGAAAACTGCTGACGGTAGTCGCGTCGGTACTGCTCGCGCTCGCTGAACCACTGTCGGGCATTGACCGCGGACAGCAGCTTGAACAGGTCGGGGTCGGTGACCAGCACGAAGTCCACGGCGATAGGTGTGTCGTCATTGGCGCCTTCGGCCACGTCCAGCACCAGACTGTCGAGCTTGACCTTCTCGCCACCGAAAAAAGAACAGCCGATGAGTGTCAGGCTCATGAGCGAAAAGAGGGAAATACAGCGCAGGATCGAACGTCCCTGTGTCATGAAAGTCCACCGTAGATTTTGCATTTGCAAATTTATAGACCTGTTCTAGCGTCTATGAAAGTTCGTCGTGTAGATGAACCTGAAAGGATCGCCAGGGACAGGGTTGCCACCCGGTCAGACTGTCCAGCCGTGATCCAGCAAGGGAGTGCGAGCACGGAATCCGTCCGCTGCATGCGCTCCAGGTAACGTCCCGGAGCTCAACCGACATGGCCGAAAGTACGCAACACAAACTGGATCGCATCCGTCCGCCCCGCGTTCAGATCACCTACGACGTCGAGATCGGCAACGCCATCGAGAAGAAGGAACTGCCCCTCGTGGTCGGCATCCTCGCCGACCTTTCCGGCAAGCCGGAAAACCCCCTGCCCAAGCTGCTGGAGCGTCGCTTCACGGAAATCGACCGCGACAACTTCAACGAGGTGCTGGCGTCCATCGAACCGCGCAGCACCCTGCAGGTGGAAAACACCATCAGCGGCGACGGCAGCAAGCTCAACGTCGAGCTGCGCTTCCGTCACTTCGACGACTTCGACCCGGTCAACATCGTCAAGCAGATCACCCCGCTGCGGCGTCTCTACGAAGCCCGCCAGCGCCTGCGCGACCTGCTCACCAAGCTGGATGGCAACGACGATCTCGACCAGTTGCTGCAGGAGGTGGTGAGCAACACCGAAGGGCTGCAGGAGATCAAGTCGGCGCGCCCCGAAGACGAAGCGCCAGCCGCAGCCGCCGATGACGGCGAAGCACCGGCCGAACCCCAGGCCTGATCCCTTCCTGAATTTCCGGAGATAGCGAAATGGCAACAGAAGCCGGTGCATCCAGCGAGAGCACGACCCAGACCCTGACCCTGCTCGACCGCATCATCGCCGAGGGCCGCATGGCTCATGACGAGAGCCAGCAGGACTACGCCCGCGACATGCTCGCGGAATTCGCCACCCAGGTGCTCGACGAAGGCATGGCCATCGACAAGGACACCGTGGCCATGATCAACGACCGCATCAGCCAGATCGACAAGCTGATCAGCGACCAGCTCAACGAGGTGCTGCACCACCCCGACCTGCAGAAGCTGGAAGCTTCCTGGCGCGGCCTGCACATGCTGGTGGATCAGACCGAGACCAGCACCCGTCTGAAGCTGCGCCTGCTCAACGTCACCCAGAAGGAGCTGCAGAACGACCTGGAAAAAGCCGTCGAATTCGACCAGAGCGCGCTGTTCAAGAAGATCTACGAAGAGGAATACGGCACCTTCGGCGGCCATCCCTTCAGCCTGCTGGTAGGCGACTACAACTTCGGCCGCCACCCACAGGATGTCGCGTTGCTGGAGAAACTCTCCAACGTTGCCGCTGCGGCCCACGCCCCCTTCATCGCCGCCGCCAGCCCCAAACTGTTCGACATGAACAGCTTTACCGAGCTGGCCGTGCCGCGCGACCTGAGCAAGATCTTCGAGAGCCTGGAGCTGATCAAGTGGCGCAGCTTCCGTGAGAGCGAAGACTCGCGCTACGTCTCCCTGGTGCTGCCGAACTTCCTCCTGCGCCTGCCCTACGGCCCGGACACCAAACCGGTGGAAGGCATGGACTACGTCGAGGACGTCAACGGCACCGACCACTCCAAGTATCTCTGGGGCAACGCCGCCTGGCTGATGGCCATTCGCATCACCACGGCCTTCGCCAAATACGGCTGGTGCGCGGCGATCCGTGGTGCCGAAGGCGGTGGCGCGGTGGAAGGCCTGCCGGCGCACACCTTCCGCACCCTGTCCGGCGACCTGTCGCTCAAGTGCCCGACCGAGGTGGCGATCACCGACCGCCGCGAGAAGGAGCTCAACGACCTCGGCTTCATCTCCCTGTGCCACAAGAAGAACACCGACATGGCCGTGTTCTTCGGCGGCCAGACCACCAACAAGGCCAAGCTCTACAACACCAACGAAGCCAACGCCAACGCGCGCATCTCGGCCATGCTGCCCTACGTGCTGGCGGCCTCGCGCTTCGCCCACTACCTCAAGGTGATCATGCGCGACAAGGTGGGCAGCTTCATGACCCGCGACAACGTGCAGACCTACCTCAACAACTGGATCGCGGACTACGTGCTGATCAACGACAACGCGCCGCAGGAGATCAAGGCCCAGTACCCGCTGCGCGAAGCCCGCGTGGACGTCTCGGAAGTCGCCGGCAAGCCGGGCGTCTACCGCGCCACGGTGTTCCTGCGCCCACACTTCCAGTTGGAAGAACTGACTGCCTCGATCCGCCTGGTGGCCAGCCTGCCGCCGCCGGTGGCCGCTTGATCTGACGCTCCCCGTCGGCACGTTCGACGGGGGCCTCTCCCAATCATGACTCACCCCGTTTCCAGACCCAGGAGTTATCCGCGATGGATGCCATCATTCTCGACCTCGGCGACGATATCAAAGGCGACAGTCTGCTCGAGGGCTACACCGACAAGATCGAACTGATGTCCTACAGCCACAACGTGGCGATGCAGGTCACCAACGACGTCAGCAACTCGGAGCGCACCTCCGGCAAGCCGCACATCGGTGAGTTCACCGTCACCAAGTTCGTCGACACCTCTACCCCCTCACTCAACGAATACTGCTGCGCCGGCAAGCCCATCACCAAGGCCACCATCACCATTGGCCGCAACGCTGCCGAGGGCGACGGCAAGCTGCTGCCGTTCATCATCTACACCCTCGACAACGTGGTGCTCTCCAACGTCAGCGTCAGCGGTGGTGCGGGTGGCAAGCCGGTGGAAACCCTGTCGCTGAACTTCACCAAGATCAAATGGGAGCTCACCGCGCAGAAGGACGATGGCACCAAGGAAGGCACCGCGGCTTCCACCTGGGATCTGGCCGCCAACAAACTCGTCAAGTAAGGAAAACCAGACGTGCGCGCCCCCCTGTTCGAGCGCCTCTGCACCCAGGAGGACGAGGCGCCGGACTTCAACCACGAGGCATTGGCCGAGTCCGTCCGCCAGGAGTTGCTGCGTTTGCTCAATACCCGTCGCCCGCAACGCACTGCCGGTCGAGCACTCACCCTGCTCGACTACGGCATCGCCGACTGGGCCGCCCTGCAGGCCTTGCGCGCCGATGATCGGCGCTTGCTGCTGCGCGAGGTGCGCGCCGCCGTGCAGCACTTCGAGCCGCGCCTGCAGCTCAGCGCGGTCGATGTCGAGGCCATGCCCGGGCAACCTCAGCGCCTGAACATCCGCCTGGCCGGGCACCTGCGCAGCGGCCAAGCTAGCTGGCCGGCAGTCTTCCTGCTGGCACCTGGCGAAGCCGGCATGGAGGTGCGCCATGAGCGACTCGATTGATGCCGAACTGCTCGACTACTACCAGCGCGAACTGACCTGGCTGCGCCACGCCGGCACAGGCTTCGCACGCCGTCATCCCAAGGTGGCCAGGCGCCTGGAACTGGCACCCGGGGAATGCCCCGACCCGCACGTCGAACGTCTGCTGGAAGGCTTCGCCCTGCTCACCGCACGGCTGCACCGGCGCCTTGACGACGACTACGCCGAATTCAGCGATGCGCTGCTGGAGCAGCTCTATCCCCTGGCCCTGCGCCCCCTGCCGTCCTGTGCCATCGTGCAGTTCGAGCCGAACGCGACCCAGGGCAACCTCGCCGAAGGCTATACCCTGCCACGCGATACCCCTTTGTTCGTCACCACCCGCGACCAGGCCAGCGTGCACTGGCGCACCAGTGCCCAGGTCGAGCTATGGCCGCTGCGTATCCGTGAGGCCACCCTGCTCGATGGTGACGCGGCGGTGGCGTTCACCGGCCACCCCTTGGCCCGCTCCGCCCTGCGCCTGAGCCTGGAATGCCTGGGTGAATTCGACTGGGCGCAATTACCGGTGCGCAGCCTGCGCGTGCACCTGGCGGCGTCGCCGATGACCAATGCCATTCTCTACGACCTGCTCGCCGCTCGCTGCCTGGGGCTCTGGAGCGGTGCCCCCGGCCAGCCGCTGCAGCCGGTGAGCGCAATGCCCTCGCCGGTGGGTTTCGCCGACGACCAGGCGCTGCTGCCCGATGAGGATGGTCAGCATCCCGGCCTGCGTCTGCTGGCCGAGTACTTCGCCTTCCCCGACAAGTTCGCCTTCTTCGACCTGCCATTGCTGCCACCGACGCAAGGCGGTCGCATTTGCCAACTGGTGATCGCCTTCGACCGCGCCCCCGTGGGCCGACCGCACCTGCAGGCCAGCGAACTACGCCTGGGCTGCACCCCGGCGATCAACCTGTTCCCGCGCACCTCAGAGCCTCTGCGCCCGGACGGCAGCCGCAGCGAATACCGCCTGGTGGCCGATGCCCACCGCGAAAGCAGCGTGGAGATCTACAGCATCCGCAGCCTGCGCGCCGCCACGCCGCAGGGCGTGCGCCGAGTACCGGCTTATTACGGGCATGACCATGGCGACGCAGGCCTGTACTGGCATGCGCGCCGTGTGCAGGGCCTGAACCCCACGCGACCCGGCAGCGACCTGTTGCTGAGCCTGGTGGACACCGCGTTCGACCCGCTACAGGATGCCCCCGAATACAGCCTGACCGCCGAGCTACTGTGCACCAGCCGGCACCTGGCCGAGCAACTGCCCGCTGGCACCCGCCTGGGCTTCGAGCGCCCGGGGCCGGTAGCTCTGGCCAGCCTGTTGAGCACGCCCAGCGTGCAGAGCCTGCCCCGACTGTCCGGTCCCTCGCGCTGGCGCCTGGTCTCGCAACTGAGCCTCAACCACCTTTCCCTGGTGGAAGGCCCCGACGCCCTCGAAGCACTGCGCGAAATGCTCCACCTGCACAACCTGCGCGACGAAGCCGGGCCAAGGCGCCAGGTGGAAGGCCTGCTGGAGCTGACCTGCGAGCGCGTGGTGGCGCGGGTCGGTGAAGACGCCTGGCGTGGCTGGCGCAATGGCCTGGAAGTACGCATCCGCCTGGATGCGGAGCATTTCGCCGGTAGCAGCGCCGTGCTGTTCTCCGCCGTGCTGGCGCAATTCTTCTCCCTCTATGCCACACCCAACCGCTTCGTGCGCACGGTGCTGGTGGATCACGACAAGGAGGTACGGACATGGCAGCCCCAGGCCGGCAAGCCGCTGAACCTCTGAGCCAGCGCCTGCGCCAGAACCCTCAGGCCTTCGAGTTCCTCCAGGCCCTGTTGTTGCTGGAACGCGAGCGCCCCGATGCCACGCCGCTCGGCCTGGGCAGCAGCCCCGAGGCTGAGGCCGTGCGCCTGCGCGGCCCACTGACGCCGACTTTCGCCGCCAGCCAGGTCACGCGCCTGGAAGAGCCCTCCGGCGAGCCGCTCACCCTGAGCACCGCCGTGTTCGGCCTGGGCGGCCCCGACGGCCCGCTGCCCTACGCCTATCAGGAATGGCTGCAGCAACGCGCCCGCCTCAAGGATCATGCCCCGGCAGACTTCCTTGACCTGTTCCACAACCGCCTGCTCGCCCAGCTCTACCGGGTGCTCGGGCGTCATCGCCTGGCCCTGGGCTTTCAGCGCCCGGAGCAGGCTCCGGCACGCCACCTGCTGCAGGCCCTGAGCGGCCTGTTGCCCCGTGGCCTGCAAGGGCGCATGGCCCTACCGGATACCGCCATCACCACCCGCACCGCCCTGCTGCATGGCCCACGCCGTTCCCTGGCCGGCTTCGCCGTGCTGGTAAGGCATCAGTTCGGCGTGACCGTGGACTATGACGCCTACCAGGGTGCCTGGCGCGAGATTCCGCCGGCCAGCCGCAGCCGCCTGCAACGCGGCGGGCGCAATCTCGGCCTGGGCCGCAACGCCGTCGCCGGCACCCGAGTCTGGGACGAGCACGCCGGTATCCGCCTGACCCTCGGCCCGCTAGCAGCGGAGCAGGCGTCGGCCTATCTGCCCGGAGGCGAACAGCATGAACGCCTGGCGGATCTGGCCAGCTTCTATCTCGGCCCGGATACCGACTGCCATCTGCGCCTGCTGGTACGCCCCGGCAACCCCTTGCGCCTGGATCGCCAACAACCGCCGCGCCTGCGCTGGAGCGGCGGCCTGCAACGCGCGGGGGCGACCACCTTGCAACGCATCGACACCCGCCTGCGCCACAAGGAGATGCGCTGATGGAACTCGCCGGGCTGATCGGTCGCCTCAACGCAGACAGCCGCCGCGCACTGGAACGCGCCGCGCAGCGCTGCCTGCAACGCAGCCATCACTACGTGGAGATCGAGCACCTGCTGCTGGAGCTGCTCGACATCGAAGGCGGCGATTTCGCCTACCTGCTGCCGCGCTTCGGTCTGGAACGGGACAGCGTGGCCACCGAGATCAACCGCGCCCTGGAGCTGTTCAAGGCCGGTAGCACCCGCACCCCCGCCCTCTCCGCGCAGACCATCGGCCTGCTGGAAGACGCCGTGGTGCAGGCCAGCGTGCAGGGCCAGGCGAGCATTCGTTCCGGCCTGCTGCTGCTCGCCCTGCTCGATCGCGACGAGCGCCGCAGCCTGCTGCTCAACAGCGCCTCCTCACTGCTGCGTATCCCCCGCGAAGCGCTGCGCGCCAACCTGCTGGAATGGACCCAGGCCTCCCGCGAATACAGCGGCGGCCCCGGCCCGGCTGGCAAGGCCCGGCCCACCCAGGAGGCCTCGCAGGACAGCCTGCTCGACCAGTACACCCAGGATCTCACCGCCGACGCCCGCGCCGGGCGCATCGACCCCATAGTCGGGCGCGACGGCGAAATCCGCCAGAGCATCGACATCCTTCTGCGCCGTCGGCAGAACAACCCGATCCTGGTCGGCGCCCCCGGTGTCGGCAAGACCGCCGTGGTCGAAGGCCTGGCCCTGCGCATCGCCGCTGGCGACGTGCCGCCGCCGCTGCAGAACGTCATCCTGCGCGTACTTGACCTCGGCCTGCTGCAGGCCGGCGCCGGGGTCAAGGGCGAATTCGAGCAGCGCCTCAAGGGCGTGATCGATGCGGTGCGAGGCAGCGAACAGCCGATCATCCTGTTCATCGACGAGGCCCACACCCTGATCGGCGCCGGTGGCAGCGAGGGCGGTAGCGACGCCGCCAACCTGCTCAAGCCGGCCCTGGCCCGTGGCGAACTGTGCACCCTCGCCGCCACCACCTGGCTGGAATACAAGAAGTACTTCGAGAAAGACCCGGCCCTGGCCCGCCGTTTCCAACTGGTGCAGGTGGAAGAACCCGACGAGGCCACCACCGTGGAAATGCTGCGCGGCGTCGCCGCCAAGCTGGAACAGCACCATGGCGTGCAGGTGCTCGATAGCGCCATTCAGGACGCGGTCAAGCTCTCCCACCGCTACATTTCTGGCCGCCAGTTGCCGGACAAGGCCATCAGCGTGCTCGACACCGCCTGCGCCCGTGTATCCCTCGGCCAGCACGACGTACCGCCACCGCTGGAAAGCCTGCGCCACCGCGAAGTAGCGGTGAGCGAAGAACTGCAACGCCTGCGCCGCGAACAGACCACCGGTCTCGACCACCGCGAACGCATCACCGCCCTGGAGCAGGAATCCGCCAGCAACCGCAGCGCCATTCGTGAACTGGAAACCCGCTGGGGCGAAGAACGCGAAGCCGTGCGCGAACTGCTGGAGGCCCGCCGCGAGCTGCTGGCCCTGAGCGAAAGCGCCGATACCAGCCAGCCCGACGAGGCCGTGGACGAGCGCATCGACCATCTAGCCGCCGAACTGGCGCGCCTGGAGGCCGGCCTCGACGCCATCCGCCAGGACGACCCGCTGGTGCCCGAACAGGTGGACTCACGCACCGTGGCCGCCGTGATTGCCGGTTGGACTGGCATCCCCATCGGCAAGATGCTTGCCGATGAAGCCTACGCTGTGCGCACCCTCGGCCAGCGCCTGGGGCAGAGGGTCATGGGCCAGAACAGCGCCCTGGCCACCATCGCCCAGCGCATCCAGGCCTACCGCGCCGGCCTGACCGACCCGGCCAAGCCGGTGGGTGTGTTCCTGCTGGTCGGCCCTACCGGCGTCGGCAAGACCGAAACCGCCTACGCCCTGGCCGACGCTCTCTACGGCGGTGAGCGCAACCTCATCAGCATCAACCTCTCCGAGTACCAGGAGGCCCACACCGTCAGCCAGCTCAAGGGCGCCCCGCCCGGCTACGTCGGCTACGGCACTGGTGGCGTGCTCACCGAAGCCGTGCGCCGCCGGCCCTACTCCGTGGTGCTGCTGGACGAAATCGAAAAGGCCCACCCCGACGTGCTGGAGGCCTTCTACAACGTCTTCGACAAGGGCGTGATGGAAGACGGCACCGGCCTGGTAGTGGACTTCAAGAACACCGTGATGCTCGCCACCAGCAACGTTGGCGCCGAACTGGTGCTGGACACCCCCACCGACCAGCTCGGCAGCGACGCCTTCAACGAACGCCTGCGCAAGGTGCTGCTACAGGCCTTCCGCCCCGCCTTCCTGGCCCGCATGACCGTGGTGCCCTACCGCCCACTGGACGAAGCCACGCTGGAAGGCATCGTCCTGGCCAAGCTGGAAAAACTGCGCGAACGCTACAAGGCCGCCACCGGCAAACAGTTCGACTTCGACCCTGCCATCGTCAAGGCCGTGCTCGCCAAATGCAGCTCGGCGGGCGCACGAGATATCGAGAACGTGCTGATGGCGCAGGTGACGGGGAAATTGGCGGAGTGGGTGTTGGAGTGAATACACCGTTATCCCGAGAAGATAAAAACATTCAAGGAAAGTAGATACGCGGTCGCCGCGAATCAGTAACCAGGAGTTTCCAGATGCCCATGCCGGACTATACCGCCAAGGATCTCACTCTTTTCTCCACCATTATCAGCCGAGCGGCAAGCCTGCGAGACTGGGGTGCTGAGCTTCGAGAGGGGTCTGGTACGGCAATCGAGGAAGTGCAGTGCATGCAGTTTCGCGACTCACTCTATATCGCCGGTAACCATGGAGAACATCACCCCATCGCCAATTTCTTTCGGGCATTCGGTGTTTCTAACCATACGACCTTCATTGATTGTCTACGCTACAGTTACTGGTTGCTGACTGTTCCCTTCACTAGCCGCCCCACTGATGTCGGCAGGTCATATCAGGGAGAATTCAGTGACCAGGACAGTATTACCTTGGCCTATGCAGCCTCAAGCCTAGGGCATATTGCACCGCTGTCCACAACGGAGTCTGCCCGAGCCAAAGTACTGGTTACCACTACAAATCTAACAACTATAAACACCCAGCAAAAGCTAGCCTGGTTCCTGAAAAAATTCACCGGAGCGCCGGCGCTGAATGGACTCAATCGAACCGCTGCCACTGACTTCCACTATTCACCCAATTACAACGGCGAGTACGCAATCAATTTGCTAAACGACTCCACACCTGTTCACGCCGAACTAAAACTTATGCGAATGCTGGCATACGCACACACGAAGGACTTATTGCCAAGAAAGACTGGAAGAGTCAGGGTTGGCGGTCTAAAGAGGACCTGTGCTTATTGCGCCGCATGGATCGATCATTTCAAACCCTGGATGCATAGAGAATTTGAAGTCAGGATCGACCTGCCAGCAGATGACACTCGCGCAACCGGGAGCGGTGCGGGCCAACGCCCAAGCGACATAGGAGAGTCAGCGTTCGGGAATTATGTACAGGCTTTATTCAGTGGCGCGACCAACAACAACTGTACGGACATAGCAGCTCTCGCCGGCGATCCACAATGGTGAACATACTGATAAGAGTCATAGGCCACGCGAGCACACTCTTCATATAAATATCACACTTGCCCCAGAAGGCGCCGCCCATTCATGCATTATAGCTCCCATTTTTCATGACGAAAAATCTATATCATCAAAGACCTTCGCAGACTCGACATTGGCCAATAGATTTTCCGAACAAAGTGAATTTTTCCAAAAATCTTTCCTAGGACAATAGAACATGCGAATCGCAAGCTTCAATATTGAAAAAAGCGGGCTTTCCTCAACATTAGCAAAGAGGTCGCAGGTCGATTTTTTTGTGTCACATTGCGTCCAATTGGGAACGGATCTAATCTTTCTATGCGAAGTACACTCCGCTCAGGAAGACAACTACATCAATAATCTTGGCGATATTTACAGAGACTACAACGTAGGACGCCACAAAGGAGGTTACTCCAACAGCTACATTGTCATGAGTAAAAAAAGCGCCACCCTGACAATTAGCAGCCAAGGGAATTTATTTGCTTTAAATCGTGATCTCATAGCTGTAGAGGCCCAAGGCGTTAATGGCTATTCCGGCCTCATCTTCCTTGCACATTTCAAGTCCGGACAAAACAAACAAACCAAGAGCCAGTTAAATGCCTGCACACAACTTGGTGGGCGCTGGGTCGCTACTGGAGACTTGAACTTAGACATTACCAAGGTAGGCGAATTGGACTCACCGGGAATTGCCCATGATTGCTGGAACGGAAAACCCACGCACAGGAGCGGCGGAATTCTAGATTGGGTTCTCGCTTCGGTGGATGTGAGGGTGTCGCCTGTCGACATTACCCATTTTGAGCATGATTTCGATATGAATGGGCCAGATCATCGTCCTATTTTATTCGATGTGTTTTCTGCCTAGAAAAAAGAGACAGATCATACCTGTATTTAGATAGCATGTAGCAGATGCTGCATCTGGTGATGCACTCCCTATTACCCGAGCAAGCCATGGCGCAACCAGATTGAAACCTCGTAACAGCCGTTAGACAGGAGCGAGATAATTGGCAAGGCTTAAATTCTTTATTTTTAGCGACCCAGGGATCTTAGAGCGAATTTCCGAACACAGTTTAGTCACAAGCTTATGGCAAAACACGCTTCGCAATCTGGCTTGCTGTTTCGATTTTTATTATTTCGACACTAAAAGTCCAACTCTCCCTTCGACCTCAGCATTGGTCAATTCAGCCCAACATGTATTGCCTACCAGTATTTCTCCTGCGGAAGTCAACAACAAGATAAAAGCGATGCAGCCCAACGACGAATTGTGGGTAGCCGCCATGCCGAAAGTGACTGTTAGCTGGACTAGCTGGAGAACTGAACTCTACTGCCCTGGCCCGGGTTTCGTGAGGGAAGTCAGCACCCTGGATAGCTGCTTGGGGAATATGGGGAAAGCTATCAAAGATTCACTGGCACGGGGTTGCCGCCTATTCGTTGGGCCCGAAACCTATTTCCACAACGGTACCTTGAGAGATCCGCAGCCTCTGAGCGCAGACGAAAAATTGCAGCTAGACGAAGCTATGCAAAAGTTGACTGCAGATTTCGACATGGCGTTGGTGATTGCTGGCACCGTTTACTGGGTGGATGCCGAAAAGCGGGTGCATAACTCCCTGTTGGCGTTCTCCGGGGGAGTGAATCTCTGCACTGGCGCTACGGCTTACGATAAAAAAGAGTGGACCGGAGAAGAGCAGGAGGCTGGCCGAGCTGTAGGAACTCCCGTTATTGGTGAAAAGAACTTTACCAAAATTTCATGGCAAACCCTGACCGTGCTAGTGCAGATATGTCAGGACTCAGCACCAGACGCGCAGGTGCGGCTAGAGCCTTGCGACATACACATCATCGTGGGTAACGGCACTGGCGCGCTCAGCCTCAAACAACGCCCGGGAGGCGTTGGCGCTTATGCTGATGCGCAAGGAAAAGGGCGCTTTCAAGATGCGTTCAATATCCATGATGTAGGTTCTGGACACCATGCCTGTCAGTTGAGTCTGGCCTGGCGTCCGGCCCTGGTTAAGGGACTCTGAATATGAAGGCCTCTGGAACCAGCCTCTCCCTCAGCGCCTCTGCCCTGACGGATCTTTACCCCCAGGCGCTTTCCGGGGACGAGGCGTTGAACGAGCTGGGCAGCATGACTCTCCACGGCGACAGCGCCACGGCGCTGACCTTGAGCAGTGCCGTGGCCACGCATATCACCGCCATCCTGCACAACGACGCCAACCAGCGCCCCCTCGATGCGCTGGTCGTGGAGATTCGCCAGCTCCCCGCCGATGCCACTGCTGACCGCTATCAGGTGGTGTTGCGCCCCTGGCTCTGGTGGCTGACGCTGGCCAGCAACAATCGGGTGTTCCAGAACCTTTCCACCAGCGACATCGTTACCACCATCTTCAAAGCCCATGGCTTTACCGACTTCAAGCTGTCGCTCTCCGGTAGCTACGAGCCGCGCGAGTATTGCGTGCAGTACGGGGAGACGGATTTTGCCTTCGTCTCGCGGCTGCTGGAGGAGGAAGGCATCTTCTGGTTCTTCACCCATGAGGACGGCAAGCACACGCTGGTGCTGGGCGATAGCAGCGATGCCTTCGTGCAGATTCCCAATGGGCCGAAGGTGCCCTACCTTGGCCAGGGTATCGGCGTGCGTGAACTGCATGGCATACGCTCGGCGCAGTACAGCGTGCAGGCGGTGAGCGGGGTGTACAGCGCCACGGACTACGCTTTCACCACCCCCACCACCTCGCTCTACAGCAATGCCGAAGCGGTGGCCGGGCCGCTGTCGATGTATGAACACCCGGGCGGCTATATCGCCAAGGCGCGCGGCGATGCCTTGACCAAGCAGCGCGTGGACGGGCTGCGCAGCCAGGAGAAGCGCCTGATCGGCGAGAGCGACTGCCGCTGGCTGGTGCCCGGCCACTGGTTCACCCTCACCGGGCATGACGACACCAGCCTCAATATCGACTGGGTGGTGACCTCCGTTACCCATGACGCCAGCCACGAGCACTACCGCAACCGCTTCGAGGCCATCCCCAAGGCTACCGCCTACCGCCCGCCCCGCCTCACGCCCAAGCCGCGCATGCACACCCAGACCGCGCAGGTGGTGGGCAAGGCCGGCGAGGAAATCTGGACCGACCAGTACGGCCGTATCAAGATCCAGTTCCCCTGGGATCGCGACGGCAAGAACGACGAAACCTCGTCCTGCTGGGTGCGCGTGGTGCTGCCCTGGAGCGGCAAGGGCTTCGGCATGCAGTTCATCCCGCGCATCGGCCAGGAAGTGATCGTCACCTTCATCGACGGCGACCCGGATCGCCCGCTGGTCACCGGCTGCGTCTACAACGGCGACAACACCCTGCCCTACGCCCTGCCGGACAACCAGACCCAGTCCGGCATCAAGACCAATTCCTCCAAGGGTGGCGGTGGCTTCAACGAGCTACGCTTCGAGGACAAGAAGGACGCCGAGGAAGTCTTCCTCCAGGCGCAGAAGGACATGACCGTCAACGTGCTCAACGACAGCACCGCCACCATCGGCCACGACGAAACCCTCACGGTACAGAACGCCCGCACCCGCACGGTGAAGGAAGGCGACGAGACCATCACACTGGAGAAAGGCAAGCGCACGGTGACCATCCAGACCGGCAGCGACAGCCTCGACGTGAAGGACAGCCGCACCGTCAGCGTCGGCGCCGATCAGACCCACAGCACCGGCGGCAACTATAGCCACAAGGTCAGCGGCAACTACGAGCTGACCGTGGACGGCAACCTCACCATCAAGGTAACCGGCACCCTCACCCTGCAGAGCAGCGGCGACTTCACCGCCAAGAGCGACAAGAACCTCACCACCCAGGCCGGCATGGCGCTCACCGACAAGGCTGGCACCTCGCTCACCAACCAGGCGGGCACCTCCCTGGACAACAAGGCCGGCACCACCCTGACCAACGACGCCGGCGTCAGCCTTACCAACAAGGCCGCCGCCGAACAGACCGTGGATGGCGGCGGCATGCTGACCATCAAGGGCGGCCTGGTAAAGGTCAACTGAGGCGCCCATGGCCAACGGCAACCTCGACCTCACCCGTGGCGACAGCCGCCTCCAGGGCAAATTGCAGGACGGCGTCCTCGACGGCCCGGTACGCATCCAGGAAGCCGGCCGCCCGCAGGCACAGCTCGGCTACGCCAATGGTGTGCTGCACGGCCCCAGCCTCCTCTACCACCCCAACGGCCAGGTGTCGGCACAACTGCCCTACGCCGACGGGCGCCTGCATGGCGTGGCCCAGTACTTCGCCGCCGAAGGCTGGCTGCAGCGCAAGGTCGCCTACCGCCAAGGCTTGATGCACGGCGAAGCCAGCAGCTACTACCCGGACGGCAGCCTGGCCGAGCTGGAGCTGTACCGCGATGGCGTGCGTGACGGCCTCTATCAGCGCTTCCATGGCAACGGCCAGGTCGCGCATCGCAGCCGCTACCTCAACGGCAAGCCACTGGATGAAGGTCAGGGCTTCGCCGAGGACGGCCGCCCACTGGATGCCGACGGCAAACCCATCTCGCGGCTGCGCTGGTGGTGGCGGCGATGGAACGAATCGGCCGAAGCCTAGCGGAGCGCTGCAAACGAGCCTGAGCAGGGGCATGACTTCGGCAATCATCGGTCTGGGGCACCGATCTGCACGGTGACGCCTGCCCGCTGCGCCGCTCATGGCGGCTCGGCACCGAGCCTGTCCCACATGGCGCGGGTCAGGCGCTGGCGGTTGGCGTAGCCGGCCCAGGGATCCTGGCGCAGCCCCTCGAGGCGTTGCTGCAGATTGGCGAGCGTCCACTGCTGGGCGCTACGCAGGCCATCCAGCTCGTCCCGGGCGATCGGCACCGATACCGGCAGGCCGGGTCGCGCGCGCACCGAATAGGCCGATACCGTGCTGGCGCCACGGCCGTTGCGCAGGTAGTCGATGAAGATCTTACCCACCCGGTTCTTCGGCCCCGAGGTCGCGGTGAAACGCTCCGGCAACTGCCGCGCCATGAACTGCGCCAAGGCCTTGGCGAAGCCCTTGACCCTGTCCCAGCCGGCGTGCCGGGCAAGCGGCACGATGATATGCATGCCCTTGCCGCCACTGGTCTTGAGAAAGGCCTGCAGGCCCAGCTCGTCGAGTACGGCCAGGGTCAGCCGGGTTGCCTCCAGCATGCTGCGCCACGGCAGCGCCGGGTCCGGGTCGAGATCCAGCACGAAGTGATCCGGCGTTTCGATGCGGTCACTGGTGGCGCCCCAGCGGTGAAACTCGATGCAGCCCATCTGCGCGGCACCGACCAAGGCCGACACGCTGTCGATTTCCATCAGCCGCGCATGGCCTGGATCCAGCTTGGGATCGAGGTGCTTGATGTTGGGGATCGCCAGGCGCTCGGCGTGCTTCTGGAAGAACTGTTCGCCGGCGACCCCGTCCGGCGCCCGCACCAGCGATACCGGCCGGTTGCGCAGATAGGGCAGCAGCCACTCGGCGATATCCGCATAGAACTGGGCGAGCTGGAGTTTCGTGGTGCCGCTGTCCGGGTCTATCACCCGCTGCGGATGGCTGATCGGCACCCCGGCCACCACCGGCCTGGCGGATGACTTGCGCGTGCCGGTGACCTTGGGCTGGTCTTTTCCCGCTGCGCGCTCTGGCGTGTGCGGGTGCTCGCGCACGATCTGCGCCGCCGGCTTGTCATTGCGCAAGGCGATGAAGCTGGCCTGGCGCACGATGCCCTCACGGGTCCATTCGGCGAACTCCACTTCGCCGACCAGTTGCGGCTCGACCCAGCTCACGCCACGGGCCTGGGCGGCGGTGAGTTTCCGCTCCAATGGCGACTCGTCACGCGCCAGCTTGCGCAACTGCTGGTGCAGGGCCTTGAGCGCGGCCTGCCCGAACCCGGTACCGACCCGCCCGGCATAGCACAGCCCACCCGCCTCGTTCACCGCCAGCAGCAACGCGCCAAAGCCGCTGCGACTGCCCTGCGGCTGGGTGTAGCCGACGATCACGAATTCCTGACGCAGCCGGCACTTGAGCTTGATCCAGTCGGCGCTGCGCCGCGACAGGTAGAAGCTGCCGGAGCGCTTACCGATGACGCCTTCCAGCGACATGGCGCAGGCGCTCTCGATTATGTCCCGGTGATGGGCGCTGAAGGCCTCGGAAAAACGCAACGGGCTGCGCCGCGTACTACCCAGCGCAGCCTTGAGCCCGGCTCGCCGGGTTTCCAGGGGCGTCTGGCGCAGATCCTCGCCGTTGAGAAACGGCGCATCGAACAGGTAGTAGATGAGATCGTGGCTGCGGCCGATGTCGAAGGCGTTCTGCAGTTGCTGGAAGTCCGGCAGGCCTTGCTCATTGAGTGCCACGACCTCACCGTCCAGCCAGCTATCGCTCAGGCCCAGCTTGGCCAGGGCCTTGGCCTGCTGCGGCAGACGCTCCGTCCAGTCGTGGCCATTGCGGGTGAACAGGCGCACCTCAGCGCCTTGCACCCGCGCCAGGATGCGGTAACCGTCGAACTTCACCTCGTACAGCCAATCGCCTTCCGGCGGGCGCTCGGCCAGGGTCGCCAGTTGTGGCGCCAGTCTGTCGGGAAATGCTGCCTGCGTCTCGCGGCGCGGCACCGGCTTGGCGGCCGCCTTGCTCGGGCCACCGACCAGCGCCCCGCTGATCACGCTCTGCGGCTGCGCCTCGACGATGTCGTACTCGTCGCTGGAGCGCGCCGTGTCGTCGCGCTCCTTGATCAGCAGCCACTGTTCCTTGTCGCCACTGCCGCGCAGGGGCGTGCGCACCAGCGCCCAGTCTCCGGTGAGCTTTTCGCCCACCAGGGTGAACTTGAGTTTTCCGGCCTTGTAGGCGGCCGCCGGATCGCCCTGGGGCTGCCAGATGCCATGATCCCAGACGATCACGTCGCCCGCGCCGTAGTTGCCTTCGGCGATGCTGCCCTCGAAGCTGGCGTAATCCAGCGGGTGGTCTTCCACATGCACCGCCAGGCGCTTTTGCGTGGGATCCAGGCTCGGCCCCTTGGGCACCGCCCAACTCTTCAGGGTGCCGTCCAGCTCCAGGCGAAAGTCGTAGTGCAGGCGGCGCGCATCGTGCTTCTGCACCACGAAGCGCAGCGCACCGGCCTTGCTGCGGCGCTTGCGGGGTTGCTCGCGGGGCTCGCTGGTCTGCTCGAAATTGCGTTTGCGGTTGTATTCGCTCTGCGCTCTGGCCATGGTCGGTATCCCGGCTTATTTGCGTGCAGTCTTGGGGCTCTTGCGTGGCGTGCTCGCCTTGGGCCTGGCTTTCGCCTTGCTCTCGGGCTTGCCGCCGAGGCTGCGCTTGAGCAGCTCGGTCAGGTCGATGACATCGGCACTGCGCCGGGTCTCTTCGCCCTCGACCTGCTCGACGTTCTCGATCTTGCCGGCCTTGGCCTTCTTCTCCACCAGCGCCATGATGCGATCCTGAAAGCTGTCCTGATACTCGTCCGGCTGCCAGTCGGCGCTCATGTCCTTGATCAGGCGCTTGGCCATGTCCAGCTCGCTCTTGGCCAGCTTGGGCTTGGTCACCGAATCGTCCAGCTCCAGCGTCTCCAGCCCGCGCACTTCGCTGGGCCAGCGCAGTATCACCAGCACCATGGCCGACTCGATCGGCATCAGCGCCGCCAGGTGCTGGCGCGTGTGCAGCACCACGCGCGCCAAGGCCACCTTGTCGGTACCGCTCAGCGCCTCGCGCAGCAGCGCATAGACCTTCTCGCCACGGCGATCCGGGGCCAGGTAATAGGGCTTGTCGATATGCTGCAGGGGGATCTGCGCGCTGTCGACGAAGGCGAAGATATCGATGGTCTGCGTCGACTTGGGGTGCGCCTGGCGAATCTCTTCTTCGCTGAGCACCACGTAGCGGCCTTTCTCGTAGGCCACGCCCTTGACGATGTTCTCCTTGCTCACTTCCTTGCCGGTGGCCTTGTTCACCCGCTTGTAGCCGACCGGATCCATGCTGCGCTTGTCCAGCCAATCGAAGTCCACCCCCTGGGTCGAAGTGGCGGTCACCAGTGCAACCGGGATGTGCACCAGGCCGAAGCTGATGGCCCCCTTCCAGATGGCTCTAGGCATGACGCAGGTCTCCGTATCGAGCATGGCCGGCGCACAGGGCTGGCGCCTTTGAAATCTCAACGCTCATCGGCCCTCCTCTTCCCGGCATGGCCATCGGGCCTTACTTGCTGTGCTCCGGCGAGGACGGCGGTGGGTTCATCCCGCGTGGCCCGAACAGCGCCCACAGGCCCAGGCCCAGCACCGGCATAACGGCGATCAGCAGCGACCAAAGTGCCTTGGCTTCCACGCTCTTGTCGCTGCGGTAGACGCTGACGATGGCCCACAGATCGAGCAGGATGATGATCACGCCGAGCGCAATGAATAGCAGACTGATTTCACCGGGCATTTGGAAATTCCTCCGCGCAGGCTCATAGAGTTGTGGCCGCATCCAAGGCCTGCGGTTCAGAAAAAATTGACTCGAATGACCGCCACCTCGCGCCTCTCCAATGCCACATGCGAGTTGCGAGGTAACGCCCATGGCCTTTTCCGCCCTGCACCACCCGCGCTGCCCACGCCTGCAGGAGGTGGCGCCATGAGCGATGTGCGTATCGGCATTTCCGGCTGGCGCTACGCGCCCTGGCGCGGCGACTTCTACCCCAAGGGCCTGGTGCAGCACCGCGAGCTGGAGTTCGCCTCCCGCGCAGTCAGCAGCATCGAGATCAACGGCTCGTTCTACGGCCTGCAAACGCCCGAGCGTTACCGCAAATGGGCAGCGCAAACGCCAGAGGACTTCGTCTTCAGCGTCAAAGCGCCGCGCTTCATCACCCATGTGCGCCGGCTGCTGGACATCGACGAGCCACTGGCCAACTTCTTCGCCTCTGGGTTGCTGGGCATGAAGGAGAAACTCGGCCCGATCCTCTGGCAATTTCCCCCCAGCTTTCGCTTCGACGAACGCCTCTTCGCCGACTTTCTCGCCAAGCTGCCGGCAGACACCGATCAGGCGCGCAGCCTGGCCCGCCACGCCTCCGCCCGCCTGCACGTGGCGGGCTACCTGGATGCCACGGAGGATCGCCCGCTGCGCCATGCCGTGGAAATTCGCAACGCCAGTTTCTGCGATCCGGCCTTCATCGAGCTGCTGCGCCAACGTGGCGTCGCCCTGGTGGTGGCGGACACCGCGGGCAAATGGCCCTATGCCGAAGACATCACCGCCGATTTTCTCTACCTGCGCCTGCATGGCGATGCCGAACTCTATGTCAGCGGCTATTCGCCCGAAGCCCTGCAGCATTGGCAGCAGCGCATCGCAACCTGGGCCGCCGGTGGCCAGCCCGACGACGCCGAACTGATCGATGCATCACACCCACCCCGCCGAAGGCCACGGGATGTCTACTGCTATTTCGACAACGACGTGAAGGTGCGGGCGCCCTATGACGCCCGTGCCCTGCGGGAACTGTTGGAGCGAAGTTGATGGTCGATTGTTTCAGCGGACTGTTGCAGGCGCAAAAGAGCAACGGAGCGAGCACTTACTATCCACAGAATCAAATATGCTATATTTTGCTCTGTAGATTAAAGAGGGCTTCCCATGACCGCTACCGCCATCCAGCTTCAGGACTTCTCGAAAAGCCAGTGCGCCGCCGGTTTGCGCGCTGCGCTGAACATTCTCGACAAGTGGAAGGCCTCTCCCGAACAGGCCTGCCGAGTGCTGCGTATTTCCCGCAGCACCTACACCCGTGCCAGTCAGCAGGATGCTTCGTGGACAGTGAGCCTGGACGCCGACCAGATGCAGCGCGTCAGCCTGGTGTTGAATATCCATGCGGCACTGCGCGTGGTTTTCGACAATCCCGACAACGTCTACGGCTTTGCTCTGATGAAAAACCACAATGAGTTCTTCAACGGCCGTGCGCCGCTGGAAGTCATGGCACAAGGGGACATGATCTCGCTGTACGAAACGTTCCGGCGCATCGACACCCTGCGAGGTGCCCAGTGGTAATGCTCAGCGACCTTCCGTTGCTGGAAGATCACCCTGTACAAGCCTACCGCCTGGTCAATTCCAAGTTTCCGCCCATCGCCCTGTTCGATGACGTCGCCGATGCAGAGGACTTCGACGCCCTCTATCAGATCCAGGCGCTGACCAATCCACGGCTGCAGAACGAAATTGGTCGCCTGGAGCTGATCCCGCGCGATCAGATTCCCTTCGGCATCGCGGGCTGCTCCTATGCGACGGCCCCCTTCACCCACGTCAATCCGGGCGGTTCGCGCTTCAGCAACGGCAGCTTCGGCGTGCTGTACCTGGCGGACAGCATGGATACCGCGATTGCTGAGGTGTGCTACCACCAGCAACGCTATTGGTCGAAGGTGCCGGAACTCAACTATGAGCGCTTCGTGTTCAGAGGGCTGACCGCCAGCTTCAGCGAAGCGGGCTTGAGGGATGCCACGGTCATGCCGCTTTCAGACCCCATCTATGCCCCGGACGACTACACCCACTCGCACCGGCTGGGCGCGGAGCTCAAAGGAGCAGGATGCTCAGGCCTGCGTTATCACTCGGTTCGCGCTGCCGGCAACATCTGCTGGGCACTGATGACGCCGCGCCCCGTGACCTCGATCATCCAAAGTGCGCATTATGAAATGATCTGGAGCGGGCAAGTGGTCAGCGTCAATCAGATCACCACATTGCTGGCGACCTAGCCCGGTGCGCTCGTACAAAACCTAGATCTGCTAGGGAATCAGCATCTGCATCTGGCCCGGCATCACTACCTTGATCACCCCGGCCCAGTTGCACATCAGCGTGCAGTTGGAATCCAGCGAAGGCATATTGCCCAGCAGCATGGTCGGCGCGCCGGGTATCCAAGGCGTGGCCGTGGCCGGTATGCACGGCATGGGCGTCAACACCCCCAAGGCCGCTGCAGTGGCCGCCGCCACCGTCGGGTTGGCCATGCTCATGCATACGCCGAAGGGCATGATGTTCACCAGCGGGATATGATCCATGATATTCGCCGCCGGCATGCCGCCTGTAAGCGTGCGATTGGTCGGCAACACGTTCAACATGCTCGGCGCAGCGCCAAAACTGCACTGCAACGTCGCACCACTGCATACCTGCGGACAACCCATCACTCGCTCCAAGCCAGTCCTTGATGGGAGGGAAGCTTAGTAGAAAGTTGATCGGGGTGTATGAGGTAGCTCTCGGCCAAGAGCGAGCATTCAGTTTCTATCTATCCCAAGGCAACTGATCGTCTTAATTCCTAAGAATCTCCAGATTTGCGGGGTTACAACCCACCATGCTTTACCAGAGCCAGCCAGCTCGTTACTGTAGCGCGAACGCAGTCACAGTTTGCCGCATGACACCAGGGAAGGCTTCAGCAAGTGCAGTAGCGCCTCAGGCGCCTCCTAAGCCCCGCCATCCTAGCTGTCCTGACTCGACAAGCTCGGCCTGCATCTACCTCGTTTCCCGATGGATGAATTACATGATGGCGCAATCTCCAGCCAGCCGGCCTCTGACAGCCAATGAAAAGACGCTCGTACAGGACTGGATACTGGATCTGGTACCTGGAGACGGAGCAGCAGTAGGCAACAAAACCCTCAAGCAACGGCTTGAACAGAAAGCAGAGCTTCATGACTTCGCAGTTACCGACGAGGACTATTGGTCAATTCGCGAAGAACTGATCGCACGAGGCCAACTGCAGAAAGGCAGCGGTCGAGGCGGCTCAGTATTCCGCTTTGACAGCCGCTGGAAAGCTAACACCCAACAGACAGACATCGATGAGCAATCCAACTGGGAGGATCTGGATGAGCCGGCAAGCGACAGCCCGGAAAGCCTGGAAAAACTGCGCAGCCGTCTCCTAGATCTCAGTGCGAGAAACAGGCTTCTGAATTTCTCGCACGCTCGCTCCAAGCGTTTCGCGCGAATTATAGACGAGCTCCCCGACCATCTATTTGAAGCGCTGACGGCCGACCAAGCTATGCGTTTCGCGCCGGTTCCCGAGCCGACAGAACGCCAGTTGATTGAACAGGGCTACCTCAAGTACGACGAGCAAACTGGTAGTGTTAGTGAGCTAAAGAAGCCACCAACGGCGGAAACTTGGGCGCAGATCTTGGGCATAGAGACCAATTACGAATTGCCAACGGGATCGGAGTCTCCCAGCAACAAACACGCTGACGATGCCATTCAAACTCTGTACTACCCCACCGAGCTGGAGTCACGCCTGCAAATACTGCATGCGCAGTCGCGCCTATCTCTCGATGAAACCGGAGCCAACATCCTCTATCTGGCACTCGGCTTCCTCGAATGGGACGAGTCGATAGTCGGTAAGAACAGCGCGCGCCTAGCCCCTCTCATGCTGCTACCCGTTCGCCTGGAGAAAGGTAAGCTCAACCCCAAAACAGCAACCTTCGACTACGAGGTTCTGTACACTGGCGAAGAGATCCTCACCAATCTATCGCTACGGGAGAAACTACGCCGCGACTTCGGCATTGCACTACCGCGCATCACCGAAGACCTGCTGCCCGAAGAATATTTCGCTCGTGTACGGGAGACCGTTCTCGAAGTGAAGCCTGACTGGAAGCTACACCGTTTTGCCTCCTTGGGCTTGTTCGAGTTTGGCAAGCTGATGATGTATCTGGATCTTGAGCCTGGCAAAAATCAGGTGCTACTTCAGAGCAGCCTAGTGCAGAAGCTGATTGGCCTAGCAGATAGCGAACGCCCCGAATCTGCTGCCAATGGCTTCAGCAGCGAGCACGCCATCGACGAGCTCCAAGATGTACACCAGAACTACCCTCTGATTGATGACGCCGACAGCTCACAACACAGTGCACTGGTCGATGTAATGCGCGGCGAAGACCTGGTGATCGAGGGACCACCAGGCACAGGCAAATCGCAGACCATCACTAACATGATCTCTGCGGCCATGGCACAGGGCAAAAAAGTGCTCTTCGTAGCTGAAAAACGCGCTGCATTGGAGGTTGTAAAAAACCGGCTAACGCGCGCCGGGCTGGGAGAGTTCTGTCTGGAACTACACAGCCACAAAAGTCAGAAGAGCGCGGTGGCCGCAAGCATTGGGCAGCGCATCAGTAACCGAGGCAGCTACCGCCAGCCTGGTCAGCTCAACGACTTGATCAACAACTACGAGCGACTAAAGCAGCAACTCAACGATCATGTCCGACAGCTACACACTCTCCATTCCAATACCGGGCTGACTGCTCACCAGATCCTAATGCAAGCCACACGTTTGCGTGAAAGCCTGGCGATCCGTCCTGCCGACTTCCATCCCGCTAGCACAGCCAACCTAGATAGGAACCAGATTCATGAGCAGGCAGGTTACTTTGCTCACATCTACACAAAAACAGCTGAGGAAGCAGGCCAGAACGGCCAACTTGAAACGCACCCATGGTTTGGCTGCACCAAGACGCAAATAAGCGGGCTAGAACGATCCGACCTCCTGCTCCAGCTAAAACACGCCATAACAGCACTTGATGAACTAGACGCGGCGCGAGCCAATGCCTCGACCTGCCTTAAAGCCGCTGAGGTTGCCTCGCTCTCCCCCAAAGCCACCCAGCAGTTGGCAAGCGCACTCACAGCCATACCAATGCCCAAAGGCGACGAAGATTGGGACTTGATCAGCCGGCTTGATGCCTCTAGCTGTGAGGCGCTCCAGGCCTGGCTAGAAGGCATGGATCAGTTGATGGAGCAACAAGTCACCCTGAACCAGGCCTTGCACCCCAGCGTCATCGGATCTCCTCAAGCCCTCGAAACGATCAAGGAATCCTGCGCACAGATTCGGCAGCACAACGACAGTAGCAGCCTGAAACTGGATGACCTCCTGGAGCTGATCCAAAAAGCCCAAGAGCTCATTGATGAAGCTCCCAATACTCAACAGCTGATGCAAACCATCGCGAAAGCCTCAGCTACCCAGTCGCTCAGAACTGACAAGCAGGGCATCGAGCAAATGGGCCTGTTGCTTGAGCTGGTGCTGCAGATGCCTATTACCCTGGCGGAGTGGCGCCATAAACGCTTTGAAGATGCCTCGCTGGACAGAGTGCTTCCCGAGCTCAGTGAGCTTCTAGCCGACATCAAACAGCTCGAAGCGCAATCCGCCAATGTCTTCACCCTCGACCACCTACCCAACCACACTCGACTTGAAGACCTGCAGCGCGTGCTCGCTGACAGCTCATTACTCCGCTGGTTTAAGAGTGGTTGGCGAGCAGCCAAGGCCGAAGTTCTTGCTATGGTACGGCCAGGCATCAAACTGAAGGCGGCTCTTCAGGCACTGCCAGACGGCATAGCCTACAAGCATCAGAAAAACCGCCTGGCAACCGAGCCCACCTTCCGCGAGGCGCTCGGCGAGCATTTCAGAGACGAAGGAACCAAAACCGCTGAGCTGATTGCCCTCCGCAACTGGTACCGCACGCTGCGGGACAAGTGTGGGCGCGGCTTCGGTGGCAACGTCTGGATTGCAGAGTATCTGCTCAAAGAAAGTGCCCAGGTGCTGGAGCGCTTGCAGGGCGATGCCTGCGAACTTAAAGAATACCTCTCGGACGTACTGTCCCATCGCAGTGAGCTGGAAAACACTCTCCTCTTGGATAGCCACCAACTCAAGTCAGAAGACTTGTTGGCTCCCAAAGGCCTGTATATGCGGCTCATCAAGGAACTGGGAAGCGCACTCAATGCACTTCTACCGCTGATTAACGAGCAGGCCCCGACCACCGGCCGCGTACTGGCACTCGCGCAGGCGGTTGAGAGCTGGCAGGAGCGCGCCGCGGCCCTGCAGAACAATGCCGAGCTGCTCGCGTACTTGGCGGGAGAAGATCTACCCCGCTTCGATAACCTAGCCGAGGCACGTGGCCGCCTGATCGCCTGGCGCCACACCGTCTCCTTCGTTCGCCCGATCATGGCGCTATCGATACGCCACCTGCTGGTGCCTCAACTTGCAGCCTGCACCACCAAGCAGGCCGAACATCTGGTTAGTGATTGGAACACCCAGGGCCAGCAACTGGCGGAGGCTCTGCGTGCCTGGAAGCAAGCCTTAGCGGGCTTTATCGACAAAGCCGAAGTAGAACCGGCGCATTGGTGGAAGCGTGTCGATCAGGACGACCTAACAGCCCTCAAACAACGCCTGCAATGGGCAGCGCAGAACGAAGAGTTGCTCGAACACTGGCTGGAGTACCGCCGCCTGCGCAAGCGACTTGCTGACTTAGGCTTTGAAGCGGCGATCTTCGCTACTGAGAACCAAACACTCGCGGCGGATCGAACCAAAGATGCCTGCTTACTAGGCATAATGGATCTCTGGGCCAAACAGATACTCGAAAACAATCCAGCGCTGGGGCAGTTCTCAGGCAAGGATCAGGAGGCCATCCGCGCTCGCTTTGCCGAGATAGACAGCCAGCTCACCAAACTTCAACGCGAGCAGTTGGCGGCAAAGATCGATCAACACAAGGTTCCGGAAGGCAACAACTCCGGCAAGGTGAAGGATCGCACTCAGCTCGCACTGCTCAAACACGAGGCCGGTAAGAAAACTCGCCACGAATCCATTCGCTCGCTCATGCTGCGCGCTCCCGAAGCGCTGCAAGGGCTGAAACCCTGCTTCATGATGTCGCCCATGGCCGTTGCTCAATACCTGCCAGCCGGCAAAGTGCATTTCGACATCATCGTCATGGACGAAGCCTCGCAGATGCGGCCAGAAGAGGCCCTGGGCGCCATCTCCCGAGGCAGCCAGCTAGTCGTCGTCGGCGACCCTAAACAGCTACCGCCCACCAGTTTCTTCTCCCGCCAAGGCGGTGATGATGACGAAGAAAGCGAAGAGCTCTCTCTGGCTCAGGATTCGGAAAGCATCCTCGAAGCAGCCATGCCACTGTTTAAGCTGCGCCGCCTGCGTTGGCACTACCGCTCCCGCCACGAAAGCCTGATCGCCTTCTCCAACAAAGCCTTCTACGACAGCAACCTGGTGGTCTATCCATCACCTCACCGCGAATCGAACGAGTTCGGCGTGAAGTTTGTACGTGTGGTTCGCGGCCGCTTCGTCGAGCAACGCAATGTTGAAGAGGCCGATATCGTCGCCAAAGCCATCGAACACCATTTGCTGCACCGCCCCGAAGAGTCACTCGGTGTCGTCGCCATGAACATCAAGCAAGCCGAACAGATCGACCGAGCCCTGCAGCAACTCGCCAAGCAGAATCCAGCACTGCAGGAGGCCTTCAGTCGTAACGAAGAAAGCGATGAGCCTCTCTTCATCAAGAACTTGGAGAACGTCCAAGGTGACGAGCGCGACGTCATCTACATCTCCACCACCTACGGTCCGATGGAGATCGGCGGCAGCGTGCCCCAGCGCTTTGGCCCTATCACCGGCGCTGACGGCTGGCGTCGCCTCAACGTGCTGTTTACCCGCTCCAAGAAGCGCATGCAGGTGTTCGCCTCTTTCACTGCCAGCGACGTGGTTGCGACAGGCACATCCAGTCGTGGCGTACTGGCCCTGCGCGACTTCCTTCAGTTCGCCGAATCCGGTCACATGCCGCATATCCGTGAGACCGGCAGAGCTTCCGACAGCGACTTTGAAGTTGCCGTCATCGAAGCCCTTGAGCACCATGGTTATCAGTGCGAGCCACAAGTGGGTGTTGCCGGCTTCTTCATCGACCTTGCAGTGCGCGATCCCGGCCAGCCTGGCCGCTATCTCATGGGGATCGAGTGTGATGGCGCGGCCTACCACTCGGCCAAGTCTGCTCGTGATCGCGACCGTCTGCGCCAGAGTGTGCTGGAACAGCTCGGCTGGCGCATTCGCCGCATCTGGTCGGTGGACTGGTTCAGGAATGCCAAGCTGCAGCTCGAGCCTATACTCCTGGAGCTCGCCGCACTGCGTACTGAGCCGGCCATTGAGGAAGAGCCAGAACAAGCCGAAGAGCAGATCATCCAGCGAGTTGCCGAAGAGCAGAGCCAGCACGCCGAGCGCATCTCTCAGGAGGGCGACACCAGTCTGCGCGAGAAACTGCACTACCTGGATCAGCAGATCATTCGGCCCGCTTTACCCAACATACCGGACAACCGCCGTCTACTACGTCCAGCAATGCTCGAAGCTTTGCTGGAGTTCAAACCGGCAGACCGCAGCGAGTTTCAGCAGCGACTACCGGGCTACCTGCGTGAGGGAACCGACCCCGCCGAGGGGCGGTTCATCGACGACGTGCTTTCTCTGATCGGTGACTACGCATGAGGCATTTCAGCAACACAGTGTCGACGATCAGATCAACTACACGTACCCGATAAGCAGGATGGTGGCCGACAACTAACGGCCAAAGGGTGCTTTGCGGGCGAAAATCATCGCGTTGGTTGAACCCTCCTGGCCGACCCCAGCCCCTCACCCTTGCCCTACTCCCTCAACCCCTCACACAACAATCCGCCCGTCACGGTCAATCCCGTGACCGGGTGTGGTAGCCCGATTCACGCGAAGGCATGGTAGCGCCATAGTCGAGAGAGTAGGCGCTTTTTGTGCCTACTGTTTTCTTGCGCATTTATGGCGGGTCCTGCAAGACAGGCTTCGGCCTAGCCGGCGTCCTCCGTGGGTCGGTCTACCATCCTTGCACGCTCCGCCTCCATATCCTGTGGTAGCGAATGGAGCACGGGTTGCATTAGGCCCGCAGCGCAGCGCCGAGCGCTCTCGCCGCTTCATCGATGGCGCGCTCATCATAGGGTGCGAAGCCCATTACCAGGCCGGGCGAGCGTGGATGCACGCAATAGCGTGCCAACGGCATCGCCTCGATGCCGGCAGCCTGTATCTGCGCAAAAGCCTTGGCCTCGTCGTCCATCTGCAGATTGCAGGCGATGTCCAGCCCCGCGCGGATTTCCGGCACCTCGATCATGCCTTGCCAGTGACGTTGCGCGGCCTCGGCGAAGGCCTCGGCACGCTGGGCGTAGAGCTTGCGCATGCGCCGCACGTGACGGTCGAAGTGGCCCTCGTGGATGAAGTCAGCCAGCACAGCCTGCGACAGGCTGTTGGCATGCCGCGCGGTCAAAGCTGCCGCGCGGGTGAAGCACTCCACCAGGTGCGCGGGCAGCACCAGATAGGCCAGGCGAATCGCCGGAAACAGCAGTTTGCTGAAGGTGCCGGCGAGAATCACCGACTGCTCGGCAGCGGCCATCGAGCGCAGCGCCGGGATCGGCTTGGCGATGAAGCGATATTCGCTGTCGTAGTCGTCCTCGAATATGTAGCTGCCTTCGCGCTGCGCCCATTGCAGCAAGGCCAGGCGGCGTGACGGCGACAGTTCGCCACCGAGCGGTGCCTGGCGCGACGGTGTCACGTAGGCCAGCCGTGCATGGGGCGCCAGGCGCATGCCTTCGTCCACCTGCAAGCCCTGGGCATCCACCGGCACGTCGATCCGTCGCACTCCGGCCACATCGAGTAGCTGGCGCGCGCCGGGATAACCCGGATCTTCCATCCAGACCTGTGAGTCGCCGGGTGCCAGCAGGCGCAGGCACAGGTCGAGCCCTTGCTGCACGCTGGCAAGCACCAGGATGCGTTCGGCCGGCACCTGCACGCCACGGGCGATGGACAGGTAGCCGGCGATGGCTTCACGCAGCGCCGGCAGGCCACTGGGGTCGGCGTCGAGCAGCAGTGACAAGCGTGACGCGCGCAATTGTTGCGTGTGCAACTTGCGCCAGGTGTCGATGGGAAAGGCCTGAACATCCCCCCGATGAGGAAAGAACGGGCGCAACCCTGGCGCCGAGGAGCGCCTGGCGAACACCGGATCGAGCAGATCCAGGCGCTCCACCCAAGGTGTAGCTGGCGCCGTGCGTGGCAGCTCCTCGGGCGGCCGTACCTTGCGCCGCACGTAGCCGGCATTGAGCGTGACATCCGGCAGCACGGCGCTGACCCGCGTACCGCTGCCGGTGCGTGCATGCAGGTAGCCCTCGGACAACAGTTGCTGATAGGCCGCCTGCACCGTGCCCCGGGCGATCTGATAGTGCTCGGCCAGTTGTCGCGTGCTGGGCAGCTTGCTGTCCGCCGGCAGGCGTCCGCCAAGAATGGCCGCGCGCAGCGACTCGTAAAGCCAGCGTTGCAGACTGACGCCCGGCTCCGGCGTGCCCAGCGGCAGGAAGAGCACCTGCGGCGGTGCGCTGGTGTTTGGCATGAGGGCCTCTGAATGGATCAATGACTTCCAACAAGAATGGATCAATACACCGATCCAAACCAGCAGCAGAATCGCTTCCGTAATCGAGCGGAACATTTCCCATCTCTTTACTGGAACGAAACCATGAAGCAACAGATCCTGATCATCGGCGCCGGATTCGGCGGTATGTGGAGCGCACTCAGCGCCGTCCGTCTGCTGGATCGTCAGCAGCGCCTCGACGTGGCGGTCACCGTGCTGGCCCCACAGGCCGAGCTGCGCGTACGTCCACGCTTCTACGAAGCTGACCTGAGCACCACCGTCGCTCCGCTGGGGCCGCTGTTCGACGCCGTCGGCGTGCACTTCGTGCAAGGCAGCGCGACCCGTATCCATAGCGAAGAACGCCGCGTGAGCTACCGCGACCGAAACGGCAACAGCGCCAGCCTGGCCTACGACCGGCTGATTCTGGCCAGCGGCAGCCAGGTGTCGCGCCCGCCGGTGGCCGGGATCGACCAATTCACCTTCGATGTCGACAGCCTGGAGTCGGCACAGAAACTCGAGGCGCACCTGCAGGCCCTGCGCCAGCAGCCGAACAGCCCAGCACGCAACACCGTGGTGGTGGCCGGCGGCGGCTTCACCGGCATCGAGACCGCCACGGAAATGCCTGCTCGCCTGCGCGCCCTGCTCGGCGAACAGGCCGATATCCGCGTGATAGTGGTCGACATGGCGAATCAGGTGGGCGGCGCCATGGGGCAGGATATTGCGGCGGTGGTGGCAGAAGCCAGCGACCAGCTCGGCGTCACCTGGAAGCTCGGCAGCCCGGTGGCAAAAGTGGAACGAGCGGGTGTGGTGCTCGATAACGGCGAGCGCATCGAGGCCAGCACGGTGATCTGGGCAGTCGGCGTGCAAGCCTCGCCGCTCACCCAGCAAATCTCGGCTGAACGCGACCTGCATGGCCGCCTGCATGTCGACCGCAACCTCAAGGTACTCGGCCAGGAGGCGATCTACGCCACGGGGGACACGGCCTACGCCGCCGTGGACGATGCCGGCAACCATGCGCTGATGACCTGCCAGCACGCCATCGCCCTTGGGCGCTCGGCGGGCAACAATGCCGCAGCCGACCTGCTCGGTGTGGAGCCTATCGCCTATAGCCAGCCCAAGTACGTCACCTGCCTGGATCTGGGCGCCTGGGGCGCAGTGTTCACCGAAGGCTGGGAGCGCAAGGTGGTGCTCACTGGCCAGGAGGGCAAGGCGCTGAAGACCCAGATCAACACCGAGTGGATCTACCCGCCAGCAGCCGAACGTGCAGCCGCCCTGGCGGCAGCCGATCCGCTGATTCCGGTGGTGGCCTGAAGAGGCTCAAGAACGGCCTGGAGCCTAGAGCCCAGGCCGTTCAACGCGTAGGGTGGATCGGGACACCGACCGCTCGTAGCGTCAGCGAACAGTCCACCGAGTTCTGCCACCTAGATCAACGGCCGACCAATGGCAGACAGGCGAAATGGCAATTTGCCGCCCAGCACCTAGATTATTCAAGGGCGATTGAACGCTAGCCCACAAAAACAGACGTCCGACCTGGTGCAGTCCTCCGCGTGTTCCAGTCTTCGCGCTGGGAGTCCATGACATGCACTGCCCAACATGGCTGGCCAGCAAGAGCGCCAAGCCATGGAGCCACACATTAAAGGGACATTACATGGCAAAACTCATTCTGGGGCACACAACCGATAGCTCAGCGAAGATCTGGATCAGGGCATCGTCTCGCTGGCCAGTAGCCTTTCTGCAGCTAATCAACTTGGCCAACAACAAAAAACCAACTGAAGTAGCCATTTCAACTCAAGAATCCGAGTTCTTCACCGCTGTTCATGAATTCACCGGGCTAACTGCCGACACTGAATACAAAGTGAAGGTATCTTTCGGCAAAACCCTCAAGGATCCCGCTGAGGCACGCATAAGAGATGCCTATACCGAAGGTCGATTCAAGACCTTCCCGACAACGGCCTCCCAGCCGTTCACCTTTCTTATTGGCTCGTGCAACCTTCATTCACTTGGCATATTGGAGCGCCCGGATCAGTCCTGGCTGAGCATTTCCAGAATCGCGGCGAAAACCCAAGCGCGCTTCATGCTCCATGCGGGTGATCAAATATATGCCGATATTCCTTTCAAACCCGAGGCCAGCCTGGAGCACTACCGGGACAAGTATCTGGATGCCTGGGATGACTGCATTCCCGCCAGGAAAGTACTGACCGAACTGCCGCATTACATGATCCTGGACGACCACGAGATCATCAACAACTACGCGCATGGCAGCGATGAGCTCGGCAGCACGCTGCCGCGCATCGCACTCAAGGTCTACTGGGAGTTCCAGCACTCACATAACCCAACCACACTTGGCGCTGCCGACCAGTATTACTACAGCTTCAACTATGGTGATGTTCAGTTTTTCGTGCTCGACACTCGTACATCGCGTGTATCGAGCCTCGGACAAATGATCGACGACAAGCAGCTCAAAAGCCTGCTTGCCTGGATGACTCAATACAGCAACAACACCAAATTCATCGTAACCAGCGTCCCATTCGTAGGTGCCGTCAAGAATCCAAAACAGGACAAATGGTGTGACCCGGCGTTCAAAGCCCAGCGAGAAAAGATCCTCGGGCACATTCTCAAGAACGGCATCAGCAATGTCATCTTCCTGACCGGCGACATGCACACTTCCTACTGCGCCGACATGGAGATCTCCGACGGGGCGGGCAACAAGACTGTCATCCATGAGCTCATGTCCAGCCCGATCAATCAGTTCACACCGAAACTGCCCCTGGAGTTTCACTACGAGTCACCCAAGAGCGAAACCAGTGATGGACTTCAATATACGTCCACGATCAGGAAAAAAACCTTCTACGGCGACCATTCAAATGTCATGAGCATTACCGTCGCCAGTGGACAGCCGATCGAGTTCAGCATCTTCAGAACCACCACTGATACGACCAAACCCGCGATCAAAGGAACGATCTGAGCAGCCCCTAAGCAGGGCACGCCCCTGGAGTGTCCTCGCAACTAACCCGGCAGGCTCCAGAGCGGCAGTGACACAGCGCGCAAAGGCACGCTGCGCCCTGCCGGCTCTAGCCGCTGCCGTTACACCACGCCATAGACATGCTCTTCAGGCGATACATCCGCCTGGGCCTGCATCTGCGCCTTGTCCTTCATGCGCTCGGCGATTTCCGCCTCGACCGCCTTCTGCCTTTCGGGCGGCATGTCCTCGATGTCTTCCTCGGTCAGGCCCATGTCCTTGAGGATGCTGTCGCGCATCTTCTCGGCAGGCGACTTGGCCATGTAGGCCTGGAATTCCTGCAGGGCCTTGTCAGGTTCGTCGTTTTTGCTCGTGCCCAGGCCATTGCTCCAGACGCCACTTTCAGAGTGGTTATCCGCCGCTGCGTTCGAGGTGGTCTGCAGGCCGACGCGATAGCGCGCGAAGCCTTCGTCGCGGGCCTGCTGGGCCTGGTAGTCGCGTTCGGCATTGGCATCGACGGTGCGCGGCTGGGGCACGCTGGTTTGAGCGCCAAACAGCGCGTCCTTCTGCTGCTCGTCACTGCGCTTGCCGGTCTTGAACTCCATCAGTGACAGGCTGCTGTGGCCTGCCACTCCCGCAATCGTGCTCATGATTGATCCTCGTTGATGAATGGCAGGTGCAACCCATCAACTCTCATGCCAGTCGAGATAATCATTGCAAGTTATTGATTTGCAGGGAGTGCGAGATTAAGGCAGAGGCATGAAGCTGCCGCCCGACGGCAATTGTCTGCCGTCGGGCGGCAAGGCTCAGCGCGCGCTGATCTGGCGGAAGGCGTCCAGGGTCAGGCGGGTCAGATCCACGGCGGAGAACTTGGTGAGGATGGCGTTAGCCCCCACCGCACGCGCCTTTTCGGTGTTCATGGTGCTATCGAGGGAAGTGTGCAGCAGCACGTAGGTGTCGGCGATATCGCTGCTGCGACGAATCTCCTGTACCAGGCTGTAGCCGTCGATCTCGGGCATTTCGATGTCCGACACCAGCAACTCGAAGGGCATGCCGGCTTCGCGGTAGTCATGCAACTGATCCAGCGCAGCCTGGGCGCTGCGCACGGCGGTGCAGTCGAGGCCGAGCTGGCGCAGCACGTTGACCGTCTGCTGCAACGCCACCGACGAGTCGTCGACGATTAGCACCCGTCGCCCCTGCAGCAGTTTCGCGTCCTGCGGATCGAGCAGTTGCTCGGTCGGCGTGTGGTCGTGCTCCGGGGTGATCTCGTGCAGCACCTTCTCGATATCCAGTACCTGCACGATGTCGCCGTCGATCTGCACGACGCCGGTGATGAAGGCGCGGCTGCCCGCCCCTGCGGGTGGTGGGCGCACGTCACGGGTCGAGCACGGCACGATGCGCTCGACGTTCTTCACCAGCATGCCCTGACGGGAGCGATTGACTTCGGTGACGATCAGGCAGCCTTCGTCGTTCTCGCTGCTGACACCACGTTCACCGATGGCAGCGCCCAGGTCGATGACGGTCAGGGTGAAGCCACGCAGCATGGCGATACCGCGAATGTTGGGGTGCCGGTTGGGCAGTTTGGTCAGCGGCGGGCAGTCGATGACCTCATTGACCTTGAGCAGGTTGATGCCAAGCAGCCTGCCGCTATGCAGACGAAAGAGCAGAAGCGATAGCGAGTCGCCGGTAACGAGCGTCATGGCTGATTCCTTGACTAGACATTCGACAGGATAAACCACCCAGCCGCATCACGCCGCAAGAGCGGGCGCGATACGACCGTCGATCCTCAATCGATGCTCAGTTGCAGGGCAACCCGGCCACGGTTCGGGCAGGTTTCCATGTAACGATGCGCGGCGATGAAATCCTCGAAGGCGAAGACCTTGTCGATCACGGGTGTGAGCAATCGATCTGCCGTCATTTGGTTGATGTGCGTCAGCGCACGGGTTACGGCTTCGCTGTCGGGCTCGATGCCCAACTCCGGGCAGCCGGTGAAATCCAGCACGCAATGGCGGAAGAACTGCAGGTGCTTCTTGAACGCGGCGCAAGCCGGGAACGCCGTGTCGTTGCCACCGTTGTTACCATACAGTATCAATTTGCCACGCGCTGCTGCGATATCACCGAGCAGTTTCATCTGCGGGCCGGCGCACTGGTCGAGGATCACCTCCACGCCCTTGCCTTCGGTATAGCGCTCCACCTCCAGCACCAGATCCTGTTCCTCGGTGACGATCACCTTGTCAGCGCCCAGGCCACGCAGGAACTCGCGATCATCGGCCGAGCTGGTGGAGACGATGACCCTGGCGCCCAGCACCTTGGCCAGTTGTACGGTCTGCGGGGCCAGGCAGTGGCTGGCCTCGGTGATCAGTACGTGCTGCCCGGGCTTGAGCTGAGCCAGATCCACCAGCGCCAGGTAGCCGAACAGCAGCCCGGTGTAGTGCACGCTGGCCTCGACCGGGCTGAGCACCTCGGGATAACGGGTCAGGGCATGGCTGGGCATCAGCACCAGATCGCCCCAGGTCGGGTAACGGTTCGGCGTGCTTGCCGGAAAGCCGGCAACGGCGGTGCCCAGCTCGAAGGCCTCGACGCCCTCGCCCAGTGCGGCCACGGTACCGGCCAACTCGAAACCTGTGCCTGCTGGCAGGCGAGCCTGTTCGGCAGCCAGGTTCTGACGCCACATCACGTCCTTCCAACCAAGCCCTACGGCCTGAACACGCACCAGCACCTCACCGGGGCCGGGCACGGGCGTCGGAACCTCTTCGTACTGGAGCACGTCGGCATCGCCGAACTTATGAAAACGGATCATGCGGGACATCGCTTACCTCAACGCTCGATCGCGGATTGACACTTCATTGAGTGGGGACTTTATCCGCTGTATGACACCGGCACTATCGGCTGCCATCGATAGTCGTCATGCCTGGCAGTGATTCGGCGCCTTTCAATCCGCCGTGCACTGACCTTACTATGCCCACGCACAGGCTCTCATTTGCAACGCAGTGCTGACAAGGCCAGTTTCCCTCCTATGGTATCCGAATGAATCGCAACGATCTGCGTCGCCTCGACCTGAACCTGCTGATCGTCTTCGAGACGCTGATGCACGAGCGCAGCGTGACCCGTGCCGCCGAGAAGCTGTTCCTGGGCCAGCCAGCCATCAGCGCGGCGCTGGCGCGCCTGCGTACCCTGTTCGACGATCCGCTGTTCGTACGCACCGGCCGCAGCATGGAGCCGACCCCGCGTGCGCAGGAGATCTTCACCCTGCTCTCGCCGGCGCTGGACTCCATCTCCACGGCCGTCAGCCGCGCTGCCGACTTCGACCCGGCCACCAGCAACGCAGTGTTCCGCATCGGCCTCTCGGACGACGTCGAGTTCGCCCTGCTGCCTGCCCTGCTGCGCCGCCTGCGCGCCGAGGCACCGGGCGTGGTACTGGTGGTTCGTCGCACCAATTACCTGATGATGCCCGGCCTGCTGACCTCCGGTGAGATTTCCGTGGGTGTGGCCTACACCGACGAGTTGCCCGCCAACGCCAAGCGCAAGGTGTTGCGCCGCAGCAAGGCCAAGCTGCTGCGCGCCGATTCCATCCCCGGCGCGCTGAGCCTGGATGACTACTGCAACCGCCCCCATGCCCTGGTGTCCTTCGCCGGTGACCTGACCGGTTTCATCGATGACGAACTGGCCAAGCTCGGGCGCAAGCGCCATGTGGTGCTGGCCGTGCCGCAGTTCAACGGCCTGGGCACCTTGCTGGCGGAAACCGATATCGTCGCCAGCGTGCCCGACTACACCGCCGCCGCCCTGACCGCCGCTGGCGGCCTGCGCGCCGAGGATCTGCCACTGCAGACGCAGACCTTCGAGCTGCACATGGCCTGGCGCGGCGCCCAGGACAACGACCCGGCCGAGCGCTGGCTGCGTTCGCGGATCCAGATGTTCTGTGGTGACCCGGATAGTCTGTAATATCCCTGTCTTGTTAGCTCCGAGCGCTGCATTACACTTGCGCTCAGTCTCGACACCAAGAGAGTCATGGATGAACGCTACCGTCCCTTTCCCCTTCTCCCTGGCGATACGTTCCTATTCAGGGGAGGTGGAGCTTCACGAACACGACGACTTTCACCAGATCGTCCTGCCGCGCTGCGGCGCAATGGAAATCGAGATCGACGGACGCGGCGGCAAGGTGGATGCCAGCCAGGGGGTGGTGATCGCCGCCGGCGCCCGGCATACCTTCCAGGCCAACACCCACAACAGCTTTCTGGTGCTGGACGTGCCGGCCCAATGTGCCGAAACCAGCGACAGCACCACGCAAGCACTCGACCCACTGAGCGGCAAGCACTTCTTTGCGCTGAGCCCCGATATCCGTCACCTGCTCGATTACGCCATCGGCAACAGCGCGCGCCTGAGCCACTCAACAACGCTGACCGAGTCGTGGAGCCAGTTGCTGCTGTACTCCTTGTTGCAGCCCGAGGTCAGCCCACAGGATCCCGGTCAGCTCATCCTCGCCAAGGCCTTGGACTATATCGAACGACACCTGCATGCCCCCCTGACGATCCGTGATATCGCCCGCCATTCCGGCACCAGTGAGCGGCGCTTGTACGCCCTGTTCGAGCGGCACCTGGCAACAACGCCATTCAGCCATATCGCCAGCCTGCGCCTGAACCTGGCCATCGACCTGCTGCGCCAGACCTCGCTGCCGATCATCGAGATCGCCCATCGCACCGGTTACGCCGACCAGAGCGCGCTGACCCATGCGCTGAAGAAGGCCCACGACCTGACACCGGCCTCGCTACGCAAACGCACACGCGCCCACTGAAGAGCCCATCTCGGCCCCGGCTTGCTGCGTCCTGTCGCCGCTAGGTGCTTGAAGCGGCCCCGAAGGCAGCAGTCTCGAACAATTCTCCGGCAGTTCCGATCAAGACCGCCTACCCGCGCCTTTGTATTTTCCCCGTTTGAACATCACAGGCAGGCGGGGCTTGCATGACCACTTCCAACCTATCCATCGCTACCCTCGGCGCGAGCGCAGGCGCCACACTGATCGGGGTGATCGCGGTATTTCTATGGGCCTGTCTGGCGCTGTTGACGACCCTGACGGCCGGCATCCCGGCCTTTCAATTGCTGGCCTCGAGCTTCGCCGTCGCCTTCGTGGCCAGCTTGTGCATTCTTGGCCTGCGGGGTGCTGCTGAGTTCAACAGTTGGCGCCAGCCCTGGTATGTATGGGCAACGGGGTTCGCCGGCATCTTCGGCTATCACGCCTTGTATTTTTTCGCGCTCAAGGCCGCGCCAGCGGCTGAAGCCAGCCTGATCGCCTACCTCTGGCCACTGATGATCGTCCTGCTGTCTAGCCTCGGCACCGGCGAGTCGCTGCGCAAACGCCAACTGCTGGGCGCCCTGCTCGGCCTGGCGGGAACAGCCCTGATCATGCAACAGCGCGCCAGCCAGGAAAGCGCAGCGATGCCCATCATGGGTTACGCCGCTGCCTTTGCCGGCGCCTGGGTCTGGTCGACCTATTCGGTGGTCAATCGGCGTTTCAGCAACGTGCCAAGCAGCATCATCGGCGGTATCTGCGGCCTGGTCGCCGCCGCCGGCCTGCTCTGCCACCTGCTGTTCGAGACCACGGTGCGCCCTGCTGCCGAACAATGGGCGGCAATCGTCGCCCTCGGCCTGGGGCCAGTGGGCCTGGCCTTCTTCGCCTGGGATCACGCCACCAAGTACGGCAACCTGGCGATGCTGGGCGCCCTGTCCTACCTGGCGCCTCTGTTCTCCACGGTGCTGCTGATCGTGGTCGGGCAAAGCGATGCCAGCCCGATCCTGCTGATCCCGGCCGTGCTGATCATCCTCGGGGCCGTCATCGCCACTTCGCGCAAGATCAGCTACCCATCCCCTCGTAAATCGTGAGCATCACTGCGAAGGCGTCCCCACCTATGACACGGTCTGATTGATTAATTAGCTGCCCATAATCATTGCCGGTGATATTGAACTTCATGGCGTTCGATTAGTCGCCCGCCGTGCCTCGCCGCAGACTCCGCCCATCCACAAATCCGACTGGCGGAGTCATCTATGGAACAGTTTCACAAGAACATCTGGATATTCCCCCTTGCCCTCGCCGGCGCTCTGCTGCTGAGCGGCTGCGAGCAAGCCCCGCAGGCCCAGGCGCAGATGCCGGCACCCAAGGTCAGCGTGGCCGAGGTCATCGAGCAGCCGGTCAACGAGTGGGACGAGTTCACCGGGCACCTGGAAGCCCCGCAATCGGTGGAGATTCGCCCACGCGTGTCCGGCTACATCGACCGCGTGGCCTTCGATGAGGGCAGCCTGGTGAAGAAAGGCGACCTGCTGTTCCAGATCGACCCGCGCCCCTTCCAGGCCGAGCTCAAGCGACTCGAAGCGCAATTGCAGCAGGCCCGTGCCAACCAGGCTCGCGCCGTCAACGAAGCCCGCCGTGGCGAACGTCTGCGCCAGAGCAACGCCATCTCCGCAGAACTGGCCGATGCCCGCGCCAGTGCCGCCAGCGAAGCACAAGCGCAGGTCGCGGCTATCCAGGCGGAGCTGGACAATGCCCGTCTCAATCTGGATTTCACCCGCATCACCTCGCCCATCGACGGTCGCGTCAGCCGCGCCGAGATCACGCGCGGCAACCTGGTCAACGCGGGTGAAAGCCTGCTGACCTCAGTGGTCTCCACCGACAAGGTTTACGCCTACTTCGATGCCGATGAGCGCGCCTTCCTCAAGTACACGGAACTGGCCCATGATGCCGGCACCGATGCCCGTGGCGCCAGCCCGGTGTATCTGGGGCTGTCCGACGAGGCCGGTCACCCGCACCTGGGCCAATTGGACTTTCTCGACAACCAGGTCAACCCGCGCACCGGCACCATCCGTGGCCGCGCCGTGTTCGACAATCAAGACGGCCGTTTCACCCCGGGCCTTTACGCGCGCCTCAAGCTGGTGGGCAGCAAGCCCTACGCCGCCACTCTGATCAAGGACGAAGCGGTGGGCACCGACCTGGGTAAGAAGTATGTGCTGGTGCTCGGCGACGACAACACCGTGGCCTACCGCTCAATCGAACTGGGGCCGAAGCTCGAAGGCCTGCGCATCGTCCGCAGCGGCCTGAGCAAGGGCGAGAAGATCGTCGTCAACGGCCTGCAGCGCGCCATGCCCGGCGCCACCGTCGACCCACAACCGGTGGCCATGGCCGATGCCGACACCCTGGCGCAACTGGCACGCATGCGTGAGGCCGCCGCCGAGAGCCAGTCGCCCCGCCTTGCCGCCGAACGTACCGATATTCGCTCGCCGCGCGGCTGATCGCGCCTGCGCGACTTGAGGAAAGAGCCATGAATTTCTCGCAATTCTTCATCCAGCGGCCAATCTTCGCCGCCGTGCTGTCGTTGCTGATCCTGATCAGCGGCGCCATCTCGTTGTTCCAGTTACCGATCAGCGAATACCCGGAAGTGGTGCCGCCCACCGTGGTGGTGCGCGCCAACTTCCCCGGTGCCAACCCCAAGGTGATCGGTGAGACCGTCGCCTCGCCGCTGGAGCAGGCCATCGTCGGCGTCGAAGGCATGCTCTACATGTCGTCGCAGTCGACCAACGACGGCAAGCTGACCCTGACCGTGACCTTCGCCCTCGGCACCGATCTGGACAACGCCCAGGTACAGGTGCAGAACCGCGTCACCCGCACCATGCCGACGCTGCCCACCGAGGTGCAGCGCCTCGGCGTGACCGTGGACAAGGCCTCCCCCGACCTGACCATGGTGGTGCACCTGACCTCGCCGGACAACCGCTACGACATGCTCTACCTGTCCAACTACGCCGCGCTCAACGTCAAGGACGAGCTGGCGCGCCTGGACGGCGTGGGCGACGTGCAACTGTTCGGCATGGGCAACTACTCGCTGCGCGTCTGGCTGGATCCGAACAAGGTGGCCTCGCGCGGGCTCACCGCCAGCGATGTGGTCAACGCCATCCGCGAGCAGAACCGCCAGGTCGCCGCCGGCGCCCTCGGCGCGCCGCCCTCTGACGCTGGCAATAGCTTCCAGTTGTCGATCAACACCCAGGGCCGTCTGGTCACCGAGGAAGAGTTCGAGAACATCATCATCCGCGCCGGCGAAGACGGCGAGATCACTCGCCTGCGCGACATCGCCCGCGTCGAGCTGGGCTCCAACCAGTACGCCCTGCGCTCGCTGCTGAACAACCAGCCAGCCGTGGCCATCCCGGTGTTCCAACGTCCCGGTTCCAATGCCATCGCCATCTCCGATGAGGTGCGCGCACGCATGGCCGAGCTGAAGCAGAGTTTCCCGCAGGGCATGGACTACGAGATCGTCTATGACCCGACCATCTTCGTTCGCGGCTCCATCGAGGCAGTGGTGCACACCCTGCTCGAAGCCATCGTGCTGGTGGTGCTGGTGGTGATCCTGTTCCTGCAGACCTGGCGCGCCTCGATCATCCCGCTGGCCGCCGTGCCGGTGTCGTTGATCGGCACCTTCGCCGTGATGCACCTGTTCGGCTTCTCCCTCAACGCCCTGTCGCTGTTCGGCCTGGTGCTGGCCATCGGCATCGTGGTGGACGACGCCATCGTAGTGGTGGAGAACGTCGAGCGTAATATCGCTCTGGGCAAGTCGCCGGTCGAAGCCACCCGCCAGGCCATGAAGGAAGTCACCGGCCCCATCATCGCCACCGCCCTGGTGCTGTGCGCGGTGTTCGTGCCAACTGCGTTCATTTCCGGCCTCACCGGGCAGTTCTATCAGCAGTTCGCGCTGACCATCGCCATCTCCACGGTGATCTCGGCGATCAACTCGCTGACCCTGTCGCCGGCATTGGCTGCCGTGCTGCTGAAAGATCACCACGCGCCCAAGGATGGTTTCTCGCGCCTGCTCGACAAGCTGTTCGGTGGCTGGTTGTTCGGCCCGTTCAACCGCGTGTTCGACCGCGCCAGCCATGGCTACGTCGGCACCGTGCGGCGTGTGCTGCGCGGTAGCAGCATCGCCATGCTGGTCTACGGCGGCCTGCTGGTGCTCGGCTACCTGGGTTTCTCCAGTACCCCCACCGGCTTCGTGCCACAACAGGACAAGCAGTACCTGGTGGCCTTCGCCCAGTTGCCCGATGCCGCCACCCTCGACCGCACCGAGGCGGTGATCAAGCGCATGAGCGATATCGCTGCCAAGTACCCAGGCGTGGAGAACACCGTGTCCTTCCCGGGCCTGTCGATCAACGGCTTCACCAACAGCCCGAACAGCGGCATCGTCTTCGTCACGCTGAAGGACTTCGACCAGCGCAAGGATCCGTCCATGTCGGCCTCCGCCATCGCGGGCGCGCTCAACGGCCAGTTCAGCGAGATCCAGGACGCCTATATCGCCATCTTCCCGCCACCCCCGGTACAAGGCCTGGGCACCATTGGCGGCTTCCGCCTGCAGATTCAGGATCGCGGCAACCTGGGCTACGAGGAGCTGTACACGCAAACCCAGAATATCCTCAACAAGGCCCGCCAGTTGCCGGAGCTGAACCCCATGTCGGTGTTCACCAGCTATCAGGTCAACGTGCCACAGGTCGATGCCGTCATCGACCGCGAGAAGGCCAAGACCCATGGCGTGGCCATCGATGACATCTTCGACACCCTGCAGGTGTACCTGGGTTCGCTGTATGCCAACGACTTCAACCGCTTTGGCCGCACCTACCAGGTCAACGTCCAGGCCGACCAGCAGTTCCGCCTGGAGCCGGAGCAGATCGGTCAGCTCAAGGTGCGCAACAACCGCGGGGAAATGGTGCCGCTGTCCACCTTCGTCAAGGTGGATGACAGCGCCGGCCCGGATCGGGTGATGCACTACAACGGCTTCCTCACCGCCGAGATCAACGGCGCCGCCGCACCGGGCTACAGCTCCGGCCAGGCCGAGGCCGCCATCGCCAAACTGCTGGAAGCGGAGCTGCCCAACGGCATGACCTATGAGTGGACGGATCTGACCTACCAGCAGATCCTCGCCGGCAACACCGCCGTGTTCATCTTCCCGCTCTGCGTGCTGCTGGCCTTCCTGGTGCTGGCCGCGCAATACGAGAGCTGGAGCCTGCCATTGGCGGTAATCCTGATCGTACCGACCGTGCTGCTGTCGGCCATCACCGGGGTGATCCTGGCTGGTAGCGACAACAACATCTTCACCCAGATCGGCCTGATCGTGCTGGTGGGCCTGGCGTGCAAGAACGCCATCCTCATCGTCGAGTTCGCCAAGGAGAAACAGGAAGAAGGCCTCGATCGCGTCGCTGCAGTGCTGGAAGCCTGCCGCCTGCGTCTGCGTCCGATCCTGATGACCTCCATCGCCTTCATCATGGGCGTGGTGCCGCTGGTGCTCTCCTCCGGCGCCGGTGCCGAGATGCGCCATGCCATGGGCGTGGCGGTGTTCAGCGGGATGATTGGCGTGACCTTCTTCGGCCTGCTGCTGACGCCGGTGTTCTACGTGCTGATCCGCGCCTTCGTGGAGAAACGCCAAGCGCGCAAAGTCGCCCGCCTGCAGGAGGTGCACGCATGAAGGCCTTTACCCCCGCCCTGCTCGCCCTGGCCCTGTCGGCCTGCGCCGTAGGCCCGGACTATCGCGCACCCGAAACCGACCCGGCGCGCATTGCCGCGCTGGAGGCCGGCGACTACGACCGCACCCGTTTCGAGGCGGCCTGGTGGCAGCAGTTCGACGACCCGACGCTGAATCTGCTGGTGCAGCGCTCGCTGGCCGACAACCGTGAGCTGCGCGTGGCCTTCAGCCGCCTGCGTGCCGCACGGGCGATTCGCGATGACGTGGCCAACGACCGTTTCCCCACCGTCACCAGCCGTGCCAGTGGCGAATTCGGCAAGGCCCAGCAGCCACCGACCACCGAGCAGCGCGTGCGTCAGGAACGCTACGACCTGGGCCTGGACACGGCCTGGGAGCTCGATCTGTTCGGCCGCATCCAGCGCCAACTGGAGGCTAGCGAAGCGCGCATCGAGGTGGCCGAGGCCGACTACTACCAGATTCAGGTCAGCCTGATCGCCGAGCTGGTGGATGCCTACGGCACCTTGCGCGGCGCACAGCTACGGGAACACATCGCGCTGGAAAACCTGAAGAACCAGCAGGAATCACGCGCTATCACCGAGCAGTTGCGCGATGCCGGCATCGGCAGTGAGCTGGACGTGCTGCGCGCCGATGCCCGCCTGGCGGCGGTGGAAGCCAGCGTGCCGCAATTGCAGGCACAGCAGGTGCGTGCGCGCAACCGCATCGCCACCCTGCTCGGCCAGCGCCCGGAGCAACTGGAGGTGGATCTGTCGCCCAAGCCGCTACCGGCTATCGCCAAGGCGCTGCCGATTGGCAACCCGGCCGAGCTGCTGCGCCGTCGCCCGGATGTACAGGCCGCCGAGCGGCAACTGGCGGCGGCCACGGCGGAAGTGGGCGTGGCCACGGCCGACCTGTTCCCTCGGGTGAGCCTGTCGGGCTTTCTCGGCTTTACCGCCGGGCGCGGCTCGCAACTGGGCGCCTCGGCGGCACGGGCCTGGGCCGTGGCACCCAGCATAAGCTGGGCGGCACTCGATCTGGGCAGCGTGCGCGCACGTCTGCGCGGCGCCGAGGCCGAGGCCGACGGCGCCCTGGCGCAGTACGAGCAGCAGGTGCTGCTGGCCCTGGAGGAATCGGAGAACGCCTTCAGCGACTACGGCAAGCGCCAGCAACGCCTGATCGCCCTGGTACGCCAGGTCGAAGCCAGCCGTGCGGCGGCGCAGCAGGCGGCGATTCGCTACCGCGAAGGCACGGTGGACTTCCTCGTGCTGCTCGATGCCGAACGTGAACGCCTGGCCGCCGAAGACGCCCAGGCCTCGGCCGAGGTCGAGCTGTACAGCGGCATCGTCGCCATCTACAAGGCGCTGGGTGGCGGCTGGCAGCCACAGGCCTGAGTTCTCTCTCCTGGGGGCGGCTCAGCTCCGCCGCTCCTTTAGCCCCTGGCGCGCCCTGCGTGCTTGGGGCTTTTTTATGGCGCTTCACAGTTGGAATGCTTGTATTGGGCGTGAGCCGTGGTGCCGAACTCGGCATGGCCCAGCGGACTGTTCGCTTAGGCTCCTGAGTCCGCCCTACGGCTGCCCCTCATCAAGAACGCAGAGTCGCGGGGCATAGAGCCATGGCCTATCGCGAATGAGCTCGCTCCTACACAGGGGCGGCGTTCACTGCGCCTGATCGCACTCGACACGGTTGCGCCCCTGCTGCTTGGCCCGATACAGCGCGGCATCGGCCCGCGCCAGAAGCTGCTGCGGATCATGCTGCGGCGTGGCCTGCATGGCCGCCACGCCAATGCTCAGGGTCACCTGGCCATAGGGCGAGCCGCTGTGCGGCAAATTCAGGGCACGTACCGCCTCGATCAACGTCTCGGCCCGCTGCAGCGTACCGGCCAGATCGGTCATGGGTGCGAGAAAAACGAACTCCTCACCACCATAACGGGCGACGAAATCCGTCGAGCGGCCAAGGGTAGCTTCCAGTGCCTGGGCAATCTGGCGCAGGCAGGCATCTCCCAGCGGGTGGCCGTAGAGGTCGTTGTAGGCCTTGAACCAGTCCACGTCCAGGATGGCCAGAGCCAGTGGCGTGGCATTGCGTTGGGCCTGGCGCCATTGCTGAGCGAGCACAGCATCGAACTGTCGGCGGTTGCCGATGCCCGTCAGGGCGTCGGTCATGCTTAGGGTTTCAAGGCGTTGATTGAGCACCTGCAGCTCCTGCGTGCGCTCGTGCACACGCTGCTCCAGCTCACGCTCGGAGCGCTGCAGGCTGTCCACCAGTTGCTCCTGAGCTTGTAACAGTTGAGCCTGGGCCTGCATCTTCTCCTGACGCATGACGTTGATGCGGTCGGCCAGGGCGAAGGCTAGCAAGAGCATTTCCAGCGATGAGCCCAACTGCAGGCCATCGACCGTGAACACGTTGGTCGGCAGGATACCCATGGCGCGCAACGTGGTACTGGCGCCACCGAGTATCAGCAGGCCAAAGGCGGCCAGGAAAAAATAGGCACTGCGCTGCCGTTTCAGGGCACAAGCGACGGCTATGGCGATCATCATCAGCGCTGTCAGCAGGTTGAGCACGATGGCCACCCGGGCCACCTGAGGCAACGCCAGGGCGTAGATCAGTGGCGAGATCAGATACAGGCCGATCATCGCTAGCAGCAGGCGGTCGCCCCAAGGCAGCAAACGCGGGGTCTGCAGCATCTGGCGCATGAACAGCATCAGCGTGCACAAGGCCAGCGAAGCGCTGCTGTAGTAGGCGACGTTGGAGTTGAGCGTGAAGCCGAACAAGCTCCAGTCCGGTGCCATGCCGTTCTTGATGGTCAAAAGGCTCACGGCGCAGAGCACGAAAGTCACGTACAGCAGGTAGATGCGTTCGCGAAGAGCGATGAACAACATCAGATTGAACAGGATCATCGCCACCGCGATGCCCATGTAACCACTGCGTGCCATGTAATCATCACGCTCGTAGGCTTGGAAGGCTTGTGGCGACCAGAGTTGCAACGGCACCAGCAGACCGATGCTCGACTGCACGCGCAGGTAGATTACCTGCTGCGAGCGCGCCGGCAGCACGACCGGGAAGACGAAATTGCGATTGTCGTAGGCCTTGGTGGTGAATGGCCGGTCGGCCCCCGTCAACCAGGTGTGATAGCCACCCTGCCCGTCCGGAATGTAGGCATCGACCTGGGAGATGCGCGGATTGTCCACCACCAACAGGCGCGTGAGCGGCACATCGCTGGAATTGCCGAGTACCAGGCGAAACCAGTAGGCCGAACGGGTGAAGCCCAGAGCAAAGGATGCGCCGCTGCCTTGCTGGTAACGGAAGTGGCCCTCCTGCGCAGCATCACGCACCTCCTTCAGGGTGAAGGCCTGAGAGGGATCCTCCAGCATGCCGACATGGCGAGTCAGCGACACTGGCGCATCGCCGAGTTGCCCCCCATCCACAGGCAGCACATCGCCCAGCGCCGGCCATGACAGCAGCAGCCACAGCAACAGCCAGGCGAAGCGAAAACGGTGATCGATATTCATGGGTGGCCAACGGTGGGCGCGCGCAGCAGGCACTGCTCGTAGAGAAGCAAGGAAGATCGGAGTCTACAAGACAAGCCCAGAAGCTGCCAAAACACGCGAGCCGAGGCGACGCCAACCGGTGCAGGAGGCCGTTCATGCGCGTGCAGCCTGTAAGCGCTGGCGGCAGAAGCCTTCGACCACGAGGTAGGTCAGCGGGCCGATGGAGACGAAGATGGCAGTCAAGGCCAGGTAAGGCAGAACGGAAAGCCACGAACGCCCCTTGGCCCGTGCATCGCGATACATCCAGCACATGGCCAGCACTGCCATCAGGTAAAGGTCGATGACCACCTGCGCGGTGTCTGGGCGCGACAGTAGTTGCAGCCCGAAAGCCAGCAGCGACTGTTCGGCTACCGCCATGCTCCAAGCGGTGTAGAGCGCAAAGCTCAGCAGGGTGACGAGTGCGAGGTAAGGTCGGTTCATGAGCGGCTCCTGAGCGATGGTGCAAGCAAATTAGTGATAGGCTCACCTCTGGTTCAATGACCTCTGAGGTCATGGACGTCGCCCCGCCCGAACTGCCAGAGTCCGTGCATGAATGCCCACCTTCCGCCACGAACGCCTGCCCTTGCCCCTGCTGGCTTGCAACTGCGCCAGCTGCGTCGCCAGGCCGGCCTCAGCCAACTCGATTTGGGGCTGATCTGCGGCATCTCCCAGCGCCACCTGAGCTGCATCGAAACCGGCCGCGCCAGGCCCAGCCCCGCGACTCTGCACGCCTTGCTGATGGCCCTGGAAGCCCCGCTGGAGCAATGCAACAGCCTGTTTCTAGCTGCCGGTTACGCGCCGCGCTATGGCAAGTCACCGCTCGAGGCGCAGTCCCTTGCCGCCATTCGTGACGCCATCGGCCATATCCTGCAAGCCAACAATCCGGCCCCGGCGATAGTGCTAGGCAGCCAGTGGCAGGTATTGGCTGCCAATGCCAGCACGGCGGCACTGTTCGGCTTGCTGGGACTGCCGGCAGATAGCGCCGATGAACTCAACCTGCTGGTCACCCTGTTGCAACCAGGCGGCCTGGGGGATCACCTGGTCAACGCCGATGAGATCCGCGCCCTTGCCTGGCAGCGCGCCTCACGTGAAGCACTGCAAGATCCCGAGCTGGCCAGGATGCTGGCGGGTTTACCAGCACCCTGCGGGCCGGCCGCAGGGCACGACGAACTCCCACCATTGGTGATGACGCGCATCGACTCGCCAGAGGGGCCTTTGAGTTTTCTCTCCACCTTCACCACCTTTGGCATGCCGCTGGATATCACAGTGGCCTCGCTGCGCATCGAGCACCTGATCCCGGCTGACCCACATACCTGGCGGGTCATGACCCAGGCGTACGAACGCTCGCAGGCTGCCCCGACCTGAATGCACACCCAGCCAACTACCTGCAGACTTCGGAATCAGCCATGACCCCCGATCAGATCGCCACCTTCTGCCTGAACCTGCCCGGTGCCCGTGAAGACTTCAAGTGGGGCAGCAATCGAGTCTTTTCCATCGCGGGCAACAAGATGTTCGCCATCCTCGACTTTCTCGGCGAGGATCTGGCCTTCAAGGTCGACAGCGACCTGTTCCTGGGTTACGTGGATCGCCCCGGCATCCGCCCGGCGCCCTACCTGGCCCGCGCGCACTGGATCAGCATGAGTGCCCGGCAGTTGCCTCTGGGCGAGGCGGAATTGCGCCAGTTGCTCACCCGCTCCCATCAGCTAGTGGTGCGCCGCCTACCCAAGCGCTTGCAACCGGGGCTACTCCTATAGAATCGCGGGCATCCCCAGGCGGATGACTCGCCGCTGCTGCAGGCTGACCGGCGGCTCGAAGGCCTGGTGGTAGTACTCCCTGGCCAGACGACTTATCAGCCCCGTGCGCTGTGCCTGCGGCAACAATGCCTGCAGCAAGCGATGCAGCTCCGGGCGCGCCGGCGAGACATAGAGAATGTGATCCTGCGCATAGGTGAACACCAGGTTCCGTTCCACCTCCAGGTCGGCGTGCTGCTTCCATTCCAGCGCCATTTCGTGGGCGCCACGGGGCAGATAGTCGATCCGCCGTGCCGGCGACGCCACCATACGGTAGAGCCGCTTCCAGTCGCCGTCGATGCTCACCACCGGCAGGCCATTGCTTTCCCAGATGGCTCTGTCCGCCCAGGCCGTGCCCATGCCTGCCACCCGCTGCAGGCGGCGGAAGTCCTCCAGACTGTGCACCGGGTCATACAGCGCCTGGCTCCCCTTGGGAATGAACAGGATGCGTTGATTGACCAGATTGTCGGTGATATCCACCCATACCGGCAGAAACCTGCGATTACGCTCGGCCGTCGGCCCGAGGATCAGCGCACTGATGTCTCCACGTTGCAGCATGAGCTCCAGGCGCGTCATCGGTAGGTCGGTAAGCTCCCGCACCTCGACGGCATGCCCTCCTGATGCCAAGGTCTGCTCGAGTACGAGCCGGGTATAGGCCAGCGACTCGGGCGTACCGCCCAGGGTTAGCTGCACCCCGGCAGCGGCTTGCACGGGGCCTGCGAGCCAGCCCAGCAGACACAGACCCAGCGCCCGTAAACCGGCTGCGAGACGTTGTCTGGCAATGGCTGCACCGAGGTTTCTCACTATTGTTCGCATGACACCTTGCTCTCGCCAGGCTGGCAGAATCCGGGGCGTCAACATAGTCGCTTACCGCGGTTTCATGCCAGCGAGCCTTGCAACCCGTGCGGTTACTGGATGGGTAACGAAATGTAGCGAGCGAGGTAGGCACCATCGAGCCACAGAAGGTCGATCCAGAACACCTGATGCGCGGCGATGATCAGCCAGAACGGTATCTGGTAGGAAAGCTTGCGCGTCTTGTGGCGAAACACCTGTTGCGCCAGCAGGGCGCCCGGCCAGCCACCGGCCAGTTCGACCAGATGCAGGGTATGCTCCGGTGTACGCCGCCTGCCCTGCTGGGCACTGCGTTTGTCCTGCCAGTACTGCACGAAGCTCAGCGCACTGGCCAGCAGGTAGAGCGGCAATGCCCACCACAGGGCGCCACGCAGTTGCAGCAGCGCAGCAAACAGCGGCAACGCACAAAGTGACAGGAACAGCACGGCCTTGGCGCCGAAATGTTGAATCATGCCTTCGCCCTGCCGCCGTCGCGTACTTCGAGTAGCCTTGCCTGGCTCGCGGCCGCTGACTGCCTGCCTGGCCGCCGGCTTGCGGCGAATGGCCTGGCGATCCAGGCTCAACTCACCCGCCAGACGCATGTGCTCGGCGCGCGGCCTGCCCTGCGGGTCACGCCCCTCGATATAGAACACCTCATCCCCTGCCTGGGGACGGCGCTCCCCACGCATCACCGAGATATGGGCGAACAGCTCGGCACCGCCACCCTGCGGCTGGATGAAACCAAAGCCCTTGGCGTCGTCCCAGTGTTTCAGAAGCCCCTTGCGCTCGTTGCCGATCACGGTTGCGCGGTGCTCCAGTCGATCAGGTGCAACTGCCAGGTGGCCAGGATCACCAGGCCGAAGGCGATGCGGTACCAGGCGAACACGGCATAGCTGTGGTTGGCGATGAACCTGAGCAAGACGCGCACGGTGATCATCGCCACGATGAAGGTGGTGACGAACCCAATGGCGAAGATCGGCAGGTCGTCGAGATGCAGGATGTCGCGGTACTTGAACAGCGAGTACACCGTGGCCGCCACCATGGTCGGCATCGCCAGGAAGAAGGAGAACTCGGTGGCCGCCTTGCGCGACAGGCCGAACACCAGACCACCGATGATGGTTGCGCCGGAGCGAGAGGTGCCAGGAATCAGGGCCAGGCACTGGGCGAAACCAACCTTCAGGGCCAGCTTCCAGTCCATGTCATCCACCGTTTCGGCCTTGATCGCATGCTCGCGCTTCTCCGCCCAGAGCATGATCAACCCACCAACGATCAGCGCCGTGGCGACGGTGATCGGGTTGAACAGCCAATGCTCGATCAGATCGGCGAAGGCCAGGCCGAAGATCACTGCCGGAATGAACGCCAGCAGCAGGTTGAAGGTGAAACGCTGAGCCTTGCGCTCGCGCGGCAGGCCCACGACCACGCCGAACACGCGGGCACGGAACTCCCACATCACGGCCAGAATGGCACCGAGCTGAATGATGATCTTGAATGCCGTAGCCGTCTGACCATTGAAGCCCAGCAGGTCGCCTACCACGATCAGGTGGCCAGTGCTGGAAATCGGCAAGAACTCGGTAAGCCCCTCGACTACGCCCAGAATCAGGGCCTGAAAGGCCATCCAGATATCCATTGACTCCCCCAGAAATACGGCAATACGGTGCTTTGAATGGTGGTGAAGCGTTCCCCGCCCCTGGGACAGGAGCGTAATGGAGAGGTTCCTGCGATCAGGAGCCTGCTTTCGACCGGCCGAGATGCTATCAGACAAAGGTCGCGAAGGCGGCAGCCTTATGCCGATAGCGTGCAGAGTACCTTCCTAAGGTTTCCATGGGGCGCCTCTGGCTCATGCTAGTGCGGGGCATCACCGTGCTAATCAAGCACCTGGCCGAGGAGCTGAATCGGCAGTTCCGCGTTTGATCCAGACTGACTTGGCGCTACAATCGCGCCTTTTTCAGCGAAGGGTGAGCGATGTCCTGGCTCGAATTGCTGGCCGCCGGCCTTGGCATCATCTCGGTCTGGCTGACCGTCAGGCAGAACCCCTGGTGCTGGCCCATCGGGCTGGTAATGGTGCTGCTCTATACCTGGCTGTTCTACGACTGGCGCTTGTATTCCAATCTGCTGTTGCAGGTGCTGTTCGCCGCCCTGCAGCTCTATGGCTGGTGGCAATGGACGCGCGGCGGTGAGCGTCATGAAGGGCGTCAGGTGAGCATGCTGCCCATGCCGGGCGTTGTTCGTGATCTGGCAGCCGGAGTGCTGGGGGCCCTGCTGCTGGGCTATGCGATGGCCACCTTCACCGATGCCAGCGCCCCCTGGCTGGACGCCGCCCTCACCGCCTTCAGCCTGGTGGCGCAGTGGTGGATGGCGCAGAAACGCGCGCAATGCTGGGTGCTGTGGATAGTGGTGGATCTGTGCTACGTGGCGTTCTTCATCGCCACCGACCTCTACCTGACCGCCGTGCTGTACGCCCTGTTCACCCTGCTGGCCATCAGCGGCTGGCTCGGCTGGCGCAAGGATCTGGCATTGCGGTCGGCCGCATGAAGGTCGTGGTGCTGACCGGGCCGGAGTCCACCGGCAAGAGCTGGCTGGCGCAGCGCATCGCCCAGCGCTTCGGCGGGCGCGTGGTCGGCGAATATGTGCGCCACTTCATCGAGCGCGAACAGCGCGATACCTGCTATGCCGACATCCCCGTCATCGCCCAGGGGCAACTGGCCTGGGAAGATCAGGCGCGGGCCGAGCGCCCTCACCTGCTGATTCTCGACACCCATCTGCTCAGCAACATCCTCTGGAGCCGCAGCCTGTTCGCCGCTGTGCCCGAGTGGCTGGAAGCGGAACTGCTGCGCCGGCATTACGACCTGCATCTGCTACTCGACCCGCGCGGCGTGCCCTGGTGCGACGATGGCCAGCGCTGTCAACCGGAGCTGCAGGATCGCCTGGGCTTCCACAAGGCCTGCCAGCACTGGCTGCAGAGCACGGGTCAGGTGTTCCATTCAGTCGGCGGCGACTGGGAGCAACGCTGGCAGACGACCCAACACCACATCAAAGCCCTGCTCGCCTCAAGCGAGCACACTGGCCCAGGCCAGTAGCAGGCAGAGGCACACCACCAGGGTCAGCGGTGTGCGCAACGCCGGGTACCACTTCGGTGCCAGGCCGACACGCACCGCGTGCAGATCGGCCAGGTACAGGCCGCTGAAGGCGAACAGGAAGATCGGCAGTACCAGGCTGGTGGTCAGCCCACTGGCAATCGCCACCCAGCCTAGCAGCGGTGGAATCACCGACAGCCCGAGCTGCAGTTGCGCCTGGCTCTCGCTCGCCTCAGCGCGCATGGCCAGGCCCCAGTGAATGGCCCCCATGAATGCCAGAATCACCGCCGCGTAGTCGAGCAGCGCCTCGAGCACGAAGGCGCGCCAACCCTGCGGGATCAGCCAGATCCCCAGCGCCCCGAAGACGAAAGGCAACAGCCCGGCATAACCCAGCAGAAGGGCCAACTGTGGAGGTTTCTCGGCCTCGAACGGATGCATGAGCCTGTCCTTGCATGATGGGTTCGCATGCACCTTAGCAGGCCCGCGCCCAGCATGCCGTAGAGAAGCAGAGACAAAAGTGCAAGAAATGGCTCGTCTACAATTGATGGCAACTTGCCAACGGACTACGGGCTTGGCATAACAGCAGCCTTAAAAAGAACTCCATTGAAGGAGACACCCCGATGCGCCTGCTCCGCCGAGTTTTCAAACTGGTTCTGTTGCTGGCGCTGATCGCCCTGGCAGTCGTCCTCTACTACGTCGCCAACCCGAACCTGCCCAGCTATCAGCAACCCGAGCAGTTGCACTACCTCGACCAATGGTCGGAGGCCGACCGCCAGACCTACTACTACACGCCGCAGGGCACGCAGCTCAAGGGCATGCGCTACGAGTGGTTCACCGCCCTGGAAATGCCCTTCGGCTCGAGCCGATTCGCCCGTCCCGAGTACCTGGCACGCTTCGGCCTGCTCATCGACCCCAACCAACGGCCCAGCGCGCTGAACCCGGGCAACCTGCCGGTCGGTTTCACCCGCCACGAGGACAGCGAGAGCGGCGAGCAGTACCTGGATATCAGTTGCGCTGCCTGCCACACCGGCGAGTTGCGCTATCGTGGCCAGGCCGTGCGTATCGACGGTGGCGCCGCACTGCATTCCCTGGCCTCGACGGTGCCGACCCTGCGCGGCGGCGGCTTTGGCCAGGCATTGGGCATGAGCATGCTCTTCACCTACTACAATCCGCTGAAATTCCGCCGTTTCGCCCGCGAGGTGCTGGGCGAGCAGTACCCGCAAGGGCGCGAACGCCTGCGCGAGGACTTCAAGCAGGTGCTCGACGAGTTGCTGGAAACCGCCGCCAACGACTGGCACCGCGGCCTCTACCCCACCGAAGAGGGCTTCGGCCGCACCGATGCTTTCGGCCGTATCGCCAATACCGTGTTCGGCGACGCCATCGACCCAGCCAACTATCGCATCGCCAACGGCCCGGTCAGCTACCCGCAACTCTGGGACATCTGGAAGTTCGACTGGGTGCAATGGAACGGCTCGGCCATGCAGCCGATGGCGCGCAACGTTGGCGAAGCACTGGGCGTCGGTGCCACCCTGCAGTTGCTCGACGGCCATGGCCAACCCATCCCCGAAGCCGACCGCTACGCCTCCAGCGTGCGCCTACAAGACCTCCATACCCTCGAGGAAACGCTCCAGCGCCTGCAACCGCCGCACTGGCCGCAAGAGGTGCTGGGCAAGATCGACCTGCCGCTGGCCAGCCAGGGCAAGGCCCTGTTCAGCGAGAACTGCGCCCGTTGCCACGCGCCGGATCCCAAACCCGTCGACCAGCGCCTGGCCCCCAGCCGTGATCCCGAGTGGCGCATGCATATCGTGCCGCTCAGCGTGATCGGCACCGATCCGACCACGGCCGACAACATCGCCGACCACCGCTTCGACATCAGCCGCCTGGGCTGGACCAAGGCTGAGCTGAGCAAGCTGGACGTGCGCCTGTTCGGCTCCAGCCTCGACGAGGTGGACTTCAAGAGCATCTCCAGCGCCAAGGGCCTGGCCTATATCACCTCCTACGTGGAAAACCGCGCCTATCAGGACGCTGGTATCCCACCACGGGAGCGTCAGGTGATGGACGGCTACGGCCTGCCCATTGGCGTGCAGGAGCTGCGCGGCTACAAGGCCAGACCACTGGATGGCATCTGGGCCACGCCGCCCTTCCTGCACAACGGTTCAGTGCCGACCCTGTTCCAGTTGCTCTCGCCGGTCTACGAGCGGCAAAGCAGCTTCTGGGTCGGCAGTTTCGAGTACGACCCCAAGTTCGTCGGCTTCCAGACCGAGAAATTTCCCGGCGGGTTCTTCTTCGATACCCGTGTGACCGGTAATGGCAACGGCGGTCATGAATTCCGCGATGGCTGTCGCCAGCAAGGCGTGATCGGCCGAGCCCTGTCCCCGGATGAGCGCCTGGCCCTGATCGAATACCTCAAGGTGCTGGGCAACCCGCCGCTGGAAGCCCAGCTAAGCGACGTCCCGGTGCGCCCGAGCACGCCACCCCCGAGCTGCGAAAGCTGATAAGAACGAGAAGAAGGAATCCACCCATGTTGAAAGCTTTCTGGCTCTGGCTTGGCCGCGTCCTCGGCAAACTCCTGCTCACCCTGGCGCTGCTCGGCCTGCTGGGCTGGGGCGTGGGCGAGCTCTATTACGCGCAGAAATTCTCCGGCCCGGTGGCCAATGAAGAGCAGATTCCGCCGGACGAGGCGGCGCTGACCCGCCTGATCATCGAGGACGCCGTGCGCGTGGTTGAGCAGCACCGCGACAATACCCGCGTCCTGCGTGATGCCCATGCCAAGGCCCATGGTTGCGTGAAGGGCGAGGTACAGGTGCTCGACGACCTCGACGCCGATCTGCGCCAGGGGGTATTCAGCGAGCCGGGCAAGACCTGGCAAGCCTGGGTACGCCTGTCCAATGGCAACGCCTACCCACAGTTCGACCGCGCCCGCGATGCCCGCGGCATGGCCATCAAACTGCTCGACGTACCGGGCGAAAAGCTCATGCACAGCCCAGCGCATGCCAGCGAGCAAGACTTCGTGATGTTCAATCATCCGGTGTTCTTCGTCCGCGATGTGGCTGAATACCGCAGCAACTTCGCCGCCCAGGCCGATGGCAAGAAGGTGCTGGCGTTCTTCCCTAGCTGGGATCCACGCACCTGGGAAGTCCGCCACCTGTTCATCGCCCTGAAGACCCTGGCCCCCGCCCCGGAAAGCCCGGTGGCCACCACCTACAACTCCATCGCCCCATACAAGCTTGGCCCGGCCAACATCAAGTACCGCGTGGTACCGGCGCCACAGAACTGCCCGCCTTATAACCTGCCCGAGCAGAACCAGGCCCTGCCCAACTTCTTGCGCAATGCCCTTTATCAGCAACTTTCGCTCGACCGCATGCCGGCCTGTTTCGAGTTGCAGGTACAAAAACAGAACGCGCAGTACTACATGCCCATCGAAGACCCGAGCGTAAAGTGGAGCGAAAAGATTTCGCCGTTCCAAAGCGTGGCGCGTATCACATTGCCGCCACAGGACTTCGATAGCCGCGAACAAAACCTGTTCTGCGACAATTTGTCCTTCAACCCCTGGCATTCACTTGCCGAACACCGCCCCATCGGTGGTATCAACCGGCTGCGCAAGGCGGTATACGAGGCGGTCAGCGCTTACCGGCACGAGCGTAACGATGCTCCGCAAGGCCAACCGGCCGCGCAACCGGAATAAAGGAACAAGGGAACTTCTGGTCGTAAAAGTTGCCTGCAAACGTCGCTTTCAAATAGCGCCTGCGGCACTTTTACGCACTTTGAAAACTTTTTCCGAATGGATGTGACTTAACACCCGAGTCCGCTCATCAACAGACTTGAAAGGCCGCACAAATAACCCGCGGCCACCATTTAAGTTGTTGGCAAGCCCTTGGGAGAAACCAACCATGAATACCCCGCTCCGTTTTAACGATGCACTGTTGATCGCCGACCGTGCTTTTCAACCCTTCCAATGCGTTGCCTGGAGCCCGCAGCAGGATGGCAGCGCCGTGGTCAGCATCAGCGTGATCGACCGTACCAGCACCCGCGTGCTCGGTCGCACTCAACTGTCCAGCGCCACCTACAGCGATCCGCAGCAACTGGCCGAAGCCCTCAACCGCTCCCGTGAGGAGTTGCGCAATCAGGGCTTCGACCTGGCTCCCTGGAGCATGCCGGCTTAACCTGCCGCCCGGGGCGCCCGAGTGGCGCCCCCAAAGGCCGCGAAATTGGCAAGATTCGTGGGCCTGATGTCCTTGTTGCCATCCCCGCCTCAGCGCACACTGCCTCCCGTCCTCCAGGAGGTTCCCCATGGATGCGCCCAGAACCATCGCCAGCCTGATCTACCCCGATGTCATGAGCCTCGACGTCACCGGGCCATTGCAGGTGTTCGCCTCGGCCAACGTCGAACGCCAGCGCCAGGGGCTGCCCCCCGCTTACCACCTGCAACTGCTCGCCGATGAGTCCGGCCCGGTCCGTACCTCGGCCGGTTTTCAACTGGTGGCCGATGGCAGTTGGCGTGAGCGTGCAGCCGACTCGCTGGATACACTGCTGATACCCGGCGGCCTGGGCGAAGCAGCGCAATGCCAGAATCAGGCGCTGCTGACCTGGCTGCGCGACAGCGAGCCGCGCATCCGCCGCCTGGGCTCGATCTGCTCGGGCGCACTGATCCTCGCCGCCACCGGCCTGCTCGATGGCCGCCGCGCCACCACCCATTGGGCCGATGCCGAAACCCTGCGCCTGGGCTACCCGCAGGTCGAAGTGCTCGCCGACTGCCTGCACACCTACGATCCCAAGGATCACGGCGGCTCGGCGCACCTGTTCACCTCAGCTGGCGTCACCGCCGGCATCGACTTGGCCCTGGCACTGGTGGAAGCCGATCAGGGGCGACCCATGGCGCTGGCCGTCGCGCGTCGCCTGGTGATGTTTCTGCGCCGCCCCGGTGGGCAGGCGCAATTCAGCGCGCTGCTCACCCCCGAACCCAGCCGCGTACCGCGCCTGACAGCCCTGCTCGAGTGGATCCCCCTCAACCTCGGCAGCGACCTGTCGCTCGAGGCGCTGGCCAACCAGGCACACATGACGCCGCGCACCCTGTCACGCCTGTTCGCCCAGGAACTGGGCATGAGCCCAGGGCGCTACGTCGAACGGGTACGCCTGGAAGCCGCCCGCCTGTTGTTGCAGGACGCCCAGGCCTCGATTGCCACCGTAGCGCGGCTGACCGGCTTCGGCCATCCGGAGAACCTGCGCCGCAGCTTTCACAAACACCTGGCCATCAGCCCGCAGGACTACCTGCAGCGCTTCGGCCAGCCCATTCAGGAACCTCTCCATGCTTGAGCTACGCCCCAACTGCGAATGCTGCGATCGCGACCTGCCAGCGAGCAGCTTGGACGCTCGCATCTGCTCCTTCGAGTGCACCTTCTGCAGCGACTGCGCCGAGCAGCGCCTGGCTGGACATTGCCCCAACTGCGATGGCGAACTGGTGCGACGCCCGGTTCGCCCACCCGCCAAACTGATCAACAATCCTGCTTCCAGCACTCGCGTGAGGAGAGCCACAGCATGCTGAAATTCTTCGCCAAGCTACGCGGCGACCAGGCGCCACTGCCGCCCTTGCCACCGGCACGCCAGATCGCCCTGGCCTGGCTCGGCGGTTTTCTCGCCATCGGCAGCATCGCCGTCAGCGCCAACCTGCTCTCGGCCAGCCTGCTGCTGGGTTCTTTCGGTGCCTCCTGCGTGCTGGTGTTCGGCTACCCCGACCTGCCCTTCTCGCAGCCGCGCAACGTGCTGCTGGGGCATGTTCTGAGCAGCCTGGTGGGCCTGCTCTGCCTGCATCTGCTGGGGCCTGATATCTGGTCGCTGGCCATCGCAGTGGGGTCGGCCATTGCCCTGATGATGCTGACCCGCAGCGTGCACCCACCGGCGGGCTCGAACCCGGTGATCATCTTTCTGGCGCAACCGGGCTGGGGGTTCCTGCTATTCCCCACCTTGAGTGGCGCGCTGATCCTGATACTGCTGGCGTTGCTGTACAACAACGCCACGCGCTCAGGGCGCTATCCCAAGTATTGGTGAGGGCAGAGGTTCTTTGTAGCTTGCAGCAGCGTACTGCTCCGCCAGTACGCAATTGAAGGGTGCGCGCCCGAAACTATTTGACTCGACGTCCACAGCCGTTCGATGTTGCTCTTGCGAGAGCTCCCAGCTACACCTGAGTTACCGCAGTTTCAGGCGCGTGCAGAGCCCGCCCAGGAGGGCGAACGGAATCGCCGTGGAAGAGGTTGAGCGACATGGATGTCGCGAGAGCCGCGATGGGCCATGGATGGCCCACCGTCGGTGGGCCGCATCCGGTCGGGCCTCTGGAGCGGCGATGGAGTGAGCGAACCCTGGCGCAGCCAGGGCCGGATGAAAGGGCGGAGGTTTTGGTTACTTTTGTCGGGCCGGCCATCCGGGGCAAAAGTGACTCGCCCGGGAGGGCGAAACCAAAAACATCAGCAAAAACGCGGCAACTCGGAACAGATACTCAACTAACCAACACCGAATTGCCAATTCATGTCAGAACCTACTCCCAACACTCCACCAAAAACAAAAAAGCGCCGAACGTATCAGGCGCCTTTTCTGTTGGAGCCGTCGCGAATGTGCCTCAGTAGTAGGCATTCTCGCGATTGCTGTGGTCGGTCACATCTCGCACGCCCTTGAGTTCGGGAATGCGCTCGAGCAGGGTCTTCTCGATACCTTCCTTGAGGGTGTAGTCCGCCTGGCCGCAGCCCTGGCAACCACCGCCGAAGCGCAGCACGGCGATGCCCTCTTCCACCACGTCCACCAGCGATACCTGGCCGCCGTGGCTGGCCAGTCCGGGGTTGATCTCGGTCTGCAGGTAGTAGTTGATGCGCTCGTTGAGCGGGCTGTCCTCGTTGACCATCGGCACCTTGGCATTCGGCGCCTTGATGGTTAGCTGGCCACCCATGCGATCGGTGGCGTAGTCGACCACGGCGTCTTCCAGGAAGGGTTCGCTGATGGCGTCGATCCAGGCGGTGAAGCTGGCCAGGCCGACCGCTGTGTCTTCGGCTTTCTGTTCGCCCGGCTTGCAATAGGCGATGCAGGTTTCCGCGTAGGGCGTACCCGGCTGGGTGATGAAGATACGAATGCCGATACCCGGAGTGTCCTGCTTGCTCAGCAGCTCGGCCAGGTAGTCATGGGCGGCATCGGTAATGGTAATAGTGCTCATGGCAACTCCTCACGGTCATGCGGCGCAGTGTACGCCAAGTGACGCCGTGAATATAGTCCTACTAATTTACTCAGGATAGCGACTGCAGCGCCCGACGGCCTGAACGCGCCTCGACCCAGGCCTTGGCGCGAACGAAGAAACGTCGCTCGATCCACTCGTAACTGCCCCACCCGGCCACTGCGATCAGCGGTATGCAGACGGCGATGACGACCGCCGGCGCGAGATCCAGACTGGCCTGCACGTACCAGCCCAGTGACAGGATGATCACGTGCAGCAGATAGACCGAGTAGGAACAGTCGCCCATCCGGCTCAGCAGACGATTGTCCTTGAACCAGGGTTCCATGGCGATGCAGGCAGCGACTATCAATGCACTCGGAACGCCCCAATGCAGCAGGCGCATGGAGTTGTCGAAGTGGTAGATGGTCAGCAGCGATGCGGCGATCACCAGCAGCGGCAGCCAGACCCCCTGGCGAATCCAGCCACGCTCATAGGCCATGCCCAGGGCCATGCCGAAGAGGAATTCGTAGACGATGCCATTACGGTAGAAGTCGCTCACCCAGGGCTGCCGCGCCAGCAACGCGCAGCTCACCAGCATGGCGGCGATGCACAACAGACGCAGCCGTTCGGGGACGCAGAACGCCAGGGCGAACAGCAAGTAGAAGAACATCTCGTAGTTCAGCGTCCAGCCAACATTGAGGGTGGGATAGAGGCCGAAACCGCCCGGGTTCTCGGCGGGAATGAAGAACAGTGAGAGCAACAGGTGGTGCAGGTCGAACTCCTGCACCGGCATCACCGGATTGGCGAAGGCGATGATCGCAGCCGCTATCAGTGAATACAGCCAGTAGGCCGGCACGATGCGCAGCACGCGATTGAGCATGAAGCGCCAGGGCGTGATGGCCTTGCCCCGGCTGGAAAGATGGATCACCAGCCCGCTGATGACGAAGAAGATGTCGACGCCAACAGCGCCGCGTTCGGCAAACAGCCGCCCGATGAAGCTATCGGCCTTGAAGTTGAAGAACACCTGCATGACATGGTGAAACACCACGACCCAGGCCGCCAACGCCCGCAATGCCTGAACTGAAACCAGCATGGAAACGCCATTCCCCCCTCTCGTTGAAATTGTCACGAGACTGCCTGCAAGCAGGCAACCACAGCGTCCGACCGCTGTGGTGAGAGAAAGGTCGGCGAAACCCGACGAGCGTTGGCAGCGGCACAAGGCCAATGCCGGCCGCGAATGACGTTAGAACCTGTTCACGATCTGCTGCGCGTCGGCCATGCTGCGTTGAAACCCGCCTCAAAATGCTCATTTACAACTCGTACAATGCGCTTTTTCGCCTGGTTTCACCTTGCCTGGCTCTAGCTCGCGAGATCGTGAACAGGTTCTTACAGGTTCTCGTAGCGGTTCATGTCCAGCACGCCGGCCTCGATGGGCTGGGTTTCGCGAATGCGCTCGCCCAGGTCGTGGAAGTAGAACCAGAACTGCGGATGGCTGCGGCGGATGCCCCAGCGCTGGGTGATGGCCTCGAAGCCCTGGGCGTCGCTGACCTGCTGCATCTGCCCAACGAACGCCTCGACCTCCTCGGCCTTGAGGTTGAACAGGAAGTTGGGGTAGCTGGAGAGCACTTCCGGGTAGATGGTCAAAGTATCCAGCCCTGGCTGGTAGCGCAGCTCCTCACCGAGCATGAAGGCCACGTTGCTGTGCGCACGGTTGCGCAGCAGGCTGTAGATCTCCCGCGTGCCATCGGCGAACTCGACGCGCAGCATGGTCGCCTCCGGCATCTGCTCGATCACCTTGAGCCCTGCAGCCGGGCGGCTGGCCAGACGACTGAGGCTCTGCTCCACATCACGCTGTTGCGGTTTGAGCCCCTCACGGTAGCAGCTTCCATTGACGCAGCGGTTGATCGGGTCGGGCCGCGCATCGAAGGCAGCGTAACGGCTGAGCAATTGCCCGGCGAAACTGCGTTTGGCATCCGGCCCAGGCAAGGACAGTGCGCTCGGCGTGCGATGGTCGATCTTGGTGTAATCCAGCCACATCTTCAGCTTGCCACTATCTTGGTACCAGTCGTCTAGGTAGGCCCGGCGCGACTCGGGCGGCAGCAGGCGGAGAAAGTTGACCTCGGCGCCGTTACGGATCAGGTCGAAGTACAGGCGTGTCTGCGCCTGGTGCGAGACGTTGCCATAGACGTCGAAGTTGACCACGAGCTGGTAATAGGTGCGTTCCAGCAAGGGGTAATCCAGCAGCCAGAGGGTCTGTGGAATCTCACCCAGCAACCCTTTGCGCACCGAGGCGCTGTCGTGCTGACGGAAGATCGACAGCAGCGCATTGTCGTTGCCGCTCCAGATGCTCGACCAGCCAGGCGCCGGAGCATCGGCGTAGGCGGCGCGGCGCAGATCCTCGTATTCGTTGCGTTTGTCGCGGTAATCGAGCCACAGGCCCAGCAGGTCGCCGATGTCGTCGAATTGCCCTGGCATGGCCAGCAGCGGCGTGGCCTGCTCACGATACTCGGCATCGGTGATGTAGAGATCATGCTCGGGATCCTGGAACAGGGCCCAGAAATTGTCGCGAATCACGTCCGTGGCGATCTGCCCCCGGCATACCGGGCCGCGAATGAAGGTGCGCACGAAGTATTCGCCGTTATCCAGCATGAACTGGTAGCGCGCACGGGGTGGGATGGCGGCGAAGGTGGCGAAGGGGTTGGCCCGGCGCTGCGCGCCGTAACCGGGCAGTGCATCCACCGTCCAGTCATCGGCGAAGAACTGCTGGCGCACCCGCTCGAGCTTCTGCGTGCTGAGGGGATAGGTGATGTGGGTCTTGTGCACGATCACGCCCTGGATCGGCCACAGGCGGTAGTAGAAGTTGGTGCCGGGATCGTCGTTGGGCCGCCGCGTGGCGATCGGATCCACCGGCTGGCCGCTGGGCGTGCGCGAGCGCACCAGTTGGAAGAAGTGCGTCTGCTCGCCCCCCTCCACATACAGGTGGGCAAGAAACAGGTGCTCGTAAATCCAGCGCGACACCAGCGCCTCACGCGCGCCCGGCGCATTGAGGAAGCGCTCCCAGTCGTCCACCTGGCGCTGCTCGGCCGCCGTCGGTTTGATCGGCTGGCTCTGCACCGGCGCGCCCTGCTCCAGCCAGCGCGCCAGCGTGGCGTATTCAGCATCGCTCAGGCCGGTGACGGCGAAGGGCATGCCGCCATGGGGATTCTTGCGGGCATAGTCATCGAACTCGCCTGGCAGCGGGCAGGTGTTGCTGCGGGTGATGGCGATGTCCAGATCGGCCGGCAACTTGGCATTGGTCGGCAGTGGCTGGCTGCGCCCCAGCTCCAGCATGCGCGCCAGCAGAGCCGCCTGGCCGCCCTGGGCATCGAGCACGGAATGGAAGTCGCGGCGGCGCCAGGCCGCCTCTCCCTGCGCGTCATAGAACAGCCGCGTGGTCGGCTGCGCTTCGGTGCGCGTGCCGTCATACACCAACGCCTTGCTCGCCCCGCGCTGCGCGCCTTCGGCACTGCCCAGGTTGAGCTGACAGGGGGCATCGTAGCAGGTGTGGCAAGCGACGCATTTCTGCGTGAGGATCGGCTGCACCTCATCGACATAGGAAATGGCAGCGGCGCGCACACCCAGGGAAGCCAACAGCAGCGTGAAGGCAAGCAGCGAGCGAAGGGGCATCGGGATCGTCCAGGGAGGGAATGCGCTCGATTCTACCGATAACTGCGCTTCGCTACAGCGGGGCGCCGGTTACAAATGCCCTGAAAGCCATTCACCCCAGCCAGGTATGCAGTGACAGGCCTGCTGTCTACGCCCATTCGCGAGAGGGCGCCCCAGCGCATCACTCACATCGATGACTACTGAGCCGCCCGCACCAACATGAATGAAATTCATGGAAAACCCTGCATCGTCCGAAAGCGCTGCATCCTTGCTATGATTTGCCCCCTTTTTCTCCAGGCCAGACAGGTTGACCATGTCCAGCACGCTCAGTGATCGCAGCGCCCGGCTGCAAGCCCTTCAACAAGCCCTCAAGGAACGCATCCTGATCCTCGATGGCGGCATGGGCACCATGATCCAGAGCTACAAGCTGGACGAGGCCGATTATCGGGGCGAGCGCTTTGCCGACTGGCCCAGCGACGTCAAGGGCAACAACGACCTGCTGCTGCTCAGCCAGCCGCAGATCATCGCCGAGATCGAGAGGGCCTACCTGGATGCCGGCGCCGATATCCTGGAGACCAACACCTTCAACGCCACTCGCGTGTCGCAGGCCGACTACGACATGGAGGAGCTGGTCTACGAGCTGAACCTGGCCGGTGCCCGCGTCGCCCGTGAAGTCTGCGACGCCAAGACCCTGGAAACCCCGGATCGCCCGCGCTTCGTCGCAGGCGTCTTAGGCCCGACCAGCCGCACCTGCTCGATCTCCCCGGACGTCAACGACCCCGGCTACCGCAACGTCACCTTCGACGAGCTGGTGGAGAACTACACCGAAGCCACCCGCGGGCTGATCGAGGGTGGCGCCGACCTGATCCTGATCGAGACCATCTTCGACACCCTCAACGCCAAGGCGGCGATCTTCGCCGTGCAGCAGGTGTTCGAGGAAGACGGCGTCGAACTGCCGATCATGATCTCCGGCACCATCACCGACGCCTCCGGCCGTACCCTGTCCGGGCAGACCACCGAGGCGTTCTGGAACTCGGTGCGCCACGCCAAGCCGATCTCCGTGGGCCTTAACTGCGCCCTCGGCGCCAAGGACCTGCGCCCGTACCTGGAAGAGCTGGCCAACAAGGCCGACACCCATGTCTCCGCCCACCCCAACGCCGGCCTGCCCAACGCCTTTGGCGAGTACGACGAGAGCCCGGCAGAAATGGCTGCAGTGGTCGAAGAGTTCGCTGCCAGCGGCTTCCTTAACATCATCGGTGGCTGCTGCGGCACCACCCCAGCGCATATCCAGGCGATCGCCGAGGCGGTGGCCAAGTACTCGCCGCGCGTGATCCCGGATATTCCCAAAGCCTGCCGCCTGTCGGGCCTGGAGCCCTTCACCATCGATCGCAACTCGCTGTTCGTCAACGTCGGCGAGCGCACCAACATCACCGGCAGCGCCAAGTTCGCCCGCCTGATCCGCGAGGAGAACTACACCGAGGCCCTGGAAGTCGCCCTGCAGCAGGTGGAAGCCGGTGCCCAGGTCATCGACATCAACATGGACGAGGGCATGCTCGACTCCAAGGCGGCGATGGTCAGGTTCCTCAACCTGATCGCCGGTGAGCCGGACATTTCCCGCGTGCCTATCATGATCGACTCCTCCAAGTGGGAGGTGATCGAAGCCGGCCTCAAATGCATTCAAGGCAAGGGCATCGTCAACTCGATTTCCATGAAGGAAGGTGTCGAGGCGTTCAAGCATCATGCTCGCCTGTGCAAACGCTATGGCGCCGCCGTGGTGGTGATGGCCTTCGACGAAGTGGGCCAGGCCGACACCGCCGCGCGCAAGAAGGAAATCTGCCAGCGCAGCTACGACATTCTGGTCAACGAAGTGGGCTTCCCGCCGGAAGACATCATCTTCGACCCGAACATCTTCGCCGTGGCCACCGGCATCGAGGAGCACAACAACTACGCGGTGGACTTCATCGAGGCCTGCGCCTATATCCGCGACAACCTGCCGTTTGCCCTTTCCAGCGGCGGTGTGTCCAACGTGTCGTTCTCCTTCCGTGGCAACAACCCGGTGCGCGAGGCGATCCACTCGGTGTTCCTCTACTACGCGATCAAGAACGGCCTGACCATGGGCATCGTCAACGCCGGTCAGTTGGAGATCTACGACGAGATTCCCAAGGAGCTGCGCGACGCGGTCGAGGACGTGGTGCTCAACCGTAACGACGGCGCCACCGAAGCGCTGTTGGCCATCGCCGACAAGTACAAGGGCGACGGCGCCGCCAAGGAAGTCGAGAACGAAGAGTGGCGCTCGCTGCCGGTGGACAAGCGCCTGGAACACGCGCTGGTCAAGGGCATCACCGCCTTTATCGTCGAAGACACCGAGGAATGCCGCCAGCAGTGCGCGCGCCCCATCGAAGTGATCGAGGGCCCGCTGATGAGCGGCATGAACGTGGTTGGCGACCTGTTCGGCTCGGGCAAGATGTTCCTGCCTCAGGTGGTCAAGTCCGCCCGGGTGATGAAGCAGGCCGTGGCGCACCTGATTCCCTTCATCGAAGCCGAGAAAGGCGACAAGCCGGAAGCCAAGGGCAAGATCCTCATGGCCACGGTCAAGGGCGACGTGCACGACATCGGCAAGAACATTGTCGGCGTCGTCCTCGGGTGTAATGGCTACGATATCGTCGATCTGGGCGTGATGGTGCCGGCGGAGAAAATCCTGCAGACCGCCATCGCCGAGAAGTGCGACATCATCGGCTTGTCGGGCCTGATCACCCCGTCGCTGGACGAGATGGTGCACGTCGCCAAGGAAATGCAGCGCCAGGGCTTCAACCTGCCGCTGATGATCGGCGGCGCGACCACCTCCAAGGCGCACACGGCGGTGAAGATCGATCCGCAGTACAGCAACGATGCCGTGGTCTACGTCACCGACGCCTCGCGCGCCGTGGGCGTTGCCACTCAGTTGCTGTCCAAGGAACTGAAAGCCGACTTCGTGCAGAAGACCCGCGAGGACTACGCCGTGGTGCGCGAACGCACTGCCGCCCGCGCCACCCGCACCGAGCGCCTGAGCTACGACAACGCCATCGCCAACAAACCGGCCTTCGACTGGAACGGCTACGTCGCACCCAAGCCCACATTCACCGGTGCCCAGGTGCTGGACGATATCGACCTCAACGTGCTGGCCGAGTACATCGACTGGACGCCCTTCTTCATCTCCTGGGATCTGGCCGGCAAGTACCCGCGCATCCTCAGCGACGAGATCGTCGGCGAGGCGGCCACCAGCCTGTTCAACGACGCCCAGGCGATGCTGCGCAAGCTGATCGACGAAAAGCTGATCAAGGCCCGCGCCGTGTTCGGCTTCTGGCCGGCCAACCAGGTGCGTGACGACGACATCGAAGTCTACGGCGACAGCGGCGAGAAGCTGGCCACCCTGCACCACCTGCGCCAGCAGACCATCAAGCCCGATGGCAAGCCGAATCTGTCCCTGGCCGACTTCGTCGCGCCCAAGGAAAGCGGCATTACGGATTATGTGGGTGGCTTCATCACCACCGCCGGCATTGGCGCCGAGGAAGTGGCCAAGGCCTACGAGGCCAAGGGCGACGACTACAACTCGATCATGGTCAAGGCCCTCGCCGACCGCCTGGCCGAGGCCTGCGCCGAATGGCTGCACGAGCGCGTGCGCAAGGAGTACTGGGGCTACGCGGCGGACGAGCAACTGGACAACGAGGCGCTGATTCGCGAGCAGTACAAGGGCATCCGCCCTGCCCCCGGCTATCCGGCCTGCCCGGATCACACCGAGAAGGCCACGCTGTTCAAGCTGCTCGACCCCGAGGCCGATTACAACAAGGCCGGGCGCAGCGGCGTGTTCCTCACCGAGCACTACGCCATGTTCCCGGCGGCAGCCGTGTCCGGCTGGTACTTCGCCCATCCCGAGGCGCAGTACTTCGCCGTCGGCAAGGTGGACAAGGATCAGATCGAGCGCTACAGCCAGCGCAAGGGTCAGGACATCGCCATCAGCGAACGCTGGCTGGCGCCGAACCTGGGTTACGACGACTGAGTGCGGCGGCGCCCTGAACGGGTGGCCGGCGCCGAAAAAACTCGAACTCCAGCGCCAGCACGTCGCTCCATATCAGTGTCGAGCCATTGCGGCTCAAACCCTGGAGCGACGACATGTACAAGCACAGCCTGGCAGTACTGACCGTAGCCGCCACCCTCGGCGGCTGCTCGACCTTCGAGAACCCCGTCGATTACGTGACCTTTAGCGATGAACCCCTGGTCAAGCAGGTCGAAGATGGCATGACCCAGGAGCAGGTTCGCACGATCGGAGGCCCGCCCTCCTCGCAGGAGCAGAACCGCTACACCGGCGGCACCTGCAACGAGTACGTGCTCTATGCCAAAGGTGTGGAGCAGCCCTACTACGTGAATTTCGACGCCAACGGCCGGGTAGACAGCAAGGGCTTCATGACCTGCGCACAGCACCAGGACAACCAGCGTCGCCTGTGATGAAGGCTCGCCCCGCTGCCTGGCAGCGGGGCGAGCGAGGTTCAGAACAGCAGCTTGAACAGGCCAATGACCACGATCAGGCCGATGATGAAGATGATACCGACGGTGCTACCGAGAAATTTCAGCATGGGGTGCTCCTTTTTATCCAGTTCACACAGCTGTGACCTGGCCCGGAGCACCGAGGTTTAGAGTTTTTCTCCCCGACTCAAACGCCTTCGCGGCGCTGACGCTTGATGGTGATGCTGTACTCGAGCTGCGGCTTGCGCGTCATGCTCACCGCCTTGCGGGTGACGGTGTCGATGGTGATATTCCAGAAGCCGCTGGACGGCACACTGATCTTCGCCGGGAACTTGATGAAGGCGCCGCCGTGGTAGCTGTGCCGGCCACGGTTCTTGAAGGCACGGAAGTTGGCATCGTTCATCAGGCGGATATTGCACGGCTGCGAACACTGGATGACCACCAGATCGCCCTCTTCCAGTTGCTCGCGTTGATGGATGAATTTCATCGATTCGGACTCGGTGGTGAAACGGGGGCGCAATAGTGCCGCAAGCGGCGCGGCATCGCCAGCACCGTCGACGATCCGCTTGCACCACGCCGCCAGCCTGCCTAGCATGCCCGCCTTGCACTCCACCTGCGCTGCCCTCGATGAAAGCCCTGCTCGACAAGATCCCCACTCTGCTCGCCTGGATGCACCGCTACCCAGGCCTGATCGCCCTGTTCGGCTTCTGCTCGGGGGTGGCCAGCTTTCTGCTGGTGGATCGCCAGGCACATCTGGCCAAAGTACTGGGCGTGGTGCTGCTGGTCAGTTGGGTCTGGCTGATTCTGGAAAACCTGCTGCGTGAGCGTATCGCCCAGCGCTTCGGTTTCGAGCTGCCGCTGCCACTGCTGCGCTACGCCACGCAGATGATCCATCAGGAAAGCCTGTTCTTCGTTCTGCCGTTCTTTTTCATCACCACCACCTGGAACAGCGGGCAGTTGCTGTTCAGTGGCCTGCTGGCCGCCGCCGCGCTGGCCTCGATCACCGACCCCATCTACTACCGCTGGCTGGCACCACGGCGCTGGTTGCTGCTGAGCTTCCACACCCTGACGCTGTTCGCGGTGATGCTCACCGCCCTGCCGATCATCTTCCACCTGAGCACGCCGCAGAGTTATGGCATCTCGCTGGCGCTGGCCACGCTGCTGGCGCTGCCCAGCCTGTCCGGGCTGATCGGCTCCTCAGGCTGGCGCCGCATCCTCACCTTCGCCCTGCTGCCGCTGGTGCTGGCCGCCGGCGGCTGGGTGGCGCGCGTGTGGGTGCCGCCCGCCACCCTGTGGCTGACCGAGGTGGCCATCAGCGATCGCTTCGATGGCCAATTGCGCACGCCGGGCGAACAACTGGAAAGCGTGACCCTGGCGCAACTGCAGGACGACGGGCTCTACGCCTACACCGCGATCAACGCACCACGCGGCCTGAACGAGCGCATCTATCACGTCTGGCGGCACAACGGTCGCGAGGTGGATCGCATTGCCCTGGATATCCAGGGCGGACGCAAGCAGGGCTACCGCGCCTGGACGCACAAGCTGCACTTTCCCGGCGATGCTCTGGGCCAGTGGCAGGTCGAGGTGGTGACCGAGGCCGGACAGATGATCGGCGTGCTGCGCTTCGACGTGGTCGACGCCCCGGCCAAGTGATAGCATCCGCGCCCCATGCAGCTCTCCGACATCAGCCAACATCTCGCCGCCCTAGGCGCCAAACCCCAGCATATCGGGCGCATCACCCGTGCCTGGCTGCAAGGCAAGCCGCTGGACACCGGCACCAAGCATCAGAAGACCGAGAACTTCCTGCCGCTGTCGGTGCGCCAGGGCCTGCCGGCGCTGGCCGCTGAGCTCGATGGCCTGGCCCGCCTGCGCTCCGAGCACCCCGGCGCCGATGGGTCGGCCCGCCTGCTGGTGGAACTGGCCGACAAGCAGATGGTGGAAAGCGTGCTGCTACCGCGCGACGGTCTGTGTATCTCCAGCCAGGTCGGCTGCGCCGTGGGCTGCGTGTTCTGCATGACCGGCAAGAGCGGCCTGCTGCGCCAGCTCAGCAGCGCCGAGATGGTCGCCCAGGTGGCCCTGGGGCGACGCTTTCGCCCGGTGAAGAAGGTGGTGTTCATGGGCATGGGCGAGCCGGCGCATAACCTCGACAACGTGCTGGAGGCCATCGACCTGCTCGGCACCGAGGGCGGCATCGGCCAGCGCAACCTGGTGTTCTCCACGGTGGGCGACCCGCGCGTGTTCGAGCGCCTGCCGCAGCAGCGCGTGCGCCCTGCCCTGGCCCTGTCGCTGCATACCACCGATGCCGAACTGCGCCAGCGCCTGCTGCCGAAGGCGCCGCGCATCGACCCCGAAGATCTGCTGGAGCTGGGCGAAGCCTATGCCCGGACCATCGATTACCCGATTCAGTACCAGTGGACGCTGCTCAAGGGCATCAATGACAGCCAGGAGGAGATGGACAACATCCTGCGCCTGTTCAAGGGCAAGTTCGCCGTGCTCAACCTGATCCCCTACAACAGCCTGGAAGCGGACGACTACCAGCGCCCGGACGGCGAGCGCATCGTCGAGATGGTGCGCTACTTGCACAGCCGTGGCGTACTGACCAAGGTGCGCAACTCGGCTGGCCAGGATGTCGATGGCGGCTGCGGACAATTGCGCGCCCGCGCCACCGAACTGATCAAGGTGCGTAATCTGGATCGCCAATCGCCGAGCCGATCTGCACTAACATGAGGCCTGGCGTTCCCTGAAGGAGTGCTCAATGCCCCACCGCCTCGCCCTACTCATCCTCGTAGCGCTGTGTCTGCCCATCACGGCCCAGGCCGGCATCCTGCGTGAAAAACTCGAAGAACGCCGCGAAGTACGCAGCGAACAGCAACTGCTGGTCGAGCTGCCGGCCGGCAGCCGCGTCCTCCACGATCAGCCTTACGGCACGCACCCAAGGCAGGTCTTCGACGTCTACCTACCACCCAACCCGCAAAGTGCGCCCATCCTGTTCATGGTGCACGGTGGGGGCTGGTACACCGGCGACAAGGCCCGCGACGCAGTGGTCGAGAACAAGACCCGGCACTGGCTGGGCAAGGGCTACATCCTGGTATCGAGCAACTATCGTCTGCTGCCGGAGGCCGATCCGCTGACCCAGGCCAGCGATGTGGCGCAGGCCGTGACGACCGTGCAGCGCCAGGCCCGAGGCTGGGGCGGCGATCCGGCACGACTGGCGCTGATAGGGCATTCCGCCGGCGCTCATCTGGTCGCCCTGCTGAACAGCGACCCGCAACTGGCACCTGGGGTTTCGCCTTCGTGGCTCGGCACCGTCGCCCTGGACAGCGCCGCCTTCGATGTACCGGCCGTCATGCAGGGGCGCCATCTGCCGCTCTACGACCGTGCCTTTGGCAAGGACAGCAGCTACTGGCAGAAAGCCTCGCCCCTGCATGTGCTGCGCAACGATGCGCACCCGCTGCTGGCAGTCTGCTCGACCCGGCGCCGCGACGCCTGCCCGCAGGCCGACGCCTATGCGGCCAAGGCACGCCAGCTCGGTGTGACGGTCAGCGTGGTGCGCGAGGATCGCTCCCATGGCGAGATCAACGCGGATCTGGGTGCAGACCCTGCCTATACGGCGCGGGTCGACAGCTTCCTGAGCTCGCTGGGCCTGCCTTGAAGCGCTCGGCCCTGACCGCTCAGGACATCAGGCTTTCCAACCCAGCCGCCAGCCTTTGTGCAAGGCGGCGTCGCCAGGCCGGGCTACGAGGATTGGCCAGCACCTCGTCCTCGTGGACGAAGCTGCGAATGATCGCGTTGTAGCCGAGCCAACGCAGGGGCTCGGGCTCCCAGCGGCGCAGATGGGAAATCGGGCTATCGTGCAGCACCCAGGGCTGACGCAGCAGTTCGCTGTCGCGCCCGAGAATCAGATCGGCCAGGGTACGCCCGCCCAGATTGCTGGCCCCGACACCCTCCCCGCCATAACCGCCGGACAAGGCGATGCGGTTGCGTGTGTCACGCAGCATATGCGGCTGGAAGCGCCGCGCCATGCCCAGATTGCCTCCCCAGGCATGGGTGAAACGCACCTTGCGCAACTGCGGAAAGAGTTCCCCCATCAGGTAACGGCGCAGGCTCTGCTCGTCATCGCTGAGGTTGAAGTCGCTGCGCAGGCGTCCGCCGAAGCGGTAGCCACCGCGCGCACCGAAGATCAGGCGGTCATCGCGGCTGCGCTGGCCATAGGTGACCTGGCGGCTGAACTCGCTGAAGGCCTGGCCGCGCTCCAGACCGATGCCGGCCCAGACATCCGCCGGCAGCGGCTCGGTGGCGACGATCAGGCTCTGCACTGGCAGTTGATGGTTGCCCAGCGGCGGCAAGGTAGCGGCGTAGCCCTCGACGGCCGGCACCACCCAGTCAGCGATGACCTGACCGTGCCTGGTACGCACCTGGCCAGGCTGCCAGTCGATCACCGGGCTGCGCTCGTAGATTTCCACGCCCATGCCTTCGACGCAGCGTGCCAGGCCACGTGCCAGCTTGGCCGGCTGGATAGTCGCGCAATGCGGGCTGTACAGGGCGCCATAGGCATTGGCCAGGCGCAGTTGCGCGGCCAGCTCGTTCGGCGCCAACCAGCGGTAGTCATCCTCACCGAGGCCCAGCGCACGCAGGTGCACGAGGTATTCACGCAGGCGCACCTCCTGCTCGGGGTAGCGCGCCGCGCAATACAGCACACCGCCCTTGCGCAGATCGCAGTCGATCCCCTCACGGGCTACCACCGAGGCCACTTCATCGGGAATGCCATGCAGCAGGTCGAAGGACGCCTTGCGCTCGACCGCTGGCAACTTGGCGAGCAGACGATCCTCGCCGAGCAGATTGCCCATCAGCCAGCCACCATTGCGCCCGGAAGCGCCGAAACCGGCAGTCTCGGCCTCCAGCATCACGATGCGCAGTTGCGGTGCCTGGCGCTTGAGGTAATAGGCTGTCCACAGTCCGGTATACCCGGCGCCGATGATCGCCACGTCAGCCTGTAAATCGGCCTGCAGGCTGGGCCGCGCCTGCAGCGGATCATCGAGCCGGTCCATCCACAGGCTTATGTTGCGCCAGGAATTCATTCACTCCTCCATCCAATGCCGGTGCAAGTCGCATTGCACCATGGTCTGGCGATGCCCTGCCAGGCGCGGGATGCAGGAAAGAGTTGCTTGGGAGTTGACGTCGCCATGCGTAAGCTCGGCTATGCTTTCAACAGCGAAGGAGAAAGGCTTATGAGTGATCAGGAGAAAGAGCCCCAACAACCACCGCTGAGCTTCTGGGAAATGCTGCACAGCGTGCTGGCCGCTGCCTTCGGCGTGCAGAGCGGCAAGAACCGCAGCCGCGATTTCAGCCGCGGCAAGCCCAGCCACTTCATCCTGCTCGGCGTGCTGTTCACCGGCGTATTCGTCCTGGTGCTGCTGGGCATCGTCAAGCTGATCATGCACCTGGCGGTGGGCTGATCACTCCAGCAACGGCTCGATGGAACAGCCAGGGGCGCGCATGCCGGCCTTGCCAAGCGCACTGAAACGCCTGAAGTCCAGCCCCATATCATTGCGGGCAAGACGGGCCTGCAAAGTTTGCGCGGCGTCTTCGTCGATCACACGCAACAGCCGGGCTACCTGATCCTTGCCGCCGCGCGCCGCGAAGTCCAGCCCCTTGGCGTGATCGTGAAGCATCACCATGGCGCAGGCACCGAGCAGGAAGTGGCCACTGAGCAGCACCTCGACACGCCCATCGATACGCGCCTGGAATACCCGCGCAGAATTGTTCAAAGTGGCGTAGCGAAGGGGTCTGCCCAGCTCGTTGGCAGCCCGCATGACGCCAAATGCCATGGCATCGTTGGCCGTCCAGACCAGCTCGACATCCGGATAGCGCGGCAGCAGGCTCGAGGCCTGCTGATAGGCCCGCTGCTCCTGCCATTCGCCATACACCGCCTGCACCAGGCGTACATGGGGCGCCTCATCCAACGCACGCTGCAGCCCGAGCAGACGCAGAGTGGCCGATGGCGTTTGCTTGACTCCGGAAAATGCCAGCATCTGCGTCGGCTTTCCCTGGCTCAGGGCAATCAACTCACGGCCCATCAGGTAGCCGGCCTCCTCGTCATTGGGAATCAGACTGCCCAGCCAGTTGCCATGACGTTCGCGGCTGCCGCCGATCAATGCCTGCTGCGCCGGGCCCAGGGTGCTGTGCAAGGCAAACAGGCGCACCTCGCTGTGCTCGAACAGGCGCAGAACCTGCGGGCCGAAAAATTGCTCGTTGGTGAAAATCAGATAATCGGGATGCTTGCCGTCCAACACCCGGCGCGCATTACCCAGCATGCGCTGGTTGTCGCGCTCGCCATAGAGCACGCGCAAGTCCATGCCCAGATCGTCGGCGGCGTCCTGCATGTAGCGCGAGTAATCGCTCCAGAACCGCTCGTCGCTGAATCCGGGATTCAGGAACACCACCGACAGGCCATCTTTCCCTGCCTGCACCAGCGTGCAGCACAGCATCAGCCCAATCCCTAGCCACCACCTGTTCACCATGCGCCTCCCATTTCGCGAGGCGCAGTATATCGGCAGAGACGACAGGATGGGACGACAGTACTTGTTACCATTCGCCGCAGACGCTGATAGTAGGCGCCCGAAGCGCCGTGCTATTGCCCGCTGACCCAGAAGATGGCGGTACCGACGACGATCAGGATCAGACAGAAGATGGCCCAGGCGTCGACGACGCTGTCGCTATGCTGAGTTTCACTGTGCTCGCTCATGGCTCCACCTGTTGTTATGTTCGTGGGGGACACAGTTGCAGTTAAGACCAGGCACGGCCAAGGCTCAAACCTTCTGGTTATGCTTCATCTCCGTCTTATTCCCCAAACCTAGGTTTATATATTCAAACATCACTTTTACGCATAAACCTGAGCTGGTATCGTGCCCCGGCTCCTCGGGGAGTGCGCGGCCGTGCGCGCTGATTGGCAGTAAGCAGCCTGAAAACAGGACCCTTCATGTACGTATATGACCAGTACGATCAACGGATCGTCGAGGATCGCGTCAAGCAGTTTCGCGATCAAACCCGCCGCTACCTCGCCGGAGAGCTGAGCGGCGAGGAATTCCGTCCGCTGCGCCTGCAAAATGGCCTCTATATCCAGCGTTATGCGCCCATGCTGCGCATCGCCGTGCCCTATGGCCTGCTCTCCTCGACGCAGGTGCGCATGCTGGCCAAGATCGCCCGCGACTACGACAAGGGCTACGCGCACATCAGTACCCGGCAGAACGTGCAGTTCAACTGGCCGGAGCTGGAAGACGTGCCGGAGATTCTCGCCGAGCTGGCCACCGTGCAGATGCACGCCATCCAGACCAGCGGCAACTGCATCCGCAACACCACCACCGACCAGTTCGCCGGTGTGGCCAAGGACGAGATTGTCGACCCGCGCCCCTGGTGCGAGATCATCCGTCAGTGGTCGACCTTCCATCCCGAGTTCTCGCACCTGCCACGCAAGTTCAAGATCGCCGTCAACGGCGCCGTCAGCGACCGCGCCGCCATCGAGGTACACGATATCGGCCTGGAAGCGGTGAAGAACGCCGCCGGCGAGCTGGGCTTCCGCGTTTCCGTCGGCGGCGGCCTGGGCCGTACTCCGATCGTCGGCAGCTTCATCAACGAATTCCTGCCCTGGCAGCACCTAATCAGTTATCTCGACGCCATCCTGCGCGTGTACAACCGCTATGGCCGTCGCGACAACAAGTACAAGGCGCGCATCAAGATCCTGGTCAAGGCACTGACCCCCGAGGTGTTCGCCGAGCGCGTGAACGCCGAGTGGGCGCACCTCAAGGACGGCCCGACCACCCTGACCGAGGCCGAAGTCGCCCGCGTCGCGGCCCATTTCGTCGACCCGAGCTATCTGTCTCTGCAGGATGAGGACGCCCTACTCGCCCAGCAGGACGCCGAACACCCGGGCTTCGCCCGCTGGCGCCAGCGCAATACCTTCGCTCACAAGAAGCCTGGCTACGTCGCCGTCACCCTGTCGCTCAAGCCCACCGGCGTGGCGCCTGGCGACGTCACCGACAAGCAACTGGATGCCATCGCCGAGCTGGCCGACCGTTACTCCTTCGGTGAAGTGCGCAACAGCCACAACCAGAACATCATCCTTGCCGACGTCGAGCAGCGTCAGCTCCTGACCCTCTGGGGCGAGCTGCGCGAGCAAGGTTTCGCCACGCCGAACGTGGGCCTGCTGACCGACATCATCTGCTGCCCGGGCGGCGACTTCTGCTCGCTGGCCAACGCCAAGTCGATCCCAGTGGCCGAAGCCATCCAGCGCCGCTTCGACGATCTCGACTATCTGTTCGACATCGGCGACATCGACCTGAACATCTCCGGCTGCATGAACGCCTGCGGCCACCACCACGTCGGCCATATCGGCATCCTCGGCGTGGACAAGAAAGGCCAGGAGTTCTATCAGGTCTCCCTCGGCGGCAGCGCCGGTCGCGAAGCCAGCCTGGCGCAGATTCTCGGCCCGTCCTTCGCCCAGGACGACATGCCGGACGTGGTCGACAAGATCATCAAGGTCTATGTCGAGCAACGCACCGAAGAAGAAAGCTTCCTCGATACCTACCGCCGCATCGGTATCGATCCGTTCAAGGAGCGCGTCTATGCAGCGAATCATTAAGAACGGTCAGGTGATCGACGAAACCTGGCACCTGCTGGCCAAGGACGTGACCCTGGACGCCATCCCCAACTGCGATGACATCATCGTGCCGTTGGCGCTGTGGGTCGAACACGCTCACGCCCTCAAGGCTCGCGATGGCGGTCTGGGCGTCTGGCTGGAGGCCGGCGACGAAATCGAGGAAATCGCCGATGACCTGGCACACTTCCAGGTCATCGCCCTGGAGTTCCCGAGCTTCACCGACGGCCGTCACTCCTCCACCGCCTACCTGCTGCGCACCCGCTATGGCTACACCGGCGAAGTGCGTGCCATCGGTGACGTGCTGCGTGATCAGTTGTTCGCCCTGCGCCGTGTCGGCTTCGATGCCTTCGCCCTGCGCGCGGACAAGGATCCCGTCGATGCCCTCAAGGCCTTCGAGGAGTACGAGGAGGTCTACCAGGCCTCGGCCGACCAGCCGCTGCCGCTGTTCCGCCGCCGCGCCTGAACCGCCAGCAGAAACGCAGAGGCCCCGCACATGCGGGGCCTCTGCGTTTCAGACAGGCGACTGGTCAGTCCAACCGTACCAGCACCCGGCCAACCATGCCGCCGGCCAGGATCTGCTCGATGGCAGCCGGCAGCTCCTGCAGCGTGATCTCCCGAGCCAGGGGGGCCAGATCCAGCTTCCATTGCAGCGACAGCTTGTCCCACATCGAGGCCTTGACCACCAACGGCAGCTCCACCGAATCCACCCCCAGCAGGTTGACGCCACGCAGGATGAAGGGCATCACCGATGCCTGGAAGCCGACACCTGCGGTCAGTCCGCAGCAAGCGACACTGCCGCCACGGCGCAACGACTTGACCACATTGAACAGAATATCGCCGCCGACCGTGTCCACCGCCGCTGCCCAGCGCTCCTTGAGCAGAGGCCGCTCGACGCCCTGTTGCAGCTCCTCACGGCTGACGATCTCGTCGGCGCCCAAGCTGCGCAGGAACTCGGCCTGATCCGCCTTGCCGGTGGCCGCTGCAACACGGTAGCCGAGCTTCTTCAGCAACATCACCGCCACGCTGCCCACACCGCCAGTAGCGCCGGTGACCAGCACCACGCCGTCTTGCGGTGCGACACCGGCGCACTCCAGCTTGTCCACGCACAGCGCCGCCGTGAGGCCGGCAGTGCCCAGCAGCATGGCTTCACGCAGCGACAAACCCTGCGGGCGTTTGATCGCCCAGGCCGCCGGCACGCGGATGTACTGACCGAAGCCACCGGCCGTATTCATGCCCAGGTCGTAGCCGGTGACGATCACCTCGTCGCCGACGGCGAATTCGCCAACGCTGGACGCCTCGACCACGCCAGCGGCATCGATGCCCGGCGTGTGCGGGTACTGCTTGGTGACGCCGCGATTGCCGCTGGCCGACAGGGCATCCTTGTAGTTGAGCGAGGAATAACGCACGCGAATCAGCAGCTCGCCATCCGCCAGGTCACTCAGGCGGCGCTGCACCACCTGCCGCTGAAAACCGCCGTCAGCCGCTTCACTGACCAGCAATGCCTTGAATTCACTCATCTCGGTCTCCTGTCATTGTCTTCGTTCAGCCTACCAGAAGCGCTGCTGCTGCAGGCGGCTCAGCCAGGTCAGCACGAAGCGATCGAGGGCCACGCTGGCAGCCAGCCCGACACGCTCCTGCAGGCTCTTCTTCTGGGCGAAATGCAGATGGAACAGCTCGGCCTGCGCGGCACGCTCGGCCAGATACTGGTCACTGGTCTTGAGCTCGTCCACCAGCAGGCGTTCCTGTGCCGCCATGCCCAACCAGACCTCGCCGGTGGCCACGGCATCGATATCGAGTTGCGGGCGATAGCGGGCGACGAAGCCCTTGAACAGCTCGTGGGTGGTCTCCAGATCCTCCTGGAACTTCTCGCGGCCCTTGTCGGTGTTCTCGCCGAAAACCGTCAGGGTGCGCTTGAACTCACCGGCCGTCAGCACCTCGAAATCGATATCGTGCTTCTTCAACAGTCTATGCACGTTGGGCAACTGTGCCACCACGCCGATGGAGCCTAGGATGGCAAAGGGCGCGGCGAGAATCTTCTGGCCGATGCAGGCCATCATGTAGCCGCCGCTGGCGGCCACCTTGTCGACACAGACCGTTAGAGGAATGCCGGCTTCGCGAATGCGCGCCAGTTGCGAGGAGGCCAGACCGTAGCCGTGCACCATGCCACCACCGCTTTCCAGGCGCAGCACCACTTCGTCCTCGGCCTTGGCCATCGACAGCAGCGCGGTGACCTCATGACGCAGATTGTCGGTGGCCGAGGCCTTGATGTCGCCATCGAAGTCCAGCACGAACACCCGCGGCTTGCTGCTGGGTGCCTTCTTCTCCTGCTTGGCCGCCTTGGCCTCGGCCTTGCGCAGCGCCTTCAGCTCGTCCTTGCGCAATACCGTCTGCTGCAGATGCTCGCGCAGGTCCTTGTAGAAATCGTTGAGCTTGTCCACCTGCAAGTGACCGCTGCCGCGCCGCCCCTTGCCGCGCAGGGCGGCGATGAACACCAGCACCACGACGATGGCTACCACGACGGTCAGGGTTTTCGCCAGAAAGCCGGCATATTCGCTTAGAAACTCCACAGATCCCCCTTTGCAAACGATTCTGGCGCGGCTGACCGGCAAGCGATGCGACGCCTTCGAGCGTTCAAGCATACCGACGCGACAGCGCATCGACCATGGGCTTGCACGCCCGACTAAAGTTTTCCACGAATTCAAACAAGCGTATGTTTATTCGTTGACAGGCTACCCGGCTTGCCCATAACCTCGCGAAACTTTCAACACGCCGGGACGAAGACGGACGTGGGCAGCATCTACCTGATTCGACATGGCCAGGCTTCATTCGGTGCCGATGACTACGACGTGCTGTCACCCACCGGCGTGCGCCAGGCCGAAGTGCTCGGGCAACACCTGGCCAAGCTCGGCGTTCGTCTCGATCGTTGCATCAGCGGCAGCCTGCGGCGTCAGCAGCACACCGCGCAAGCCGCCCTGCAGCACATCGAGCATGCTCCCGTTCTGGAAATCGACGATGCCTTCAACGAGTTCGACACCGACGCGGTGATCCGTAGCCTGGTGCCCGGCATTCTCGACGAACAGCCAGAAGCCCTCGACATCCTGCGCAACGGCGCCAACAACCGTGCCGAATTCCAGCGCCTGTTCGCCAAGCTGATCGAACGCTGGATCTCGGGCGAACATGACCGCCCCGATCTACAGAGCTGGCAGGCCTTCGTGGCGCAGGTCGAAGGCGGCCTGCAGCGCATACTCGAACGCGCAGACAGCAGGCAGAACATCGCCGTGTTCACTTCCGGTGGCACCATCACCGCCCTGCTGCGCCTGATCACCGAGGTGCCAGCGCGCAAGGCATTCGAGCTCAACTGGCAAATCGTCAACACCTCGCTCAGCCTGCTGAAGTTTCGCGGCCGCGAGGTGACACTGGCTTCCTTCAACAGCCATCTGCATTTACAGCTGCTGAAGGCACCGGAACTCATCACCTATCGATGAGCCCGGCCCATACGGCCTTAGCGCCGCGCGAAACCCATGATAAAGAAGGATAAGACCATGAGCGTTGCCGACATCGTCCAAAACATGCAATCGAAGTTCAACGCCAGCGCCGCTGCCGGCCTGGATCTGGTGTTCCAGTTCAATATCGAAGACGGCGACAACTACGCGCTGATCGTCAAGGATGGCACCTGCGCCATCGAGCAAGGCGACAACCCGAACGCCAATGTCACCCTGATCATGGACAGCGAAACCCTCAAGGGCATCACCACAGGTGAAACCGACGGCATGCAGGCCTTCATGGCCGGCAAGCTGCGCGCCGAAGGCGACATGATGCTGGCGATGAAGCTGGGCGAACTGTTCCCGGTCTGATTCGGCGGGCTGCTCGCACCCCATGAAAACCGGAGTCCTGGCACTCCGGTTTTTTATTGCCTGGCGGCACCCCTTCGGGCCGTCGCCGTCGCTGCGCGACGTTAAAAATTTCTCCTGAAATTTTTTATTGCCTGCCATCCCGAGGCTCTGTACGAAAAGTCATCGAGCGAAGGTCAGACAATACCGATGGCGGCCCCGCGAAGAACGCACTGGGCTCGCATTCGGGTTTACGTGCTGTACATGAGCATTCTGACGGGGGCGCCTAGCTCAGGCTGGCGTACCAGAGGGGGCAACGCAGCATCACCGATGCCGTACACAGCCTAAAATGACTGATCAGGCAGTTTGATTGCGAGGCAACACGCCCGCCTATGAAGGGGCGTATCGCTTGTGACGACCTGGGTGCAGCATTAGATTAGGAAATTATCTGGGGCACCCATCATCAATAGAAGGGATAGACATGGCGCTCACCGATCAATCCACCGATATCCGCAGCGGCGAAGAACTCGACAGCGCTGCCATCGACGCCTACCTCAAGACACAAATTCCCGGCCTGAGTGGCGAGGCCAGGATCAGCCAGTTTCCCGGTGGTGCCTCCAACCTCACCTACCTGATCGAGTACCCGCAACAGGAATTCGTGCTGCGCCGCCCGCCGTTCGGCCACAAGGCCAAGTCCGCCCATGACATGGGCCGCGAATACCGCATTCTCAACCAGCTCAACGCCGGCTTCCCCTACTGCCCCAAGGCCTATGTGCACTGCACCGACGAGTCGGTGATTGGCGCCGAGTTCTATGTCATGGAGCGCCTCAAGGGCATCATCCTGCGCGCCGACATGCCCGCCGAGCTGAACTTCACCCCGGAGCAGACCGAGGCACTGTGCAAGAGCTTCATCGACAAACTGGTGGAGCTGCACAACGTCGATTACGCCGCCTGCGGCCTGGGCGATCTGGGCAAGCCCGAGGGCTATGTGGAACGGCAGATCAGCGGCTGGAGTGACCGCTACCAGAAGGCCCTGACCCCCGACGCACCGACCTGGGAGCCGATCATGGCCTGGCTGCGCGAGAAGATGCCGGCTGATCACCACAAGCCGGGCATCGTGCACAACGACTACCGCTTCGACAACGTGATTCTCGACCCGGACAACCCGATGCAGATCATCGGCGTACTCGACTGGGAGATGACCACCATCGGCGATCCGCTGATGGATCTGGGCAATACCCTGGCCTATTGGATCGAAGCCGAAGACCCGGTGCCAGTGCAACTGATGCGCCGCCAGCCGAGCAATGCCCCCGGCATGCTCAGCCGCCAGCAGTTCGTCGACTACTACGCGGAAAAGGCCGGCATCGAGATCAACAACTTCGACTTCTACTACACCTACGGCCTGTTCCGCCTGGCCGGCATCGTCCAGCAGATTTACTACCGCTTCTTCCACGGCCAGACTCAGGACAAACGCTTCGCCCAGTTCGTCCAGATGAACAAACTGCTGGAGCGCATGTGTCTGCAGGTCATCGGCAAATCCACGCTCTAACCCTGGGAAAAACACAATGTCCAAGACCCAACTGTTCGATCTCGACGGCAAGATCGCCTTCGTTTCCGGCGCCAGCCGCGGCATCGGCGAGGCCATCGCCAAGCTGCTGGCCCAGCAAGGCGCTCACGTCATCGTCTCCAGCCGCAAGATCGAGGGCTGCCAGGCCGTGGCCGACGCCATCATCGCTGACGGCGGCAAGGCCACCGCCATCGCTTGTCACATCGGCGAGATGGAGCAGATCACCAGCGTCTTCGCGCAGATCCGCGAGCAGTTCGGGCGCCTCGACATCCTGGTCAACAACGCCGCCACCAACCCGCAGTTCTGCAACGTGCTGGACACCGACCTGGGCGCCTTCCAGAAGACCGTGGACGTGAACATCCGCGGCTACTACTTCATGTCCATCGAAGGCGGCAAGCTGATGAAGGAAAACGGCGGCGGCTCGATCATCAACGTCGCCTCCATCAATGGCGTCACGCCGGGCGAATTCCAGGGCATCTACTCGGTGACCAAGGCGGCGGTGATCAGCATGACCAAGGTCTTCGCCAAGGAGTGCGCGGCCTTCGGTATTCGCTGCAACGCCCTGCTGCCGGGCCTGACCGACACCAAGTTCGCCTCGGCGCTGACCAAGAACGACGCCATTCTCAAGATGGCCCTGCAGCGCATCCCACTCAAGCGCGTGGCCGCCCCCAGCGAGATGGCCGGCGCGGTGCTGTATCTGGCCAGCGAAGCGTCCAGCTACACCACCGGCATCGCCCTGAACGTGGACGGTGGTTTCCTTTCCTGAAGCCGGACGCCATACACGACAAAGGCACCTTACAGGTGCCTTTTTTCTAGGGTCTGTTGACGTTTCGCTCGCGGCCGCGACGGAGCCAGTTTTTGCGTGGAGCTAGGCGCGAGACGCGAAGTTTGGTCGCCCAAATGAGCCGTCGAGCAACGACGCACCACGCAAAAACTGGCCCGCCCCTTCGGGTTGCGCGGCAAATTGCGCCATGCGTCGTTGCGGGATTTGGCAAGGGAACGACCATTACCTGCATCCCGCGCCTAGCCTGGCGCAATTTGGCGCAGCAACGCGGTTCGCGCCGAAACGTCAACAGACCCTAGGGTGCGCCATGCGCACCGCAGGTTCAGCGGTTGCTATCGGTGCGCACAGCGCACCCTACTCTGCAACCAGGGTCATCAGATGGCCGCAAGCGGCCGCTACCAGTTCTTCAACGCCGCTTCGGCCGCCGGGTTCATCGGTTCGGCCAGCAAGCCGGTCGGCGTCAGCCTGACGCTATAGGTCGCGTCGGCAGCGATCGGCAGATAGGTCACACGCAGCGCCTGCGGCTCGAACAGGAACAGGTCGCGCTGATTCAGCCGCAACCAACGCCAGAGATCGATGCCATAGGGGCTCTGCGCCAGTTGTACGCGGCCATGCTGAGCCAGGGCCTGCTGTTCGATGGCGAGAAAACGCCCGGACAGGCGCTCCAGACGATACCCCGGCTGTAGGCCGATCAGCGCCGCGATGCCCTTCCAGCGGATCAGTCGCCCATCGAGCTGCCACATGTCCCCTTCCAACGTCACCTTGCGCTCTCGCCCCCCCTCCAACAGGGTGACGCTGTAGCGCTGTGGGCCATCGGCCTTGAAACTCAGGGTCACCAGAGGTTTGTCGTCCGGCAACGGCGAATAGGAGTACAGGTCGTAGGCCACCAGCCCCACCAGCGTCGCCAGTGCCAGGAACGCCAGCCCGCAGGTGCCGCGCAACCACCCCAGGAACCAGCCGCTGTTGAGCAGAATGCGCAGCGCCACCAGCAGCGCCAGCACTGCCAGCAAGGCAGTTGCCCAGGCCAAGCCGTTGTATTGCATCGGTCACGTTCCTTCTCTGGCAAAATCAGGGCATTATGCGCAGCTCTTTTCACGGCGAACAGCCAGCAGGCTGCGCATTCGCCCACAAGTCGACACTTTCCATGCCCTTCGCGCTCGAACTTGCCATCGATCCCAGTACCCTCGCCATTCTTGCCCTGGTGGCCTTCACGGCCGGCTTCATCGACGCCATCGCCGGTGGCGGCGGTCTACTGACCATCCCTGCGCTGCTCACCGCCGGCCTGCCACCCCACCTGGTGCTGGGCACCAACAAGCTCTGCGCCACCTTCGGCTCGGGCACGGCCGCCTTCACCTTCTACCGACGCAAGTTGTTCGACCCCAGCCAGTGGCGCAATGCCCTCTTGGCGACACTGATCGGCGCCCTGCTCGGTGCCGTGATCGCACACTGGCTGCCGGCCGAATGGCTCAACCAGATGCTGCCGGCAGTGGTTTTCGCCTGCGGCCTGTACCTGTTGTTCGGCCGCACGCCGGAAGCGCCCAGCGAGCAGAACCTGCCCATCGCCCGTGGCCGGCAATGGCCGCAAGGGCTGAGCCTGGGGCTTTACGATGGCGTCGCCGGGCCCGGCACTGGCGCGTTCTGGACGGTCAGCAGCCTGCTCATGTACCCGCTCGACCTGGTGCGCGCCAGCGGTGTGGCGCGTACCATGAACTTCGTCAGCAACGCGGCGGCATTGGTGGTATTCATCGCCTTTGGCCAGGTGGCCTGGGTGCTCGGCCTGAGCATGGGCGCGGCGCTGATGGTCGGCGCCTTCCTCGGCGCGCGCACGGCGATCAGGGGCGGCTCGAAGTTCATCCGCCCGGTATTCATTCTGGTGGTACTGGCGCTGACCGCACGCCTGGTCTGGCAGCACTGGGTCGGCTGACACGAATCCCGGATTGCATCCGGGCTACGCTCATTGCAGCAGTTGCGGCTCGGGCAGGCCCAGACGGCGCGCCACGTACAGATCGATCAGATGGCGGGCGATGGAGCGCGAGGCGGGCAACGGCGGCAGGTCATCCACCCGGAACCAGCGCGCGTCCTCGATCTCGTCTTCCTGCATGACGATCTCGCCACCGGCGTACTCGGCATGAAAGCCCAGCATCAGCGAATGCGGGAACGGCCAGCCCTGGCTGCCGATGTACTGCAGGTTGTGCACCTGCAAGCCCACTTCTTCGTGCACCTCGCGCGCCACGCAGTGCTCCACCGACTCACCCGGCTCGACGAAACCGGCCAGGGTGCTGTAGACGCCGGTAACGAAACGTGGCGAACGCGCCAGCAGGATTTCATCGCCACGGGTCACCAGCACGATCATGCTCGGCGACAGGCGCGGGTAATGCTGCGACTCGCAGGCCTCGCAGCGCATCGCCCACTCGCCCGGCACCTGTCGCGTGGCCGCACCGCAACTGCCACAGAAACGATGCTCACGCTGCCAGGTGCCGATCTGCGCGGCATAGGCCAGCATGCGGAAGGTCTCGACTTCACCATGCAACATGAACTGACGCAGGCTCTGCCAGGAACAGCCCGGCAGCTCTGCGGCAGAGTCGAGTTGCAACAGATAGACCGGCTGCTCGTCGAAATGCCCGATGCCTTGTTCGCTGAGGATCGGCAGCTCCTGGCGCTTGATCCAGTCACGCGGAAAGAGCACGCCGTTGCTATCGGCGAGAAAGTGCTGACGGTCGTACAGCAAGGCCCAGCCGCCTGGCTGGGTCGGATCGATATAGCGGTGCCGCCAGGCCATGTCAGGCCGCCACCGGCATGCCGAGCGCTCTGATGCTGTCCTCGGCCAGGTCGAGCACACTCGGCTGGGTCTCGGGGCGCAGCACGGCGCCCGCCTCGAGGTAGTACTCCAGGCTGCTCAAGGCATCGGCGAGGGTTTCCAGCATCTGCTCCGACGGCATCTGCGCAGCGTCGAGCATGCGTGTCTGGATGTACTCGGCGCAGGCGCCAACCAGCGCGGCGGCGCGCCGCTGCTCGAGGAACCAGAGACCACCGCGCACTGCCTGCAGGCTGAACGGCACGTTGGCCAGGTGCATCTTGTCACCAGCGGATTCGAGGTAGGCGGTGATTGCGCGCTTGGCCAGAGCCAGACCGGCCTGCGCCTCGCCGACCACGACGATGCGCGCCTCGTTGAGCTGGTGCAGGGCGAAGGATTCGGCATCGCTCAGCGCCGCACTCGGCACCGGCTGCGCGTCGCGCCGCGAACCGCTTTCCAGACTGGCCACCATGCCTTCGACATAGAGCACGGCATCGGCCAGCTTGTGCAATTGCTCCAGCGCCGGCGGCTCGCTGTCGTTCCACGCGGCCACCTGTGGGAGCTGGACGCTCAAGGCATTGCCGGCAGAGCTCAGGCCCACCATGCTCAAGGTCTTCGCCAGCTTGCCCAGCAGCGCATGCAGGGTACCCAGGGTATCCTCCTGCAAGGTGCCGCGCTCGAGCAGATCGAGCATGTCCTTGACGCTGGTCAGCTCCTCACGAATGGCCGTGGACAAGGAGCGCATCACCGCCTGCCCCGGCCCAGCCAGACGCTGGTATTCCTCTTCCAGCAGGTGGTCGGTGAATGGCAGTGGCGTGAGCCCGAACACCTCGCGCATGGCGCTGGCCAGCGGCCCATGGCTGTCAGCCAGGGCTACCAGATACAGCAGCTCCTTGAGCAGGCTGCGCGGCGCTTCGTAATGCGGGTTGCCGAGCATCAGTTTCAGTTCGCGATCCAGGCGCAGGAACAGTTGCTTGCGCGATTTGCGCGGCAGCAACTGGCCATCGGCCTGCGACTCGATGGCCGCAGCGCCGATCCAGCACATGCGCCCACGCGCCTCGCTGGCGAACAGGCTGTCCAGCCGCGCCATGGCGCGCACCATCAGCTTGAGGCTGGCCTGGGTGTTCTGTTCACGGACGAAGCCCAGCAATCCCAACTGATACATGTGTCGCAGGCGCCTGGCCTGCACCTGACGGGTGGCCTCATCGACCGCCGGCGCCGAGGATTGCGGGCGCGCCTGGTCGAGACGCAGGCTGAAGAAGAAACTTTCCGGCAACGGCGGCTGGCTACCGGCCTGACGCAGGTCGTTGATCGCCGGCAACAGCAGTTCGGGCATTTCCTGGCGGTGCACGTCGAGGCTCTCGAGGTAGCGACGTAGCACATGCAGGGCGTTGCTCAGCGCCGCCAGTTGTACGTCGCGCTCTTCACCGGCACCAGCCGGAATGTCGGTGGCCTGGTCGAGCACTTCCTGCGCCAGCAGCTCGGCACCGGCCAGCTCGATCAGGTTGAGCGTGCCGCGTACCTGTTGCAGGCTTTCCACCGCCTGTTGCAACAGGCTGCCGTTATGCCGCTCGACGATGAACTGCTCGAGACTGCGCTCGGCCTCTTCCATGGTGTTGAACAGTTCATCACGCACCAGGTTCAGGGATGTCGCTCCGCTCACCATACGCTGGGCACCTCGCAAGTTGCGCCGCACAAGGGTCTACATGGCATCAGTCTGCGAACTCCGGCTTCTGCTTGCTCATGTGCGCGGCAATGGCCAGACGCAGATCCTCGGATTGCAGCATGGCCGCATTCCAGGTAGCGATGTAGTCGAGCCCGTCATCGACCCGGTGGTCGCGCATGTAGCGAATCATCTGCTTGGTGCCGCGCAGGGCGATCGGCGACTTGCCGGCGATCTCGCCGGCAAGCTGCATGACACCCGCCAGCAGCGCCTCCTGGTTGTCATAGGTACGGTTGACCAGGCCGATACGAGCCGCCTCCTGGCCATCGATGCTGCGCCCGGTATAGGCCAGCTCGCGCATCATGCCGTCGCCAATGATCCGTGGCAGACGCTGCAGGGTGCCGACATCGGCGGCCATGCCCATGTCGATTTCCTTGATGGAAAACTGTGCATCGACGGTGGCGTAGCGCATGTCGCAGGCGCTGATCAGGTCGATGGCGCCACCCAGGCAATAGCCCTGGATAGCCGCCAGCACCGGCTTGCGGCACTGGTCGACGGCATTGAACGAGGCTTGCAGTTCGAGAATCTTGCGCCGCAGCGCGTCGGCGTTGCGCCCGACGTCCTTACCGAGCTGGGCGGCGACCGAGGCCAGCAGCATCAGATCGATGCCCGAGGAGAAATGCTTGCCAGCGCCGGAAAGCACCACCACACGCACGGCGTCGGTGTCGTCGACCCAGCGGAAGATCTCGATGATTTCCCGCCAGAAATCGGCGTTCATCGCATTGACCTTTTCCGGGCGATTGATCTGCACATGGGCGATCTTGTCCACGAGTTCGACGCGGAAGGCTTGATACTCGGGCATGACGGTCATCCTCAGCCGCTGACTTGGCAGCGCAGTCATTATTTTTGCGAACTAATAGCCGCGCAACTATAACAAGCACGCTGCAAAAGTCGATGCCGACACTGTGATGCACGCCTCGTCCAAGGGTTTAAAAACCACTTTGACTATGGCGATTAAGAGGTTGATCTGGCTGGATTCTTGCTCGGCGCGACAACGCCTCGCCTTACTCGACCAGGCAATCCACGCAATAGCGGTCGTCCTCCACTTGCAGGCCGTGGACATCGATATCGAAGCCCGGGAAGGCCTGGTCGAAAGTCCGTGCAAAGCTCAGGTAGTCGAGAATCGAGCGCGTCGCCGCAGTGAAACGCTCGCCCGGCATGATCAGCGGAATGCCCGGCGGATAGGGCACCAGCATCACTGCTGCGATGCGCCCTTCGAGGCGCTCCACCGGCACCGCCTCCACCTCGCCGCGTACCAGACGGTCATAGGCATCGGCCGGCTTGATCGCCACCTCGGGCAAGGCCGTGTACATGGTCTTCAGCGCCCTGGCGGTGGCGTTATCGCGATAACAGCCGTGCAACGCATCGCACAGATCGCGCAGGCCCATGCCCTGATAGCGGCTTGCACCGGCCTGAGCGATGGAAGGCAGCACCTGCGCCAGGGGCAAGTTGGCGTCGTAGCTGCGCTTGAATTCCAGCAGCTCGGTCAGCAAGGTGCTCCACTTGCCCTTGGTGATGCCCATGGAGAACAGCACGAGGAAGGAGTACAGGCCGGTCTTTTCCACCACCAGCCCGCGCTCCCAGAGAAACTTGCTGACCACAGCCGCCGGGATACCCTGCTGCTCCAGGCGGCCAGCGGCATTGAGCCCCGGCATCACCAGGGTTACCTTGATCGGGTCGAGCAGGACGTAGTCCTCGGCCACCTCGCCGAAACCGTGCCAGTCGGCGTCGGGCTCGAGCAGCCAATCGGCGGTGGCCACCCCTTCGCTACCCTCGCCCAGGGTCGGCTGCCAGATGCTGAACCACCAGTCGTCCGCCGCCAGGTTGCGCCGCACGTTGGCCAGGGCGCGGCGGAAACTCAGCGCCTCGTCGAAGGTTTCCTGGATCAGCGAGCGCCCCGCCGGGCCTTCCATCATCGCCGAGGCCACGTCCAGCGAGGCGATGATGCCGTACTGCGGCGAGGTGGAAATGTGCATCATGAAGGCTTCGTTGAAGCGGTCGCGATCCAGTTGCCGCTGCCCGCCGTCCTGCACGTGGATCATCGAGGCCTGGCTGAAGGCGGCCAGCAGCTTGTGGGTCGAATGGGTGCTGAACACCAGCGGCGTCTGCTCGCCGCCTTCGGTGCCCATGCCGTAACGCCCGGCATAGAACTCGTGGAAGGCCGCGTAGGCGTACCAGGCCTCGTCGAAATGCAGCACCTCGACGCTGTCGCCCAGGGTGCGCTTGATCAGTTCGGCGTTGTAGCACAGGCCGTCATAGGTGGAGTTGGTCACCACCGCCAGCTTGACCTTGGGCGCACGCCCCCGTGCCAGCGGGCTGGCATCGATCTTGGCCTGGATCGATTCCTTGCTGAATTCGCAGAGCGGGATCGGCCCGATGATGCCCAGCTCGTTGCGCTCCGGCGTCAGGTACAACGGGATGGCGCCGGTCATGATGATCGAGTGCAGGATCGACTTGTGGCAGTTGCGATCCACCAGCACCAGGTCGTCACGGCCGACCATCGAATGCCAGACGATCTTGTTCGCCGTGGAGGTGCCGTTGATCACGAAGAAGGTGTGATCGGCGCCGAAGTTGCGCGCCGCGCGGGCCTCGGCTTCGGCCAGCGGGCCGGTGTGATCGAGCAGCGAGCCCAGCTCTGGCACCGACACGGAAAGATCCGAGCGCAGGGTGTTCTCGCCGAAGAACTGGTGGAAGGCCTGGCCCACCGGGCTCTTGCGGTAGGCCACGCCACCGCCGTGCCCCGGCGTGTGCCAGGAGTAGTTGGACTGCGCGGTATGCTGCACCAGGGCCTTGAAGAATGGTGGCAGCAGGCCTTCGAGGTAATTGTGCGCAGCGCGCGCCACCTGCCGGGCGAGAAAGGACACGGTGTCTTCGTAGAGATAGAGAATGCCGCGCAGGCTGTTCAGATCGGCCATGGCTTCGGCCGGCGCATTCTCGATGGTCACCTGCTCGCCGAGGGCGAAGATCGGCAACTGCGGCGCGCGCACCCGCGCCACGCGAATCAGCTCGACCATGTCCTGCAGCAGCCGACTGTTCTCCCCAGCGCCTTCGCCAGCGACCAGGATGCAGGCCAGCCCATGGTGGGTCGAGGCGACGATACGCCCCTCGGTGGAGCTGGCCGTGGGCAGGATGCTGAAACCGTCGAGCTCCAGCTCGTGAGCGATGGCGCGCACCCGATCACCGGCCACGGTATCGGCCTTGATGTCGCGATGGACGATGAGAATGGGGAACTTGAGGTCTTTGTACATGCTGACATCCTGAGCGGTGGCAGGCCGGGCCTGCCTATCGACTCAGGTTAGAGGCTCCCCCGAACGGGCGGAACCCCCCTGGGCATCAGGCTGTAAGAAAAGGTCGCAATGAAGCAGCTACAAGCGGCAAGCTTCAAGTAAGAGCAAACGCCCTCTTGCAGCTTGTCGCTTGAGGCTTGCAGCTCAGGACTCCTCCAACTGCGCCCACAGCGCCGGACCGCCGGCGGATTTTTCGATGGCGGCCAGGCGGGCGGCGTGTGCGGCCAGTTCCTCGGCGCTGGCGCGGATCACTCGTGTACGGGCGCGGCTCGGGTCGAGGCGGCGGATCGGTGTGGCCTGCTGACGCCCGCTGCCGTCGCCATCGCCCTCTTCACCGGCCAGCGACAGATGGGTTTGCCCACCAGTCATCGCCAGGTAGACGTCGGCGAGGATCTCCGAGTCGAGCAAGGCGCCGTGCAGTTCGCGGTTGGAGTTGTCGACGCCATAGCGCTTGCACAGCGCATCGAGGCTGTTGCGCTGGCCCGGATGGCGCTCGCGCGCCAGCATCAGGGTGTCGAGCACGCTGCAGTAGTCGCTGACGTCGGCGCGCTCGCTCTGCCCCAGCAGGGCGAATTCGTTGTTGATGAAGCCAACGTCGAACGCCGCGTTGTGAATGATCAACTGCGCGCCCTTGATGAATTCGTAGAACTCATCGGCCACATCCTTGAAACGCGGCTTGTCGGCAACGTACTCGTTGGTGATGCCGTGAACCGCGATCGCGCCCTCGTCGATCTCGCGATCCGGGTTCAGGTAGACATGAAAATGCCGGCCGGTCAGACGCCTGCCCAGCACCTCCACACAGCCGATCTCGATGATGCGGTGGCCGTCGGTCACCGGCATACCGGTGGTTTCGGTATCCAGCACGACCCGTCTGATGACGCCGTTTTCTGTACTCACGCTCACACTCTCTCTTGAAACTCGGGGGCCGCTGCCGACGGCGGCATGTTACCGCAGCCGCACAAGCGCCCCTAATGACTCACTGCCCACGAACCTCATCGACGCCACGGTTGGCCAACTGATCGGCCCGCTCGTTACCAGGATGACCGGTATGGCCACGTACCCACTGCCAGCTCACCTGATGACGGTTGACCTCTTCATCGAGCTTGCGCCAGAGGTCGGCATTCTTCACTGGCTCTTTCGCGGCCGTCTTCCAACCGCGCTTCTTCCAGTTCGGCAACCACTCCTGAATACCTTTCATCACATATTGCGAATCGGTGACCAGCTTGACCTTGCAGGGGCGGGTCAGGGCGACCAGCCCGGCGATGGCCCCCATCAGTTCCATGCGGTTGTTGGTGGTACTGGGGTCACCGCCCCACAACTCCTTCTCCGCCCCCTTGTAGACCAGCAACGCGCCCCAGCCGCCTGGGCCGGGATTGCCCTTGCAGGCACCATCGGTGTAGATCACCACTTCATCGGTTTCAGACATTCACAGGCTCTGTTGGAAATTGCTCGGCTGGGGGGCACCCTGTCAGTGCTCGACGTCGCGCCGACTGAGCTTGGCCACCGGCAGCGGCAGCAGCTTGCCCATGGGCTCGCGGCGCACCTGTGGCAAGGGGCGTAATCCCACCACCAGCTTGCGCGCCACCAGCAGGTAGAAACCCGCCCCCGGCAGTTGCCAGGCCTCCCCCCAACGCTCCAGTCGCCGCAGGCGCATTTGCCAGGCGAGCGACGCAAGCGGCGGACGATAGCATCCGAAGCGGCGTTTCTCCAACGCGAAGCCCAGCAAGGACAGCCAGTCGCCAACCCGGTTGGGGGCGATACAACGTGCCTGGCGCAAGCCGTCGCGGGCAAACAGCCGGCGCGCGCCCCAAATGCTCCTGGGATGGATGCCAAGGATCAGCAGATGCCCGCCAGGCCGCACGCTGCGCGCGGCCTCGCGCAGCAGGCCATGGGGTGACAGGCTGAAATCCAGGCCATGCTGCAGTACCACCACATCGGCGGCATGCTCTCCCAACGGCCAGGCTTGTTCCTCGCAGACGATCTGCACACCCGGCATGGGCGCACCCAGGCGCACATTGTGCTGAATCTGCCTGGCATGGGGCGGGCCTTCGGCGCCCGGGCCGTAACTCACCAGATAACCGCCGAAGAAACGCGCCAGCTCTTCGTCCAGCAAGCGTCGCTCTTCTTCCAGCAGCAATTGGCCAAGCGGCCCGGCCAGCCACTGACGGGCCTCGCCGATGAGTTTCAGCCACTCGGGGTCGGCCTGGGCGAATGCCTGATCGCTCATCACGACTCCTCCCTAAAGGTTGCCGGCGGCACGAACCGCCCTGATCGCTTGCAGCCTGTGGCTGCTCTTATAAGATGCACCTTTATCACCGGCTTAGCGACCCATGATGATCCAGATCGATGCCCTGCCCGCCTTCAACGACAATTACCTCTGGCTGCTCCAGGATGCCGGCACGCGCCGCTGCGCGGTGGTCGACCCGGGCGACGCCGCCCCCGTGCGCGCCTGGCTCGAGGCCCATCCCGATTGGCAGTTGAGCGATATTCTGGTCACCCACCATCATTTCGACCATGTCGGCGGCGTCGCCGAACTCAAGGAAGCTACCGGCGCGCGCGTGTATGGCCCGGCCAACGAGCAGATTCCGGCACGCGATGTCGCGCTGGCAGGCGGCGAGACCATCGAGGTGCTCGGCCTGCCCTGGCAGATCATCGCGGTGCCCGGTCATACCCTTGGGCATATCGCCTATCACCAGGCCGAGCAGCACCTGCTGATGTGCGGCGATACCCTGTTCGCCGCCGGCTGCGGCCGCCTGTTCGAGGGCACGCCGGCGCAGATGCACGCCTCCCTGCAACGCCTCGCCGCCCTGCCGGATGCCACGCAGGTGTACTGCACCCACGAGTACACCCTGAGCAACCTGCGCTTCGCACAAGCGGTGGAGCCGGGCAACACGGAGCTGCAGGCGCGCGTCGAGCAGGTCAGCCAGTGGCGGGCACAGGGACGCATCAGCCTGCCGTCCAGCATTGCGCTGGAGCGCGCGACCAACCCCTTCCTGCGCGTAGAGGAAGCCGAGGTGATCGACAGCCTGGCCCGCGCCGATGGCCAGCGCAGCACCGACCCACAGGCGGTATTCGCCGGCTTGCGCGCGTGGAAGGATCGCTTCTAGCAGGCCGTTGAAAAACGTTGGCGAGGCAGGCAAGACAATCCGCGGCCCCGCAAAAACAGCCGCAACGACCAGCGGGAGTAACAGCCGAAGGCTGGCCCGAAGGGCGAACGCAGTGAGTCAAAAAGCACTGGGCCCGTATTCGGGTTTACGTGTTGTAAATGAGCATTTTGAGGGCGTTTTTAACGCAGCATTGCCAGCGCAGGCAGTTTTTCAACAGCCTGCTAGGGCTCGACGGGCGCGGCTCGTATATGAGGGGCCTGTGACGGCTTGAGAGGGATACAGGTCACAAAAGCCTGGTGAAAACTTGACCACCCCCGCTTCGGTTTCTAGAATCGCCCGAACTTTTTTCGGGGAACCCCTCTCAGCCAATGCCGTCACCTACGCGCAAGCCATTGAAAATAAAGGCGTTGGCGCAGAGCGTGCGAATGTCCGCCCTGCTCTGCTGCGTGACCCTGGCCGGCTGCCAGAGTTTTTCACCTTCGGCTACCGACGACAGCGTGACCACCCAGCGCGCGATCGGCCTCGAGCGTGAGCCCGAATGGCTGAGCCTCGACGCCAAGACCCGTGACTATCACGATATCTGGGAGCGCCTGCGCGACGGTTTCAAACTGCAGGATGAAATCGACACCAACCCGCGCATCGAGCGCCAGCGCCTGTGGTTTGCCAGCAACCCGCAGCACGTGGAAGCCGTCAGCGAACGCGCGGCCCCTTACATTCATTACATCGTCGAGCGCCTGGCCGAACGCGGCATGCCGATGGAACTGGCACTGCTGCCGGTGATCGAGAGCGCCTACGACCCGCAGGCCTACTCCCCGGCACAGGCGGTTGGTCTCTGGCAGTTCATCCCTTCCACAGGGCGCGTCTACAACCTGCGCCAGACCAACTGGTACGACGGCCGACGCGATGTCACCGCTTCTACCCGCGCGGCACTGGATTATCTCAGCCGCCTGCATGAGATGTTCAATGGTGACTGGCTGCTCGCCCTGGCTGCCTACAATGCGGGCGAAGGCCGTGTCAGCCGCGCCATAGAGCGCAACGAGAAGCTGGGACTGCCCAGCGATTACTGGAACCTCTCGTTGCCCAAGGAAACCGAGGAATACGTGCCCAAGCTGTTGGCCCTGTCCCAGGTGATCTTCACCCCGGAAGCCTATGGCGTGACTCTGGCCCCCATCGCCAACGAACCCTACTTCGAGCAGGTGGCAATCAAGCAGCACATGGATCTGTCGCGCTTGGCACAACTGGCCGACCTCGACGAGACCGAGCTGTTGCAGCTCAATCCGGCGTACAAGCGCGGCGTCACCATGGACGGCCCCCAGCACCTGCTGATACCGGCGCAGAAGGCCGAGATGTTCAGCGCCAACCTGGCCTTGATGAAACCGCAGGAGCTGGTGGACTGGCAGACCTACAGGGTGCATGCCGGCGACAGCCTGCATGCCATCGCCAACCGCTATCATCTGACGGTCAATACGCTCAAGGAAGTGAACCAGCTTTCCGGCAACCGCCTGAGCATCGGCCAGGAATTGACCATCCCGGTCAAACCCGGCACCCAGCCCAGCGAGCCGATCTTCCAGCGCAGCGGTACGCAGCTCGCCGCATCCAGCGGCAGCGTGCGCAGCTATCGGGTCAAGGATGGTGACAACCTCTGGCAGATCGCCCGTGACCATCAGGTTTCGGTGCGCGAGTTGCAACAATGGAACAAGTTGCAGGGCAATCAGCTCAAGATCGGCCAGACCCTGCGCCTGCAACCTACAGCGACCACCGCGCTGGCCAGCGCCGGCAACAGCACGAGAGCGGCCAGCAGCAGTCGCGACAAGGCCACCTATTACCGAGTGAAGAAAGGCGACTCGCTGTACGTCATCGCCAAACGCTTCAATATCGACACCAAGACCCTGCAGGACTGGAATCGCCTTTCCAGCCATGCCCTGCAGCCGGGGCAGATGCTGACTCTCTACCTGCCCTGATCCTCAGCGCTTGCTCAAGGCCCCCAGACAGCGGCCGGCCAGCAGCGTGAAGCGCTGAAAGGCAACGAACTGCTCATGGCGCAAGGCGCGCCCCGACAGATGGCAATCGGCATACAGCACGCCGACCTCGCGACCATTGGCCAACACGGGTGCGATGAAGAACATGCCAGCACCAAGGCTCTGGCGGATGGGCAGGGTCACCAGCTCATTGAGACTGTAGCTGGCCGGAACGCCCATCCAGATCGCCTCCCGATGCCTGAGCGCGTAACTGAAGATATGCGGCTGCTCCACCTGCACGGCAGGCAGGACGAAATCCCTCAGCCAGACTTCGGTCTGCTCACCGATCACCCGCTTGGCGCGAAAACGGCTCTGCCCATCGGCCAGCACGGCGAGCATCACCCGCTCCAGCCCTGCTCCACGGTGCAAGCCGTCGAGCACGCTGGACAGGATCTGCTCGACGTCGCTGCGTTGATTGGCCATCAAGCCCAGATCCTGCAACGCCTGCTGCATGAACAGCAGATCGGGTTGCAGCAAGCGCGCCTGACGCGCCTGCTGCTGATCGAAAATCTGTGCCGGATCGGTGCTCGGAATCAACCGGCACAGGCTGCTCGCGCCGAAGGTGGAGGCGACCTTGACCGCCTCATCGGCACTGGCCAGCACCTGCTGCAGGCTTTCCTCCGGGCCCAGGCCGATAAAGGGCGCCACCTTGTTCAGCAACGCCTCCATCGCCGGTGAACCCCACCCCTCGAGCGCGGCCTTGCTGATCTGCACGCCGAGCTGCACCGCCTTGACCGCCGGATGGGTGTGCGAACCCCCGGCATGCGCCAGACTGACCAGTTCACCCAAGCCCCAGCTTTTCGCCAGGCCCTGGGAGAGCTGGCGGAAGCTGGTGCCCAACACCCTCTGCACCACCTCCTCGGCCTCGGCACCGGGCACTTCCAGGGCCTGCGCCAGCTCATCGGCCTGCTCGCCACCGGCGCTCCAGAAAGCCATCTCCCCTAGCTGATGCAGCAACGCGGCGATGAATACTTCCTCCTCATGACCATTGAGCACGTAGCTGCTGAGGTTGCGCGCCTGCACCGCCGCGTGGAAAGCACTGGCCAATAGCTCCTGCAACTGTTGACGCGGTCTGTGCGTGAGCAGCCCATCGATGAGGCTGACCGACAGGCTGATCAGGCGCACGTTGTCGAAGCCGACCAGCACGATGGCTCGTGAAATGGTGCGGATGCTTTCCTGCGAAGGGTTGTAATAGACACTGTTGGCGACGCGCAGCACCTTGGAGGTGAGGCTCGCATCACGCAGCAGCACATCGGCCAGTTGCTGCACCGAGGCGTCGTTCTGCTGCGCCAGGCGTTGCAGGTCGCGCACCACAGCGGTCAGTGCGGGCAATTCGGTTTGACTCAGGCGGTCGATCCATGACTGCGTACCATGACTGCGTTCGACCAAGATCGAGCCCTCGTTGTTTTCTGACAGTGTATGCCAAAGTGCCGCCATTGCCTGCCTGCTGCGTTCAACCCGTACATGGCGTTGCAAACGCTGCTCTTTTTCCTGTTCGGACAAGCTGTTACTGTACCGACGCAATAGCGCCAACGCCGCCCCAGGATCGAAATTTCACGCCCGATGCGTTTCCTCTTCCCGCTGTTTCTCAGTCTGGTCTTGAGCCTTCCCGCCTCTGCGGCCATCAGCGAAAGCCACGGCTATGCGCAGTTCGGAACCCTCAAGTATCCCGCCAGCTTCAGTCATTTCGACTGGGTCAACCCGGATGTGCCCAAAGGCGGCACGCTGCGCCTCATGGCGTCAGGCACCTTCGACACCCTCAATCCCTACACGCTCAAGGGCACCAGCCCGATCGCCACCGCGCATTTCCTGCAGTACGGCGTCAACGAGCTGAACGAGCCCTTGATGGTCGGCACCGGCATTTACGACCCCTCCGGCGACGAGCCGGCGTCCAGCTATGGCCTGATCGCCAAGAGTGTCGAGTACAGCGAGGATCGTAGCTGGGTGGTGTTCAACCTGCGTCCCGAGGCCCGATTTCATGATGGCAAGCCCATCACGGCGTATGACGTGGCCTTTTCCTATCGCCTGCTGCGCAACGAGGGCCATCCGCAATACCGCACCAACCTGCAGGAGGTGAAGCGCGTCGACATTCTGGGCCGGCACCGCATCCGCTTCGTCTTCAAGCGCGCCGGCAATCCACTGCTGATCCTGCGCCTCGGCGAGCTGCCAGTCTTGCCTCAGCACTACTGGAAAGGCCGCGATTTCAAGGCGACCACCTTCGAGCCAGCGCTGGGCAGCGGCCCCTATCGCATCGTCGAGGTGGTGCCGGGTCGGCGTCTGGTGTTCGAGCGGGTCAAGAACTGGTGGGGCAAGGATCTGCCGGTCAATCGTGGCAAGTACAACTTCGACCGGGTCGAGGTGGAGTTCTACCGCGACAGCAACGTCGCCTTCGAGGCGTTCAAGGCCGGTGAATTCGACTTCTATATCGAGAACCAGGCGAAGAACTGGAGCAATGGCTATCGCTTTCCGGCCGTGGTTCGTGGCGATGTGGTGCGCGCCGAGATCCCGCACCAGATACCCACCCAGACCCAGGCCCTGTTCATGAATACCCGCCGCGCGCTGTTCAGCGACCGCCGCGTGCGCGAAGCCCTGGGGCTGATGTTCGATTTCGAGTGGACCAACCGCACCCTGTTCAACAACGCCTACATACGCGCGGCCAGTTACTTCCCCAACAGCGAGTTCTCCGCCACCGGCAAACCGGAAGGCGCAGAATGGCTGCTGCTGTCGCCCTACCGCGAGCAGTTACCGGCGAAGCTCTTCACCGAGCCGTTCAAGATGCCGGTTACCGCTGGTCGGGGCATTCCCCGCGAAACCCTGCGGCGGGCGCTCGGCCTGCTCGCCGAGGCCGGCTGGAAGCCCATCGGCCAGCAGTTGCGCAACGCCCGTGGCGAGCGCCTGGAGTTCGAGATCATGCTGGTCAACCCCAGCCTCGAGCGCATTCTCCAGCCCTATGCCGCCAACCTGGCCAGTATCGGCATCCAGGCCAACCTGCGCACGGTCGACCGCGCCCAGTACAAGCAACGCCTGGATCAGAACGACTACGACATGATCCTGCTGACCCTGCCTCAGACCCTGAGCCCAGGCCTGGAACAGTCGTTGTATTTCCACTCCAGCCAGGTCAAGGTGCGCGGCGGCAAGAACTACGCAGGGATCAACGACCCGGTGGTCGACGCCATGATCGACAAGCTGCTGTCGGCCAAAACCCGTGACGAACAGGTCGCCGCCATGCGCGCACTGGATCGCATCCTGCTGTGGCAGCACTACAGCATCCCCAACTGGTACATCAATTATCACCGCCTGGCGTACCGCAACCGGTTCGCCTTCGTCACCACGCCGCCCTATACCCTGGGCCTGCGCACCTGGTGGCTGAAGCCCACGGAGAACGCTCGATGACAAACCCGCTGCGCAGTTTCCTGCTTCACGGCAGCAGCCTCATCCTGCTTGGCCTGTCCGGCCTCACCTTCGCCGCCGCGCAACACGCCGTGACCCTCTATGACGAGCCACCCAAGTACCCGGCCAACTTCCAGCATTTCGACTACACCAACCCCGATGCGCCCAAGGGCGGCACCCTGCGTGAAGCTGGCTTCGGCGGTTTCGACAGCCTCAACCCCTTCATCAGCAAGGGCGTGCCGGCCGACGATATCGGCCTGATCTATGACACCCTCACGGTGCAGAGCCTGGACGAGCCCTTCACCGCCTATGGCCTGGTGGCGGAAAGTATCGAGAAGGCTCCGGACAACGCCTGGGTGCGCTTCCACCTGCGCAAGGCCGCGCGCTTCCATGACGGAATGCCCATCACCGCCGAGGATGTGAAATTCACCTTCGATACGCTGATGAGCAAGGGCTCACCCATGTACCGCGGCTACTATGCCGGCGTAGAACGGGTCGAGGTGGAATCGCCACACAGCGTACGCTTCATCTTCAAGCACACCGGCAACCGCGAGTTGCCGCTGATTCTCGGCCAACTCCCGGTGCTGCCCGAACACTGGTGGAACGAGCTGGACAACAGCCAGTCCGAGCAAGCCCCCCGGCTCGGTGACGAGGCGCTTCAGGCGAAGCTGGAGACCACCGAGGATAACCGCTCGATTCTTCTCAGCCTGCCCCAGGATGCGCGCCTGAACGACAAGCAGCCACTGAGCCTGGAACTGCTGCGGCGCAATCTGCAGTTCGCCAGCCAGGGCGAGGCTGCGCTCGCCGCGATCGCCAAGGTCAGCGAAGACGCCCCCCAGACCCTGCGTCTGGAGCTGCGCCAGCCGGCCGACGACAACCTGCTCGAAGCGCTGCGCCAACTGCCGCTGCTGCCGCCCAAGCGTGATTTCAGCAAGAGCAACCTGGACGCTCCGCTGGGCAGCGGCCCTTATCGGGTCGGCGAGGTTCGCGCCGGGCGCAGCATCCGCTACGAGCGGGTCAAGGACTGGTGGGCCAAGGATCTGCCGGTCAGCCGCGGCTTCTACAACTTCGACGCCATCCAGTTCGATTACTACCGCGACAACACCGTCGCCCTGGAAGCCCTGAAGGCCGGGCAGTTCGACTACTGGCTGGAGATGAGCGCGAAGAACTGGGCCACCGCCTACAGCACCCCGGCGGTCGCCAATGGTCAGTTGATCAAGGAAGAAATCCTCAATCGTAATCCCACGGGCATGCAGGGCTTCATCTTCAACACCCGCCGTGCGCTCTTCCAGGATCGCCGCGTGCGCGAAGCCCTGAGCCTGCTGTTCGATTTCGAGTGGGCCAACAAGCGCCTGTTCAACGGCGCCTACACCCGCACCCGCAGCTACTTCGACAACTCCGAGCTGGGCTCCAGCGGCCTGCCCAGCGAGGCCGAGCTGGCCATTCTCGAGCCCCTGCGCGGCAAGATTCCCGCTGAGGTGTTCAGCGAGGAATTTCGCGTCCCGCAAACCGACGGCAGCGGCATCATCCGCGAACAGCAACGCCGCGCCTATCAACTGCTGCAACAGGCCGGCTGGCGTATCGACGGTGACCGCATGCTCGATGCCCAGGGCAAGCCGGTCAGCTTCGAGTTCCTCCTGGCCCAGGCCGAGTTCGAGCGCGTGCTACTGCCGTTCAAGCGCAACCTGGCCGATCTCGGTATCGACATGGTCATCCGCCGGGTGGACGTGTCGCAGTACATCAATCGCCTGCGCTCGCGGGATTTCGACATGATCGTCGGCGGTTTCGCCCAGTCCAACTCCCCCGGCAACGAACAGCGCGAGTACTGGCATTCCTCCAGCGCCGACAACCCCGGCAGCCGCAACTTCATCGGCCTCAAGGATCCGGCCATCGACAAGCTGGTCGAGGAGCTGATCAACGCCGACTCGCGGCAGGATCTGATCAACCACACTCGCGCGCTGGATCGAGTGCTGTTGTGGGGCCACTACGTGATCCCCAACTGGCACATCAAGACCTGGCGCGTGGCCTACTGGAATCGCTTCGAGCATCCCAAGGTGACGCCGCTCTACGATATCGGCCTGCATACCTGGTGGGAGCGCACCGACCTGCCCGCTGCCGACGCAGAGGCGGCGCAATAAGATGCTGGCCTATATCCTGCGCCGTCTGCTGCTGATCATCCCGACCCTGTTCGGCATCCTGGTGATCAACTTCATCATCATCCAGGCCGCTCCCGGTGGCCCGGTCGAGCAGATGATCGCCAAGCTCGAAGGCTTCGACGCAGCCAGCGGCGGCGCCACCAGCCGTATCGCCGGTGGCGGTGCCGAGGTCTCGGTAGCCGGCTCCAACTACCGTGGCGCCCAGGGCCTGGATCCCAAGCTGATCGAAGAGATCGAGAAGATGTACGGCTTCGACAAGTCGGCCCCGGAGCGCTTCTGGATCATGCTCAAGAACTACGCCCACCTGGATTTCGGCTCCAGCTTCTTCCGTGATGCCAAGGTCATCGACCTGATCGTCGAGAAGATGCCGGTGTCCATCTCCCTGGGGCTGTGGAGCACCCTGATCATGTACCTGGTGTCGATCCCGCTGGGCATCGCCAAGGCCACCCGGCATGGCAGCGTCTTCGATGTCTGGACCAGTTCGGCCATCATCATCGGCTACGCCATCCCGGCCTTCCTCTTCGCCATCCTGCTCATCGTGCTGTTCGCTGGCGGCAGCTACTGGGACTGGTTCCCCTTGCGTGGGCTGACCTCGAACAACTTCGACGAACTCAGCCTCGGCGGCAAGATACTCGACTACTTCTGGCATCTGGTGCTGCCGGTCACCGCCCTGGTCATCGGCAACTTCGCTACGCTCACCCTGCTGACCAAGAACAGCTTCCTCGACGAAATCGGCAAGCAGTACGTGACCACCGCCCGCGCCAAGGGCCTGAACAACCGCCGCGTGCTCTACGGACACGTGTTCCGTAACGCCATGCTGCTGATCATCGCCGGCTTCCCGGCGGCCTTCATCGGCATTTTCTTCACCGGATCCCTGCTGATCGAAGTGATCTTCTCCCTCGACGGCCTGGGCCTGATGAGCTTCGAGGCGGCGATCAACCGCGACTATCCGGTGGTGTTCGGCACCCTGTTCATCTTCACCTTGCTGGGACTGGTCGTGAAACTGATCGGCGACATCACCTACACCCTGGTCGATCCGCGTATCGACTTCGAGAGCCGGGAGGGTTGAGCATGAAACTGTCCCCGCTCAACCAGCGCCGCTTCGAGCGCTTCAAGGCCCACAAACGCGGCTGGTGGTCGCTGTGGTTGTTCCTCATTCTGTTCGGCCTCAGCCTCGGCGCCGAACTGATCGCCAACGACAAGCCGCTGGCGGTGCGTTACGACGGCGAGTGGTATTTCCCGGTTTTCAAGCGCTACCCAGAAACCGTGTTCGGCGGCGAGTTCCCGCTGCAGGCCAACTACAAGAGCCCCTATATCCAGGAGCTGATCGCGGACAAGGATGGCTGGATGATCTGGCCACCGATCCCCTTCAGCTATTCGAGCATCAACTATGACCTGGCAGTGCCCGCCCCGGCGCCGCCCTCGGCGCAGAACTGGCTGGGCACCGACGACCAGGGCCGCGACGTGCTGGCACGGGTCATCTACGGCTTTCGCATCTCGGTGCTGTTCGCCCTGACCCTGACCCTGGCCAGCTCGGTGATCGGCGTCACCGCCGGGGCCCTGCAAGGCTTCTATGGCGGCTGGGTCGACCTGCTCGGCCAGCGTTTCCTGGAAATCTGGTCGGGCTTGCCGGTGCTCTACCTGCTGATCATCCTGGCCAGCTTCGTGCAACCGAACTTCTGGTGGCTGCTGGGCATCATGCTGCTGTTCTCCTGGATGAGCCTGGTGGACGTGGTGCGCGCCGAGTTCCTGCGTGGCCGCAACCTGGAATACGTGCGCGCCGCCCGCGCTCTGGGCATGAGTAATGGCGCCATCATGTTCCGCCACATCCTGCCCAACGCCATGGTCTCCACCATGACCTTCATGCCCTTCATCCTTACGGGTGCCATCGGCACCCTCACCGCCCTGGACTTCCTCGGTTTCGGCCTGCCACCGGGGGCGCCGTCGCTGGGCGAACTGGTGGCTCAGGGCAAGAACAACCTGCAGGCGCCCTGGCTGGGCATCAGCGCCTTCGCCGTGCTGGCGATCATGCTCAGCCTGCTGGTGTTCATCGGCGAAGCCGCGCGCGATGCCTTCGACCCGAGGAAATGACATGAGCCAGTCCGACATCCTGCTGCAAGTGCACAACCTGGCCGTCGAGTTCACTTCCGGCGAACAATGCCAGCGCGTGGTGGAGAACGTCAGCTTCGACATCCGCAAGGGTGAAACCCTGGCCCTGGTGGGCGAAAGCGGCTCGGGAAAATCGGTCACCGCGCATTCCATCCTGCGCCTGCTACCCTACCCGCTGGCACGCCACCCGGCCGGTAGCATCCACTATGCCGGCGAGGATCTGCTCAAGCTCAGCGAAGGGCGCCTGCGCGGTATTCGTGGCAACCGCATCGCCATGGTCTTCCAGGAACCGATGACCTCGCTCAACCCGCTGCACAGCATCGAGAAGCAGATCAACGAAGTGCTCGCCCTGCATAAGGGCCTGCGCGGCAAGGCCGCCAGCGCGCGCACCCTGGAGCTGCTGGAGCTGGTGGGCATTCCCGAACCGCACAAGCGCCTGAAAGCCTACCCCCACGAACTCTCCGGCGGGCAACGCCAGCGCGTGATGATCGCCATGGCGCTGGCCAACGAGCCCGAGCTGCTGATCGCCGACGAGCCAACCACGGCGCTGGACGTCACCGTACAGCTAAAAATCCTCGAATTGCTCAAGGATCTGCAGGCGCGCCTGGGCATGTCGTTGCTACTGATCAGCCACGATCTCAACCTGGTACGCAGAATTGCGCATCGGGTATGTGTCATGCAGCGCGGTCGCATCGTCGAACAGGCGTCGTGTGAACAATTGTTCCTGGCTCCCCAGCATCCTTATACCCAGGAACTGCTCGGCGCCGAACCCAGCGGCGAGCCAGCGGCCAACCCCGCCGGCGATACCATGCTGGCGGTCGACGATCTGCGTGTCTGGTTCCCGATCAAGAAGGGCCTGCTGCGCAAGACCGTCGACCATGTGAAAGCCGTGGACGGCATCAACTTCACCCTGCCCCAGGGCCAGACCCTGGGCATAGTCGGTGAAAGTGGTTCCGGCAAGTCCACCCTGGGCATGGCCATCCTCAAGCTGCTCGGCAGCCAGGGCGGCATCCAGTTCCAGGGCCAGCAGTTGCAGGGGCTGTCGCAGAAAGAGGTGCGGCCGCTGCGACGGCAGATGCAGGTGGTGTTCCAGGATCCGTTCGGCAGCCTCAGCCCACGCATGTCGGTGGGCCAGATCGTCGGCGAAGGCCTGCGTATCCATGGCATCGGGAGCGAGGCGGAGCAGGAACAGGCGATCATCGACGCACTTCTGGAGGTAGGGCTGGATCCGCAGACGCGGCACCGCTACCCCCATGAGTTTTCAGGCGGGCAACGGCAGCGGATTGCCATTGCCCGGGCACTGGTGTTGAAGCCGGCGCTGATCCTGCTGGACGAGCCCACCTCGGCGCTCGACCGGACGGTTCAGCGTCAGGTGGTGGAACTGTTGCGCGGCCTGCAGGCCAAGTACAACCTGACCTATCTGTTCATCAGCCATGATCTGGCGGTGGTCAGAGCGCTGAGTCACCAGTTGATGGTGATCAAGCAGGGCCAGGTGGTCGAACAAGGTTCGGCGGACGCGATCTTCAGGTCACCGCAACACCCTTATACGCAGCAATTGCTGGAAGCCGCCTTCATGGCTCCGGCAACCGCTCACTGATCCTTGAAACAGGAAGAGGAATAGCACAATGGGTTTTCTAACCGGCAAGCGTGTACTCATCGTTGGCGTCGCCAGCAAACTGTCCATCGCCTCGGGTATCGCCGCCGCCATGCACCGCGAAGGTGCCGAGCTGGCCTTCACCTACCAGAATGACAAGCTCAAGGGCCGCGTCGAGGAATTCGCCGCTGGCTGGGGCTCCAATGCCGAGCTGTGCTTCCCTTGCGATGTCGCCAACGATGAAGACATCGCGGCCGTATTCGAGGCCCTGAGCAAGAAATGGGACAGCCTGGACTGCATCGTGCACTCGGTCGGCTTCGCCCCGGGCGACCAGCTCAACGGGGACTTCACCGAAGTCACCACCCGTGAAGGCTTCAAGATCGCCCACGACATCAGCGCCTACAGCTTCGTGGCCCTGGCCAAGGCCGGTCGCGAGATGATGAAGGGCCGCAACGGCAGCCTGCTCACCCTCTCCTACCTGGGCGCCGAGCGCACCATGCCCAACTACAACGTCATGGGCATGGCCAAGGCCAGCCTGGAGGCCGGTGTGCGCTACCTGGCCGGCAGCCTCGGCCCGGAAGGTACTCGCGTCAACGCCATCTCCGCCGGCCCGATTCGTACCCTGGCCGCCAGCGGTATCGCCAGCTTCCGCAAGATGCTGGCCGCCAACGAGCGCCAGACCCCGCTGCGCCGCAACGTCACCATCGAAGAAGTCGGCAATGCCGGCGCCTTCCTCTGCTCCGACCTGGCGTCGGGCATCAGCGGTGAGATCCTCTACGTCGACGGCGGTTTCAACACCACCGCGATGGGGCCTATGGAAGAGTGATCTTCTAGAAGCCATAAAAAAACCCGCACCTGGTGCGGGTTTTTTATTGTCTGCCGCTCGAGGCAGATGCGGCGCCTCGACGAGGCGCCGCATGGGCTCAGAAGCGCTCGATATCGGCCTTGTCCTGCAACTGCTTGCGGTAGGCCGCGAAATCTTGCTGGCCTTCACGCGAGGCGAGGAAGTTGCGATACATCGCCAGTTCCTGCTCGCTCAGCGCGCCCTCCGGCACGCTCACGCCATCCAGACGCAACACCACGTAGTCGCCGTTGTTCAGCACCACGCCTGCGTAGCTGGGGGCATCCTTGGATTCAGGCTTGGCCATGCGGAACAGCGCCTGCAGCACCTTGGGCTCGACACCCTCCTGACTGCGGGTAACCGCTTCCTGGAGTGCCCAGGCCTGGGCCTTCTCGTCACCGGCCTTGACCGCCGCCAGCAGCCGCTCGCCTTCGGTCTTGGCAGCAGCCGTGGCACGCTCCTGCGCCAGATGGCTGCGAATGCTTTCGGCCACCTGCTCCAACGGCAGTTGCTCAGGCTTGAGATGCTGCTTGAGGCGAACCACCACGACATTGCTCGGGTCGAGCTCGATGGTCGAGCTGTTGGCACCATCCTCCAGCACTTCGGGGCTGAATGCAGCCTGCAGCACCTGGCGATTGGCCGTGATACCACTGCTACCACCCTCGCGTCCGAAGGGTTCGGTGACCTTCACCTCGAGGCCCAGCTCCTGGGCAGGCTGGGTCAGATCGGCTGACTCGAATGCCGAATCTTCCAGCTCCTTGCTCAGCTCGACGAAGCGCTTCTCGACCTGCTGCTCCTTGTAATCGCGGGCCAGCTTGTCCCGGATACTGGCGAAGCTCGGCACTTCCGGCGACTGCACGCCCAGCAGCTTGATCAGGTGCCAGCCGAACGGGCTCTTCACCGGCGCCGACACTTCGCCCTGCTTGAGCGCATAGAGCGCCTGCTCGAAGGCCGGGTCATACACACCCGGCCCGGCATAACCCAGGTCACCACCGTTGGCGGCCGACCCTGGATCCTGGGAGAACTCCTTGGCCAATGCGGCGAAGTCTTCGCCAGCATCGATCCGTGCCTTGATCTCTTCGATCTTCTGCTTCGCTGCGTCGTCGTCACCCTCGATCAGGATATGCGCCGCGTCACGCTGCTCGGCCAGGTTGGCGATCTCGCTCTGGTAAAGCGGTTGCAGCTCTTCGTCGGTGACCTTGACCTGATCGAACAGGCGCTCCTTGTCCAGTTGCACGTATTCCAGCACCACCTGCTCGGGGCTCATGAACTCGCTGGCATGCTCATCGTAGTAGGCTTTCACCTCATCATCGGCAACCTTGATCGCGGCCGGATCGGCCTTGACCGTGAAGCTGGCGAAATCGCGCGTCTGACGCTCGAGGCTGGCATAGGCGCGGGCCTGGTCTTCGGTGACGAAACTGCTGGCGCCGATACCGGCGCGCAGTTGGCCAATGAGCATTTCCTCTTCCAGCATCTGGCGGAATTGCAGACGGGTGTAGCCCATCTGCCGGATCACCTGGTCGAAACGTGCGGAATCGAAACGGCCATCAGTCTGGAATTCCGGCGTCTGCAAGATGACCTGATCCAGCGCCGGCTGCGAGAAGGCAAAGCCCGCGTCCTTGGCGCCCTGCAGCAGCAGTTTGCGGTCGATCAGGCCTTTCAGCGCGGCTTCGCGCAGCAGCTTGTCATCGAGCAGTGAAGGGTCGAAATCACGGCCGAGCTGCTGCAGCAGTTGCCGGCGCTGCATCTCGACAGCCTGATTGAGTTCATTGAGGGTGATGGTGTCGCCATTCACCTCTGCCGCGTTGTTGCGGTTGCTGGTGCCGGTGACGATGGCCTCGAAGCCGGTGAAGGCCATCAAGATCACGATGAGGCCGATGATGACTTTGGCAATCCAACCGCGTGAATTGTCCCTGATGTTTTGCAGCATGCTTCCCCCAGAACGACCGTACAGAGTCACCAGTCGCGCAGTGTGGGTAATGTCCAGATAGAAGAAAGGCGCATCCTGTGGATGCGCCTTCTCGTAACGTGTCGGGTGAAAGGAGTCAGCGACTGCCTTGCCCTGCCTCCCGACTGACCACAGGGCGAACCCTGCGGTGAGGCAAACCCGGAAGACGCTTAGTTGACGGCGTCTTTCAGGGCCTTGCCAGCCTTGAAGCCCGGGATCTTGGCAGCAGCGATGTTGATCGGCTTGCCGGTCTGCGGGTTACGGCCGGTGCGAGCAGCACGCTCTTTGACAGCGAAGGTACCGAAACCAACCAGTACGACGGAATCACCAGCTTTCAGAGCGCCAGTGACGGATTCAATCACTGCATCCAGCGCGCGGCCAGCAACAGCTTTCGGGATATCAGCAGATGCAGCGATAGCATCGATCAGTTCCGACTTGTTCACTCTAAGTCCCCTTATTTCTGTTTAGTTTGTTTCTTGATTTTTAATGTAAGCAAAGCGGGCGCTGGATAGCCTGCTGACGCAATAAGAGCCGCTTTATAACAAGGGCTCAAAAAATGTGTCAAGGAAGCCACCCCACTAATGCGTGCTGATTCGCTCCTTGGAATCAGACTCGCGTTTGTCATCCGTTGCAACCATCTCGGGAGCCGCATCGGGCAAGGGCTCCGGCGCGTATTGCAGCGCAATTTGCAGGACCTCGTCAATCCATTTAACGGGTTTAATCTGCAGATCTTGTTTAATATTTTCCGGAATTTCCTTCAAATCGCGCACGTTTTCTTCCGGGATGATCACAGTTTTGATCCCCCCGCGATGCGCCGCGAGAAGTTTTTCCTTGAGCCCACCGATGGCCAGCACCTGACCGCGCAAGGTGATCTCACCGGTCATGGCCACATCGGCCCGCACCGGAATCTGCGTCAGCGCCGACACCAACGCGGTGCACAAGCCGATGCCCGCGCTGGGGCCATCCTTGGGCGTGGCGCCTTCCGGCATATGGATGTGAACGTCGCGCTTCTCGTTGAAATCGGCGGCGATCCCCAGGCTTTGCGCCCGACTGCGCACCACCGTCATGGCGGCCGTCATGGACTCGGCCATGACATCCCCCAGCGAGCCAGTCTTGATCAGATTGCCCTTGCCCGGCACCACGGCCGTCTCGATGGTGAGCAGCTCGCCACCCACCTGCGTCCAGGCCAGGCCGGTCACCTGACCGATCTGATCCTGCTGCTCGGCCAGGCCATAGCGGTGCTTGCGCACGCCGAGGAAATGCTCCAGGGAATCGGCCGTGACCATCACCTGGAAGCGCTTCTCCTTGGCATGCTCCTTCACCGCCTTGCGGCACACCTTGGCGATCTGCCGTTCCAGGCTGCGCACACCGGCTTCACGGGTGTAGTAGCGAATGATGTCGCGAATCGCCGCCTCCTCGAACTCCAGCTCGCCCTTCTTCAGGCCATTGGCCTTGATCTGCTTGGGCGCCAGGTACTTGATGGCGATGTTGACCTTCTCGTCCTCTGTGTAGCCCGGCAGACGGATGATTTCCATACGGTCCAGCAGCGGGCCGGGAATGTTCATCGAGTTGGCGGTGCAGAGGAACATCACGTCCGACAGGTCGTAATCGACCTCCAGATAGTGATCGTTGAAATTGTGGTTCTGCTCCGGGTCGAGCACCTCGAGCAGCGCGGAGGCAGGGTCGCCACGCATGTCCTGGCCCATCTTGTCGATTTCGTCGAGCAGGAACAGCGGGTTGCGCACGCCCACCTTGGTCATCTTCTGGATCAGACGGCCGGGCATGGAACCGATGTAGGTACGGCGGTGGCCGCGAATCTCGGCCTCGTCACGCACGCCGCCCAGGGCCATGCGCACGAACTTGCGGTTGGTGGCGCTGGCGATGGACTCGGCCAGCGAGGTCTTGCCCACACCGGGCGGGCCGACCAGGCACAGTACCGGGCCCTTGAGCTTCTTCACCCGCTTCTGTACGGCGAGATACTCGAGGATGCGCTCCTTGACCTCTTCCAGACCGTAATGGTCGGCATCGAGGATGCTCTCGGCACGGGCCAGATCCAGGCGTACCTTGCTCTCGGCCTTCCACGGCACGTTCACCAGCCAGTCGATGTAGGAGCGCACCACGGTGGCCTCGGCAGACATCGGCGACATCTGCTTGAGCTTGTTCAGCTCGGCATTGGCCTTGGTCAGCGCCTCCTTGGACAGGCCGGCGTTGTCGATGCGCTTGCGCAGCTCGTCGAGCTCGTTGTGGCCCTCGTCGATGTCGCCCAGCTCCTTCTGAATGGCCTTCATCTGCTCATTCAGGTAGTACTCGCGCTGGCTGCGCTCCATCTGCTTCTTCACGCGACCACGGATGCGTTTTTCCACCTGCAGCAGGTCGATCTCGGCATCCAGCAAGGCCAGCACGTGCTCGACGCGCGCCGACAGCGAGGTGATCTCGAGGATTTCCTGCTTCTGCTCGATCTTCAGCGCCATGTGCGCGGCCATGGTATCGACCAGGCGGCTGGGCTCATCGATGCTGTTGAGCGAAGACAGCACCTCGGCCGGCACCTTCTTGCCCAACTGCACGTACTGCTCGAACTGGCTCAGCAGGCTGCGAGTGAACACTTCCGACTCGCGCTCGGCGGTGTCGCTTTCCTCGATCAGTTGCACTTCGGCACGGCAGTGCTCTTCGCACTCGAAGATGCGCTCGATGACGCCGCGCTGTTCCCCCTCGACCAGCACCTTGACGGTACCGTCGGGCAGCTTGAGCAACTGCAGAACAGTGGCCACGGTGCCGACACGATAGAGATCCTCGTCACCCGGATCATCGACCGCCGGATTCTTCTGGGCCACCAGCAGAATCTGCTTGTCGCCCGTCATCGCTGCCTCCAGGGCTTCGATGGATTTCTCGCGCCCGACGAAAAGCGGGATGACCATGTGCGGATAGACCACTACATCGCGCAATGGCAGGAGAGGCAATTCGATGGTTGTCTTCATGATTTCGGCTCAGCAGCGGCCCAAGGGCCGTAAACAGGCGGGATTACCCTTGGCTTTTAAGATGGGGGTAGCTCCCGTAAAAAACAAGCACAATGTCCAGAAAAGCGAAGGGGCCCTGAGGCCCCTTCTTTGCATCGGGTAACAACGCGATCAGGCGTCCGGCGCAGCCTTGGCCTGGGGCTCGCTGCTCTCGTAGATCAGCAGCGGCTTGGAGCTGCCGTCGATGACGCTCTCGTCGATCACCACCTTGCTCACGTCCTGCTGGGACGGGATCTCGTACATGGTGTCGAGCAGAATGCCTTCGAGGATCGAACGCAGGCCACGGGCGCCGGTCTTGCGCTCCAGCGCCTTCTGCGCCACGGACTTGAGCGCATCGGAGCGGAACTCCAGATCCACGCCTTCCATCTCGAACAGCTTGGCGTACTGCTTGGTCAGCGCGTTCTTCGGCTCGGTGAGAATCTGCACCAAAGCAGCCTCGTCCAGCTCCTCCAGCGTCGCAATCACCGGCAGACGACCGACGAACTCAGGGATAAGACCGAATTTGACCAGATCGTCCGGCTCTACCTCACGCAGAGACTCGCCGATCTTCTTGCCTTCCTGCTTGCTGCGCACTTCCGCGCCGAAGCCGATGCCGCCCTTGGTGGAACGGGCCTGAATGACCTTTTCCAGGCCAGCGAAGGCGCCGCCGCAAATGAACAGGATGTTGCGCGTGTCCACCTGCAGGAATTCCTGCTGCGGATGCTTGCGCCCGCCCTGCGGCGGAACCGAGGCCACGGTACCCTCGATCAACTTGAGCAGCGCCTGCTGCACACCCTCACCCGATACGTCACGGGTGATCGACGGGTTGTCCGACTTGCGCGAGATCTTGTCGATCTCGTCGATGTAGACGATACCCATCTGGGCCTTCTCGACATCGTAGTCGCACTTCTGCAGCAGCTTCTGAATGATGTTCTCGACGTCCTCACCCACGTAACCGGCTTCGGTCAGAGTGGTGGCATCAGCGATGGTGAACGGCACATTGAGCAGGCGCGCCAGGGTTTCGGCCAAGAGCGTCTTGCCCGAGCCGGTCGGGCCGATCAGCAGGATGTTGCTCTTGCCCAGCTCGACGTCGTCTTTCTTGTCGCGCTGGTTGAGGCGCTTGTAGTGGTTGTACACCGCTACCGACAGCACCTTCTTCGCACGCTCCTGACCGATCACGTACTGATCCAGGATGCCGCTGATTTCCTTGGGTGCCGGAAGTTTGTGCGCGTTGCTCTCGGCCTGCGCTTCCTGCACCTCCTCGCGGATGATGTCGTTGCACAGGTCGACGCATTCGTCGCAGATGAAGACGGAGGGACCGGCGATCAACTTGCGCACTTCGTGCTGGCTTTTGCCGCAGAAGGAGCAATAAAGCAGTTTGCCGTTGTCCTCACCGTTACGAGTATCAGTCATTCGATCAATCCAATACGGTAGGCTTGAAACACAAGATGAAGGCAAATGCGGGCATTTTCAAGGGCGCCGGTGGCGCCAATGGCGGATGCCCGCTGCCGATGCCTCATCTAGACAGGCATTTGACGCTTTTCATGCACAGCGTCAACGATACCGTACTCCATGGCGCGCGAGGCGCTCATGAAATTGTCGCGGTTGGTGTCACGCTCGATGGTTTCCAGGCTCTGGCCGGTGTGGTGGGCCAGCAACTGGTTCAAGCGCTCACGAATGAAGAGGATTTCCTTGGCGTGGATCTCGATGTCCGAGGCCTGGCCCTGGAAGCCACCCAACGGCTGGTGGATCATCACGCGCGAGTTCGGTAGACAGAAGCGCTTGCCCTTGGCGCCACCCGCCAGCAGGAAGGCGCCCATGCTGCAGGCCTGACCGATGCAGGTGGTGGACACGTCCGCCTTGATGAACTGCATGGTGTCGTAGATGGCCATGCCAGCGGTCACCGAGCCACCTGGTGAGTTGATGTACAGGTGGATGTCCTTGTCCGGGTTCTCTGCCTCCAGAAACAGCAACTGGGCGCAGATCAGGTTGGCCATGTAGTCCTCGACCTGGCCGACCATGAAGATCACCCGCTCCTTGAGCAGGCGGGAATAGATGTCGTAGGCACGCTCGCCACGAGCGGATTGCTCGATGACCATCGGCACCAGGCCGCCAGCGGCCTGGATTTCAGGCATGTTTTGCATAAAAGGATTGCGGGACATGTCTTGCGCTCACTCCCTAATAGTCATGTCTCAAATACGCATAAGCCAGCACGGAGGCTGGCTTATGGTGGTGTACTCGAACGAGGTGACGCGATCAGTCGGCTTTCGGGGCTTCCGCCGGCTTGACTGCATCTTCGTAGGAAACCGCTTTGTCGGTCACGTTGGCCTTCTGCAGAACAGTATCTACAACTTGCTCTTCCAGTACAACCGAACGCACTTCGTTCATCTGCTGGTCGTTCTTGTAGTACCAGGCCACCACTTGCTCGGGCTCCTGGTAGGCCGAGGCCATTTCCTCGATCAGCTCACGCACGCGAGCCTCGTCCGGCTTGAGCTCGAACTGCTTGACCACTTCGGCGACGATCAGGCCCAGCACGACGCGACGCTTGGCCTGCTCCTCGAACAGCTCGGCAGGCAGTTGGTCGGGCTTGATGTTGCCGCCGAACTGCTGAACGGCCTGTACGCGCAGACGATCCACTTCGTTGCTGATCAGCGCTTTCGGCACTTCCACCGGGTTGGCAGCCAGCAGGCCGTCCATTACCTGGTTCTTGACCTTGGACTTGATGGCCTGACGCAGCTCGCGCTCCATGTTCTTGCGAACTTCGGCGCGGAAGCCTTCCAGACCACCTTCCTTGATGCCGAACAGAGCGAAGAACTCTTCATTCAACTCAGGCAGTTGCGGGGCGGCAACGCTGTTCACGGTCACAGTGAACTCGGCGGTCTTGCCGGCCAGGTCGAGGTTCTGATAGTCCTCGGGGAAGGTCGGGTTGATCACGCGCTCTTCACCGGCCTTGGCGCCGACCAGGGCATCCTCGAAGCCGGGGATCATGCGACCGGAACCCAGCACCAGTTGAGTACCCTTGGCGCTGCCACCCGCGAAGGCTTCGCCGTCGATCTTGCCAACGAAATCGATGTTCAGTTGGTCGCCATTCTCGGCAGCACGCTCGACGCTCTCGAAACGGGTGTTTTGCTTGCGCAGGATGTCCAGCATGTTGTCGACGTCGCTGTCGACCACTTCGGCCTGCAGGCGCTCGATGGCGATGCTGTCGAGGCCAGTCACCTGGAATTCCGGGAACACCTCGAAGGTAGCGACGTATTCCAGATCCTTGCCCTTCTCGAAGGACTTCGGCTCGACGGCCGGGGCACCAGCCGGGTTCAGCTTCTGCTCGACCACGGCCTCATAGAAGGTGGCCTGGATCAGGTCGCCCAGAGCTTCCTGACGCGCGGCATCTTCGTAACGCTGGCGGATCACGCTCATCGGCACCTTGCCGGGGCGGAAGCCAGGAACCTTTACGCGACGGGCAGTCTGTTGCAGACGCTTGTTGACTTCGGTCTCGATGCGCTCGACGGGTACGCCGACGGTCATCCGGCGCTCAAGAGCAGAAGTGCTTTCAACAGAAACTTGCATGGATATTCCTCGTTGCACAGACACAAGCCGGCTCAGGCCGGCCCCGATTCAAGGCCAAGCATTCTAGAGGGTCGATATGAAGAAGTCACCCTAGAAGCAGGCGGCAATCGGGGGGATTTGTAAGATGGTGCGGACGGAGAGACTCGAACTCTCACACCTTGCGGCGCCAGAACCTAAATCTGGTGTGTCTACCAATTTCACCACGTCCGCGCGGTTTGCAGCTTAAAACAAAAACGCCAGGCTTTGGGCCTGGCGCTTTGGAATATGGGGTGGACGATGGGAATCGAACCCACGACACCAGGAGCCACAATCCTGTGCTCTACCAACTGAGCTACGCCCACCATATTGCATTGCTTGCTCAAATTGCCCGAACGCCAATGGCGCACCCGGCAGGACTCGAACCTGCGACCATCCGCTTAGAAGGCGGATGCTCTATCCAGCTGAGCTACGGGCGCTTATCCATCCGCTAGCGCAGACTTAGAAGCTTTCGACTAGCACCTTGCCACGAGGGCTTGGCGCTTGCCGTCTCACCCAGCGAGTGGCTGTTCCTGAGAAGCGGGGCGAATGTTATAGACGCCCCCCACCCTCGTCAACAGAAATTTTCAAAAAAGTTCAGCTATATAAAGGAGTTACGCGAAAACCATGGCAGGCGCCTTTGCCCCAGTGAGCGCCCATGCGAGAATGCGCGTCCTTTTTTCATCCTTAATTAATGGTTAACCAGCGCAATGACCGCACAACTGATCGACGGCAAGGCGATCGCCGCCAGCCTCCGCCAGCAGATTGCCCAACGTGTCGCCGAACGCCGCCAGCAAGGCCTTCGCGCGCCAGGCCTGGCCGTGATCCTGGTCGGTACCGATCCTGCCTCCCAGGTCTATGTGTCACATAAACGCAAGGATTGCGAAGAAGTCGGCTTCCTCTCCCGTGCCTACGACCTGCCGGCTCAGACCAGCCAGGCCGACCTGCTCGCGCTGATCGACGAGCTCAATGAAGACCCGACCATCGACGGCATTCTGGTGCAACTGCCGCTGCCCGAACACCTGGACGCCTCGCCGCTGCTCGAACGCATCCGCCCGGACAAGGACGTGGACGGCTTCCACCCCTACAACATCGGCCGCCTGGCCCAGCGCATGCCGCTGCTGCGCCCCTGCACGCCCAAGGGCATCATGACCCTGCTGCACAGCACCGGCGTCGATCTCTATGGCCTGCATGCCGTGGTGGTGGGTGCCTCGAATATCGTCGGCCGGCCGATGGCCTTGGAACTGCTGTTGGCCGGCTGCACCGTGACCGTCACCCATCGCTTCACCAAGGATCTGGCCCAGCATGTCAGCCAGGCCGACATAGTCGTCGTGGCCGTGGGCAAGCCTGGCCTGGTCAAGGGCGAGTGGATCAAGGAAGGCGCCATCGTCATCGATGTCGGCATCAGCCGCCAGGAGGATGGCAAGCTGGTGGGCGACGTGACCTTTGATGCCGCCCTGCCCCGCGCTGGCTGGATCACTCCAGTGCCGGGCGGTGTCGGCCCGATGACCCGCGCCGGCCTCTTGGAAAATACCCTGCACGCGGCCGAGCACCTGCATCAATAAGCAGAGATGCACAACGAACAACGGCACCCGAGGGTGCCGTTGTCGTTTCTGCCTGATCGATTACTTGCGCGCCTGCTCCCAGGACTTGAGCAATTCGTCGTAGGCGATGGTCTCGCCCTTGGGCTTCTCATTGGCCAGCTTGGGCTTGGGCGCACCCGGCTGGTCGAACCAGTACTGCGGGTCACGCGGCTCGTTCAGCTTCGGCCCGCACTCGCCCAATACGCCGGAACGCTCCAGACGGCCGAGCATGGTGTCCTGTGCGGCAGCCAGGCCATCCAGCGCTTGCTGCGGGGTCTTGTCGCCACTGGCGGCCTCGGCAATGAACTGCCACCAGAGCTGGGCCAGACGCGGGTAGTCCGGCACGTTGGTGCCGGTCGGCGTCCACTGCACGCGCGCCGGGCTGCGGTAGAACTCCACCAGACCGCCGAGCTTGGGCGCCACGTCGGTCATGGCCTGGGAGTTGATGTCCGACTCGCGGATCGGCGTCAGGCCCACCAGGGTCTTCTTCAGCGACACGGTCTTGGAAGTGACGAACTGCGCGTAGAGCCAGGCGGCCAGGCGCTGCTTCTCCGGGGTGGACTTGAGGAAGGTCCAGGAACCGGTGTCCTGATAACCCAGCTTCATGCCCTCCTCCCAGTACGGCCCCTTGGGCGACGGCGCCATGCGCCACTTGGGCGTACCGTCCTCGTTGACCACCGGCAGCCCTGGCTTGGTCATGTCGGCGGTGAAGGCGGTGTACCAGAAGATCTGCTGGGCGATGGCGCCCTGCGCCGGCACTGGCCCCGCTTCGGAGAAGGTCATGCCCTGCGCCTCCGGCGGTGCGTACTGGCGCATCCAGTCAACGTATTTCTGCGTGGCGAACACGGCCGCCGGCCCGTTGGTATCACCACCGCGGGCGACACTGGAACCCACCGGGCGGCAGCCTTCGACGCGGATGCCCCACTCGTCCACCGGCAGGCCGTTGGGCAGGCCCTTGTCGCCGCCACCAGCCATGGAGAACCAGGCATCGGTGAAGCGCCAGCCCAGCGACGGATCCTTCTTGCCATAATCCATGTGGCCATAGACGCGCTGGCCGTCGATCTCCTTGACGTGTTTGGAGAAGAACTCGGCGATGTCCTCGTAGGCCGACCAGTTGACCGGCACGCCCAGCTCGTAGCCGTAGATTTCCTTGAACTTGGCCTTGAGTTCCGGGCGCTCGAACCAGTCGGCGCGGAACCAGTAGAGATTGGCGAACTGCTGGTCGGGCAGTTGATAGAGCTTGCCGTCCGGCCCGGTGGTGAAGGAAATGCCGATGAAGTCTTCGAGATCCAGGGTCGGTGAAGTGAAGTCCTTGGCCTCACCCTTGATCATGTCACTGATGGCCATGGCCTTGCCGTAGCGCGCATGGGTGCCGATCAGGTCGGAGTCGTTGACCCAGCCGTCGTAGATGTTGCGATCCGACTGCATCTGCGTCTGCAGCTTCTCCACCACATCACCTTCCTGCAGCAGGTCGTGCTTGAGCTTGATGCCGGTGATCTCGCTGAAGGCCTTGGCCAGCACCTTGGACTCGTACTCGTGGGTGGTGATGGTTTCCGACACCACACTGATATCCATGCCGCGGAACGGCTCGGCGGCCTTGATGAACCACTTCAGTTCTTCGAGCTGCTGCTCGGGCGTCAGGGTCGAGGGGTTGAATTCCTCGGCGATCCATTTCTTCGCGGCCTCTTCATAGGCATCCGCCCAGGCCGCACCGCTCAAACCGGACAACGCCAGCAAGGCGGCCAACGCCATGCTATGTCGGGTCTTGTTGTTATTGTCGAACATAGAGACCTCCATCTCGGGATTTGGGGAGAGGCACACCGGCAACAGCCCGGCTCAGCCCCAGCGCATGACTGCGCACAACCACAACAGCGATAGCAGCGAGGCTATCCACACGCTCCAGTCGGTCACGCCTATCACCAGCAAGTGCAGATAGGCGCTACCGAGCAGACCGATGAACAACCGATCACCCGGGGTGGTGGTGATCGGCAGAAAACCCTTGCGCTCGACGCAGGGCCAGCGCAATTCCACCAGCGTCATGCCGGCCAGCAGCACGGCGATGCCGACGAAGAACAGTGCGGTGGGTAGAGTCCAGGCCATCCAGCTCATGATGTACCTCCCTTACACGCGGCCGAGGGCGAAGCCCTTGGCCACATGGTTGCGAACAAACCAGATCACCAGCATCCCCGGCAGGATGGTGAGTACCCCGGCGGCAGCCAGCACGCCCCAGTCGATGCCCGAGGCGGACACGGTACGGGTCATCACCGCGGCGATGGGCTTGGCCTCCACCGAGGTCAGGGTGCGCGCCAGCAGCAGCTCGACCCAGGAGAACATGAAGCAGAAGAAAGCCGTGACGCCGATGCCGGAACGGATCAGCGGAATGAAGATCTTCACGAAGAATTTCGGGAAGCTGTAGCCGTCGATATAGGCCGTCTCGTCGATTTCCTTGGGCACGCTGGACATGAAGCCCTCCAGGATCCACACCGCCAGCGGCACGTTGAACAGGCAGTGCGCCAGCGCCACGGCGATATGGGTGTCGAACAGGCCGATGGACGAATACAACTGGAAGAACGGCAGCAGGAACACCGCCGGTGGAGCCATGCGGTTGGTCAGCAGCCAGAAGAACAGGTGCTTGTCGCCGAGAAAGCGGTAGCGCGAGAAGGCATAGGCTGCCGGCAGCGCCACGCTGAGCGAGATCAGGGTATTGAGGCTGACGTAGTACAGCGAGTTGAGGTAGCCCTCGTACCAGCTACGGTCGGTGAAGATCACCCGGTAGTTGTCCAGAGTGAAACTCTGCGGCCACAGGCTGAGCCCACCGAGAATCTCGGTGTTGCTCTTGAACGACATGTTCAGCAGCCAGTAGATGGGCACCAGCATGAACAGGAAGTAGATCAGCAGTGCCAGACGTTTGCGCAGCATCATGGTCGGCCTCAGCGGGTTTTGTCGTCGTGGGTCATGGCGGTGTAGAACAGCCAAGACACCAGCAGGATGATCAGGAAGTACACCAGCGAGAACGCCGCCGCCGGGCCCAGGTCGAACTGGCCGATGGCCATTTGCGTCAGGGTCTGGCTGAGGAAGGTGGTGGCGTTGCCAGGCCCGCCGCCGGTCAGCACGAAGGGCTCGGTGTAGATCATGAAGCTGTCCATGAAACGCAGCATCACCGCGATCAGCAGCACGCTCTTGAGCTTGGGTAGCTGGATATGGCGGAACACCGCCCAGTTCGAGGCACGGTCGATGCGCGCCGCCTGATAATAGACGTCGGGAATGGCGCGCAGCCCGGAGTAGCACAGCAGCGCCACCAGCGAGGTCCAGTGCCAGACATCCATGACCAGCACCGTCACCCAGGCGTCCATGGTGTTGGCGGCGTAGTTGTAGTCGAAGCCCAGCGCGTTCAACGCCCAGCCCATCAGGCCGATGTCGGCGCGGCCGAAGATCTGCCAGATGGTGCCCACCACGTTCCACGGGATCAGCAGCGGAATGGCCATCAGGATCAGGCACAGCGAGGCCCAGCGCCCGCGCGTCGGCATGCACAGGGCGATGGCGATGCCTAGCGGAATCTCGATCAGCAGCACGCAGGCGGAGAAGATGAACTGACGCAGCAGCGAGTCGTGCAGGCGCGGGTCCTGCAGCACCTGGCGATACCAGTCGACGCCGACGAAGTAGCGGGTGGCCGGATCGAAGATGTCCTGCACCGAGTAGTTGACCACCGTCATCATCGGCACGATGGCGCTGAAGGCCACCAGCAGGAACACCGGCAGCACCAGCCACCAGGCCTTGTTGTTCTGTACCTTCATGGCGCCACCTCCACCAGATAGTCGTCGGCGTAGAGCATCAGCCACTGCGCCGGAAAGCTCAGGTACACCTGCTCGCGCGGCACGGGCTGATCCTCCTGCAGGCGCGCCTTGAGCACCTGGCCATCGAGGTCGAAGGTGAGAATCTTGTAGGTGCCGAGATCCTCGACGTGCAGCACCCGGCCACACAACGCATCGTCATAGGCGCCGTCCCAGACGTGCACGAACTCGGGCCGAATGCCCACCTGCAGGCGCTTGCCGTCCAGTCCGGCGAGGCGCTGGTTGAGCGCGTCGGAAAGCGGCAGCACGGTATCAGCGAAACGCACCCCGCCCTGGCAGCGCTGCACATCGATCAGGTTCATCCCCGGGCTGCCGATGAAGTAGCCGACGAAGGTGTGCCTGGGGCGCTCGAACAGCTCGCGCGGGGTGCCGAACTGAACGATCTGCCCGCCGTACATCACCGCGATCTTGTCGGCGAAGGTGGAGGCCTCCAACTGGTCGTGGGTGACGTAGACCATGGTGATGTTGAACTGCTCGTGGATCTGCTTGAGCTTGCGCCGCAGTTTCCACTTCAGGTGCGGGTCGATCACCGTCAGCGGCTCGTCGAAGAGGATCGCCGACACGTCGTCGCGCACCAGGCCGCGGCCCATGGAGACCTTCTGCTTCTCGTCGGCAGTGAGGTTGCGCGCCTTCTTGTGCAGCAGCGGGTGCAACTCCAGCACCTCGGCGATCTCGTGCACCTTGCTCATCACCCGAGCTTCGTCCATGCCCTGATTGCGCAGCGGAAAGGCCAGGTTGTCGAAAACCGTCATGGTGTCGTAGACCACCGGGAACTGGAAAACCTGGGCGATGTTGCGCTCTTGGGGCGACAGCGTATTGACCGCCTTGCCGTCGAACTGCACCTCGCCCTGCGACGGGCTGAGCAGGCCGGAGATGATGTTCAGCAACGTCGACTTGCCGCAGCCCGACGGCCCCAGCAGCGCGTAGGCGCCGCCCTGCTGCCAGACGTGGTTCATCTCGCGAATCGCGTAGTCTTCCGGCGCTTTCGGCGTGCCGCTGTAGCTGTGCGCAAGGTTGTGCAAACGAATCTCGGCCATCAGGCAGCCCTCCCCTGACGGCGACTGGGCGCCTGCACCAATTGCCCATCGGCGGCGAAGACGAACAGTTTGTGGGTGGGGATGTAGATCAGGATCGGCGTATCCACCGCGTACTCGTGCACCCCTGGCAGGTGCAGCACCAGCACGAACTGCTCGTTGCGTACATGCAGGAAGGTTTCCGAGCCGCTGATCTCGGCCAGCTCCACGGTTACCGCCAGCTCCAGATCATCGTCATTGGATGGCACCAGGCCGATATGGCTGGGGCGCACACCGAAGCGATATTCACCCTCGTCGATGCCGCGCAGATCGGGGTTGAGCGGAAAATGCACGCAATCGGCGAAGCTCACCTCAGTGCCACTGATGCGTCCAGGTAGCAGGTTGATCGCCGGCTCCGAGAACAGCTCGGCGGCCAGCATCTGCTGCGGACGGTGGTAGACCTCGGCAGTCTTGCCGCTCTGCACCACCCGGCCTTCATGCAGGATGGTGGTGGTGCCGCCCAGGGCCAGCGCCTCGTTGGGCTCGGTGGTGGCATAGACGGCAATGGTGTGACGCGCCTGGAACAGCTCGCGCATTTCCTGGCGCAGTTCTTCACGCAGCTTGTAGTCGAGATTGACCAACGGTTCGTCGAAGAGAATCAGCGAGGCGTCCTTGACCAGCGCCCGCGCCATGGCGGTGCGCTGCTGCTGGCCACCGGACAGCTCCAGCGGGTAGCGCGACAGCAGCTTGTCGATGCGCAACATGCGCGCCGTGGCCTCGACCTTCTCGACGATCTGCTCCTTGGCCATACCGGCCTGGCGCAGTGGCGAGGCGATGTTCTCGAACACCGTCAGGGTCGGGTAGTTGATGAACTGCTGATAGACCATCGACACATTACGCTGGCGTACCGGCACGCCGGTCACGTCGGCGCCGTTCATCAGCACGCGGCCGCTGCTGGGCCGATCCAGCCCGGCCATCAGGCGCATCAGGCTGGTCTTGCCGGCCAGGGTACGGCCGAGCAGCACGTTGAAGGAGCCCGGTTCAAAACTCAGGCAGGCATCGTCGATATGCACCTGGCCGTCGACGATACGGGTGACGTGTTCGAGCTTGAGCGACATGGCCTGTCCTTTTTCTTGTCGTGCCATTCGATTGCGAACCTCTACAGCGACAAGCGTGCCAAGGCCTCACAAATCGACCTATCAGACTGATTTAAAAGAAAATATTTCCAGACCGGTGACAGCGAAGCGGTATGTGACTGAACACTTTTGAACAGTCGAAAGTGAACAACTGAACACTTTGATCGTTGACTTTGAACAGTCTTGAACGAAACTGAACTGATCGCGACAAAGATCGCGAGGCCACAAGAAGAGATCACGTCATGAACGAAGCTGCCCGCACCCCGGCGCACGACACCCTTATCCAGGAGTCCTGGTCGCGCTGCCGCGACTATGGCCTGACCCACCAGAGCCCCCCACGCTTCGACCCGCCTGCGCCCGGCGAGCTGTCCGTCCTGCTGGAGAGCCGCCAGGCTCTGGTGCAGACCACGCATCAGGAGGTGCTGCCCTACTACGGCACCATCCTGGCCAACTCCAACTGCCTGATCATGCTCGCCGACGACCAGGGCCGGCTGCTGCACTCCTGGGGCGACCAGCGCTTCATCGAGCCACGCCAAGCCGCCGGTTTCGTCGCCGGCGCTAGCTGGCTGGAGCGCTACACCGGTACCAATGCCATCGGCACCGCACTCAGTTGTGGCCAGGCCGTGCACATCCAGCACGATGAGCATTTCCTCAAGGCCAACCGCTTCATGACCGGCTCGGCCTCACCGATCTTCGACGAACAGCGGCGCATGATCGCCGTGCTCGATGTGTCCAGCGACAGCTACCTGCCACCGGCGCACACCCTCGGCATGGTCAAGATGATGAGCCAGTCGGTGGAGAACCGCCTGATCCTCAAGCTGTTCGCCGACCGCTACCACCTGCTCAGCTTCAATAACAGCCTGGACAACCTCGACAGCCCCTGGGCCGGCCTGGTGGTGTTCGACGAGCAAGGGCACGTGGTGTCGGCCAACCGCCGCGCCGACAACCTGCTCGGCCAGCCGCTGACCTACGGTGCCATCGAGCAGCTCTTCGACCTGCCGCTACAGCAGTTGCTCAACCAGCCGGATGGCCAGCCATTCAACCTGCGCACCACTGGTCAGTTCCGCTTTCACGCGCGGGTACGTCGCCCTGCTCGGCCGGCGCCGATCCAGGCTCGGGATTTTCGTCCGCCAACTGCCACGAGCAGCCCCCAGGCACCGCATCTGCATGCGCTGAGCCTGGGTGATGCGCGCATGGACAAGGCTATTCGCCAGGCCGAACGCCTGCTGGAAAAGGACATCCCGATCCTGGTGCAGGGGGAAACCGGTGCCGGCAAGGAAGTCTTCGTCAAGGCCCTGCACCAGGCCAGCTCGCGCGCCAGCCAGCCCTTCATCGCGGTCAACTGCGCCGCCATTCCGGCAGAGCTGGTGGAATCGGAGCTGTTCGGCTATGAAAAAGGCGCCTTTACCGGCGCCAACCACAAGGGCCATGTCGGCCTGATCCGCAAGGCGCACCAGGGCACGCTGTTTCTCGACGAGATCGGCGACATGCCATTGCGCGTACAGGCCCGCCTGCTGCGGGTGCTGCAGGAGCGCTGCGTGCAACCACTGGGCAGCAGCGAACTGCATCCGGTCGACGTGCGCCTGGTCTCCGCGACCAACCGTCCGCTGCGCCAGGACGTCGACAGCGGCCAGTTCCGCGCCGATCTCTACTACCGCATCAGCGGCCTGAACCTGGAGCTGCCACCACTGCGCGAGCGCAGCGACAGGTTGGCGCTGTTCCAGAAACTGTGGGAGCAGCACCGCGAACCCCGGCAGCGCGCGGGCATCAGCCACGAAGTGCTGGAACTGTTCCAGCGCCACCCCTGGCCCGGCAATCTGCGTCAGCTCAGCAGCGTGCTGCGGGTGGCACTGGCCATGGCCGACGATCAGCCCATCCGCGCCGAGCACCTGCCGGACGACTTTTTCCTCGACCTGCCAACCGACACCAGCCTGCCAGCGCATCCCGAACCGGATAATGTCGACCTTGCCAGCCAGTACCAGGCCTGCGGCGGTAACATCTCCTACCTGGCCCGCCACCTCGGCCTGAGCCGCAACACCCTGTACAAGCGCCTGCGCGAACAGGGCGTGCGGCCCTGAACCTTTGCTCGGAGAGTCGGCCCAAGCCATACATTTGCCTACTGCCCGAACGCCGAGCGGGCCGGCATCGCCCAGCCACGAAAGGAACTCAGCATGCACCACCTGTACCGCCCACTGTTCGCCGCCCTGGCTCTGCTGGCCGCCAGCCAGGCGCCGGCATCGCCTTCATTGGAAAAACAGGTGGACACCGCCGCAAAGTCGATGATGCAGACCTATGCCATCCCCGGCATGGCCATCGCCATCAGCCACAAGGGCCAGCAGCATTTCTTCGAGTACGGCGTCGCATCCCGTGAAAGCGGCCAGGCGGTGGATCGTCATACCCTGTTCGAGCTGGGCTCGATCAGCAAGCTGTTTACCTCCACCCTCGGCGCCTATGCCGAAGCCCGTGGCACCCTGAACCTCAGCGACAATGCCAGCCAATACCTGCCGGAGCTGCAAGGCAGCGCCTTCGATCACATCAGCCTGCTGGATCTGGCCACCTACACGGCCGGAGGGCTGCCGCTGCAGTTCCCGGATGCGGTCGACGACGAGCGCCAAGCCCTCGATTACTACCGCAACTGGCAGGCGGTGTATCCGCCGGGCACGCAGCGACTGTATTCCAACCCCAGCATCGGCCTGTTCGGCCACCTGGCGGCGACCAGCCTGGCCGAGCCCTTTCAGCAGTTGATGGAAAAGGATCTGCTGCCGCAACTGGGTATGCGAGAAAGCCATGTGCAAATTCCCCAGGCCAGCATGAAGCAATACGCCTGGGGTTACCGTGACGACAAGCCCGTGCGGGTCAGCCCTGGCGCCCTGGATGCCGAAGCCTACGGGGTGAAATCCACTAGCACGGACATGCTGCGCTTCATCGACGCCAACCTGCACCCGAACAGACTACCTGCCCCGTTGCGCCAGGCCATCAGCTCCACTCATCGTGGCTATTACCAGATTGGCGACATGACCCAGGCCCTGGGCTGGGAGCGCTACGCCTACCCCATCAGTCTGGAACAACTACAGGCCGGCAATTCCGCCGAAATGGCGCTGCAACCGCAGCCAGTGGAGCGTTTCAGCGTACCCAAACCAGCCGAGGGAGACCTGCTGCTGAACAAGACCGGCTCGACCAACGGCTTCGGTGCCTACATCCTGCTGCTACCGGCGCGCGACACCGGGCTGGTGATCCTCGCCAACCGCAACTACCCCAATGCCGATCGTGTGCGCCTGGCCTTGCAGTTGCTCGACGCGATCGAACCGTAGGGTGCGCTGTGCGCACCAGTAGCCCGGATGAAATCCGGGGAGGTTTGGAGTCCACCATGGTTCCCGGATGGCATCCGGGCTACGCTCCGTCAGGCATATTGGTGCGCACGGCGCACCCTACGTGCAGCACATCCCTAGAAACGACAAAGGCCGCTGATAAGCGGCCTTTGTCGTTGAGCATGAAGCTTATTCGGCCAGGCGCCAGGTGGTGCCACCCTTGCCGTCTTCCAGCACCACGCCCATGGCGGTGAGCTGGTCGCGGATGCGATCTGACTCTGCCCAGTTCTTCTCGGCACGCGCCTGCAGGCGCGCCGCGATCAGGGCCTCCACTTCGGCGGCATCCACCTTGCCGGCAGCACCGGCCTGGAGGAACGCCTCAGGCTCGAGTTGCAGCACGCCGAGCACGCTGGCCAACTGCTTGAGCTGGGCGGCCAGGCCGGCAGCAGCCTGCACGTCCGACTCACGCAAGCGGTTGACTTCGCGGATCATCTCGAACAGCACGGCGCAGGCTTCCGGCGAGTTGAAGTCGTCGTCCATGGCCGCGCCGAAACGCTCGACGAAGGCCTCGCCACCGGCAGGCGCTGCGTCCGGCAGACCTTTGAGGCCATTGTAGAAACGCTCCAGGGCGCCCTTGGCTTCCTTGAGACTCTCTTCGGAATAGTTGATCGGGCTGCGGTAGTGGCTGGACACCAGCAGGTAGCGCACCACCTCAGGGTGGTACTTCTCCAGCACCTCGCGGATGGTGAAGAAGTTGCCCAGGCTCTTGGACATCTTCTCGCCGTCCACACGCACCGCACCGGCGTGCATCCAGGCGTTGGCGTACTGCTTGCCGGTGGCTGCCTCGCTCTGGGCGATCTCGTTCTCGTGGTGCGGGAACACCAGGTCCGGGCCGCCGCCGTGGATGTCGAAGGTCTCGCCCAGGCAGCAGGTGGACATCACCGAGCACTCGATGTGCCAGCCCGGCCGACCCTTGCCCCAGGGCGAATCCCAGCTCGGCTCACCCGGCTTGGCGCCCTTCCACAGCACGAAGTCCAGCGGGTCTTCCTTGATCTCGTCCACTTCGATGCGCGCGCCGATCTTCAGCTCGTCGATCTTGCGCCGTGACAGCTTGCCGTAGGTTTCGAACTTGGTGACGCGGTAGTACACGTCGCCATTGCCCGGCGCGTAGGCATAACCCTTGTCGATCAGGGTCTGGATCATCTGGTGCATGCCGGCGATATGACCGGTGGCGCGCGGTTCGATGTCCGGGCGCAGCACGGAAAGGCGTGCTTCGTCCTCGTGCATCGCCGCGATCATGCGCTCGACCAGCGCCTCGAACGGCTCGCCGTTCTCATTGGCGCGCTTGATGATCTTGTCGTCGATGTCGGTGATGTTGCGCACATAGGTCACGTCATAGCCGCGCTGACGCAGCCAGCGGGTGACCACGTCGAAGGCGACCATCACCCGGGCGTGACCGATATGGCAGAAGTCATAGACGGTCATGCCGCACACGTACATGCGTACGCTGTTACCGATCAACGGCTTGAACGGTTCCTTGACCTTGCTCAGCGTGTTGTAGATCGACAGTGCCATTACTGCCCCCACGAATCGCGCAGCGTGACGGTACGGTTGAACACCAGCGCGTCGGCGGTCGAATCCTTGTCCAGGCAGAAGTAGCCTTCGCGCTCGAACTGGAAGCGATCGTCAGCCGTCGCCTGGGCCAGCGATGGCTCGGCGCGGCAGCCGGTGAGCACCACCAGCGATTCAGGGTTGATGTTGTCGAGGAAGCTGCCGCCCTCTTCGCTCTTCTCCGGGTTGGCCGAACGGAACAGACGGTCGTACAGGCGCACTTCGCATTCGACGCTTTCGGCCGCCGGCACCCAGTGGATCACGCCCTTGACCTTGCGGCCTTCCGGGTTCTTGCCCAGGGTGTTCTCGTCGTAGCTGCAGCGCAGCTCGACGATATTGCCGGCAGCGTCTTTGACAGCCTCGTCGGCGCGAATCACATAGCTGCCGCGCAGACGCACTTCGCCACCTGGGATCAGGCGCTTGTAGCCGTCCGGTGGAGTTTCCTCGAAGTCGCTGGCGTCGATGTAGATCTCACGGGAGAACGGCAGCACGCGTACCCCCATGTCCTGCTTGGGATGGCGCGGCAGTTCAAGGTTCTCGACCTTACCCTCGGGGTAGTTGGTGATCACCACCTTGAGCGGCTTGAGCACGCACATGGCGCGCGCGGCGTTGGCGTCCAGATCGTCACGAATGGCGAACTCGAGCATGCCGATGTCCACCAGACCACCGGCGCGGTTGACGCCGATCATGTCGCAGAAGGCACGGATCGACGCCGGGGTGTAGCCACGACGACGGTAGCCGGACAGCGTCGACATGCGCGGGTCGTCCCAACCCTTGACGTGACCTTCGTCCACTAGCTGCTTGAGCTTGCGCTTGCTGGTGATGGTGTAGTTCAGGTTCAAGCGGGCGAATTCGTACTGACGCGGCTGCGCCGGCACCGAGAGGTTCTCCAGGAACCACTCGTACAGCGGGCGATGATCCTCGAACTCCAGGGTGCAGATCGAGTGGGTCACGCCTTCGATGGCATCGGACTGACCATGGGTAAAGTCGTAGCTCGGGTAGATGCACCATTTGTCGCCGGTCTGGTGATGGTGGGCATGGCGGATGCGGTAGAGGATCGGGTCGCGCAGGTTGATGTTCGGCGAGGCCATGTCGATCTTGGCACGCAGCGAACGAGCACCATCGGGGAACTCACCGGCCTTCATGCGGGCGAACAGGTCGAGGTTTTCCTCGACGCTGCGCTCGCGGAACGGGCTGTTCTTGCCGGGCTCGTTCAGGCTGCCACGGTATTCGCGCATCTCTTCGGCATTGAGGTCGCAGACGAAGGCCTTGCCGGCCTTGATCAGCTCGATGGCCCAGGCATGTAGCTGGTCGAAATAGTTGGAGGCGTAGCGCTCCTCGCCGGCCCACTTGAAGCCCAGCCATTCGACGTCGGCCTTGATTGCGTCGATGTATTCCTGGTCTTCCTTGGCCGGGTTGGTGTCGTCGAAACGCAGGTTGCACTGGCCGCCGAACTCTTCGGCCAGGCCGAAGTTCAGGCAGATGCTCTTGGCATGGCCGATATGCAGGTAGCCGTTGGGCTCCGGCGGGAAGCGGGTCACGATCTTGGCGTGCTTGCCGCTGTCCAGATCAGCCTGGACGATGGGGCGCAGGAAATTGGCAGCTTTTTCGACGGTGGGCTTGCTCATGGTGTCCTTAACAATACTGGCGCGGCGCAGGGTAGGCCGCATCGGGCAAAGTCCGTATCATAACCAACCTGTCAAGCCCCTGACAGGGTGCATGCCAACCTGTCAGGGCTGTTCACCCCGGGCCACTGGCTCGAATCTGCCTCATCACGGATACGATCATGATCAAACTGCACACCAACCACGGCGTCATCACCCTGAACCTGTTCGCCGACAAGGCCCCGGAAACCGTGGCCAACTTCGAGCAATACGTGAAGGAAGGCCATTACGACGGCACCATCTTCCACCGCGTGATCGGTAACTTCATGATTCAGGGCGGCGGTTTCGAGCCGGGCATGAAGCAGAAGCCGACCCGCGCGCCGATCAAGAACGAAGCCAACAACGGCGTCGCCAACAAGGTCGGCACCATCGCCATGGCCCGCACCATGGAGCCGCACTCGGCCAGCGCGCAGTTCTTCATCAACGTCGCCGACAACAGCTTCCTCAACCACAGCGCGCCGACCGTTCAGGGCTGGGGCTACGCTGTATTCGGCGAAGTGGTCGAAGGCATGGACGTGGTCGAGAAGATCAAGGGTGTCGCCACCACCATGAAAGCCGGCCACCAGGACGTACCGGTGGATGATGTAGTCATCGAGAAGGCCGAAATCGTCTGACAGACCGACGAAAAACTACTGCGCTAGGCTATGCGTCGTTGCGGCCGGCCTCGGACTGCTCATTTACAGCTCGTAAACTCCGCATCCTCGGCCATCCGCGCCTAGCCTAGCCGTCGCTCGCTACCTTTTTCATCGGCCTGTTGAACGAAATGATCCTGCTGATCTCCGATCTGCACCTCGAAGAGAAACGCCCGGACATCACCCGGGCGTTTCTGCATTTTCTCGCCACCCGCGCGCGCCAGGCCGAGGCCCTGTACATCCTCGGCGACTTCTTCGAGGTCTGGATCGGCGACGACGGCATGACGCCCTTCCAGCACGAGATCGCCCGCGCCTTGCGCGAGCTGAACGACACCGGCACGCGCATCTACCTGATGCACGGCAATCGCGACTTTCTGATCGGCAAGCGCTTCTGCCGCGAGGCCGGCTGCACTTTGCTGAGCGATCCGCACAAGGTGCAGATGAATGGCGAACCCGTGCTGCTGATGCACGGCGACAGCCTGTGCACCCTGGATGTCGGCTATATGAAGCTGCGCCGCTGGCTGCGCAATCCGCTGTCGCTGCTGATCCTGCGCAACCTGCCACTGAGCACGCGACAGAAGCTGGCGCGCAAGCTGCGCAACGAAAGCCGCGCGCAAACACGGATGAAGGCCAGCGAGATCGTCGATGTCACGCCGGAGGAAGTGGTCAAGGTGATGACCGAGCACGGCGTGCGCACGCTGATTCATGGCCACACTCATCGGCCGGCGCTGCATGAGCTGATCGTGAACAGCCAAGCGGCGCGGCGCATCGTGCTGGGGGACTGGGATCGTCAGGGCTGGGCATTGCAGGTCGATGAAACCGGTTTCAACCAGGCGCCGTTCGAGTTGACGCCAGCCTGACCATAGCCCGGATGAAATCCGGGGAAGCAACCCTCAAGATCGCCCCGGATTTCATCCGGGCTACGACTGCAGGGCTTTGCTCCCTTCTCCCGCTTGCGGGAGAGGGGCTGGGGGAGAGGGCAACGGCGTAGGCTGAAGCCCCCTCTCCCGTCCTGCGGGCACCCTCATCCCGCAAGCGGGAGAGGGTCATCAGATGGCCGCTTCGCGGCCGCTTTCTGCAGGCACACCACTATGGAAACGGAACTGCTCATCCGGCGAGGTGATCAGCTCCTGCTCCACCGCGCGCACCACCTCGATACGTGCATCCACGTCAGCGGCGTCACCATACAGATAAGCCAGCTTGAGATAGCCGCGGTAGTGGCGCCCCTCACTCTCCAGCAAACCGGCGTAGAACTTGGCCAGCTCGGCGTCCAGGCGCGGCACCAGGGCGGCGAAGCGCTCGCAGGAGCGCGCCTCGATGAAGGCGCCGACTACCAGCACGTCCACCAACCGCTCCACTTCACCACCACGCAGCAATGCACGCAGACCAGCGGCGTAACGCGACGCCGAAACATGGCGAACCTCGATGCCACGGCCACGGATGATCTTACTCACCTGCTCGAAGTGCACCAGCTCTTCACGGGCCAGACGCGACATTCTTGCGGTTAGTTCGGTCTTGGTCAGGTAGCGCCCCATCAAACTCAGCGCAGTCTGCGCCGCCTTGTACTCGAGGTTGCGGTGATCGAGCAGGAGGATCTCCTGCTGGCGCAGGGCTTCGTCCAGCCAGGCATCCGGGGTAGCGACGCCGCCGAGGAACTCGAGAATTTCCTGCAGGATCGTCACAGGTTCCTCGGTATTACTCGGAACATGCTGGGCATTTGACATCATGATTGAAGCGCTCTCGGTACTGGCGAGGTTGAAAATGGCGGGCCATTATACGAGTGACAGAGCAGGCGACCAGCACACCGTTGATACAGGTCAAGGAGCCGCTGGTAACGACGCACCTATAGTTGAACGAACGGCGTTCATTCTCAGGGAGACGACCATGCAAGCGATCCGTAGCATTCTGGTGGTGGTGGATCCTCAACACCCCGAAGGCCTCGCACTGAAGCGGGCAAAACTGATAGCGGGAGTCACCCAGTCACACCTGCATCTGCTGGTCTGCGACAAGAAAGGCGATCACGGTGCGCTGCTTGCAGACCTGCAAAGCAACCTGGCCCAGGAGGGATTCAACGTTACCACCCAGCAGGCCTGGGAGGACAACCCGCACCAGACCATCATCGCCGTGCAGCAGGCCGAGGGCTGTGGTCTGGTGATCAAGCAGCACCTGCCGGACAACCCTTTGAAAAAGGCCATCCTCACCCCCGAGGACTGGAAGCTGCTGCGCTACTGCCCCGGCCCGGTGCTGATGGTCAAGACCGAACGCCCCTGGACCGGCGGCAACATCCTCGCCGCCGTGGACGTGGGCAATGCCGACAGCGAACACCGCACCCTGCACGCCGGCATCATCAGCCATGGCTACGATATTGCCGGCCTGGCCAAGGGCAACCTGCACGTGACCACCGCTCATCCGACGCCGATGCTGTCGGCGGCCGACCCCACCTTTCAGCTCAAGGAAACCATCGAAGCGCGCTACCGCGAACAGTGCCGCAGCTTCCAGGCCGAGTACGACATCAACGACGAGCACCTGCACGTGCTCGAAGGCCCTGCCGACGTGGTGATTCCGCAGGTCGCCCACCAGCTCGATGCCGCCGTCACGGTGATCGGTACGGTGGCACGCACGGGGCTGTCCGGCGCGCTGATCGGCAATACCGCCGAAGTCATACTCGACGCGCTGGAAAGCGACGTGCTGGTGCTCAAGCCGGACGAAGTCATCGCCCACCTCGAAGAACTCGTCGCCCAACGCTAGGACGTAGGGTGCGCCGTGCGCACCAGCAGTTTGACGAGGCACTGAAGCCGACCCCGAAGCGGTGCGCGCAGCCTAGGCGGCCCCGCGACACCCTACGGGGCATAGCCTCTCACACCCGGACTTCCAGCCCCTCGCGCAAGAACTTCGGCGCGATATAGCGCTCGTAATGCGCTTCGGAGAGCAGGAAGAACTCACGGTCGATGGCATCGCGCAGTTCAGGCAGCGTCCAGTTGCGGAACTCGGGGAGCAACACCATGCCGTAAGCGTCGAGCTGATTGATCATCCGCGCGCCGCGCGCGATCAATTGATAGGCCCAGCAATAAGGCGACTGCTGCGGCACGAAGCGAATCTGCCGCTGCTCTAGCTGAGCACGCAGGCGTTGCTCATCGAAGACTTCCAGCTTGGCCGTCATCACCTGTACCAGCAACACTTCCAGGCGCGTCCAGACGGCGCGCTTCTCGTCCTCGCCATAGCTGTTCCAGTTGATCACCTCATGGTGAAAGCGCTTGCAACCCCGGCACACGACGTCGCCGTAAACGGTTGAACACAACCCCACGCAAGGGGTCTTGATGCGCTGATTGGACATGACGAGATGACAGCTAAAGACGAACGGCCTGGCATCTTAGCCCTTTGTCTAATTCAGTTCACCCCTGCCGACACGGGGACATTGGCTTAACTTCTTTCGCGCTTTCCATTAGAATCGCCCCGCCTTGTAAAGGCACCAATGTCCGTTGGAAGCTGTTTTCAAAGCGTCACGAGCACAGTCGATCCTGCAGGTACGATGGCGACGCAGCCACTTGGAGTCCCCCCGAGCGCCTGCGTCAGCCCTCATCAGAAACCGTCCTGCCGGCGTAAAACTTTGAAAGCAGCTTCTACAAGAGACCCATGAAACCTCGGCTGATCGGCTCATAAAGGCGAAAAGCGCCTGGTTCGTGGGTATCTGGATCGCGTCCCGGACAACCCTTTGGGACCACTGATGAGGGTAATAACTGTGCTTGAAGCCTATCGCAAACACGTAGCAGAGCGTGCCGCTCAGGGTATCGTGCCCCAGCCGCTGAACGCCGAACAAACCGCAGGCCTGGTCGAGCTGCTGAAAAACCCGCCGGCTGGCGAAGAAGAATTCCTCGTAGACCTGATCACCAACCGTGTACCGCCGGGCGTGGACGAAGCGGCCTACGTCAAGGCCGGTTTCCTCTCTGCCGTTGCCAAGGGCGAAGCCACTTCCCCCCTGATCAGCAAACAGCGCGCAGTCGAGCTGCTGGGTACCATGCAAGGTGGCTACAACATCGCCACCCTGGTCGAAATGCTGGATGACGCTGCCCTGGGCGCCGTGGCCGCCGAGCAACTCAAGCACACCCTGCTGATGTTCGACGCCTTCCACGACGTCGCCGAGAAAGCCAAGGCCGGCAACGCCAACGCCAAAGCCGTGCTGCAGTCCTGGGCCGATGGCGAGTGGTTCACCAACAAGCCGGCCATCGCCGAGAAATACAGCCTGGCCGTGTTCAAGGTGCCGGGCGAAACCAACACCGACGACCTGTCCCCTGCCCCGGACGCCTGGTCGCGCCCCGACATCCCGCTGCACGCCCTGGCCATGCTGAAAATGGCTCGCGACGGCATCGTCCCTGAGCAGCAAGGCGCCATCGGCCCGCTGAAGCAGATCGAAGAGATCAAGGCCAAGGGCTTCCCGGTCGCCTACGTCGGTGACGTGGTCGGTACCGGTTCTTCCCGTAAGTCCGCCACCAACTCGGTGCTGTGGTTCTTCGGCGACGACATTCCGTACGTGCCGAACAAGCGCGCTGGCGGCTTCTGCTTCGGTACCAAGATCGCCCCGATCTTCTACAACACCATGGAAGACGCTGGCGCCCTGCCGATCGAGTTCGACGTGTCGAACATCAACATGGGCGACGTGATCGACGTCTACCCCTATGCGGGCAAGGTCTGCAAGCACGGCACCGACGAAGTCATCACCACCTTCGAGCTGAAGACCCCTGTGCTGCTCGACGAGGTCCGCGCTGGCGGCCGTATCCCGCTGATCGTCGGCCGTGGCCTGACCGAGAAGGCGCGTGCCGAACTGGGCCTGGGCTCCTCCGACCTGTTCAAGAAGCCGGAGCAACCGGCTGACAGCGGCAAGGGCTTCACCCTGGCGCAGAAGATGGTCGGCAAGGCCTGCGGCGTCGAAGGCGTACGTCCGGGCACCTACTGCGAACCGAAGATGACCACCGTCGGTTCCCAGGACACCACCGGCCCGATGACCCGCGACGAGCTGAAAGACCTGGCGTGCCTGGGCTTCTCGGCTGACCTGGTGATGCAGTCCTTCTGCCACACCGCTGCCTATCCGAAGCCGATCGACGTCACCACCCACCACACCCTGCCGGATTTCATCCGCACCCGTGGCGGCGTGTCCCTGCGTCCGGGCGACGGCATCATCCATAGCTGGCTGAACCGCATGCTGCTGCCGGATACCGTCGGCACCGGTGGCGACTCGCACACCCGCTTCCCGATCGGCATTTCCTTCCCGGCTGGCTCCGGCCTGGTGGCCTTCGCCGCCGCCACCGGCGTGATGCCGCTGGACATGCCAGAATCGGTCCTGGTGCGTTTCAAGGGCAAGATGCAACCGGGTATCACCCTGCGTGACCTGGTTCATGCGATCCCTTACTACGCCATCCAGAAAGGTCTGCTGACCGTCGAGAAGAAAGGCAAGAAGAACATCTTCTCCGGCCGCATCCTCGAGATCGAAGGCCTGGACAACCTGACCGTCGAGCAGGCGTTCGAGCTGTCCGACGCCTCCGCCGAGCGTTCGGCTGCCGGCTGCACCATCAAACTGCCGGAAGCGGCCATCGCCGAATACCTGCAGTCCAACATCACCCTGCTGCGCTGGATGATCAGCGAAGGCTACGGTGATGCCCGTACCCTGGAGCGTCGTGCCCAGGCGATGGAAGCCTGGCTGGCCAACCCGGTGCTGATGGAAGCCGACAAGGACGCCGAGTACGCCGAAGTCATCGAGATCGACCTGTCCCAGCTCAACGAGCCGGTACTCTGCGCCCCGAACGACCCGGACGACGCCCGTCTGCTGTCCAGCGTGGCCGGCGACAAGATCGACGAAGTATTCATCGGTTCGTGCATGACCAACATCGGTCACTTCCGCGCTGCCGGCAAGCTGCTGGACAAGGTCAAGGGTGGTATCCCGACCCGTCTGTGGCTGTCGCCGCCGACCAAGATGGATGCTCACCAGCTGACCGAGGAAGGCTACTACGGCATCTACGGCAAGGCCGGTGCACGCATGGAGATGCCGGGCTGCTCGCTGTGCATGGGTAACCAGGCACGTGTGGCTGCCAACTCCACCGTGGTCTCGACCTCTACCCGTAACTTCCCGAACCGTCTGGGCGATGGCGCCAACGTGTACCTAGCCTCTGCCGAACTGGCAGCGGTCGCCTCGATTCTCGGCAAGCTGCCGACCGTCGAGGAGTACATGGCCTACGCGAAGGATATCGACAGCATGGCTGGCGACATCTACCGCTACCTGAGCTTCGACCAGATCGCCGACTTCCGTGAAGCGGCGGCCAACGCCAAGATCCCGGTCGTTCAGGCCTGATCCCAGCGTTGTAGAAAAAGAGCCCCGCCTAGTGCGGGGCTCTTTCGTTTGCTTCTCTGTATGTTGTGGAAGCTGCTTGCTGCTTGCTGGATCGGCATTTTGCCTGCCTGTCGCTCTGGACGTCGCTGCAGTGCATTCAGAAGCTCCAAGGTTCGCCGCATCCTCGGGCGACTCACTTTTCGTTGAAATCGAAGCGCTGCTCAGAGCAAAGAAAGGCAAGCAAAAGTGACTCCCCGGAGGGCGAAACGGAAGCCATCAGTAGAACGCGACAAGCAGCCCGACAACACCGAAAACCACCGCACAATCACACCAACTCGCAACCTTGCGCGTTTATCGGCTCAGGCTCGGCAGGTTCATATCTGCGCTAAGGTTAAGGGCAGACGCACACTCATTCACGCGCCGCCGCCACTGGCCCCGGCTGGAACCTCGGTGTAGCGTCGACACCGAGGGCGGCGCCTCGCTCGAGGAGGCCACACCCATGAGCGCACTCACCTGCACCCACCGCGACCACACCATCCGCGCTACGGTCATGGAACACCCCGGCCTGCCCACCCCATGGGCCGGTGGCTGCCAGATCACCGAACCTGACGGCAAAACCAGCAAACGTCTGACCCTGCCGGTGGACTACGCCTTCATGACCGACCTGGAAAAGGCCCAGCGCGCTTCCATCGCCCATGGCAAATGGTTGGTGGATCAGAAGTTGGACCACGGTCGCAACTGGCATTGAGGTAGGGTGCGCTGTGGCACCGCGATTTTTGCATGTGCATGGTCGGTGCGCACGGCGCACCCTACGGGTGTAACTGGCGCCTGGATGAACTCCGCGGGGAAGCGGAAACGCCTCCCGGATTGCATCCGGGCTACGCATGCTCTCTACGAGCGTTCGCGCAAGGGATCGAGCAACGGTTTGAGGCCGTTGTGGTCGATTTCCTGCATCAACGCCAACAACTGGCCCAGCTCGCCCTTGGGAAAGCCCTCACGGGCGAACCAGTTGAGGTAATGGCCTGGCAGGTCGGCGATCAACCGATCCTTGTACTTGCCATAGGGCATACGGCGGGTCACCAGGAGTTTCAGCGCTTCGGGGTTCATGATGGGCTCCGCAGCCAGAAAAAAAGGCCTGCCATTGTGCCAGGGCCTCAGCGGCAAAGTGCGTCATGAACGAAATCCAGCCGATCCTGACCGAAGAACATTTCGCCTTCGACGAAGCAGGTCGGCGCGCCGAACACGCCACGGGCAACGGCCTCTTCGGTGCTGGCCTTGAGCGCTGCCTTCACTTCCGGCTCGACGCTCTGCGCCTGCAACGCGGCTGCGTCGAAGCCTGCGCCAACCAACACCTCGCTCACGCAGGCAGGGTCGGCGAGATTCGCCCCGCCCACCCAGATGGCCTCGAACAGCCCATGCACGGCATCGTAGAGGCGTGCCGGCTGATGCATTTGCACCGCCACCAGCAAGCGCATCAGGGCCAGGGTGTTGATGGGGAAATGCGGGTTGAAGCGCAGCGGCACGGCAAAGCGCTCGGCACAGCGGGCCAGGTCGCGCATCAGGTATCGGCCCTTGGCCGGAATCAGTACCGGCGAGGCGTTGCCGGTGGCCTGGAACACGGCGCCGAGCAACATCGGTCGATACAGCAACTCGGCACCTGCTTCACGGCACAGGGCCGGCAACTGGGTATGCGCCAGGTAGGAGGCCGGGCTGCCCAGGTCGAAGAAGAATTCCACGGTCTTGCTCATGACCACCTCTGTTTGCAATGGAGATATGCTTGGCGCTCATCAGGGCAACCTGATGGCCAGTGTAGGCGCCTGCCTCATATCCTTCGACATGCTCGCATACAGATTACAGTCTGTCGGCTGAGCGCGGATGCCGTTAGGCTACGCAGATCTTTTCTGCCTCAGGATCGAGCCATGCCCTACCCCCCCTCCCCGCTGGTCGGCGAAACCCCGCTGCACGCCATCGAAGTACGCATTCTCGGCTGCCTGATCGAAAAGCAACTGACTACCCCGGAAAGCTACCCGCTGACCCTCAATGCCGTGCAACTGGCCTGCAACCAGAAGACCAGCCGCGAACCGTTGATGACCCTGGAGACCGGCGAAGTCGGGCGCTACCTGCGCAGCCTGGAAGGCCGCAAGCTGGTGCATCTGGTGATGGGCAGCCGCGCCGACCGCTGGGAACAGCGCTGCGACAGGCAACTGGAGCTGGTCAAGCCGCAGACCGCGCTGCTCGGCCTGCTGCTGTTACGCGGCCCGCAGACCCTCAACGAGCTGCTGACCCGCAGCAACCGCATGCACGACTTCGATGACGTGGAAGAGATCCAGCACCAGTTGGAACGATTGGTCGGCCGTGGCCTGGCCGTGCTGCTGCCACGCCAGAGCGGGCAGCGCGAGGATCGCTACATGCACCTGCTGGGCGAGCCCACCGATCTGGAAAGCCTGCTGGCCAGCCGCGCCAGTACTCGCAGCGAAGCCTCGGCACCTAATGAGGATCGGCTGGTCGAACTGGAAGCGCGTATCGCCGCACTCGAAGAACGTCTGGCGCGCCTGGAGGGCGCGCAGTAAACCAAGGAGCCTCGCATTGAACCTCACCACCCGCCTCTGCCTCATGCTCACCGCCACCCTGCTCGCCTCTGGTTGCAGCAGCACCGCTGAAAAACCGGCTTCTGCCGCTGCCCCGAGCGGCTCCACACATGACAGTTGCACCTCATCCGCCGCCGAACACTTCAAGGGCCAGAGCGCCAGCCCGGAGCTGCTCGAACAGGCCCGCCAGGAGGCCGGTGCCAGCAGCGCACGTATCCTCACACCACGCAGCGTGGTGACCCTGGAATACAACGGTCAGCGCCTGAATCTGAATGTCGATGAACAGGGCGTCATCACCCGAGTGTCCTGCGGCTGAGCCTTACCCGGTGCGGGCTTGCCCGCACCAACCTCTGGCGCAACGATGATTAGCGCGCTAACGTAAGCACTCCTTCATCCCACAGACCTCTGCCATGAAATCTCCCGTGGAACCCTGCACCGAGTTGATGCTGGACAACCAGCTCTGCTTCGCCCTCTATTCCACCTCGCTGATGATGACCAAGACCTACAAGCCCTTGTTGCAGGCGCTCGGTCTCACCTACCCGCAATACCTGGCCATGCTGGTGCTGTGGGAAAACGACGGCATCACCGTCAGCGAGATCAGCGCGCGCATGCTCACCGACCCGGGCTCGCTCACCCCATTGCTCAAACGCCTGGAGAGCGAGGGCCTGCTGCAACGCCGACGCAGCAGCGAAGACGAACGCGTGGTGCAGCTATACCTAACCGACCAAGGCCGCGCCCTGCATGAACAGGCCAAGGCAGTGCCGGCCTGCATTCTCAAGGCCACCGGCCTGAACCTGCAACAGCTCGGCGAGCTGCGTGATGACCTGGTCGCACTGCGCAGCAACCTGCAAGACGCCCTCTGATTGCAGAGATGAACGTGAGACGAATCTTTCCGGGTGCGCCTAGCGCCCCCTACGCTCTGCTACACACCATTCCCGCCTAGAACTGCACTGCAAGCCGCGCCCCATCTGCTTATTCCATTCACCCCGACCACATATAGCTAAATGACCCATGGATTTATATTGCGCACTAAATATTTGCGCATTAGAGTTCACTCCATGGATACGGTTAGTGCGCAAACAATTAGCGAACCAATCCATCAACTACCAACCCTGATGAGGAAAATCGCCATGACCATCGAAAACGTTCTCTACCGCGCCACCGCTGAAGCCTTTGGTGGCCGTGAAGGCCGCGCCGTCTCCTCCGACGGTGTCCTCGACATCGCCCTGACCACCCCGAAAGAACTCGGCGGCGCAGGCGGCAACGGCACCAATCCGGAACAACTGTTCGCTGCCGGCTACTCCGCCTGCTTCCTTGGCGCCCTGAAGTTCGTCGCCGCTCGCGACAAGCTGAGCATTCCGGCGGACACCTTCATCGAAGGCACCGTGGGCATCGGCGCCATCCCCACCGGTTTCGGCATCGAAGTGGAACTGCGTATCAGCCTGCCAGGCCTGGATCGCGACGCTGCGCAAACCCTGGTGGATCGCGCGCACATCGTCTGCCCGTACTCCAACGCAACCCGCGGCAACATCGACGTCACCCTGACCATCGTCTGACCGATCCTGCGCCGGGCTCCCCGGCGCCCCCACTAAAAGGAACAGGAACATGAACATCTCGCGCACCCTGACCGCTGGCTTGCTCGCCCTGGCCATCAACAGCAGTTTTGCCGCCGGCAGCCCCGGCGTGGAACGTACCACTCAGGGCTTCCTCGATGCCCTGGCAGCAGGCGGCGGTCAGCCGCTGGAAACCCTTTCGCCGAAAGATGCTCGTGCCGTGCTGGTCGGCGCTCAGGCCGGGGTCAAGGTGGATTTGTCAGGTATCATGGTCGACACCAAGGTGATCCAGGTGAATGGCCAGTCGCTCACCCTCAAGGTGGTACGTCCCGAAGGTGCGCGCGGCATTCTGCCGGGTTTCATGTTCTTCCACGGCGGTGGCTGGGTACTGGGTGACTATCCGACCCACGCACGCCTGATCCGTGATCTGGTAGTGGGCTCCGGCGCCGCAGCGATCTACGTCGACTACACGCCGTCGCCGGAGGCCAAGTACCCGACCGCGATCAACCAGGCTTATGCCGCAACCAAGTGGGTAGCCGACAACGGCAGCCAGATCGGTGTCGACGGTTCGCGCCTGGCGGTGGCCGGCAACAGTGTCGGCGGCAACATGGCGGCTGTGGTCGCGATCAAGGCCAAGGAGGCTGGCACGCCGAAACTTCGCGCTCAGGTGCTGCTGTGGCCGGTGACCGACGCCAACTTCAACAATGCGTCGTACAACCAGTTCGCCGAAGGCCACTTCCTGACCCGCGGCATGATGGAATGGTTCTGGGACAACTACACCACCGACCCGAAACAGCGTAACGAGTTCCATGCATCGCCGCTGCGCGCCAGCCTGGAACAACTCAAAGGTCTGCCGCCAGCACTGGTGCAGACCGCCGAGATGGATGTGCTACGTGACGAAGGCGAAGCCTACGCTCGCCGCCTGAACGCCGCTGGCGTACCGGTGACCGCCGTGCGCTACAACGGCATGATCCACGACTACGGCCTGCTCAATGTCGTGGCTGAAGTCCCGGCCGTACGTACTGCCCTGGATCAGGCTGCGCAGACGCTGAAGAACAGCCTCAAGTAAGCGGCTGAAAAACGAAACCCCGCCACCGTAACGGTCACGGGGTTTCATTCTTGTAGGAGCTGCTGGGCCACATCGCACTTTAGCTGCGGGTTGTTTCTGTCACGGCTAAAGCCCCTCCCACTAGCCCGTGAGCTTACGCCTGGCTACGCACCTGCTCCCAGGTCAGATCCAGGCACTTGCGCGCTTTCTCGACCAGCTCATCCACTTCTGCCTGGCTGATCACCAAGGGCGGCGCGATGATCATGGTGTCACCCACGGCACGCATGATCAGACCGTTGTCGAAACAGTGGCCACGGCAGACCATGCCAGCAGCCATTTCATCCGGGTAACGCTTGCGCGCGGCCTTGTCCTGCACCAGTTCGATGGCGCCGAGCATGCCCAGGCCGCGCACTTCACCCACCAGCGGGTGATCGGCCAGCTCACGCAGACGACGCTGCAAATAGGGTGCCGTTTCTGCCTTGACCCGCTCGACGATGCCTTCTTCCTTGAGAATGCGCAGGTTCTCCAGGCCCACCGCCGCTGCCACCGGGTGACCGGAGTAGGTGAAGCCGTGGTTGAAGTCGCCGTGCGCCTCGATCACCTCGA